>CAZKHB010000001.1:0-278092 GCA_964552635.1 uncultured Chthoniobacterales bacterium
CGACTTCCAAAGGGAGCGCACACAATCACGGGGACGCGCACATGCTTTCTTGAAGCAGAACTCCACCTGCATTGCTTTGCTGGCAACTGAGTTCCCCCTACACTTTCAACGAATCGAAAGATCTGATTGTGACGGAATCGGGTTTTATCAACAGGCTTGGCTCGGCATTCGGCAAGGTGGATATTGGTGGAACAATTCGATTCAGCTACAAAAAAACAGGGCCTAATTCTATCACCGCGGGCAGTGTCGAATTGATCGGAAGCTTCGATGATCTTTACGACTTCCAGTTTAACCGTAGCAACGAACTGTTCCGCAATGCGGCTGGCGTTCAGGCAGGACATGCAACTCTCGCGAAAGCTCCAGAGGCAAACGCGGGTAAGGTGTTTTTCACACGGCTTGAGTTCAATTCGGGATGGAAGAATTGGAATTGCAACTACACAAGTTCATGAAAGCGAACCGCTTTTCCTTTCTTGTAGTCTCGTCTTTAGTGCTCGGATACTTATTGCCCCAAGCGGTTGGTGAGATCGTGGACTTATCTCGCGTGGCATCAGTCTTGGAATATCCTACAAATAAACTGGCTATTAGTGATCTAACTCAAGAGTGGCAGAATCAATACGGAGAAAATGTTTTGTCTGCCTACAGAATTGATTCGAGTGACAGGACCTTTGCTCCCATGACTGTTGCCGTCTCGACTAAGGGAGTAATCCTTTCAAAACAGTTGGAAGAGGAAATCATCGCGTCCTTGCGATCAGCCCAAGTTTATCCTGAAGCTAATGAACTGATGCGTAAATTAGATTTTCGTGAGGGTGCTTATGGGTATACATTTTTAGCTGGTGGGCCGGGCGGAAGTGAACGAATAATTTTTGCTGCCTTGCCAAGGCAGAGCAAAGACTTGCTTATTAAAATCACGATTCCGGGAGAGGAGCCTTTGAATGTTGTTCCGGAAACGGAAGCGTATCATCGCCTGATCACGGAAGGCGGCGAACGTCTCGCTGAACGGCTAATTGAATGTGCCGAAGCTACCATTGCTAAAACCATACTGATGTCTCCACCATCGGTTCCACAAAGTTCTGTGCGACCCATTCCTCCGCCTACGAGTTCAGTTGTGAGTGTAGACGAATCAACACCACCTCTGGAATCATCCGATTCAAGATCATCGGTTGCTGTTGAAGCTGAGCCTTCGAAATCCGCGCCTTGGCCGTGGATTGTCGGCTTAATCCTTCTCTTAGCCGTTGCAGGCGGAATCCTCCTTAAACTCCGACGCAAATAGCCAAGCAACGCCGAGCCGCTGGCGCGTGTTGCGACGAACGCCAACCCCTAGCTCAACTCCGATGAACCGCTCCGTCACGCCTCCTGCTGATGGGGGCGTAGTGCTGCTTGGGCCGATGGAATCGAAAACGCCCCCGCAGGAGTCCGCACCGCCTCTCTTTCCGCTGACGCCCGCCCTGCGTTCCTTTCTGTGTCCTCTGTGACCTCCGTGGTCAGCCGCGGTTGTTGAGAATCTCCAGCAACTCCTTGGCGGACTCGGGGATTTTGGTGCCCGGGCCGAAAATGGCGACGGCGCCGTTTTCGCGGAGGAAGGCATAGTCCTGCGCGGGGATGACACCGCCGGCGACGACGAGGATGTCTTCGCGGCCGAGGCGCTTGAGTTCGGCGATGAGTGCGGGGAGGAGGGTTTTGTGTCCGGCCGCCAGGCTGCTCATGGCGACGACATGGACGTCGTTCTCGACGGCTTGCTTGGCGCTCTCTTCCGGTGTTTGGAAAAGAGGGCCGATGTCCACATCGAAGCCGAGGTCGGCATAGCCTGTGGCCACAACTTTGGCTCCGCGGTCGTGTCCGTCCTGTCCCATTTTCGCGATGAGGATGCGCGGGCGGCGGCCTTCGCGTTTTTCGAAGTCCTCGGCCATCTGGCGCACTTCTTTGATTTCGTCCATAGCTCCGTAGGCGGAAGCGTACACGCCGCTGATCGAGCGGATCACGGCCTGGTAGCGTCCGGCGACTTTTTCCACAGCGTCGCTGATTTCCCCGAGGGTCGCGCGGGCACTCGCGGCCTCAACGGCAAGAGCGAGGAGGTTGCCGTTCTTCTTGTCGGCGGCGGCGGCGGTGATGGCCTCGAGGGATCGGCGCACGGCGGCTTCGTCGCGCTCGGCGCGGAGTTTTTTGAGGCGCTCGATCTGCGAGAGGCGGACGGCGGTGTTGTCGACCTCCAGAATGTCGAGCGGGTCTTCTTTTTCGAGGCGGTATTTGTTGACCCCAACGATTGTCTCGAGGCCGGAGTCGATCTTCGCCTGACGGCGCGCTGCGGCTTCCTCAATACGCATTTTCGGGAGTCCGGTTTCGATCGCCTTCGACATACCTCCGAGAGCTTCGACCTCCTGGATATGGGCCCAACCGAGTTCGAGAAGTTCCTTCGTGAGGGCCTCGACGTAGTAGCTTCCGCCCCACGGATCGACGACGGCGCAGATGCCGGTCTCGTTTTGGAGGAAGAGCTGGGTGTTCCGCGCGATGCGGGCGGAGAAGTCCGTCGGCAGCGCGATCGCCTCGTCGAGGGCATTCGTGTGCAGGCTCTGAGTGTGGCCGAGTGCGGCAGCCATCGCTTCGATGCAGGTGCGGGTGACGTTGTTGAAGGGATCCTGCTCGGTCAGCGACCAACCCGAGGTCTGCGAGTGTGTGCGCAGGGCCATGGACTTCGGGTTTTTCGGGTTGAAACCCTTCACGATCTTCGCCCAAAGGACGCGGGCGGCGCGCATCTTGGCGACTTCCATGAAGAAGTTTTTTCCCTGCGCCCAGAAGAACGACAGGCGGGGCGCGAAGGCGTCGATGTCGAGTCCGGCCGCCGTGCCGGTGCGGAGATACTCCAATCCATCCGCCAGCGTGTAGCCCATCTCAAGGTCGGCGGTGGCTCCGGCTTCCTGCATGTGGTAGCCGGAGATCGAGATCGAATTGAACTTCGGCATCTTCTGCGAGGTGAACTCGAAGATATCGGCGATGATGCGCATCGAAGGCTCGGGCGGATAAATGTAGGTATTCCGCACCATGAACTCCTTGAGGATGTCGTTCTGGATGGTGCCCGCCAACTGCTCAAGGGTCGCACCCTGCTCGAGAGCGGTGACAATGTAGAAAGCAAGCACCGGGAGCACCGCGCCGTTCATCGTCATCGAAACGCTGATCCGATCCAACGGAATGCCGCCGAACAGGATCTTCATGTCGAGGATCGAGTCGATCGCGACACCGGCTTTGCCGACGTCCCCGATCACACGCGGGTGGTCGGAGTCGTAGCCGCGGTGCGTGGCGAGGTCGAAGGCGACCGAGAGCCCCTGTTGACCGGCTGCGATGTTGCGTTTGTAGAAGGCGTTCGATTCCTCGGCCGTCGAAAAGCCGGCATATTGACGCACGGTCCAAGGCCGCTGCACATACATCGTCGCGTAGGGTCCGCGCAGGAACGGCGCGACACCGGCGGTGTAGTCGAGGTGTTTGCAATCGGCGAGGTCGGCGGGACCGTAGGCGGGCTTGACCTTGATGCCCTCGTTCGTCGTCCAAAGCATATCGCCCGGGGAACGTCCGGTCTCGGCTTGGAAGGCTCCCGCCCAATCGGCCTGCGAGGCGGCGGGGGCGGAATCGAACGCGAGCGTGGTGAAATCGGGATTCTTCATGGTGTCGGTAAATGCAGGCGGTTACAAGAGGCCGAGTTCGGCGTGGAGTTTTCTGAGGAACGCGAGGCAGTCCGTCTTCACGTGGATGAACTCGTCGATGCCTGAGGTTTTGTGCGCCTCGATCTGATCGGCCGGGTAGCCGGCAAGGATGACCTTCACACCCGGCAGCTTGGCTTTGAGGGCCGGAACAAAGGCCGGCACGATCTCGGGATACGTGTCGTCCGTTGAGCAGACGACAACCACCGGGGCGGCGGCCTCGACGGCTTGATCGAGAGCCTCTTCCACGGACTTTGCACCGGCGGCCGCCTGCTTGCAGAGGTAACCGCCCGCAGCAAAGAAACCGGCGGAGAAATCCGCGCGGGCCTTGGACTGCTTGGGAGGGCCGAATTTCGCGAGCCAGACCTTCGGCGGCGCCTTGCGGGCGGCCGCGCGGAGGGACTCGAATCCCGCCGCAGCGCGCACGATCGGCAGGCGCTCGATTTCTTTTGCGGAGGCTCCCGAACGCGGGAGCGCCTTCGTCACTTCACCGAGCGTGGCCCCCGAGGAGAAGGCGGCGGCGACGGCCTCGACAGTTGGTTCGACAGCGGCGAGGCCCTTGCGCAGCGCCGCGATGCGGGCACCGCGTTCGGATTGCGCCTTCACCGCATCAAATTCCCCGTGGTCGAGGGGTTTCTCGGCGACATTCGGGAAGAGGTTCACGCCGATGAGTCCGTCGCGGCGCTTGCCGACGGCATCCGTGCGGGCCGCGGCTGTTTTCGCGACCGTCTGCTGCGGGAATCCGGCCACGAGCGCGGCGGCCATTCCGCCGAGTTTCTCGACCTCCTGAAAGAGCGCCCACGCCTTGGCGGCGAGTTCGTTTGTGACGGACTCGACAAACCACGATCCACCGGCCGCATCGGCGACCTCGGAGAGATTGCATTCCTCGGCAAGGATCGCATGCACGTTCCGCGCGATCCGGCGCGAGAACTCATCCGGCTGCCGCGCGGGTTCATCGAATGCCGGGACGTGCAGGCTGTCCACCCCGCCGACTGCCGCGGCGAACGCCTCGGAGGTGGCGCGGAGCATGTTTGTATGCGGATCGAGAACGGATTTGTTGAAGAGGCCGGAACGCGCATGGACAAAGAGCGGGATCGGCGCAGCCCCGAAGGCTTCGGTCATTTTCGCCCAGAGGAGACGAGCCGCGCGGAATTTCGCGATTTCCATGAAGAAGTTCGATCCAATGGAGAGAACCATGAGGCTCTGCCGGGCCACGGTGTCGGCATCGAGCCCTGCGGCACCGAGGGTCCGGAAGTAGGCAGCCCCTGTCGCGAGGCCGAAGGCGAGTTCCTCGACGGCGTTGCCACCCGCGTCCGCCCAGGCACCCGCCTGAATACCGACCGTGCGCACGCCTTTGGCGGCGCCCCACTTGGTGAGCGTGGCGAGTTCCGCCAAAGCGACATCCAGCGGCAGCGGAAGCTTGCCCGAGACAGCCCACTCGGTAAGCGGATCGGCAATGACGGCCCCTGCGAACCCGCGGTCCCCGGCCAGCGAAGCGAAAAGCCCCGCGAGGGGGAGTCCATTCGCTCCGGCTTGGATGAGAACCGGACAGGCCACGAGATCGATCCCGTCAAATGCCTTGGCGGCATCCTCCCGCGCAGCCAGCGTCAGCCCGCAAAGCGCGACGTCGCCCGGCTTGCCGGCGTCCGGATCGATCCCGCGCTTGGTCGCGGTATCCACAAGAACAAAGACCGCATTCTGGCCCCGCATGAGATCGCTCTTGAGGGCCTCGTTGAAACGCGACGGGCATCCGTAGGGAATCTCCTGAGCGACCAACCATGGCTCCCGTTTGAAACCCGAAGCCTTCGTGCCCCGCACGAACGGCGCGAGACCGGGCCAGGATTCGGGCAGTTGGAGCGCCTCGAGATCTTCCTTGCGGTAGATTGGCTGGAGCGCGATGCCTTCCGGCGTGCGGGTGATCAGTTTTTTGTCGAACGGAGCGCCTTTGAGGGATTCCTCGGCGGCTTTCCTCCACTCTTCATAGGTGGCGGCTGCGAATTCTTCGAGCGAGAGACTCATGGCGGGATCAGGACAATTCTTCAACGAGGGCGTCGGCGGTCTTGCCGGCCACGGTGATCCGGAGACGCTGGTGGCGTCCGGTAGGTTCATGCGGCGCGCCGGAGGAGGCCTTCGGCGGTGCGGGTTGGACGTAGGAATCGGGCTGTTTGATCAGCTTCTCGTATTCCATCGGGAACATGGCAAAGAGAACAACCGCCTCGTCCGTGGTGGGCAGCCCTTTGTCGGCGAGTTGCTTCCGGAATTCCTCGACCTGGGGCTTGAGACCATCGGCAGGGCGCGCGGCGAGCGGGCTCTTGCCGGTGTTTTTCTCGGCGAGTGCGAGGACTTCGGGATCCACCGTGCCGGGCGTCTTGCCGTAGAAGCCGAGGGCGATATCCATCGCGGCAGGAGAGAAATTTTTCCAGCGCCCGAACTTCACGTTGAGCATCGCCTGGGTGCCGACGATCTGCGAAATCGGCGTCACCAGCGGAGCCCAGCCGAGGGCCTCGCGGACACGCGGGATCTCGGCCAGCACCTCGTCGATGCGGTCGGCCATTTTCAGATCTTTCAACTGCACGCGGAAGTTCGAAAGCATGCCGCCCGGAACCTGGTAAACGAGCGTGTCCACGTCCACGACTTCGTTCGCCGTCGAGGTGAAGGCCCCGAGTTCCTTGTAAACTCCGGTGAAATAATCACGCAACTCGGCGAGCTTCTTCCGGTCGATCTCGGGCTGGCGCGGGTTGCGATCCAGCAAAGCCAGCATGCGCAGGGTGTCGGGCTGCGAGGTGCCATTGGCGAAGGGAGCGATCGACGTCTCGATCGCATCCACACCGGCATCGACAGCCGCCATGTACGAAGGGGCTGCGAGTCCGGCCGTGTCGTGACTGTGCAGCGTCACGGGAAGTCCGGTGAGCTTCTTGATCCCGGCCACCAGCTCGGCGGCGATCCTCGGAGTAATCACTCCCGCCATGTCCTTGATGCCGATCTGCGTGCAGCCCAGATCTTTCAGGACACCGGAAAACTGGACAAACGACTCGATCGTGTGGACCGGACTGGTCGTGTAGCAAATCTCGCCACGGGCGGTTTTCCCTGCCTTGCGGACTGCAGCAATGGCCGGAGCAAGGTTCCGCGGATCATTCAAACCGTCGAACACCCGGAACACCTCCATGCCGGCTTCCGCGGTACATTTCACGAAAAGCTCCACCACATCGTCCGGGAAGCATTTGTATTGAACGATATTCTGCCCGCGCAGCAGCATGCCCTGCGGAGTCTTCGGAGCGACTTTCGCGATGGCGCGGATGCGGTCGAAGGGCTGTTCCCCCAAAAACCGCACGCAGGAATCGATCGTCGCCCCGCCCCAGGTCTCCAGCATCCCGAAACCCATCGAGTCGAGAATCGGCGCAGCCGGGAGCATCTGGCTCGTTTTCATTCGGGTGGCCGCCATGGACTGATGTCCATCGCGCAGGACGGTGTTGTTGAAGACGACGGGGTTCATGTTGGTATATTAGTTGTTCTAATAAGTGACTGCATTCTTGGCAAGAAAACAATTTTTCCTTATGCGGAGCAGCCTCTGTTACGCGGGTTTCGGACGGGCGCCGAAGATGGCGCTGCCGACGCGGACAAGCGTGGCGCCCTCGGCGATCCCGGCCTCGTAGTCGCCGCTCATCCCCATGGACAGTTCGGGCAGGGGCACGCCGCCGGCGCGTTCGAGATCGTCGCGCAGCGTGCGAAGGCTGGCAAAGAACGGACGGGCGTCCTCCGGCTTCTCGACAGGCGGGGCCATCGTCATGAGGCCGCAGAGTTGCACGCGGGGAAGGACCAGAATTTCGTCAAGGACGCTTCGGACCGCATCCGGTGCCAGGCCGAACTTCGAGGCCTCGCCGGAGACATTCACTTCGAGCAGGATCTTCGGGAAGAGCCCGAGCTCCGCGGCGATGCGGTCGATCTGCCTCGCGAGATCGACATCATCGACGCCGTGAAACAGGGAAAAGCACGGCAAGGCTTTGCGGATTTTGTTCGACTGGAGGTGCCCTATGAAATGCCACTCGGCGGCGGACGGCAGGAGGGGGATCTTGGCGAGCGCCTCTTGAACCCGGCTCTCGCCGAAAACCCGGTGGCCCGCATCGAATGCCTCGCGCACGGAATCCGCCGGGTGGGTCTTCGAAACGGCCACGAGGCGGATGCTGGCGGGGTCCCGACCGGACCGGCGTGCGGCTTCCGCCACGCGTTCCCGGACGCTGTGAAGCTGGCGCTCGATCTCGCTCATTAGAAAATCTGTTTTGACCTCCGCATGGGTTATTAGCTATTCTTATCTTCGGAGTTTCAAATGCAAATCCAAACCTTCAAAGTCTTCTGCGATCTTGCGGACACGGAGAGTTTCTCCAAGGCCGCGGAACGCAATGGCATCACCCAAAGCGCCGTGAGCCAGCAAGTGCGTTCGATCGAGGACCAGTTCCGCGTGCGCCTGATCGACCGTGGGCGCCGGACGTTCTGCCTGACGCCGGAGGGTCAGGCGTTTCTGGCTTCGAGCCGCGAAATCATCGGCGCTTACGAGGATCTTGGCACGCGCATGCAGAAACTGCAGGAGGTCATTTCCGGCGAGCTCCGTCTTGCGACAATCTTCAGCATCGGACTCCACGAGCTTCCGCCGTATTTGAAGCGTTTCCGGCGCGAATTCCCGCTGGTGGATGTGCGGGTCGACTACCGCCGCTCGGCGCAGGTTTACGCAGCCGTCCAGGAAAACCGCGCGGATGTCGGGCTCGTGGCGTATCCGACCTCCCGCCGCGGCATCACGGCCTCCGTTTTCTGGAAAGACCGTCTTGTGGTGATCTGTGCTCCGCATCATCCGCTTGCTGCAAAAAGAAAGATCAGCCTCTCGGAGTTGAACAGCGAGAAATTCATCGCGTTCGAGCCGGATCTTCCGACCCGCCGCGAGGTGGACCGTCAGCTCCGCCAGTCGGGTGCGCGGGTGCGGGTGGCGTTCGAGTTCGACAATATCGAGACGGTGAAGCGGGCCGTGGAGATCGAAAGCGCCATTTCGATCGTGCCACGGACCTCTGTGCGCTCGGAGGTCGAGACGGGCCAGTTGGCAAGCATCGAACTCGCCGAGCCCGACATGTGGCGCCCGCTCGGCACGCTTGTGAAGAAATCTTCCGCCGGCACGCCGGCGTTGCGGGAGTTTCTGTCGCTCCTCGGAAAAACCGACCTCGGCGGCGAGGGGGGCGGTCTCACAGCGAAGTTGGCAAAGGCGCGCCGGTGAGTCCGGCCATCGGTATCATCGGAGGCAGCGGCCTGTACGCCATCGAAGGCCTGGAGAGCCTGCGCGAACTTCGCGTGCAAACGCCCTTCGGCGATCCCTCGGACCTCCTGATGGCCGGCATGCTTCATGGTCGGGAGGTTTTTTTTCTTCCCCGGCATGCGAGAGGGCATCGCATCGCACCGCACGAAATCAACCACCGTGCGAACATCTGGGCACTGCGCTCGCTGGGCGTGAGGTGGATCATCGCCGTGACGGCTGTGGGGAGCTTGCAGGAGCGCCACCGGCCGAGGGACATCGTCCTGCCGGACCAATTCTATGACCGCACGAGCCGTCGTGAGGAGCACACGTTTTTCGGTCGTGGCATCGTGGCGCACGTCGGCTTCGGGGATCCCATCAGCCAAGGGCTCCGCGCCGTGCTGGGCGAGGCGTGCCGGGCGACCGGTCGGACCGCGCACGATGGCGGTACCTACGTGTGCATGGACGGTCCGGCATTTTCGACACGCGCGGAATCGCATGCCTACCGGCAGCTGGGATTTGACATCATCGGGATGACGAATCTGCCGGAGGCCAAGCTCGCACGCGAGGCGGAGATCGCGCTGGCGACGCTGGCCATGGTGACGGATTACGATTGTTGGAAGACTGAGGAAGCGGGGGTCACGGCAGATGCCGTGGCTTCGCATCTCGCGGCGAACGTCCTGGCGGCCAAGGAGATTGTCGCCGAAGCGGTCAAGCGCATCCCGAGGGAACCTGACTGGCCGGAACACCGAGCGTTGGATCCCGCCGTGCTGACACCGAGAGACCAGTGGCCGCCGGAGACGCTGGAAAATCTGCGTGTGATTTTGGAACGGTTTGTGCGATAGGTGTCGCAGACCTCGCACCCAATGAATCTCGCCGTCCGGATGATCGCCGTTCTCCTCGCCGCCAGTCCAGCGTTCGTGGCCTGCCAAGCCACAGGCTCCCCCCAAGTTGTCACCGCGCCGACAGAGACGGCTCCTCCGGTGCATCCGGCCACCGGAGATTCGACACCCGCAGCCGCTCCCGCCCCGGCTCCCGCCGCCGCGCCCCGCCTGTCCTACAATTCCTGCACGGTCGACGGACCTTATGTGGCGATGACCTTCGATGATGGACCGAAGCCCGGTCAGACCGACCGTTTGCTCGACATGCTCAAGGAAAGGGGGATCAAGGCCACGTTCTTCGTGATCGGCCAGAACGTTGTGCAGTATCCGGATTTGATCCGGCGCATGGTCGCCGAGGGTCACGAGGTCGCGAACCATTCGTGGAACCATCCCGCCCTTTCCAAGCTGAGCGCCGCCGGTGTCGCGGAACAGATGCGCAAGACAGACGCCGCGATCGTGGCCGCGGGAGCACCTCAGCCGGTCGTGATGCGTCCCCCCTATGGCGCAACCAATGCCGCGCTCAATCGCCGCCTCAACGAGGAGTTCGGGCAAAAGGTGATCCTGTGGGATGTGGATCCTTTGGACTGGAAATTCCGGAACTCGGCGCGTGTGACCGAGGAGATCGTGACGAAGGCGAAGCCGGGCTCGATCATCCTCGCCCACGACATCCACGCCAGCACGGTCAATGCGATGCCCGGCACGCTCGACGCCCTCCTGGCCAAGGGCTACAAATTCGTCACGGTTTCTGAGCTGATCGCTATGGATCGCGGACCCGTGGCCGCCGGCACGCCGGGGACGGCTTCGCGCTGAGCAGTCCGCCCCGCTCTCAACCCCCTCTTGCATCGGCGCGGGGCCGCGGTATTCTCCCAGCACATTTATGCGTCTCATAACCTCCGCGCTTGCGGCCGCCGCCACCTCTGCTCCCGCACTGGCCGCGGAAGGCGCTGCAGCGGGCGATCCGGCCGTGAACCTCTGGCAGGTGCTCGTCTCCGGCGGCCCGGTGATGATCCCCATCGGGGCGCTCTCCGTGATCGGGGTGATGTTGATCCTTGTTTACCTCATCAGCCTGCGACGGGGGACGATCGTGACGGCGCGCTACATGCAAACGGCGGACGCCCTGCTGCGGAAACGCGATTATCTGGGTCTGCTCGCGATTTCCAACCGGCACAACGAGGCGGTCGCGCGGGTCGTGCAGCGCACGCTGGATTTTGTGACCCAGAATCCCCGGGCGACGATTGCGGAGGCCCGCGATGTCGCCACGGCCGAGGGCACACGTATCGCAAGCTCGCTCAACCAGCGCATCACGTATCTCGCCGATATCGGCTCGATCGCACCGATGCTCGGGCTGTTCGGCACTGTTCTGGGAATGATCAAATCCTTCTCCGTCGTTGCGAGCGACATCGCGGCAACACGCCCGATGATGCTCGCCGAAGGCGTCGCCGAGGCCCTCGTGACCACGGCGGCGGGCCTCTTGGTGGGTATTCCGGCCATGGCCGCCTATTCGTTCTTCCGCGGCAGGGTCCAATCCTTGATCTCCGATCTTGAGGCGGCTTCCACGCAGTTGATGGCCCTCTTGGCCGCGAACCAGAGCGGACGCGGCGACGAGCGATGAACTTCCGCGGCCGCGTGCAGCCGGAAGCCCCGGGCTTCCAGATCGCGCCGATGGTGGACATCGTGTTCCTCCTGCTCATCTTCTTCCTCGTGACTTGGAATTTCGCCCGCTACGAGACGGAGCTCGACGTGAAGGTTCCGACTGCCCGCGAGGGCAAGGAAACGCGCAGGTCGGTCGGCGAGGTTATCCTCAATGTGAAGGCAGACGGAACCATCGTGATGAACCGGCGGACCTTCACTCCCGATGCCCTCAAGGAGGCTCTTGCCCGAATCGCATCACTCTATCCCGACCAGGCTGTCGTTCTCCGCGGGGATGAAAACGTGGACTACAAATTCATCGTGGACGCGCTCGACATCTGCCGCGCCGCGAACATATGGAACGTGGCTTTCGCCACGAGCCGGCCGGAATGAAGCGCCTTCCGTTCGTCGTGCTGGTCGCGGCTAGCGCCCAGGGACAAACCCCGCCCCCCTCCGAACCCGAGGTGCGCCGGGCTCTCCCCGCGAATGTTTCTCTCGAAAACTACGACAACCCGGACTGGGTCCAGAGGGTCCGCCCCGCCGAGGCGGCCGTGCCCACACCGACGCCCGAAGTGCGCCCGGCGTTGCCTGCGAGAGATCTGGCTCCAGAACCCGGAATGGCCCCGTTCCGGCCGACAAACCGCGCCGCGGAGGACCCGCAGCCCGTCGCGACACCGGCCATTCCCGAAACGACACCCGCCGCTCCCCCTCCTCCGCAGCCGGATGAGGCGGGCAGCATCCGCATCGCCCCGCAGGCTCCGTCGGACCCCGCCCGCGCGGCACTGGAACTCGCCAACAGTCTCTACGCGCGGAAAATCTACGACATGGCGATCCCGGAGTATGAGCGCTTCCTCATCGGGAATGTACGCGAGGGACGGGATGCCGCCCTCTTCCGCCTGGCCGAGTGCCATCGTAATCTTGGAAACGGCGCCGCGGCCCGGGCCGGCTACGAGAAACTGGTCTTTGAGTTCACCTCCGGGGAATTCGCGGGAGCAGGCGCCTACCGCCTCGGCGAGGTATTGTTTGCCGAAAGAATCTACGATGCGGCGGTGCTCCAGTTCGGCACGGCGGCCCGCGAAGCGAAGGATCCCGAAGTGCGCCTCACCGCCCGGTATTTCGCCGCACGGTCGCTGGATTACCTCAAGCGGAATTCCGAGGCGGTGGCAGCCTACCGCGAGGTCGCTGAGGCGGAGGGCAAGAACCCCTATCGTGACCATGCGCGGTTTGCGCTCGCGGAGATCAGTCTCCGTGAAGGCCGCAAAGAGGAAGCACTTGCGGCCTTCGAGGAGATCGCGCGCGGAGAGGGCGGCAACGCGACCGAGGCGGCCGTGAAAGCCGCATCGCTCGCGGCCGAGGCAGGCGATCGTACCAAGGCTCTGGCGTTGTTCGAACTCGCACGGAAAGGCCCCGGAGCCGAGGAATGGCTTCCTCTCATACTCATCGGGGAAATGCGCCTTCGTTATCAGGGCGGCGACCACAAAGGGGTTGCTGCAATGGGCGCCGAAGCGATCGACAAAATGCCTGCAGGATCGCGGGCCGAAGCCCTCCAGATTCTCGCGGCCTCGCAGCGCCAACTCGGTAACAACCTGGAAGCGCGCCGTACTTACGACCGGTTGATCGCCGAGTATCCTGACGCAGCCCCCGCAGCAGATGCCCGCTTGCAGCGACTCGCAAGCCTTTACGCCCTCAACGACAAGAACCTCCTTGCGGAGATCGACACCTTTCTTGCGCAATCGACCGACGAGAAGGCCCGGGCTCAGGCGACGCTTTTGAAGGCAGAGATGCTCTACAAGGAGAGGAAGTTCGAGGAAGCCGGCGCGGCATACACCGCTCTGGCAGACTCACCCCATCTCGATGCGTCGGTTCAGGCGGATATCCTCTACAAACTCGGATGGTGCAAAGCGGCTGCCGGACATCCCGCGGAAGCCGCGACGGCCTACACGATCTTTCTCGAGCGCTACCCCGCCCACGCCCTCGCAGCCAGCGCCTTGGCGCGTCGCGGATTGGCGCGGCAGGAAGCGAAAGACCTTGCGGGCGCACTGGAGGATTTCCAGACGGTATCGACGAAGTATCCCGGCACACCCGAGCACGAGCTTTCCCTGCTCCAGCGCTCTCTGATTGCGGGGCAGCAGAAGGATTTCGATGCGATGACGAAGGGGTTTTCGGAACTGCTGGAAAAGTTCCCGAAAACCGGAGCCGCCGCCCAGGCGAACTTCTGGCTGGGATGGGCGGCGTTCGAGCAGAAAGACCACACGGCCGCAGTGCCCAAGCTCGAGGCCGCCCGCCAGCTCGATGCCGCCCAATACGGCGACCGCGCCACGCTCCGCATCATTCTCGCCCACTACTATGCCCAGGACCGCCCGGCCGTGGTGCGCGAATCGGCGAAATACACCGCAGGCAACCTGCCCGCCGAAATCGTGCTCTGGCTTGCAGACTCCTACTTCCGAGAAGGCGACTTTGCGAAAGCCGAGGCTCAACTCGCGCCTCTTGCCGCAAACCCGGCCTCCATCCCGCCGGATGCTCTCATTCAACTCGCCGAGGCACGCATCCGGCTGAAGCGCTTCACGGAAGCGAAGGCTCCGACCGAACAGTTCCTGCGCACGGCACGGGATCCGGCCACGCGCGCCCGCGGCCTCCTTGCGTCGGCCCGCATCGCAGCCGGACTCCGCCAGTCCGAAGAGGCTGCAAGGCTTCTGGATGAGACGATGTTGCTCCAACCTGAGGGACGCCTGAATGCCGAGGCCCGGATCGCCTCGGGAGATTTGCTGATGGCGAAGTCGGACTTCGACGGTGCGGCACGCGCTTACATGACAGTCTCTGTCCTGACCGATGATGCAGAACTCACCCCGCAGGCTTTGAAGAAGGCTTCGGAGGCTTACCGCAAGGCGAACAATCCCTTCGAAGCCGAGAAAGCGCTCACCGAACTCCGTCAACGCTACCCTGATTTCGACAAGCCCGCCAAACCGAAGAACACATGAAGACAACTCTGACCATCCTTCTCCTCAGTACGGCAGCGCTCAGCGCGCAGGTCACGCTCACCGAGCAACCTCTCGCCGAAGCGAGAGCTTCGATCCAAATCCCGCAGGGCTGGAAGTCCTCGCACGAACAGGAAGACGGCATCTTTGTTTACCACTTCGGGAAGACGGCCAGCGACGCGGGCACATCGATCACGCTGAGCGTCACCACAAAGGTGCCGGACCGGACCGGGCAGCCGGCCTCCTCGTATGCCACTGCTCTGCTTGAAATGACCACCGAGGGCAACTCAGACGCCCCGATCGTCAAAGGCGAGATCAACGGACTTCCGTCCCTGCGCTGCGAATACGACTTTGAGGGTGAGGAGGGCACCATGCGCGCCGTGAACATCGCGGTCCCGAACGACAAGACCGGCACCCTCTATTTTTTCGCCTGGCAGTCCCCGGTGGCGGAGTCGGCCGAACTCGATGCCATCCGGGAGAAGGTTCTCGCATCCGCCAAGTTCGACCCCGCATTCTGAAACGATGAAAAGCCTCCTGCGATTCCTAGCCTTTGTGGCCATCGCCGCGGCACTGCTCGGGGCGCTGGTGCTGTGGCGCTCATTCGCGAACGGCCAGGGAACCCAGCCCCGGCGGACCGCACATGCCGTGGCCATCACCCTTCCGAACCTTGCGGCACTCGATCGGGAGTTCACCCAGCTCGTCAGCACAGTGATGCCGTCGGTAGTGAGCATCAACGCCGTGCCCCAGCGGAGCCTTGATCTCCAGGCCCTCTTCGGCAGCGGCAGCACCCAACTCCCCGGGCAACTCGGATCGGGTGCGATTCTCTCGGAGGACGGTTACATCGCGACCAATCTGCACGTGATTCAAAATGCGGGCGCCGCCGAGGTTTTCCTCCACGACGGGCGGTCCTTCCGAGCAGCGCTGGTGGGTGCGGACCCCACGCTGGACATCGCGATCCTGAAAATCGACGCCAAGGATCTGCGCCCGATCCCGCTGGGGGATTCGGACGAAGTGCGTGTGGGGCAAATGGTGTTCGCTGTGGGCAATCCCTACGGTCTCTCGGAAACGGTAACCCAGGGAATCATCAGCGCCATCGGGCGGCGCACCATGGAGACTCCGAATGAATTCCTCCAAACCGACACCCCCATCAATCCCGGGAATTCCGGCGGACCCCTCATCGATCTGCACGGCCGGTTGATCGGGCTGAACAACCACATCCGCCCCATGGCCGACGGGATCGGATTCGCGATTCCCTCAAACAGTGTCCGAAGGATTTACGAAAGCCTCCGCAGCAAGGGCCGGGTGGAGAGGTCGTGGCTCGGCGTGAACCTTTATCCTTATCCCCTCACCGAGGCCCTTGCCGCCCGTCTGGGGGTGCCTGCCGTCAGCGGAGCCCTTGTGTGGCAAACCGTGCCCGGATCCCCCGCAGCGCTCGCGGGAATTCAACCCCGTGACATTATCACCGTGTTCAACGGCCGCCCCATCCGTGATGACAAGGACCTCTGGAACCGCATTGTGGAATCCGAACCCGGCAAACCCGTCACCCTCGCCGTGCTCCGCAACGGAAAGCAGATCGACGTCCCCGTAACAATCGAGGCCATGCCCTTGCAATAGGGCTTTTTTTCGTCGAAGAACCTCCGTATCCTCCCGCGCGTGACCCCAGTCAACCACAGCCAATCCCCCATCCCGCGCCAGCCGATCGGTGCCACGTTCGCGGTGGCCGTGAGCGTGCTCGGCTTTTTTCTCGCGCTCCAGTTCCTCGCCGTCGCGTGGCACTTTCTGCCCAAACTCCGCCAGCAGATGGTCGAGAGCGCGACACTCGAGAGTGTTCAACCCGCCACGGAGGCGGCCTCAGCGCCCGCGACGGCTGCAGCGGTGGCCGAAAACCGCCCCACGGGCGACACCTCCCAAGCCCCCGCCCCACCCGATGCCGCTCTGATCCAGCGGATCAACCGCCTCGTGGATGAGTCCGACCGCGCCTACCGCATCGGAGAGTTTGAAGCCGCGCTGACGGGCATCGACGAGGCGGACTCGCTGCTGCCCAACGACGCGGGAATCCTCATGCGCAAGGCCCGTGTACTCGAAAGCATGGATCGGACTCCGGATGCTGCGGAACTCTATGCGCGGGTGGCCGCGCTGCCGGGCCTCGCCCCCGAATTCCGGGCGCGGGCCACCCGGAAGATCGAGCAACTCGGTGGCATGACTGGCGGAACATCCGCCGTGCGTCGCCCCGGCACGGACGCGGCGATCGATACGTCGGCCGATGTGCGCGACGAGATCGGCCTCCAGCCCGGAGCGAATCTCGGCATCGTCGATGCCCGCATCCGGGACGGCAATCCCGGCACCAAAGTCCTTCGCATCGCGATCAAATCCCGCCCGAATGTCCAGGTCGACACGCGGCAAATGAAGCTCCATGTGTTCTTTTACGAAAAGAACGAGACCGGCGACATCCAGCTCACCGAATCCAAGGTCAATTCCCAATGGATCAGTCCGCCTGTGAACTGGGCGGACAACGAACCGGAGCTTCTCGATGTCACGTATCTGATTCCCGAAGCGGGAGCCGACGGGTTGGGTATTCGCGAGTACGCCGGGTATGTTGTCGGGGTCTATTACAACGATGAGTTGCAGGACACGCGGGCCGAGCCGGGCCCGCTCGCCAAGCAGTTCCCCCTCCCGCTTTACCTCAAGCAATCCGCCGAATGAAGATCCTCCTCGCAGACCCCGATGCCGCCCATGCCGAGTCTCTCCGTGCCGCGCTGAGCGCGGAGGGCTGGACGGTTGGAACAGCCACGACATCCGACAGTGCGGTGGATTGGATGAATCAAAACGGGGGATGCGATGTGCTCGTCGCGGATGTTTTTCTGGCTCCAAGCGACGGCTTCACGCTGCGGGAAACCATCCAACCCTACCTGCCGGAGATGAAAACAGTGTTTCTCTCCGCCCACGATGTGTCCGCGCACGCGGAACGCTTCACCGGGCTTGCTCTTCTCCCGAAACCGACGGAGGCGGCAAACCTTGTAGCGACCTTGCGCGGATTCGCCGCTCCCGGGCCGACAGCCGTCCAAGTGAAGCCGGTCGCCGCAACCGCAGCGCCGAGAGCCGTTGCCGCCACGCCCCGCGTGGCCGCAGCGACGCCCACACCCGTCCCCAGCCAGTCTCCGGCTGCCGCGGTGGCGACCCCACGGCCGGCAGTGGCCGCAGCCCCCAAAGCCGTGGCCACCGCCACGCCACGTGCTGTGGCGACTCCCTCCGCCAAGCCAGTCGCGGCGAACCCGTCCTCAGTCGCTGCAAAGGCGGTCCCGACGGCGAAGCCGGCCGTGGCCAAGCAACCATCGGCCTCCAGTTCCAAAGCGGCCGCGATTGCCATGCGCGTTGCAACGACAAGCATTTCGCGCTCCCAGTCGGTCGCCCCAAAAAGCGCGGCCGCCGTCAAGTCCGTGCCGGTGATCAATGCCGAGATCGAGTTGCCGCCGGATGAACTTGTGGGAAAGACCATCGGGCACTACCAGATCGAAGCCCGCATCGGGCAGGCCTCGATGGGGCCCATCTACCGCGCCAAGCAGGTTACCGTCGGGCGCCTCACAAGGTTCTATGTCTTGGACTCCGCCAAGGCCGGTGATCCGGCCGAGCTCGAGAAGTTCCTGTCGAACGCGACCGTCAAGGCGCGGGCCACACACCCGCTCGTTATGGCCATCTACGAGGCGGGTGAAGCCGATGGGGTCTACTTCTACTCCTGCGAATACATCCCCTGCCGCAGCCTGCGCCAGTTGCGCGAGAGCGGCGGATATCTCGACGAAACCACGGGTATTGAGGTGCTCCGTGTGGCCGCGCAAGCCATGGATTTCTTCGCCCGCGAGGGCCTGGCACACGAACTTCTGAGCGAGAACGCCATTCTGATCGGTCCGGGAAATCACCCGCGTGTCGCCAACATCGCCTCGTCGAAAGCTTCACGCGAGTTCGATCTGGGCGAGCGAATGAGCGACCTCGGGAAAATCGTGCTGGCCGCCCTGCCCGCCGATACCTCAGCCCCGGCCACCCGCAAGCTGGCAACCCTTCTCACAGATCCCGCTTCGCGCCCCGAGTCTTGGCCGGCATTTCTTGAGGCGATCCATGCCAACGAGCCGAAGGCCGCGCCGAAGGATGCCTACAAACTTGATGCCCAGGAACGCGCCGCCGTCAGAGCACTTGATGAGGCAAAGAAGGCACAGAAGAAGTCGCTGCTTGTCAACTCCGCCATCTCCCTCGCTTTGCTCATTGCGGCACTCACCGCGGTCTTTTTCTTCCTTACCCGGGACAAAGGTGCGGAGGTGCGGAATCTCGACCAGATGGTTCGTATTCCCGCTGGCGAGTTTATTTACCAGGATGGACAGAAAGTGACCCTCCCGGAGTTTTACATTTCCGAACACGAGGTCACCATCGGAGACTACGCGAAGTTCCTGGACTTCCTCGAGAAGAACCCAGGCAAGGCAGCCGAGTTCGCACACCCGGAGCAGCCGAAGGGGAAATCCCACGTTCCCAACGGGTGGGCGGACATGAAGGAACTCAACCCCCCGATGCCGGGTTACTACACAAGGGCAAAAAAATGGGGCCGCTATAAAGAAGCCGCACTCGATGTGAATTCCCCCGTCTTCGGTGTCGACTGGTTCGATGCCTACGCTTACGCCAAATGGAAAGGGCAGCGCCTCCCGACCGAGCTGGAATGGGAAAAGGCTGCCCGCGGAACCGAAGCCTTCAAGTTTCCATGGGGCAATGAGACGGACCCCCTCCGTGCGAATACGAGCATCGATCTCGACCCCGACCCCAAAAAAGGCGGAGACAAAGACGGCTTCAAGCGCTGGAACCCCGTGGATGCAAAGAAGGCGGACAAGAGCCCGTTCGGCGTTGTCGGCATGGCGGGGAACGTATCGGAGTGGACGGCGACCTACGACGCGGGCCCTGAAAGCGGCGGCGACAAGGTCCCGGTGATCCGCGGCGGCAACTGGAAGAATCCCGACCCCTCCGTCACAAGGCGGGTGGTTCGCCTGATGGATCTCCAGCAGGATGACGCACTGGGCTTCCGCACGGCCTCAGACACGCCGCCAGGGAAAAACTGATGCGTCGCCCCGCACTTCATCTGGCGGCACTGCTCCTTTTTTTCGGCGGGGCGGCAGCACACGCACAGATCCAGGTTGATATCGCGATCAAGCGCGGCCTCTTCATCCGCTACGAGCCCATTCTTGCAACAGTCTCGATCACAAATCTCAGCGGCAACGACATCGAGTTAGTCGATGAAGACCATAATCCGTGGTTCAGCATCGAAGTGCAGACGACGGACGGGAGGCCGATTCCACCTGTGGGAGGGACTTACGCGAACACGCCACTGGCCATCAAAGCCGGAGAGAAAATCGCACGCACCATCAACCTCACGCCGCTGTTTCCGCTCAGCGAGTTCGGTGCCTACCGCATCCGCGCCATAGTTTACGCGGCACCGATCCGCCGCTTCTTCAAATCCCCCAGCCTGACCATCGAGATCACCGACGGACGCATCATGTGGCAGAAGACGGTCGGCGTTCCTGATGGTGAGCCGGGCGCCGGCACCTCGCGAACCTACACTCTGCTCTCGCACCGCTTGTCCCAAAGCACCCAACTCTATGTTCGCGTCGAAGACACTGCGAACGGCGTGGTTTACTGCACACACCAGCTCGGGCGCTTTCTCACCTTCGGCATGCCGGAGATTCTTTTGGACCGCCAGAACCAGCTCCATGTCCTTCAGAACGCGGCGCCCAAGACGTTCTTGTATTCGCGCATCGGCCTGAACGGCCAAGTGCTCGACCGAAAATCGTTCAACGAGTTTTCCACCCGCCCGCTCCTGCGTCGCGATACTGCCGGAGACGTTCGCATTGTTGGCGGACAGGAGTTTGATCCCACAGCTCCGCCGCCGGAGCAATCGTTGCCCACTCTCGGAGACCGCCCCGTGGCCCTGCCTACGAATGCCCCCTCGCAGGGCGGAGACAAACGACCCGACAACCTGCTCTCACGCTGAGAAACCAAGTCGGGCCAACTCCTCGCGGACGCGCTGGACGGGAAGCCCGATGACGTTCGCGAAATCCCCTTCCACCTCACGAATAATCCGGCGTCCCTCTCCCTGGGCCGCATAGCCCCCCGCTTTATCGAGCGGGTCGATCACGGCGAGGTATCCGGCGATCGCTGCAGCGTCCAGTTGGTGGAAAGATACCCGAGTCGACTCGGCGAATTCCACCCGCTTCCCGGACCCGGCGACGATCACGACACCCGTCACCACTTCGTGGGTGCGGCCAGAGAGATGGCGCAGGAAGTCTCCCGCCTCCGAAAGGTCGGCCGGCTTTCCGAAAAACCTGCGTCCGTCATGCACCACCGTATCCGCTGCAAGAACGATTCTCTCCGGAAAGCGGGCGGCAACCGCATCGGCCTTGCGCCGTGCATTTTCAAGTGCAAGGGCCGCGGGGGCCAAGGAATGGTCCTCCAGTTCGTCGGCCCCCGAAACAACACACTCCACAACCAACCCGGCGGATTCCAACAACTGCCGCCGACGGGGCGAAGCCGAGGCAAGAAGGAGTGTCTTCAGATGGCGGCTTCGTCGTCTGCGAGTCCCGAGTCCGCACGGATGCTTTCGAGCTTGCGGTTCATGGAACGGCGGGACGACGGGCGACGCGAGAGGTTCGTCGCCACACCCGCCACGACGGGCACAAGCGCCGCGACACCGGCGCTGATGAGCGCGATAGATGCCGTTCGGCGTGCCGCGTGGCCCATGCGATCGGCTACGACCAGTCCGACTCCGAGCCCGATCGCGACTTGCGAAAACGCGACGACCCCGGAGACGGGAAGGTTTTCTCCAAACTTATCCAGGGAAAACTGAGACATGGCGATTGAAGGTAGGCGGAGGATGTGGGATTTTCAATTGGAAATGGCCCGCGCACTTGGAATCGACCTTGGGGATGCACGCGTCGGCGTCGCCGTCAGCGACGAACTCGGCATGCTGGCTCACCCGCTTGCAACGCTCTTCGTGAAGGAAGGTCGCGTGGCAGCACGGGTGGCCGCGCTGGCAGCCGAGAAATCCGCAACCACGATCATCGTCGGGATGCCCCGGAACATGAACGGATCTTTCGGCCCCGCTGCGGAAAAGTCCCGTGCATTTATCGCCGAACTTACCTCCCTGACCACGGCGAAAATCATCGCGTGGGACGAACGTCTGACGACCGTCTCCGCCGAGCGATCGCTGAGGGATGCGGGTCGCAAGGCCCGCGAGCAGCGGGCTGTCATCGATCAGGTTGCCGCCCAGATTCTCCTGCAGAGTTGGCTCGACTCGACTCCATGCGCCTGAAGTTGGTCGTCGCTTACGACGGCTCGGAGTTCGAGGGTTGGCAAAGTCAACCAAGCGGGCAAACGGTGCAGGATGCTTTGGAGGCAGCTTTCGAGAAGATCTCGGGGTCGCCTGTCAGCGTGCATGGTGCGGGGCGCACAGACACCGGCGTTCACGCCCTCGGCCAAGTGGCCCACGTGGACATTGCCCCCAAGTTCCCGACTTCCCAATGGCCGCGTGCACTCAATGCCCACCTTCCCCCAAGCATCCGTGTCACGCGTGCCCTTCGTGTGCCGGATTCCTTCCACGCCCGCTTCTCGGCCACCGGCAAAGTCTACCGCTACAGGATCTGGAATGCGGCCGTAGCAAATCCGCTCGAGGCAAACCGTGCCTGGCATGTGCACGAACCGCTTCAGCGGGCAAAGCTGGCCGAGGCCTTCGCACCATTCGTCGGATGCCACGACTTCGCCGCCTTCTCGGCCAAACGCACGAACAACCCTCAGAACACCCGACGCCGCATTGAAGACATCCGGATCAAAAAGTCCGGTGCACTCTGGACAATCGATGTGGAAGGCGAGGGATTTCTCTATAAAATGGTGCGGATGCTCGTGGCAGCGGGCGTGCGATGCGCCACCGGACGCATGCATCCCGGGGACATCATGGCGCGCCTTGCGGCGGGCACTCCCCGCAGCCACCACGTCGCTCCGGCCGCCGGGCTTTGCCTCATTCGGGTCCGCTACACCAAGCGTGCGGTTTTTTGAGCGGGTTTCTTGATCGACCGCAAACGTTTGCTAGCATGCGGCGTGCGGATTCCGCGGCTCCCCCTCACCCTACTGCTCGTCGCAGTGGCGGGGGAGACCTGTCTATTGGCCCAGATGAGCGAGGAGGAGAAAAAACGCCTCTTCCTTGAAGCCCGCGAGGATATCCGCCCCGTACCCAAGACCACTGCGACACCGCGCCCGAAGCCGAAGCCCGCCACCCCTCCGAGCCCGACGCCACGCCCACCTGCCGCTTCCCCGCCGCCAAGGCCCGCTGCGACGCCCCGCCCGGCTACCCCAGCGCCCACCGTCTCGCCCACTCCACGCTCCACCCCGGACCGCCCGGCGCCGAAGCCAAGCGACGAGGATTTCATCCATCTGCCTGAGGAACCTTTACGCAAGATACCGGGCACGCCTGCGCCTGCGACGCCTCCGCCTCCTGCGCCCAAGCCAACCGTGCAAGTGCCCAAGGGCCGGACGCCCGACGGTCATCGCCTCGATGCTCCGATCTCGATCGAGAAATCCGGGCTTCAGGAGGAACGCGGGTACGAGCCGCCGCCGAAACAAGGCCTTGGCGGGTTGTTCAAACGCTGGCGCTATCTCACCCCCGGCACACGCCGTGCGATTGACCAAGCCAAGGTCAAAAGAGGGCGGTGGAAAT
This sequence comes from uncultured Chthoniobacterales bacterium, assembly GCA_964552635.1. Classification (GTDB taxonomy): domain Bacteria; phylum Verrucomicrobiota; class Verrucomicrobiia; order Chthoniobacterales; family Terrimicrobiaceae; genus CAZKHB01. Next base: position 23,184 of record CAZKHB010000001.1, read on the forward strand.
ACATCATCATCCACAACAGCGGCACCCGTCAGGGAAATGCGCGGGTTTTCGATGTCTACCACCGAAGGGTTCGAAAGATGCAAAACGGTATGGCTTACCATTTCGTGATCGGCAACGGCAGTTCCTCGGGTGACGGCGAGATAGAGATCGGAAGCCGTTGGACCCGGCAGATCAATGGCGGGCACGTGGCCAGCGATTACCTGAACGACATCTCGATCGGCATTTGCCTGGTTGGCGACCTCAACCGCGACCGGCCCACGAAAGCCCAACTCGCGGCGCTGGACGAACTCATCACCTACCTCCGGGGACGTGTCGGGCGCGTTCAGGGCAAGCAGGCGATCGTGCGCGGCCACAAGGAGATCAATCCCAGGCCGACCGACTGCCCCGGAGACCGCTTCCCGCTGCGGTGGCTTCGCGAACGGTTCCGCTGACAGCCGCTTGCACCGCACGCCAGATCGGCGATGCTCATTTCCACTCATGAGTGAACCGAACTTTCCCTCCCCGGAGGAACTTCAGCGTCGCCTTCAGGAATTCCTGCGCACCGGTCTTGCGAAGCCCGACAGCGTGGCCTCCGCAGAAGATGCTCCGTCGGCTACTCCCGGACGTTCGGCTGGGGAAGTCATCGGGGGATTTCAACTCCGGCCAAAAGACCTCAAGCGCCATCTTGATCGTTTCGTCATCCGGCAGGATGAGGCCAAGAAGGTGCTTTCCATTGCCGTTTGCGACCACTACAACCACGCTCGGCAGGCCCTTGAGGCTCCCTCCCCGCTCGAATACGCAAAGCAAAACGTTCTTCTTGTCGGGCCCACAGGCGTCGGGAAGACCTATCTCGTCCGTCACATTGCCGAACTGATCGGCGTTCCCTTTGTCAAGGCCGACGCCACCAAGTTTTCCGAAACCGGATACGTCGGAGGCGACGTGGACGACCTTGTGAGGGAGCTTGTCGACAAGGCGGACGGCGATCTGGAACTGGCCGGCTACGGAATCGTTTACATTGATGAGATCGACAAGATCGCCACCGCTGCGGGATCCGGCGGCCGCGATGTGAGCGGGCGAGGCGTGCAGACGAGTCTCCTCAAACTCATGGAGGAGACCGAGGTCCCGACACGCGCACCAAACGACATCCAAGGCCAGATCCAAGCCGCCATGGAAATCCAGCGCGGCGGGAAACCGCGACGCGAAACGCTGAACACACGCCATGTTCTGTTCATTGTCTCCGGGGCGTTCGACAAGCTGGCGGACCGTGTGGCGCTTCGCCTGAAGTCCGCGAACATCGGATTCGGCGCAGCAAGCCAGCCGGTATCCGTCGAGGAGCCCGCCGCATTGCTCAGGGCCGCCTCAACCTCGGATTTCGTCGATTTCGGAATGGAGCCGGAGTTCATCGGACGCCTTCCTGTGCGGGTCGTCTGCGATGCGCTCTCGGAGAGTGATCTGTTTGAGATTCTCCGCAGCTCGGAAGGCAGCCTTCTTCGCCAATACGAGCGCGCTTTCCGTGCCTACGGGATCGAGGCATCGTTTGACGAGTCCGCCATGCGATGGATCGCAAGGCAGGCTGCCGATGAGAACACCGGTGCCCGCGGTCTTCTCACAGTCTGCGAGCGAAGTCTGCGGGACTTGAAATTCGAGTTGCCGGATTCCGGCGTGCGCGTCCTGCCCGTGACCGAGCGGACGCTGGCCCATCCCGCATCCGCCCTGGCGGATTTGATCGAGGCCGGAAAAGACGAACGCTGTCTCGCCGCACGGCGTGACGCGGAGTCGTTTGCGAAGGCCTTCTCCGAGACGCACGGACTCGGTTTTGAATTCGAACCCGCCACACTCGACCGCATCGTGTCCCTATGTGTCGAACGCGACGAAAGCGCCACGTCACTCTGCACCGCGGTTTTTAAGGACTACCAGTTCGGACTCGGGCTCATTCGGAAGAACAGCGGTCGAACCGCATTCCTCATTCCCCCGGAGGCGATTGAAGCCCCCGACCGCATCTTGAGCCAGTGGGTGGTTGCTTCCTACAGGGCGGGGGATTCCACGGAATCCACGAACTGAAGCCTCCCGCCGCCCGGGATTTTCCTTGCTTCAAAGATTCCCCTCACCGATTGTCCTCCCCCGCGCCTGTCGCACAATTGGAAGGGTGGCTGAGTCCGGTCTAAGGCACTCGACTCGAAATCGAGCGTGCTGTTAAAGGCACCGTGGGTTCGAATCCCACCCCTTCCGCGCTTCCACGATTGCGCATATCGAAACCGCGGAACTTTTTCCGGAAAGCCCGTGCAACAGGCAATGGCGGCCCTTCCGCCACTTCATGGGCCGTCAGTTCGGTCCCGCAACCGGAGTGGCCGGCTGGAAGGGAACGCCGCCGGCCTCTGCTCTCCGCCAAGCGGTCAGCATCGCATCCACGGATAAGTACCCGAATGCCGAAGCCATTTGCTCGGGGGTGCCGTAGCCGCCGAGTTGGGCGACGCGGTTGAGAGCGCGGCGGTCGCGTTGGGAGAGTTGCTGGTAGGCGCGACCGGCTTCGACTTCCGAGAAATTCACGGGCTGCACGGGTTGGGCGACAGATGCCGTCGGCATCATGGGGGGACTGGTCGGGAAGGAATCCTCGGCAGGCACGAAGAGAGACTGCCCTCGCTGCTCTTGCTGGGCGTCGGCAAAGAGGGTCTGCAGGCTTTGCGAGGCTGCGGTGGCCTCGACGTCAACGGCAGGGACGGAGTTCGTTCCATCCACCGAGAGTGGCGCCGGGGTCGTCGCCGACGCCGCGGAGGGTTTGGTTTTCGCCGGTTCCTCGAAGCGAAACTTCGGGGCGGATGGCCGGAGGAGTGTGACGGCGATGGCGCAGAGCAACGCGATCCCGAGCGCTGCCCAGAGATAGTCCATCGTCAAAGGGCCGAGCACCCGGGAACGCGCAGGCGTCTGCGGTGTGGCAGGTTCGGTCACGACTGTGTTGTCGCCCATCCCGGGGTGAACCGCAAGGAAAGAACCGGTTGCGTGGCGGGTGGATTCTGGCTTTGCGAAGAGAGCGGGATCGGGCAGGGTGTCTGGGGTGACGTGGTTTTCCTTCCATGCCGGAGACTTTGCGTATGCCTTTCTGAGCGTCCTGCTCGAGGGCGTTCCTTTCATCCTTCTGGGGACGCTTCTCTCGGGCGTGATCGACCAGTTTCTTCCGTCGAAAACGATGATCCGTTTTCTGCCGAGGAACGTTTTTGCGGGCGTGTGTTTGAGTGCATCGATGGGGTTGTTCTTTCCGATGTGCGAATGCGGAGTGGTCCCCGTGATCCGGCGCCTGATTGCCAAGGGCCTTCCGGTGTCGAATGCGATTGCCTACATGCTGGCCGCACCGATTGTGAACGTTTTGGTGGCGGTCAGCACTTATGCGGCCTTCCGCGGACAGGACGCGGCCCTCTTCACTGCGCTCCGGCTGGGTCTGGGATTTTTCGTGGCCTTGATCGCGGCTCTTGCCGCGCACAATCTTCCCATCGGCAGCGTTCTCAAGCAAAGCGTCATCGAGTCGGCAACGCTGGGGCCGGATTCGGATACCACCGGCGCACGGTCGTTGGGTCGCCGGCTTGTTGCCGCCCTCGAAACGGGAGCACGGGACTTCATGGATGTGATGGTGTTTTTCATCGCGGGCGTGGCGGTGGCATCTGTCTTCAGCACGGCGGTGAATCAGGATGTGATCCAGCCACTGGCTTCGAACGACTGGCTCGCCGTGGGCTCCATGATGACCCTGGCGGGCATGCTGGCCCTTTGCAGCACTTCGGACGCCTTCATTGCGGCCACGTTCACGGCATTTCCTGCCTTTGCCAAACTCGCGTTTCTCGTTTTCGGTCCGATGATGGATCTGAAGTTGATCTTCATTTACAGCGCCGTTTTTCGGAAACGCTTCGTCGCGGGGCTTGCTGTCGGTCTCTTCGTGTTGATCGGCTTGCTCTGCGTGCGTCTGGCCGTGTTGAACCTATGAGTTGGACCTCGCGATTTCTGGCCGGCGGCGTGTTTCTGGTCTGGGGGATCTGTCTTTCATACTTCTACTTCTCGGGCCGGATGGCCTCCTACCTCCACCCCGCTTTCCATGCATGGACGGCGGGATCCGGGTTCGTGATGCTCGCCATCGCCGTCGCACTGGTCTTTCTGCCATCCTCGCGCTCGGAGTCGGACGAGAGGAATTCGCTGGCGGGATCGATTGTCACGGCGGTCGCGCTGATCGTTCCGCTCCTTGGGGCGACCATTCTCTCGCCGAGTGAGTTCGGCGTCACTGCGGTCTTGAATCGGGGCATCATCCAGAGCATCGGCGACCTCCCCGCCTTCACGCCGCCGGTGGATCCGCCATTGCCCACCCAAGACGGAACGGTCGGCGAGGGTTCACCTGTTCAAATCGCGGACTATCTCGCCCGGAACGAGAAAGGGCAAATTCTGGCGGAAACCGTCGACCTCCTCTACGCTGCTGCAGAACCGACGATCCGGCAGGATTTCGAAGACAAGCAGATCGAAATCATCGGGCAGTTCCTGCCCGCCCAGTCCTCGAATCCCGATGGAGACCGCTTCAAGCTCGTGAGGATGTTCGTGATGTGCTGCGCGGCGGATGCGCGCCCGGTCGCAGCTCTGGTGCAGGCAGCTCCCGGCACAACGTTTCCCGACATGACCTGGCTGAAGATCACAGGACGTGCCACGTTCCCGATGGAGGGCGGCCGCAGAAGTGCGGTGATTGTTGCCGACTCCATCGAAGAGATCGACTCCCCACCGGAAACCTTCATTTACTGACATCCATGAGGAACCCATTGCCCTTTGTTCTCGCTCTTCTTCTTTGCCCCGCAGCCGCCCAAGCGGATTTCCGCGGGGCTTGGATTTCGAGTGTCTACAACATCAACTTCCCTTCGAAACCCGGCCTTGCGGCCGGCGTGCAGAAAGCACAAGCGGTGGCGCTTCTTGACGCAGCCAAAATCTCCGGATTGAACGCCGTGTTGCTTCAGGTTCGTCCCGAGAGCGACGCGCTATACCAGTCGGATATCGAGCCCTGGAGTCGCTATCTCACCGGCACACAGGGACGGGATCCCGGCTACGATCCACTCGCGTTTTTCATTGCAGAAGCAAAGAAGCGGGGCATCGAGGTCCATGCTTGGCTCAATCCCTACCGCGCAGCGGCGAACGCAGCCCAGCCCCGCACCGCCAACCACATCAGTCGGCGATATCCACAGTATGCCTATCGGATCGGCAACGTGCTCTGGATGGACCCGGGTGCTCCCGAGGTGCGACGACACATTACCGGCGTCATCCGCGATTTGTTGCGCCGCTATGATCTGGCCGGGATCCATCTCGATGACTACTTCTACCCTTATCCGACAAAAGACGGAGGCCTCCCGGCCTTTCCGGATGGCGCCACATTCAGGGCCTACAAGGCATCGGGAGGAAAGCTGGACAAGGCGGACTGGCGACGGGCAAGCGTGAACGCTCTGATCCGCGACATCTCGGCCGTTGTGCGCACGGAAAAACCCTCTGCGAAATTCGGAGTGAGTCCGTTCGGAATTTACACGAGGGGCGTCCCGGCGGACGTGAAGGCAGGGGTAGACCAATACCACCAGCTTTTCGCGGATCCCGTGCTTTGGATGCGCGAAGGCTGGATCGACTACCTTGCCCCGCAGCTCTACTGGGCTGAGGGCGGGCCCCAGAGCTTTTCCTCACTGCTGCGGTGGTGGCGCGGCCCCGAAGCGAATCCCCGCAGGGTGCCGGTCTGGCCAGGTGTCGCGGTCGACCGTATGACATCGCACGGCTGGGATGCCGGCGAGATCGCACGCCAACTCTCGATCGAATCTACCATCGCCCCCTCCGGAGGCTTTATCCTTTGGAACATCGGTCCCGTGGCAAAGAACACCAAAGGCATCCGCGCTGTTCTCAAGAACCGCTGATCACTGCTCGGGACTCATGAGTGCAGCCGCGCGGCATTTGAGGCGGAAGGCCAGCGAACCCTCCTCGAACGCCCGAAGGTTCTCCGACCGGGAACGGTCGAAATCCGCCAGAAACATCGCCTCGACGGACCTTGCGAACTCCGTGCTTTGCACGGCGGCCGAGAGCTCGAAGTTCAACATAAACGAGCGGTAGTCGAGATTGATCGAACCGACGATGGCAAAGTCGTCATCAGCAAGGACAACCTTCTGATGCATGAAACCGGGCTGGTAACGCCAGACCTTCACTCCCGCCGCACGCAGTTTCGGATAGAAGGTGAACGAGGACAACCACGGCAGGAGGTGGTCGGCCATCCGCGGAAGAATGATCCGCACATCGACTCCCCTGAGAGAAGCATGGCAAATGGCGTGCAAAAGCGGACTTGAGGGGACGAAGTAAGGACTTGCGAGCCAGAGGCGTTTCTTGGCGTCCTGCATCACGGAAAGGAAAACCGCGGCACAAACGCTCCACTCCTCCGAAGGGCCGGAGGCGATCGGGAAAACAACCGCCGATGCCCCGTTTGCGGGCGGCACAGCTCTGACACCGAAGGCGGGCACCGTCCTCGTGACATAACTCCAATCCTCGAGAAAAGACATCTGGAGCCCGGCCACGGCGGGTCCCTCGACAGACATGTGGGTGTCCCTCCAGGGACCGAACTTCCTGCTTCGCCCCATGTATTCGTCGCCGGCATTCAAGCCGCCCAGAAAGGCTCGGCGGCCGTCGACCAAGACAAGCTTCCGGTGGTTGCGGAAATTGATCTGGAATCTGCGCCCGTGCTGCCGGTTCGTGACAAAGGCCCGCACTTCGACACCCGCCGCACGCAGCGAGTTCACCCAGGAATCGGGGAGTTGTTTCGATCCGACCTGATCGTAGAGCACGAGACAGCGCAGGCCGCGTGCAGCCGCTTCGCGCAGGGCAGCGGCAAGTTCCCTTCCGAGGCCATCGTCATGGATGATAAAGAACTGGACCCACACCGTCTCGCGCGCCGAGCGGATCGCTTCAAGAATCGCCCCAAAGGTCGCTTCCCCGTCGACGAGCAACTGCACCGAGTTGCCCTGCGTGGGCGGAAGACCGGCAAGGCGCTCGGCAATCGCCGCCCCATCTTCGCAAAGGCCGCTGACGCGCGCCCGGTGCCCGTCGAGATAGCCCGCCAAAATCCGGTGGGCCTCATCGAGCTCCGGACACCGCCCCTCACCGGCACGTGTGTAGCCCGAGAATCGCGACTCTCCGAAGATCAGGAACAGTGGAATCGCCACGATCGGGAAAACAACAAGTGCAATACACCATCCGATCGCCGATTGCGGCGTGCGGGCGATCAGGATGGCACGCAGAGCCAACACGACCGCCACAATCTCCAGCCCGATCAGAACGGCGGAGTAGATCATTCCCAGATCAACAGTCATCGTGTTTCCACCATGCGTTGCCTTGGCGCGTGCGGAAAGGCTCAAATCCCGCGGGCAATCCGGTCGAGGTCCGCCCGAGCGACCTTACCGCGTGCATTGCGAGGGATGCGGGGAACAAAAAAGAAAGCCCGGGGCACCTGCCAAGCGGCGAGGTGGGCAGCGCAGTGCCTTCGGAGGGAGGATTCCTGCAAATCGGGATCTGCGGAAACGACCGCGATCACAACGCCCTCCCCTCCCCCCCGGTCTCCCGGGATCACCGCGACGTCAACGACCCCCGGGCAGGCCAGAATCGCCGCCTCGACCTCCAGGGGGGCCACCTTGCGACCGCCGACGATGATGAGGTCATCCACACGCCCGACGATGCGGTAACCCTCTCCGCTCGGAGCCAGAAGGTCCGGCGGCACAAAAACCCCACCGGCACAGTCCAACCCCACCGCCGCGCTCTTGATCCGCACAGGGGCACCGCTCGGGGACTTGGAATCCGAGAACTCAAGTGACACACCAAGAAGGGGAGTCCCGACATAACCCGCCTCGCGAACCGGATCCGGCGACGCGTCATAGCAGATTCCCCCACATTCGGATGATCCGTAGAAGGAATGGATTTTCCGGCCCAACCTGTCGTGAAAACGCTGCGCAAGCGCAGGCTCGAGAGGCGCTCCGGCCGAAAGGCACAGCCTTACGGAATCGGAGAGAGAGGAAGACTCCGCCAGCGCACGAAAAATGGCGGGCACAAGGGGCAGAACAGACGCCTCGCCCGCTTGCGCCGCCTTGCGGAGGGCTGCAGGCATGGCATCGGGAGCCAACACCGCAGGGATTCGGTGGAGGAGAAGAGGAGTCACCAGATTGCTGAAACCGTAGGAATGGGAGAAAGAGATGGCCGCAAGATTGCGGTCGCACGATTGCAAGCCCATCGTGGTCACGATCTGGTCGGCATCCGCCGCGAGTTGTGCACCCGTGAATGCGAGCACCTTCGGTTCACCGGTCGTCCCCGAACTCACCTTGAAAAGGCACGCGTCGGGACGGTCTTGTCTGTCGCAGGACGAAAGTGGCCGGGGAGTCCATGAATCATTCACGACAAGATCGCACCCAACGCTGTGGAGGATCCGATCCCTCGCCGCAACTCCCGCATCCGGATCCAGCAGACAAACGGCTCCTCCGGCCCGCCAAACCGCAAGAAGGAGGGCCGGGAAAGAGGGGTGATTGCGTGCCTGCACGCCGACCACCGGTCCCGCGATCGGCAACGCCCGCCGGAACGTCTGCGCTTCCTCCTCGATGTCTCCCCATGTCCGCAACACGCTTCCATCGCATGCCAAAATGGCGGGGCCCGACTTTTCATGCCGGAGGGCATCCCAGCGGAGGAGGAGAGGGTTCACGCGATTCTTTTGTTGCTTTCGCCAAAGGTCGCGATATTCTAGGCGACTTTTCAAGAATGAAGCCCGAGATTCATCCCAACTACCGCGAGACCGTCATTGTCTGCGCGTGTGGAGCCACCTACCGCACCCGATCCACGCGGGAAAACATCAAAATCGGCATCTGCGCTGCGTGCCATCCGTTTTTCACCGGGGAACAGAAGTTCGTCGACACGGCAGGCCGCGTCGACAAGTTCAAGCGCCGCTACGGTACCGTGCGTGTGGCCCGCGCCGCGAAGAAGGCCTAGCCCTCAACGTTTCATCTTCTGACGGTGAATGTGCCCCGCGCACATTCACCGTTTTTCATTTCTGTGGATTTCGCCCCTCTGATCGAGAGAAAGAAGCGCCGGTTCGACGAACTGGAGAGCGCGATCTCCTCGCCGGACCTTTTCGAAGACGCTCGAAGAGCCCGCGAAATTCTTAGGGAGCATGCAGCGACGCGCGTGCTTCTGGAGACATGGGACAAGTTGGAACGCTCCCGGCGCGAACTTGCGGAAAACCGCGATTTGGCGGCCGGCACGGATCGCGAACTGGCCGAGTTGGCCCGGGCGGAGATTCCGCTTTTGGAAACCTCCCTACCGGAACTCGAGCGGGCCGTGCAGATCGCCCTCCTTCCCCCGGAGCCCGACGAGGACCGTGACGCGATCGTCGAAATCCGCGCCGGAACGGGCGGCACGGAGGCAGCCCTTTTCGCAGCCGACCTCTATCGAATGTACGGGCGATATGCCGATTCCCTGGGCCTGAAGGTCGAGACCCTCGACTCGAGTTCCGCAGACCTCGGCGGTCTGCGGGAAGTGGTGTTCCGCGTCTCGGGCGAGGCAGTGTTCCGCCGGTTCCGCTACGAGAGCGGAGTTCACCGCGTTCAACGCGTTCCTGCCACAGAGGCCCAAGGGCGCATTCATACATCCACCGCGACTGTGGCGGTTTTGCCGGAGGCCGAGGAGGTGGACATCGAGATCCGTCCCGAGGACCTTCGTATCGAGGTGTGCCGGGCGGGCGGGCCCGGAGGCCAGGGCGTAAACACCACCGACTCTGCCGTGCAGGTTCTGCACATCCCGACAGGGCGCATCGTTCGCTGCCAGGACGGTCGCAGTCAGCAGCAGAACAAGGAGCGCGCACTGCAAATCATGCGATCGCGCTTGCTCGAAGATAAACGTCGCGAGGAACAGGAACGCTATTCCGCCCACCGCAAGAGCCTCATCGGCGGCGGGGGACGCGAAGAAAAGATCCGCACCTACAATTTCGCCGAGAACCGCGTGACCGACCACCGCATCAAGGTCTCCCTCTACAACCTCGACCGGTTTCTCGAGGGCGACATCGGCGGCATGGTTGAGGCCCTGCAGGCGAGCGACATCGAAGACCGGCTCCGCGAAGCGGGCATGGTCAGTCCTTGAACCACGAGACGGACTCCGCGGACGTGGGAACACCCCCCGCAGCGGGGTCAAGGAGAACGGATTTCCTCACAGGAGAAACGTGGCCGTCGCAGAAGAGCACCGGCACTTCGGGATCTTTTCCCGCGGGGAAAACCACCGTCCCGGGATCGGAGGAAGGAACAAATCCGTTTGTCGGAGTCAGAAAGATCACGCTGCCAGGGAACGAAAGCTCATAAATGCGAAAGCTTCGCACAGCAGGATCCGGCTGCAGGAACCGGTTCATCCCGTAGGTGAAGAAGAAAGCAGAGAGGTCCCAGATCTTCACCGGCTTGGTGGAAGGCCTCACCCAGAGCGAAGGAACGCCCGGGCGGGGACGGCTCTCGGGTTGCAGCTCCGCGAGTGGCGTCGCGGAAATGTAGGGAGGGAGGACATTGAACCACGCCCGCCTCTGGTCCAGCGTGATGGGCGCCGAGCCGACTTCGGGAAGCTGGTTGTCATTTTCGATGAGGTAAAGGTTAAATGCGATGCCCCACTGCTGCAGGTTGCGGGTTTCGGCCACCCGCAGGGCCTTCGCCTGGCTTGCGAACCAGTTCGTTACCGCAAGCACGGCGAGCGCCAAGACGACAAGCGAGATCGCGGTCCATTTGATGAGACCCAACGAGGGCAGCATGGAATCCTTCATGGATGCAAGGCCGCAAGGGCCTCGGGATGCGCAAGCAGATAGGCGGCAAAGAAATCGAACTCCGAGCTCTGCGGAAGGATCGTAACGGCCTCGTCGGGAACATTCAGCCGTCGTTGGATGAGATTCCCGAAAAAGCGCGATGTGGTAACCGTGCGGGTTTCGGCGGGGACGACTCCCTCGACCGGTGCGGTGACGAGGCCGGGAATCTCACCCAGTCGCGAGAACTGATCGGGCGTGAGGCGCACTTGGACGAGTTCACTCGTCCAAGGAAGGCTGTTGAAGACCGCACTCGCACGGAGCTCCCCCGGTGACCAGTCTGACCGGATCGACTCCGCCGAGTAGGCCACGCCATCGGCTCCCGGCAGAGTTGCGAGGGCCTTCATGTAGATCTCGAGAATTTTTTCGTTGGGGACGCGCTGCGCGAGTTGTCCGATGACCCTGTCAGCCTCGCGGATCGGGGCGGAAAAGCCCTCGATGGCGGACACAGCCGCCGCATCCGAAGGCGCTGTATTGAGGGTCATGGGAAGGAGTTCGTGCCGGAGAACCTTCCACCCCGTGCCTTCGCGCTTGAGATCCATCCGTGCCATCACAAACCCTCCATTGGAACGCAGGATGTTGAGAGAAACCGGAGGGCTCCAGTCCACGAACCCGCTGGATTGCCAGGCCTCGACACCCGAGCCCCCGTAGGTCCGGTGGGCAACGATCCCGCCGATCCCGAGACGGCGTAGAGACTCAAGAAACGCCTCGGGTCGCGTGCCATCCGGCTCGAACTTCATCCAGGACAACAATGTGAGAGCCTCGGCGGGACGTTCACCAAGGGCGTCTACCACGGACGCGTAATTGCGAAGAGGCTGTACCCCCGACTTCGCCATGCCGAAACGCGCAGGGAATCGACCAGGGTTCGCGGTGGGCTCGGTGTCGCCATAGAAATTCGACAGGAGGTAAACGGGTATTCCCCCTCCGGGCAGGCGCGCAGCCGCAACGGTGCCGGGAAACGTGGCCTCCCCATCCGGGGCAACGAACGGATTCAAAACCTTCGGCTTCAGTGCAGCGATTGCTTGCGGGGGCACATCGGCATCGAGATTGCTCAGCACAACCGCGTCGTAGGCAAGTTCGTTGAAGAACGTCACCATGTTCATCGAACCCGTGACGTGTGCGGCAAAGGATCCCCCGAGACTGTCGCCAAGGTCGACGAGGACGACTTTCGCGCCGGAGCGCTGCGCTTCCGTGCGCACCTGCTTCACGTATCCGGCAAGATATTGATAGTGTTGGAGCGGGGAAAGGGTTTGAAGAGTGAGCGGGTAGACGTTTCCGCGGAAGCGTCCACTGTGAAGCAGGACAACATCCGGCTTCTCCGCCCTTTCACAGGCGACGAGACCGGATGCGAGTGCCGCGACAAGGAGCAATCGAATGACGGACATGGTGCGAAATCTCTTCAGTCTGCGGGACAGCCGTTTCCGTGCCATTCGTGAAGTGTGACGATTCCGTCACCGAGAAGGCGAGAGGATTCGGGCTTGTCACGCCCCACCGTTGCGGAAAGAAAGGATCGGATGCCAAAAGAGGTCGATTACCTCATTGTCGGGGCCGGCTTCTCCGGGGTGACGATTGCCGAGCGGCTTGCCAATGAGTTGGGAGCCACGTGCCTGATTGTCGACAAGCGCCCCCACATCGGGGGCAATGCCTACGATGCCCTCGATGCCCATGGCGTGCTGACGCACCGCTACGGCCCGCATTATTTCCGGACGAATTCCCCGCGCATCCGGGACTACCTCGGACGGTTCACCGCGTGGCGGCCTGTCGATTACCGGATCCTGTCCTACACCCACGGAAGGTATTGGCCGTTTCCTATCAATCTGAACACTTTCGAGCAGCTCGTCGGGCATCCCAGTACGAGCGAGGAGATGCAGGCAACGCTGAACGCTTGGCGGGTGCCCATCGAACACCCGGTGAATTCCGAGGAGGTCATCCTTTCGCAAGTCGGGACGGAACTCTACCGGATGTTTTTCGAAGGCTACACCCTCAAGCAGTGGCGCCGGCATCCGAGGGAGCTTGATGCCTCGGTTTGCGGCCGCATCCCGATCCGCACGAACCGCGACAACCGCTACCTCTCCGAGAGCTTTCAGGCCTTGCCGGCGGAAGGCTACACGCGTCTTTTCGAGCGCATGCTGGCCTCGTGTGCGGACCGCGTCGAGGTGCTGCTCGGCACGGAGTTTCGGGACATTCTCCCCCACCTACGCCACCGACATCTGGTTTACACCGGACCGGTTGACGAATACTTCGGCTACTGCGAGGGGCGCCTGCCGTACCGTTCGCTGCGCTTCGAACCCGAGTCCTTCTCGGCAGAGGCCTTGCGCGAGCGCGCGGCCGTCGCGGGAAAACCCGGCTTTTGGCAGCCTGCGATGCAGGTGAATTACCCGAACGACGAGGAATTCACACGGATTGTGGAGATCAAGCATGCCACCGGACAGGACTGTCCGAACACAACGATTGTCCGGGAGTTTCCAGAGGATTTCGGGCCCGGCAAGGAACCGTATTATCCGATCCCCGCGCCGGATGCGTCTGCGCTCTACCGCCGCTACAAGGAACGCGCGGATGCCGAGCCGCGGACATCATTCATCGGCCGATTGGCGACTTATCGCTACTACAACATGGACCAGGTGGTCGGCATGGCGCTTGCGGAGTTCGACCGACTCCGCGCTTCCGTCGCCCGCGACTAGCGCTCCATGAGGCCGGGAGGGAGTTCGGGAGCCGTGCTCACGTCGTCGAGAATGTCGGTGTCCTGCGAGCTTTCGATGATCCCGCGATAAAAAAGAGCCGAGGGCCGCAGCTGCCTCTGCTTCGTCGCCCTGTCAAGCTTGGCCATTCCGAACGGCGCCTTGTAGCCGTGGTGCCATTCGTAGTTGTCCACAAGCGTCCAGACGAAATAGCCGCGCACATCCGCCCCGTCCTGCATGGCCTCCTTCACCTCGAGCATGTGATTGAAGAGGTAGCGCACACGCTTGATGTCCTTCGCGGTGGCGATACCGTTTTCTGTGATCACGATCGGCTTGCCATAGCGGCGCTGCACGGTGCGGATCTGCTTATAGAGCGACCGGGGTTGGATGATCCACCCGAGCAGACTGTAGTTTCTGCCTCTCCGGGCTTTGAGGGCGAGCAGCGCCGTAAAGTCGGTGTACTCGGTGTAGTAGTAATTGAAACCAATCAAGTCGCAGACGTCGAACGTGCGATCGAGGTGCGTGAAGTTGATCCGCTGCATGAAATTGTAGTAGGCGCCTGTCGGGTCCAGCAGGGCCCGCTCCCAATACGGAAGAGCCGCGATACTCAAGATAAGGGCGTCGCGCCGGTGGGTGCGCACGATCGCCGCCGCATCGCGGAAAGCCCAGACACTCTCGTCCAGCGCGGCCGCGTGGCCGCCCAGATCAAGGAAATGCCCGGGCGGCCATGTCGCACTGATATAGCCCAAAGCAAGATCGCCGTTCGGCTCGTTCTGGGGAGCAAACACACGTACCTGGGGAGCGAGCGCCTTTGCCATTTTGTTGACATAAGCACTCCACCGCTCCCGGAACATGGGATGCAACCAGCGGGACCGGCTGCTCCGCTTGGGATCGACGAGCCAGGAAGGGAATGTGAAGTGCCAGAGGGTGACCACCGGCTCGATGCCGGCGGCGCGGAGTTTCCGCGCCATCTCGACATAGCGCCGGATCGCAGCCTCGTTGTAGCGCCCGGGCTGAGGCTCGACACGCGCCCATTCGATACCGAAACGGTAGTGGTTCACGCCGATTTTTTTCAGCGCCTCGACGTCGCGCTCAAAATGGGTCCAACTCCACGCCGCCTCTTCGCCCCGGGGCGGCACGCGCTTCGCATCGGCGAACAAATCCCAGTCGGTGCGGAAGTCATCGGGAGATCCCGGTTTCTCGCCGCGGTCCTCGTTTTGAAAGGGACTGGTGGAGATGCCCCACCAGAAAGGACCGGTTTTGACGGGCGGACGGTTAGGATCCTTCTTCAGCCGCGGAGCGGCGGGGGGAGTGACACACCCGGAGAGCAGCAGGATTGCACCGATTGCGCCCACAAGACCTCTCATGCGGGGCATGTTGGAGGATTCGGAACAATGCTGCCAGTGGAAACTATTCGCTCGCCCGCCTGTGCGTGCATGGCATCATTTTGCGGGCCCTGCGGGGCTGCGTCCCATGTCTTCCCTGAACGGATTGATTCTCGGCCTCGGCCTGTTCTTCCTCGGGCTCCGGCTCGTGGGAGAGAATCTCAGGCAACTCACAGGACAGGGCTTCCGCGACGTGGTGAAATCCGCCACTCACACGCCCGTCCTTGCGGCCCTTCTTGGAATCGCCGCGGGAGCGTTGATGCAGAGCGCCACGGCCGTCACCTTTATCCTCGTCAGCATGGTTGCCGGAGGATTACTGAAAGAACAATCGGCCCGCCTGACCGTCGTGTGGTGCAATGTCGGGCTAACTGCGCTGGCCTTCCTGGCAACGATCGACATCCACCCGGCCGTGGCCTACCTCGTTGGCGGTGCGGGCATTTTCATGGGCGCCGTGCGGCGCAAGCCTTGGAACCCGATTGCAGGAGTGCTGCTCGGCGTCGGGCTCCTGTTGTTCGCCCTCGGGCAAATGGGCGCGAGTGCCGCACCCCTGAAGGATGAAGCCTGGTTCCGCGAGGGGGTCGCTGTGGCGCTCGGTTCGCCTCTGACGGGCTTCCTTTGCGGAATCGCAGCCGCGGCCCTTCTCCAATCGAATACCGGGGCCGCCATGCTCGTCATCACGCTCGCAAGCGCGGGCGCCATCCCTGTAGAGAAGGCGATTCCCGTCATCTACGGAACGAATCTGGGGGCGATTGTTCTGCGGCTTTTTCTGTCTGTCGGGCTCACCGGAGCCTCGCTGCGGCTCGTCCGTTTGGAGGACGCTTTCTGCCTCTTCAGCGGGTTGGTGATGATGGTTCTGTTCTATCTGGAGCAAGCGGGGATTCCGCTTGTCGGCGCCCTTGCCTCGCTGGCCCCGGAGGTCGGGACCCGCCTTGCCATTGTCTTTCTCCTCTCCAATCTCCTTCCGGCGATTGCCATCAGCCCGTTGCTTCCCCTGTTGGAAGCTCGTCTCCGTTCGATCTGGCCCGACTCCGAGCGTGCAGTTTCCGACCTGACTGGCCAGGCGCTGAGGGATCCGGCCACGGCGATCGATCTCGTCCCGAAAGCCCTCGCGGGCCTTCTGGCCTGCGCGGTTCTCCCACCACGAGATCCGGCAACGGACAGCGAGGAGGCCCATGCCTCGTCCGAGTTCACCTTGAAAGCAGCGGAGATCGAGCGCTTCTGCGCCGAATTGGCGGCCGGCGGAGCACTCTCTTCGGCCCAAGCGACGCGCCTGCAGCGCTGGCGGGCCGGCTTGCACACCGTGCGACAAATCGGTGAGGCCATGGCGGAATTCCACCGCGCGCGCGCGGTTTTGCACGACCCTTCGGTTGCAGAACCCCTGAAAGATTTTCTCGAATCACGAATCCAAATTCTCGCGGAGGCCGCCCGGAAAAGAGAGCCCGGGGAGGTTGAAAAAGTCGTCGTGGCCACGAAACGGCATGGTCTTGAATCGGAAGCCGCCCGCGAGACGGCCTCACAGCGGACAGAGCCTCTCGAATCGGGTGAAAAACTTGCGTTCAGCGCCGTCGAGGACGCGTTTGAGATCTGCCTCTGGCTGGTCCACAGGTTCGCAAAGCTTACGAAAGCCGCCACAGCAACCTGACTCAGGTCGCAAGGTCCATCGCTCGCACGGCCCAGACAAAAAGGCACGCTCCGAAAACCACGATCGTTGCCACGAAGGCCGCGAAAGCCCAGAAGGCCGAACCCGCCATCCCTGCAACCCCGAGAAAAGCAAGGGAAAGCACCGCGGCTCCGAGCAGGGCAAAAACCCCATTTGTTGCGGGGCTTTTCTCCGGCGGCCCGCGCCTCGCAAAGGGAAGGCACGCCAGAAGAACGACGGCGAAACAGGCACCGGACCAGAGGAGCCCGCCCACGGAATCCGAAGGCCGGTGCCACCCCATCAGGAAAACCCCTGTCGCGAAGAGCAGGGAGAAGACAAGCGCCAAAGGTGCCAGCACTCTCCTTGTGCGCCGCCCCACAACCATCAACAGAGCCAGTGCGACTGTTGTTCCCACCGTTGTGTGTCCGCTGGGATAAGTGTCGGCTGTGAAATACGCGGGAGCCTGAACCGGAAGCGGTGTCAAAGGAGGCCGCTCCAGTTTGCGTTTGAAGACTTCCGCCCCTTCGATCGCAACTCCCATGGCCACAATCGCAAGAAGGCCCGGAAGGAACCGCCGGAACGTCACCGCGATGAGAGCGACAATCGCCGCCGCCCCGGCGATCACCGGAACACGCACCTCGCCAAGCAGGTCGCTATCCACCACGGCCAGCGGTCCGGTCACCGCCTCCCGCCCCGAATAAGCCAGATTGTCCAGACTCTGCCCCATGGTCGTCAGGACAAAAACGGCATACCCTGCCAGAAGCAGCAGTGAGGCGGCGAGCCCGCCGACCACTATCCAACAAAGCGCCACGGGCGTCCTCAGATCTTTGTCTTCAGCCATGCAGCGAGAAAAACAGACAATCGCCTCCGATCCGAAAAGAAAGTGACCTCTCCGACGCTGGGGACAAATCCAAAGCCTGCGTCGCCCAGCGCCGGCCCGTTGATGATACAAGCCTGGGAGCGGGAGTCCTCCATCTGACGGCGGGCCTTGGCAAGTGACGACGCGAGGTCGCCATCGACCTCATACTTCCATCCCACCACCACAGCGCCGGGAAAAATCTCCCGCAATCGAGGAAGGATCTTGGGAGCAGGACGAAGTTGGAGAGTCAACCCACCGGCCCGGCTTTCGATCTTGCCGACCCCGGGCTCGGCGGCGTCCCGTTCAACCTCGAAATCGCAAAGGGCCGCAGCGTGAAGAATGGCATTCGGCTGCGGGCGCGCACGTCGGAAGGCTTCCTCCAGAGAAGCATTCGTCCCGAAAGGTGTGTGAGGGGGCGGAGAGGACGAGGTCGCACCCTCCCCGCGGAAAAGGGTGGGACTCAACCCTTCCGCGCAACACGCTTCATACAGTTCGGTGCCGATTTCCCCGGTCGAAAGATTGGTAAGTCGTCGCACCGCGTCGATCGGTGCGTACGCTGGACCGCAGGTGATGAAAACGTGAGGCATCCCGCTTCATCCCACGACAAGATGCCCTCTCTGGCAAGGCTCTCGTGGCCCGTGGGTGGATTTATCCAAGGCGAAAACCCGTTACTTCGCCATCGCGACGTGAACGCGTTTGAAACGTCCGTGGTTTGCAACGCGCACACGACCGCTTTCGAGCAAATCGATCAAAGCCGCCAAAGTTTCTTTGGTATCCCTTGTGCACGAACCAACGATGCTCACAAGGTCACCAAGCGAATAGTTCTTCCGGTTGATTTTTTTGTAGGGGTTCTTCATGGCATCATGTTCGGTTACGAATCAGACACCCCTCCGGTTCCGCGCGTTCAATCGCCGCGGAAAGAATTCTCAGGCCTCGACCAGTCGCACGCGCAGATCCGCCTCGGAAGCAGGCAGGTGCTCGAAGATTTCCCGCTGTATCTCCCGGGTCAAATGACCGTAGGAGCGACAGCGCAGCAGGCGTTCCAATTTCAACGAGGGCAGGTCGATGCCTTCCAATTCGAGGCTGACAGCGAGCAATCTGCGCAGTCGGTAAAATGGCAGGTAGTGGTCCTGCTCAAGTTTCTGCCGGCAGGCCAGAAAGACTCCGATCGCGGCAGGCCAATCGCCTCCCGAGAGAATCAGTCTCCGCAAATCGAGGAGCTCGTCCCAAACCGAAGAAGGGGTGGCGGGGAAGAGTTCTTCCACGATCCTGACAGCATCGACTTTCCAATCTCTTTCGCTCATTGCACTCCCAACATAGGGAGTTGAGACGTACTCGCAACAGATTAATTGGGAATGGGTCTCAAGTGAGAACAGCCCGCCCCGCTCCGAAGCCGCCTAAAGGTTCTTGAGAAAGCTCTTGAGCATCCACAAGGTCTTCTGGTGGATCTGGATACGCCCAATAACGATATCCTGCGTCTCAAGGTCGTTTGCGTCACCCGCTGCCTCGCGAAGAGTCTTGGCGTTGGCGAGAAGGATTTCGTGGGAGTCGATGAGGTGGGCGACGAAGTCTTTCGCGGGAGCGGCACTGGAAGCCATCTCGGAGATCGTGGAAAGCTTGGCGAGGGTTTGGAGCCCGCCCGGTGAAAACTCGTCCAGAGCGCGGATCCGTTCGGCGATGTCATCGATCGCGGTGAAGAGTTCTTCGTATTGGCCTTGGAAGGCGACGTGGAGTTGAAAGAAGTTGGGACCCTCCACGTTCCAGTGGGCAAGATGCGTCTGGCCCATCAGGGCGTAGGAATCGGCGAGCAGGGTGCGGAGACCGGTAAGGACGGGCGAGGCGACTTTCGAGGAGGTGGACGTGGTGCTCATTGTCAGGATGGTAGCCAACGCCTGCGTGTTGCGCAAGCGGGTCGTTTGGGCGTACCGTGGTTCCGGAATGGGCAAAACACTCTGCGACTGGTCAAAAAAGGACATCGAGCGTGACGCGGAAGCACTGGCTCGGCTTGTCGCGTCCCCACGCTTTTACTGCCGCAAGTGTGCCCGTGCGGCGGGTTTCGCCAAGGTCCTCTGCAAACCGCGCAGGCTCCCCGAGACGCAGTCGGAAACAGCATCTTCTTCACCTCTCGACGGGGGGTAGGTAAAAATTTTACCTGACAAGCCGGTTCGGGTGTGGTAACTCTTTCTGCTCATGCTTATGCAAAGGAAAAGCGCGTTCTCTCGTCGACTTCCTGACTTGGTTACCGAAGAACTCGTAGCCGTACTGTCAAAGAAAAGCTCTTTCGAATTCAAGCAACTTTTCGACGTCGTCCACGAGCGGCTCAGAGCCAGAAACGCCGCCAGTGGAGGAGAGGAAATGCTCCGCCTGCGTGCTTACGAGAAGCTGCAGAATCTCGTGTCGCGCGGCATGGTGAAGAAAACCGGCAAGAAATACAAGGGCCTCGCCTCCCTTGCCAAAGCCCTGACGCCCCCGGAGGCGGTCCCCGCCAACCGGTAGATCGCCGGTCATTCCCAAACCTGTCCGACGCAGTTGCGGTTTCCCAGAAGGAAATCGGCAGTCAGCATTTTTTTCCGCGAAGGAAGTTGCAACTCCGCAATCTGTATGGCGCCGTCCTGTGTGCCCACGAGCAGCTGCCCCTCGGACACCCGGACATGACCGGAAGCCAGTCGCTCGCCGCAAACGGGAATCGCGCGGTGGATTTTGAGCGCTGCTCCGGTTTCTTTTACGATGGTGTAAGCCCCCGGCCACGGGCTCATGGCCCGAATCATTCGGTCCACTTCGACCGTGGAACGCGACCAATCGACACGGCCGCTCTCCTTGGTGAGCTTCCCGCAAACTGTCGCGAGGGATTCATCCTGTGGAGTCCTTACGGCCCGATCTGCAGACAGGTCATCTAGAACCCGGATCAAGGGCTCGACAGCGAGATCAGCCAACCGGTCGTGCAATTCGCCACAGGTCTCGTCGGGCTTGATCGGAGTCGCCCGCGCCAGCAAAACATCTCCGGTGTCGAGCCCCTCATCCATCTGCATGATGGTGACTCCGGTCGACCCATCTCCTGCCAGCAGAGCGGCATGGATGGGCGACGCCCCGCGATGCCGCGGCAGCAGCGAAGCATGGACATTCAGGCAACCAAGAGGCGGAATCCCCAGGACCGTCGCGGGGAGAAGTTGACCGTAGGCGATCACCACGAACGCGTCGGCTCCGAACATCTTCAACTCCTCCACCGACTCGCGCACGCGGCGGGGTTGCAAGACCGGGAGGCCTGAGGCGGATTGCTTCACCGGAGATTCCCTCGGCCGTAAATCCCGCCCGGCCGGCTTGTCGGGCTGAGTTACGACCGCCACGACTTCATGCTGCCGGGAGTTGCGGAGCGCGTGGAGTGAAGGCAGCCCGATCGCTCCCGTGCCAAAAAACACCAACCGCATCTCAGAGTCTCCGCCGCGAGGGCCTCTGCAGGGCCGCCAACGCCCGCTCACCCGCAGTTACTTCGCGCTGTCCGACCGACGAGGCACAGCCCGTGCAGAGGTAGTCGTAAATTTCCTTGTCCGGCAACACGAGAAGAAGCCGTTCCCGCACGGGCATGGCCTGCCCGCACTTCTGGCAGAAGAGGGACGAGGCCCGGAGATTCTCAAACTGCGCCATCCGGCCGGTTTTCGGTGAAGTCAAAGGGCGTTACCCTGTCGCGGAGGATGTGGGTGAGGATCGTGTGCAGAACCACCACAGGGGGCTCCGTGGCGTCGATGGGCACGATCAGGTCTTTGCCGTAAAAGTGCAGCAGTGGTTTCGACTCGCGCTCATAGGTTTCAAGGCGCCGACGAATCACTTCCTCGCTCGCATCGTCGAGGCGGTTGTCCTTGATCGCGCGCTTCTTGAGCCGCGCGACAATCTTTTCACGGTCAGGACAACTCAGATGAAAGACCCGCCGCACGGAGATCGTATCGCTCATGAGTTCCGCCTGTCGCACATTCCGGGGGATGCCATCGAGAACGAGATGATCAATGTCCGGCTTGAACGCATGAGCTTCAACAGCATGGAGGATGCTCTGCTTCCAAAGCTCCACCGTGATTTCATCCGGCACAAGCTGGCCTTTGCTCGAGTAGTCGAGAAAAGCCCGTCCGAGTGCGGTGCGGGTATCAATCGTTCGGAACACGTCACCGCACGCACAGTGATAGAATCTGGGGAGGGAACCGAGCGTGACACCCTGGGTGCCCTTTCCACTTCCGGGGGCACCGAAGAAAAGGTAGGTATTGTATTTCTGGGACACGATTGCTTGAGCGTAGTGGTTCGGCACGGGAAGTGCAAACGCAAGAGTGAGCGTTGACTTTGTGCGAGCAGTGACCTAATCCAGAAGCCCGATCTCCTCGCCAGTGGCCCAGAACGACGACTATATCGTAGAAATCCTGCAGGACGTCGGCTTGGTGACAAGGGGCCAAGTCGACCACGCCCGCGCGAACATGACGACATCCAGCATCGTGGATGCGCTCGTCCACGAGGGCGTGCTCACACATGAAGATGTGGCCCGCACGCTGGCTGCACAGAGCGGGATGGAGTTCATCGATCTGGCGCACTACACCGTACCGCCGGAAGCCTTGGCGGCCCTCGCTCCGGAAGATGCCAAGCGCTACCATGTGATCCCGCTTGGCGAACGCGAGGGCGCCCTTGTGATTGCCATAGGAGATCCCATGGACATGCAGACCATGGACGATCTCACCTACAAGCTCCGGCGAGAGGTCGAGTACGTCTGCGCGACGCCGGATGCCATCCGGAAAAGCCTCATCAAATACTACGGAAGCGCGGAGGAGGCCTCCTCCAGCTTGATGAAGCAGATGGGAATCGATGGTGAGTTTTCCGCGGACTTCCCCGATGCGGAGGGCTCCGAAGGCCACGAGAACGATGCCCCCATCATCAAAATGGTGTCGCTCATTTTGCTTGAGGCCTACAACAACCGGGCCAGCGACATTCACCTTGAGCCACTCGAGTCGAAGTTCCGACTCCGGTTCCGCATCGACGGCGTGCTGCAGGAGATGCCGAGTCCGCCGAAGAAAGTCCACGCAGCCATCATCAGCCGCATCAAGATCATGACCGGCTCGATGAGCATCGCGGAGAAGCGCATCCCGCAAGACGGCCGGATCCAGATCAAACTCGGCGCCAAGTCGATCGACCTGCGCGTCTCCACGATTCCGACCGTTCATGGCGAGAGCATCGTCATGCGAATTCTGGACAAGACATCGCTCGTGCTCGGATTGCCGGACTTGGGCTTCCTCTCCGACGACCAGCAGAAATTCGAGCGGCAGATCAACCTGCCCGACGGCATCCTCCTCGTCACAGGCCCCACCGGCTCAGGGAAAACCACCACGCTGTACGGGTGCCTGAACTACATGAACAAGCCCGACCGCAAGCTCATCACCGTCGAGGATCCGGTCGAGTACCAGATGAGCGGGATCAATCAGGTTCCGGTGAATGCGGAGATCGGGATGACGTTTCCTGCCGCCTTGCGCTCGATCCTCCGTCAGGCCCCCAACATCATCATGATCGGCGAGATTCGCGATCTTGAGACAGCGAGCATCGCGACGAATGCCTCGCTCACCGGACACCTTGTGCTCTCCACCCTGCACACCAACGATGCGCCGAGCGCCATCGCCCGTCTGGTGGACATCGGCATCAAGCCCTTCCTTGTCTCGAGCTCCGTCCGGGCCGTGGTCGCCCAGCGGCTTGTCCGTCGCCTCTGCCCGAAATGCAAGACTCCGGCGGAACTGTCCGAATACGAGATGCACGTTCTGCGGGTCGAGAGTTCCCAGGTGGCGGAGGCGAACATTATGCGGCCCAAGGGCTGCGAACTCTGCCGCGGAAAGGGCTACAAGGGCCGGATGGGCATTTTCGAGATTTTCATCGTCGATGACGAAATTCGCAACATGGTCAACAACAACGCGTCGACCATCCAGCTCCGTCAACGTGCCCGCGAACTCGGCATGCGCACCCTGCGAGAGGACGGCGTCCGCAAGGTGCTCGCCGGTCTCACCACCGCCGAGGAAGTCATCACGACGACGATGACCGATCTCGACTGACCTCCATGGACGCCCATCAAGTCACCGACATCTTCGCCGAGCGTGGCCTCCTCACGCGGGAGCAGGCCGACGCCTTTGTGCAAGAGGTCGCCGTTTCCGGCACGCCGATCGAGCAACTCCTTGTCGACCACCACGTCGTCGACGAAAACGGATTCATCCAAGTCATTGCCGATGCGATCGGCGCCGAGGCCTACAACCTCGAGGGCTTTGCTCCGGATGCCGCCACCATCGGCCTGATTCCATCCGGGTTGGCGCGGCTTCACGGGGCCTTCCCGATTGTTGGCACCGGCAATACCCTCCATGTCGCGCTCACCGATCCGCTGAATCCTCAAACGATCGAGGATCTCCGCTTTGCACTCGGCCGCGAAATTCTCGTGATGGTGGCCTTTCCGGCGAAGGTCGCCAAACTTGTCCGCGACACTTACGGCTCGGAAGTCACAAACATCGACGACATCCTCGATCAACTCAGCCGGGGCGGCGACTTGACCGTCGCGGATGGAGAAGGCGACGACTTCAACCTGCAGGCCGTCGCGGCCGAGGCAAGTTCGGCTCCGATCATCAAATACGTCGACCTCATCCTCGACAAAGCCATCGCCGCGCGGGCAAGCGACATCCACTTCGAACCGTTCGAAACAGAGTTCAAGATCCGCTACCGCGTGGATGGTGCTCTCTACGAGATGGATCCCCCGCCACGGCACTTGGCCCTTCCGATCATTTCGCGGGTGAAAGTCATGTCGAGCCTGAACATCGCCGAGCGCCGGCTGCCGCAGGATGGTCGGATCCAGCGTGTGATCAACGGCCGACAGGTCGACCTTCGTGTCTCCACCCTTCCTACGGCCTTCGGTGAGAGCGTCGTGCTGCGCGTGCTCGATCGCTCGAGTGTGAATCTCGAACTCGAAACGCTCGGGATGCCCGACGATATTTACAATTACATCCTGCAGGTGATTGAGAAGCCCAACGGGATTTTCATCGTTACAGGTCCGACAGGTTCGGGGAAAACGACGACCCTTTACTCCTGCTTGCGGAAGATCAACACGATCGATGCCAAGCTCCTCACGGCCGAAGATCCGGTCGAATACGAGATCGACGGCATCATCCAAGTGCCGGTGAATGATACGATCGGCCTCACCTTCTCACGCATCCTCCGCGCCTTCCTGCGTCAGGACCCCGACCGCATTCTGGTGGGAGAGACCCGCGACGTCGAAACCGCGCAGATCGCCATCCAGGCCTCACTCACGGGCCACCTGGTCTTCACCACGCTCCACACGAACGACTCCACCGGGGCCGTCACGCGGCTCGTTGACATGGGTGTCGAGCCGTTTCTCATCTCCGCCTCTCTCGAGTGCGTGCTCGCGCAGCGCCTTATCCGAAAAATCTGCACCTCGTGCCGCACGGCTTACGAGCCCACAGAACAGGTTCTCGGCTCCCTCGGACTGACCATCCACGACATCGGTGACAAGAATTTCTACTACGGAAAGGGTTGTGAGAACTGCAACCAGACTGGCTACAAGGGCCGCAAAGGCATCTACGAGTTGCTCAAAATTTCCGACCCGATCCGCGAAATGATCAACGAGCGGGCCCCGGGTGTACTCCTCCGGCAGAAAGCAATCGAACTCGGCATGACGACGCTCCGCGAGGACGGTCTCCGGTCGATTTACGACGGCCTCACGACCATCGAGGAAGTCGTCAAATACACCTGAAAGCAAAAGACCAGAGGACTACGGCAAAGAAGAGCGGCGTACCGTTGCTGCATTCCTGCCCTGGCGGGGTTTCGCCGTCCGCAGTCCATAGCCTCTGGCAAGCTGGACTCTAGCCACCACCGGCGTGATGGCAACGCGATAAATCCCCCTTGTCAGCGTATGACCTCGTGAAGGCGGATCGGACGGGCGAGCGCTTTGCGGAAAGGAAATGCCCGCGAGAAGTTCCCCGCCAGAGTGCCCGGATGCACCTCTTCAAGAATGACACTGTAGTAGTTCCAGTCGGCGTAGGAGAGAAGAAGATAGGCTCGGGAGCCGCTCACGACACCCCGGACATCGTAGTCACCCAGCGAACCCTCGACAGTGCGTCCACTCTGCCGGAAAGTCGCGCGGCCCCAGTCCTGACTCGTCCAAGTGCCCGCCAAACGCAGCGCCGCAGGCTGGGTTTGATCCGAAAGCCATCGATCCGCGGCTGCGGCATTTCTCGTGTAGCGGTCTGTCCGCACACGATCGACCACCGCACACCCGCTGCAGCATATTGCCAGAAGCAACACAACGGCCGAAAGATGCAGATTCATCGCACAATGCGCTCGAAAATGACTTTCTTGCTGTCGCTGGAGGAATAGGGAATCGAGGGAGACACCGACCCCTCGAGGACCTCGTTGTCGCGACGCTTGAGCACCATCGTGTGCTCCACCCACGAGTCGTCGACAAGCACGAGCGAGGCGACGCGCCCGCGCACGACCCCCTTGAGGGTGAAATACGAAAGCGTGCCTGCGATCTCGCCGTTCTTCTGGTTGAGGACAGCCATGCCCCAATCGGGAGAATAATAAACGCCCTCGAAATTCACTTGGGCAGGACTTTGCCCGGCTCCGGCGAGCCAACGGTCGGCCGCCGAGTTGTTGGCGGCATACTTTTCTTTCAATGCGCAGCCGGAGAGCAGAGCAAGACAGGAGCACCCAAGGAGGAGGGCCATGGAACGTTTCATAGGAGGGCTTCCAGAGATACCACTGCGTCGCAGTCGAGTAAAGGCGCGTGATTCCCAGTTCAAAACACTGGATACCCCCCTGCAACTGGTGATACGCTGCAAAGCTCAGGGAGGGGTGGCAGAGTGGTCGATTGCGCCGGTCTTGAAAACCGGAGAGCCGAAAGGTTCCGTGGGTTCGAATCCCACCCCCTCCGGGTTTTTGCAAAGCAAAAACAAATCTGTTCCTGTGGGATGAGAACTCCGCTCGAGCGGAGCGCAGCGACAGATGTTGCGAATGCGGGACCCCGCAGGGGTGAGGCAACGCCGAATCGATCCCACCTCCTCGGTGGCGCCCTGCGCGAGAAAGGAAGTCCTTCCAAGAAATTCGAACCCGGAAAGCCTGCCCGCAGGCAATCCGAAAAAGATCAGCCTTGGGCTGCCGCCGCGCGGTGGCGCATCACGCCCTCGACAACCCTGCGCGCCACTTCGTCATGGCCGAGCCCCGTGGAATCGATGCGCACATCGGTTGCCTCGCGGTAGATCTCGACGCGGGCAGCGAGCAATTCGCCGAATGTCGCCCGCGGATCCTGCGTCTGCAGAAGGGGACGCCGTTGACTGCGGATGGCGCGCTCGAAAAGCACATCGGGATCTGCATCGAGCCACACCACTGCACCGATGCGTCGCAGGGCCTCGCGATTTTCCTTTCGCAACACGGCCCCCCCGCCGGTTGCGAGCACGATGCCGGCCACGCCGACAAGGTCAGCGATCACGCCTTGCTCGATATCGCGGAATCCGGTTTCCCCGCTTTCGGCGAAAATCTCCGTAATGGCCTTCCCGGCTTTCTGAACCGCAAGATCGTCGCTGTCGACGAATCGATGACCGGTCAGCGAGGCGATTCGCCGTCCGACCGACGATTTCCCGCAGCCCATGAAACCGCAAAGGACGATGTTGGGAAGCACGCTGTCATACTCTCACAACCTTCGCGGCTCGGGAACCTTTTTGATCTTTGACGAGTTCGTAGTCTACGTGCTCGCCCTCTTTGAGGCTCCGATAGCCTTTCGCCTCGATCGCGCTGAAATGCACGAAGATGTCCTCGTTCATCTCAGGATCGACGATGAAACCGAATCCCTTTTTGTCGTTGAACCACTTTACTGTTCCTCTAGGCATGGCGTCTCTGTTAACAACGCGAAGCCGAACAGCACCCCGCAGCCGTGTAGTCCATTGCGGGTCGGGCACAGTGTCAAAAACCGTTCTGAAACGATTTCGTAACATAACTTCCGAATGAAGAACTCCGCGAATCCCCTCATCGGCATCGTCATGGGCAGCACGTCGGATTGGCCGACGATGAAAGAAGCCGCCGACATCCTGACCGGTCTCGGTATCGCCCACGAGTGCCGGGTTGTGTCCGCACACCGGACGCCTGATCTCATGGCCTCCTACGCAAAATCCGCCGCCGGGCGGGGTCTGCGGGCCATCATCGCCGGAGCCGGCGGAGCCGCCCACCTGCCGGGCATGCTGGCGGCGCACACGGTCCTGCCTGTGCTGGGAGTGCCGGTGGAAAGCCGAATTCTGAAAGGGCAGGACTCCCTGCTCTCCATCGTTCAAATGCCTGCCGGTGTGCCGGTGGCGACTTTCGCGATCGGGACGGCCGGTGCGAAGAACGCCGCGCTTTTTGCTGCGGCACAACTGGCGACAACCGACGAATCGGTGCTTGTCGCGCTGGAGGCTTTTCGTTCTCGCCAGACCGCCGAGGTCGAGCGTGCCGTGCTGGAGTGAACACTGTAGTGGATCAAGGGCCCGGCGCCATCGAGCGGGCCGTGGAGATTCTCCGGGCAGGCGACATCGTGGCCTTGCCGACCGAGACGGTTTACGGACTCGGCGGGGATGCAAGGAATGCCAATGCCTGCGCCCGGATTTTCGAGGCGAAGGCGCGACCGTTGAGCGACCCCCTGATCGTGCATGTGGTTTCGCCGGAGGCGGCCTCGGAAGTCGCGGAGCTTCCGGATTTGGCCCGGAAGCTGGCTGATGCCTACTGGCCCGGCCCGCTCACTCTCGTCGTTCCTCGCCGCCCGCTCGTGCCGGACCTCGTCACAGCAGGCCAACCAACCGTGGCTGTCCGAATGAGTGCCCATCCGGTGTTCCGCGCCGTTTCCAAGGCGTTCGGGAGCCCGATTGCCGCGCCAAGCGCGAACCGTTTCGGTCGCATCAGCCCGACAGCGGCGGCCCATGTGGTTGAGGAGCTCGGTGGCCGCATCCCTCTCGTTGTGGATGGCGGATCCTGCCTGCACGGTATCGAGTCCACCATCGTCCATGTGGAGGACGACCGCCTTCACATTCTCCGACATGGACCGATCACCGCGGCGCAGTTGGCCGCTTATGGCCGTGTGGAAGAAGGCGGTGTCAAGACGGTCGCGGCTCCCGGAGGGCTTGCAAGCCACTATGCCCCGCGCAAACCGGTCACCCTCATTCCGAAGGCGCTCCCGCAGCCGCATCCCGCGATCGGATTGCTTGCGTGGACGCTGGACGGCGCGGGCTATGCCGAGGTCGAGCATTTGAGCCGAGGCAGCGATCTCCGGGAGGCCGCCACGAACCTTTATGCAGCTCTGAGAAGACTGGACGCCTCGGCGACTCGTGAAATCCATGCGGAAATGCTTCCGGAGGAAGGTCTCGGGGCCGCCATCATGGAGCGTCTGCGCAAAGCCGCTGCTCCGCGAACCCTGTGATCCACGCCGCATACCATGACACCCCCTGCGGTTCGGTCACTCTGCTCCGAAATCATTCCGGACTCCGCGGAGTCCACTTCAAAACCGACCGTTGTGCGCCTGCGGAGGATGCCTCGTGGGTTTGGACGGAGGATGGATTCGATATGGTAAAGCGGGCCTTGGATCGCTATTTCGCGGGCCAACCCATCCGCCTCGACTTTGCGCTCGCCCCGGCCGGAACCGCCTTTCAGCAAGCCGTCTGGCACCAACTTCTCGCGATTCCGTTCGGCGAGACGCGAACCTACGCCGATGTGGCTGCAGCTGTTGGCCGCCCGGCAGCCGCCCGCGCTGTGGGAGGAGCTGTTGGGCGAAATCCGTGCGCGATTGTAATTCCCTGCCACCGTGTCGTCGGTGCCGACGGATCGCTCACAGGCTTTGCCTCGGGCCTTGATCTCAAGGCCCGTCTGCTCGACCACGAGGCCGCATACCGGACGCGGGATTAAGTTCTTTCCGCGATGCCCCTCAGTGGGGAATGATTTTCCTTGTGAAATCTCCCGCGGACTTTTGTGACGTGCACCACATCGTGCTTGAAAATGCCTCCGGTGTCTCCGTCGGCATTACCAATTATGGAGCCACCCTCACCTCGATCCACCTCCCCTCCCGCGATGGGAGGATTGATGATGTGTGCCTCGGATACGATTCGCTCGGCGGCTACCTGAATGCTCTGGAGAACGCCTATTTTGGATGCACAGTCGGCCGCGTGGCCAACCGGATCGCGGCTGGTCGCACATCCCTCGATGGCTCGGCGCTTGAGCTCGCAACGAACAACCACCCGAACCACCTGCACGGCGGCTCACGGGGTTTCGACACACGCGTCTGGGAACTCGCGGCAAGAGAAAAAGATTCCGTTCTCCTGTGCTACCACTCGCCCGATGGGGAGGAGGGGTATCCGGGAAATCTGCGCGTGTCTGTGCGTTTTCGATTGGACGACTCAAACGCGCTGCACATCGGCTACGAAGCTGCCACCGACGCTCCCACTCTTGTCAATCTGACGAACCATGCCTACTTCAACCTCCGCGGATCCGGCGACATTCTCGGCCACGAGTTGGAAATCTTTGCCGACCATTTCACTCCGATCGATGAGCGCCTCATTCCGACCGGGGAAGTTCGTGCGGTGCAGGGTACTCCGTTCGATTTTCGAAAGATCAAACCCATCGGTCGTGACATTGACACGGCGGATCCCCAACTCACCCACGCCGGCGGCTACGATCACAATTGGGTTCTCGATGCGAAGGGCCCCTCGGATTCCCCAAAGCTGGCCGCCCGGGCATTTGAACCCTCCAGCGGACGCTCATTGGAGGTCTGGACCACCGAGCCCGGCATCCAATTCTATTCTGGAAATTTCCTTTCGCCCGAGCGGACCGGAAAGGGCCGCCGCCCGTTTATCCACCGGGGTGGTTTCTGTCTTGAGACGCAACATTTTCCCGATGCGTCAAACCACTCGCATTTCCCGACAATCCGCCTGGAACCGGGCGACACTTTTCGGAGCTCCACTCTCTACCGCTTCGCCTTCTGAGCCCGGGATCTGGCACGGTAGATGCTTGAAGCGCGGGAGGGACAGGGGAAAGGGAAGGAAATCATGTCCGGGCCCGGAGGGTGGACGGCGGGCCCGGATTTTCCTGCTCTCCGCCAATGGCTTCTCAATACGGTCCGCGAATTTTGGCGGCAACGCGCTCGAAGTAAAACTCGCGGAGTTCCGCGTGAACCTGCGGGAGCAACGGGGGAAGTCGCGTCGCGTGTGTGTTTGCGGAGGCCTGGCTCGGGCGGCTTGAACCCGGAATAACAACCGAAACTTCAGGGAAATCGAGAATGTAACGGAGCGCGAACTCGGGCAGGTTGACGCCCGGCGGAACATGGCTGCGGAGTTCCGCGACAAGCTCCAGACCGTCTTCGAATGTCAAACCGCAGAACGTTTCCCCGACATTGAAGTGCAGCCCATCGCGATTGTAGTGCCGGTGATCCGAGGGCTGAAAGACAGTTTGCCCTGTGAGGTGTCCGCCAAGGAGTCCGCTTGCCAGAGGGAGACGGACGATGATCGCCACGTGTTTGCGGTGCGCAGCCGGAAACAACTCGAAGGAAGGCTTCTGGCGGAAAATGTTGAAAATCACCTGCAGCGCCGCGAGGCCGGGCTGCTCCATGCAAAGCATTCCCTCTTCGATGGTTTCCACGCTCGCACCCCAGTGGAGGATCTTTCCCTGTTTCTGAAGGATGCGGAGCCACTCGAAAATCGCTCCCTCTCGCAGGATAGCCCCTGGAACGCAGTGCAGTTGCACGAGATCCAAGGCCTCCAATCCGAGCCGACGCAATGAGGCCTCCACTGCCGCCTCGACCGTCGCGCGGTTGTATCCATCGGGATAGATTCCCGCCGCGCGGCCGATCTTCGTGGCCACGAACGGCTTGGTTTTGGTCTCCTTGAGGAACTTTCCGATCAGTTCCTCGCTGCGACCTCCTCCGTAAACGTCTGCCGTGTCAAAAAATGTGGCCCCCGACTCGACAGCTGCGAGGAGGATGCTTCGGGCTGCGAGGTCGCTCAGCCCCCCCCAATCCGTTCCTCCGAGTTGCCAGCATCCGAGGCCGATTTCGCCGACCTCCCGCCCGGTGGAGCCGAACGCGCGCATTTTCATGCCGGGCATCATCCGGTGCCCGGGTGGCCGATGCAAAGCGTTTCTTCCGCAGCGTGCGGCTTGCATTCGCCCAAGGCGAGACCAAGCATGGCGGAATGCGAAGCGGAATTCTCATGCTGATGGCTCTGGCAAGCACGGTGCTGCCGGCAAGCGCCGCTGCAATGCGGCTCGATCTTTCCCGGGCGGAGGCTTTCCCCAAGGGGACGCGCTGGGTGGCCGAGGGCCCCGGAGGCATGCCCGCGCTGCGAGCTGAACGGGGGCCGGGAGCCGCGGCGGCCGAAGGCCTTTTCCCTGTACCGATTGATCTGGCTCCTCTCCGTGGAAAGGAAGTGCTCATTTCCGCTGACCTCAAGGCGGACTCCGTCACCCAGCCTCCACGGAGCTACGAAGGCATCAAGTGCCAGTTGCACTTCACCTCAGGCGAAGAGGGGCCGAAATGGTTCAATATCGACCAGCCGCACGGTTCATTCGATTGGCGTCACGGGGAAACGATTGTGCGCATTCCACCAGATGCCACCGCCGGGCAGCTTCAGCTCGGCCTTCAAGGCAGTGAGGGAACCGTTTGGCTTGCGAATGTCACGCTGACGATCCTGCGCAACGCTCCCGTCCGTCCGCCGCGGCTTCGCGGCGTGGTGGGGCCGAAGACCTATGCGCCCGGTCTCCTGCGGGCCATGGCTGATTGGAAAGTGAACTTGGTCCGCTGGCAGATCGTCAATCCCGACTGGCCCCGCGAGGAAGTCCCCGCCTGCTCCCCCGCCTATGGCGAATGGTTGGAACAAAGGCTGGACGAACTCGCTCTTGTGCTCAACGAGGCGCAACAACTTGGAATCAAGGTCGCTATCGATCTTCACACACTCCCGGGTGGTCGGCTCCCGGATGGCACGCTGCGGCTCGCCGTCGAGAAGCCCGTGCAGGATTATTACATCGATGTGTGGAGGAAGATTGCAGCCCGATTTCGGGGGCATCCGGCGGTGTGGGCCTACGGCCTGATGAATGAACCGGTCCAGAACCGTCCGTCGCCTCCCGGCGTTCCGGACTGGTGGCATGCGCAGAAGCGGGCCGCCGAGGCCGTGCGCGAGATCGATCCCCGCACGCCGGTGCTGATTGCCTGTGACCATTGGAACTCACCCGAAGGCTTTGCATGGATGGAACCGGTCTGGGTGCCCGGCGTGATTTACGAGGTGCATGTCTACTGGCCGCACGAATACACCCACCAAGGGTTCGAAACACCTTGGGAACAGAAGATCGCCTACCCCGGCACGTTCAATGAGCGTCCACTCGACCGGGATGCCTTGGCGCGCCAGCTGGCACCGGTGCGCGAGTTCCAGAGGGCTTACGGAGCCCGTATCTACGTAGGCGAATTCAGTGTCGTCCGGTGGGCTCCCGGAGCGGCCCGCTACCTTTCGGATGCCATTTCGCTTTTCGAGGATTACGGCTGGGACTGGACCTACCATGCCTTCGGCGAGCGCTCGGCGTGGAATCTCGACCACGGGAACCTCCCTCCAGAAAGCGAGAACGTTTCCGCGGAACCCACCGACCGAGCGATCGCAGTGCGCAGTTGGTTCGAAAAGAATCGCTGAGACCAAGCAGCGTCGACTACTCCAAGTCCAGCACCTGCAGTTTGCGGGTATAGTATGCCCCTTCCTTGGCGGAAGAAAGATCCGCCGAGGGATCCAGAAAGGCGCTCGTCTTTTTCTCGCCGAAGAGGCTGCCATCAGGACCAAAAACCTGCAGGTACCAACCCTTGTATTTCGCCCCAAACTTTGCCCCGGTGTCATCCCACTGGCTGATCACCTCCGGCGTCTCAAGTTTGACCTCCTCAAGCGGTGCGAGCGAGACGTCCTTGGTATACTTCTGCATCAACTGCACGGCCTTGGTATCGACCTGACTCTGGCCAAAAAGGTAAAAGACAACACGCAAACCGGGGAAGGCTTTGTTCGGATCCGAGTTGCGGAGCGAGATGTTGAAACGGATGCGATCCTTCATGTCGTCCCAGTCGCCCCCCTCGAGCCTTGTCGACTTGTCACGGACGGCGTTGAACGTGATCCGGGAGGTGAAGTCAGACTTCGTGCTCATCTCTTGGGCACGAACGACGAGCGGGGAAACGACAAGGGCCAAAACGAGGAATGCACGTTTCATGCTCGGAGAAGAGCGTATCCGTCGCAAAACAACAAGGCCCGCTTTGCCGGGGTTGCCAATTGCTGTGTGGCGGCTACGGTGCGGAAAACCCGCCCCCCATGTCCCACCGCCTCGCACTCGGCCAGCTCGCCCCCCAGATTCACACTGCCTCGGGGCGTCGTACATCGGCGACAAAAGCCAACTTCCCCATCCTCGATGGGCTCTCGATTTCGACTCTCGAGATCGAGGGCTCCTGCTTCCGTGAGCCGCACTGGCACGCCAATGCGGACGAACTTGCCTATTGCACGGAAGGAACGGGCTTGGTCACGCTCTTCGCGAGCGGCAACGTGCACGCCCAATTCACCATTGGGGCAGGCGAGATGTTCTTCATCCCGAGCGGGGCTCTCCATGCCATCGAAAACACGGGCACGAGTCCGGTGAAGTTCGTCATCGTCTTTTCCCATGAGAGTGCCGAGGACTTCGGGCTTTCGGGATTTGCCGGTTGCTTGTCGGAATCCGTACTCGGCAATACGTGGGGCCTTGCCGAACACGCACTCGACGGAGTCACCCGCTCGTCGATGGACATCCAGTTCGGCCGACTTGCTGCACAACCAGCAGTCCCCGAGACAGCGACGTATCCCAGCCCTTACAAATTCGCCATCGAGACAAGATCGCCGCTCCTCGGAAACGTCCACGGATCCGCCATCGTGGCCCGCCGCGATACGTGGCCGGTGCTCAGAAAGCAGGCCATGTATTCCCTCCGGCTCGAAGGAAGCGGTATGCGGGAGCCGCACTGGCACCCTGAAACCGCCGAACTCGGGTACGTCCTGCAAGGCCACGCCCGAATGACCGTGCAAAGCCCGGGCGGAACAGCGGAGACATACGAACTCCATCCCGGGGACATCTATTTCATCCCCCGCGCTTACCCGCACCACATCGAGAACTTGGGCGGCGGCGAAATCCGGTTTCTCATCTTCTTCGATACGCCCGACGTGCAGGACATCGGCTTTACGGGTGCGATTCCGGCGTTTTCCGACGGGCTTGTTGCGCCGAGCCTTTCGCTGACGCCGGAACAATGCGCTCTCATCCCGCGTCTGCCGGCTGATCTTCTGATCGTTCCGCGCGCGAATCCTGTCGAGTAGGTGGGCGGTTCACGCTCTCCGGCGTGCGACGAGAACGAGAAGAACCAAGCCGCAGAGCGCAAGAAACAGCGCCGAGGGCTCGGGGATTGCCTGCCACGCGAGGGCATACTCCTCGCCTCCCGGGCCAGGGCTTCCGTAGAGGGCAGACTCAAACTCGACACGCACCCCATACTGTCCAGCCGGCACCATCAGACGGAGGAACTCGCTGTTGTTGTAGAGTGTCTCCGATGAAGCCACCAGACTCGTGAACAGGCCGCCACTGACCGTCCAAAGCTGGAGGTTCAAATCGGAAAAATGAATCGCCTCACCGAGGTTCGTTCCGTCATCAAACGTGCGCCCCGCGAACCAATTGAGCGAAAGCGTCAGTTCGACCGGCTCGGAAAACGGATTGGCGAATGTGTAGTCATTCGAACCCGCCAGCGCGACGCTTCCGAAATCCCAGCCCTTCGCCGTGATGGAACCCCCTCCACTGCCGGAAAGATCCCGAGTCTCTGCGAGGAAGTAAATCTCGACTGTTCGGTCGAGTGCAAGCGCGCCGGCACCGGTTGCTGCGTCGAGCCCCTGTGTGGTCCGCATCACAACGCCATCGCTTGCGAGTCCGTTGTCCCAACCCACCGTTCGCTCCGCCCCGGCCATAAGCACGGACTTGATCACCCTTGCGTCCTTTGCAGACGGTGTCCCCGCAAAATTCAGAAGCGGATGCTCATCAGCCACCTGCCGGAGGAGTGCAATCGCCCCCGAAACAACAGGTGCGGCGAAGCTTGTTCCATCCTGATTCAGAAAATAGAGGTCGGTCGCAGGCACAGGCTGGACAAGGTCCTGAATGCTCGGATCCGTCGACGCGCCAACCGAGCCGGTCCCTCCGAGATACGCTGCCAAGACGAGGCTCTCCCCCGGTGCGGCAAGATCGACAGCGACCCGCGCGTTCTGAGTCGTCATGTTGGTGACAGGATTATGAAAACTCGCCAACCCCCGTGAGGTGAATGCCGATGGCGTCCGAAAGCCCGTCCCGCCAAGGGAACCCACCGTGATTCCATTGTAAACCGAACCGGGTGCACTCACCGACGCGGACGCATCGTTTCCCGCGGCAGCGACGAACGCCACGGTCGGATTTTCCCGTGCGAGCCCGTCGATCGCAAGGCTCGTCGGATCATTGGCAGCCGGCCCAAGCCCTCCCCAACTGCTGTTGACGACGTCCGGCTTCACGCCGCCGATTCCTTGAAAAAAGGGCCGATAGACCCCGATTGCAGCGGTTGCCCCGGTACCGAACTCCCCGACGGCCGCCGGGGCATAGGACGTCGCAACCGCTCCCGACCAGAGCTTTGCATGCGGCGCCATACCCACGCCGACGAGCGTGAACTGCGGGGGATTCGTGCCCGCGACGTAGCCTGTTCCGGCAAGCATGTGCCCCACCATGGTCGCGTGAAAGTCCACTTCGGCGAGCGCACCGGGTCCCGCCAACGTGAGGGCGACAGCGTCCGCGACCCCGGCGGGACGGTCGAAGACCTCGTGCCCCGACCAGATGAGACCCGCCTCGACATTCGCGATCACCCGATTGTCGCCGAGATAGCCGGCATTGAAAAACGTGTCCCACCCCGAGAGGGAATTGACGAAAGTGAGTGATTGGAACTGTCCATTATCGTAAATGCCCGAGAAGATTCCCGGCTTCTCCTGTGCGGAGGCCGTCGCGAGTCCGCAGAGGGCTGCGATGAGGAAAAGGGGCTTCATGGGGAGTTGACCACACTGCGCAAAACCTCGCAGGATTTCCAGCCGGAAGACGCCTTGCCGTTGACAGCAGAAGCGCAGGACGCGATTATTTGCACCGTCATGCCCGCGATCAAGATCGACCCGTCACTCCACCAAGCGAAGAAGCCCGAGTGGATCAAGGTGCGGCTGCCGAACAATCCCGTCTTTTTCTCCACAAAACACCTCGTCTCCGACCTCCGCCTCCACACGGTCTGTGAAAGCGCGCAGTGTCCGAACCGCTGGGAATGCTGGAGCGGTGGCACGGCCACGTTCATGATCGCCGGAGATCGCTGCACGCGGGCGTGCGGATTCTGTGCTGTTGACACAGCCAAACCATTCCCGCTCGAAGACGACGAGCCGCAGCGCGTCGCCGAGGGCGTGAAGCGCCTCAACCTCAATCACGTCGTTCTCACCGCAGTCGCCCGCGACGACCTTGCCGACGGTGGGGCGGACCACTTCGGCCGTTGCATCGAAGCCATCCGTGCACTCGATCCGAAGATCGCCATCGAGGTGCTGGTTCCCGACTTCAACGGGAAAGACGATGCCATCCGCCGGGTGATCGATGCCCGTCCTGACATCTTCAACCACAACCTTGAGACGGTGGAACGGCTGACGCCAAAGGTTCGTTCCCGGGCGAAGTACCGGCTTTCCCTCGACGTCCTCCGCCGCGCGAAAGAGATGGATTCCTCGATGATGACCAAGAGCGGCATCATGCTCGGCTTGGGCGAAACGGAGCCGGAACTGTTCGAGGCAATGGACGACTTGCGCGAGGCCAATGTCCAGATTCTCACTCTCGGCCAATACCTGCGGCCGACGCCGAATCACCTGCCTGTCGTCGAATACATCGAGCCGGCCGCCTTCGAGCTCTACGGAGAGATCGCGCGCAAAAAGGGCTTCAAGTTTGTCGCCAGCGGTCCCCTCGTGCGAAGCTCCTATCACGCCGCCGACTTCAATCCGGTCGAGCGTTGACCTGGCGCATTCTCGCCGTCGGCAAGCCCGCCCTGGCCTATGCGCGGGCCGGCATCGACGAGTATGCCGCGCGGTTGGCGCGCTTCGGTTCCTGCGAACTAGTCTTTCTCAAGGAGACCCGCGACACCCCGCGTCAACTCATCGAGCGCTCGCAGGGGTTTCACCGCATTCTGCTCGATGAACGCGGACAGCAGTTTGCCAGCCGTGAGTTTGCTTCGAAGATTGCGGCGCTCGAGAACCACTCGGTTTCACGCTGTGCACTTCTCGTGGGGGGCTCGGATGGTTGGGAGGATGCCATGCGCTCGCAGGCCGATCTCCTCTGGTCACTGGGCCGCATGACCCTACAGCACGAACTTGCCCTCGTGGTTGCGCTCGAGCAGATCTACCGTGCGGCAACACTCCGGGCGGGACTGCCCTATCACCGGGACTGAGCAGGTCTCAGCGCGCGGTCCGCTTTTGGGTCATCAGGAACTCGTTGCCCTCCGGATCCACGCACATCGCGAGGTGAAGGGGATCTTCCGGCGTATCCACGGGCTCGCTCGCCAGCGTTCCTCCGCACTCCGATAGCCGGCGCAGGCCTTCGCGCAGGTCGTCGAGCTGGAAGGTCAGACCCGTCCACGTGCGTTTCCCCTCTCCGCCTCCATGGATCCCGATCGTCGCCCCGGCCACGACCACCTCGCTCCAAACCTCAGAAGCCATGGTGACTTCCCCGTCGAACATCCGTCGGTAGAACTCCAGACACCTTTGCCAGTCCGCAGCCCAGAGCGCATACTTCACCTTCGTCACGTGCATGGAAACACCCTAGTCCCGACAAACGGGAATCCGCCAGCCCGCTTTCCGGGTATGCGCGCTCAGGCGGTGCCCAGTTGGCTTTTCATGCGCTCCACAATCGCGAGTGCCTCACGGACGGTGGGGGCCAGGACGGTGACGTGTCCCATTTTGCGGCCGGGTCGCGGGTTGGATTTTCCGTAGAGGTGGAGTTTGGCCCGTGGCTCGTCGAGAATGACCCGCCAGTCGGGCTCGCCTTTCTCCCAAAGGTCTCCCAGGAGATTCCACATCACAGCCGGGCTGACAAGTTCGGGCGAACCGAGCGGGAGACCGCAGACGGCGCGGAGCTGCTGCTCGAACTGGCTCGTGACACAGGCATCGAACGAGAAGTGCCCCGAATTGTGAGGTCGCGGGGCGAGTTCGTTGACGAGCAGCTTGCCATCCGAAGTCAGAAACATCTCGACGGCGAGCAGGCCGACGACATCCAAGGCCTCGGTGATTTCGGCTGCAAGGTCCTGCGCCCGCGCGA
The DNA here is from genome assembly GCA_964552635.1 of uncultured Chthoniobacterales bacterium. Lineage (GTDB taxonomy): Bacteria > Verrucomicrobiota > Verrucomicrobiia > Chthoniobacterales > Terrimicrobiaceae > CAZKHB01. The sequence continues at coordinate 61,960 of CAZKHB010000001.1, forward strand.
GAACGTCTGAAGGAAAGCGGCCGGGCACAATCGAGACGTCGAGGATGTGGCGCACGTGCCGGTTCTCCGCCACGGGAAAAGGAACGATTTCGCCGGACTGCGAACGGGCGCACACGACGGACAACTCGGCGACAAAAGGAATCCATGCCTCGAGAACCCCGCGTGGAGCCGCGAAGGCGCGCCACACAGCGGCAGCATCCGAGCCGGGGTCGAGTTTGATCTGCCCCTTGCCGTCATAGCCGAAATCCGCCGTCTTCAACACGGAGGGCGTGCCGATCCGGCGAATGGCAGCGGAAAGTGAGCGCTTGGACGAGACAACGGCAAATGGGGCACAGGGAAATCCATGCCGGCGCAGGAACATTTTTTCGCGTTCGCGATTTTGGCAGATGTGGAGCACCTCCCCCCGCGGTCGAACGGGCCGGAGCGCGGCAACCGCTTCGATGGCAGATGAGGGGATATTCTCGAACTCGAACGACACCACATCCACGCCACGCGCGAAGCCGGACAGCGCCTCTGCGTCCGTATACGAAGCATTCACCTCGACATCGCAGATCTGGCCGGCCGGACTGTCCGGCATCGGCTCGAACGCATGGACGGAATAGCCCATCCGCCGGGCGGCGATGGCAAGCATGCGCCCGAGTTGGCCCCCCCCGAGTACGCCGACGACTCCGCCGGGACCGATGGAAATGGTTTCCGTCGCGCAGGGGTTCCGTTTAGTTCTCTTGGGTTTCTTCGGCATGTCTGATCGATTGGTTTACCTTTTGGCCGCCGGGGTGGTGGCTTGCGTAAGGCGGCTACCACTCTCCGTCTGTTTTGTCCTTGGGCAGACGTTCGGAGCGTTGCTGTGGATCATCCTGCCCGGCTACCGGAGGCTCGCAAGGGAAAATCTGGAACGCGCATTCGGCAAGGGAAATCCGGAGCTCAAAGGGCTCGTCTTCCGCCATTTCACGACTCTCGGTGCAAACGCAGTCTGCGCCTTCAAGATGCCCGCACTCACGCAGGATGAGATCAACCGCGTGGCGGTCATCGAGCGGCTCGACCGCATCCAGACTGCCATCGCCGCCGGCCGCCCGGTTGTACTCGCGATCAACCACATCGGAAACTGGGAGCTCTACGCCCAACTCGTCTTTCGCGTTCCCGAGGCCCGCTTCGGCACCGTCTACCAAGCCCTGCGGAATCCTCTTGTGGACGATTTGGTGAACCGCGACCGGCGGCGCCTGGGCGTGCAAACGTTCGACCGGAAAAAAGGGTTTACCGCCGCATTGGCCCTCCTTCGGGAACCCGGGATCGTCGGCGTGCTGGTGGACCAACATGCGGGCGATGGCGGGATGTGGACCCCGTTCTTCGGGCGCCTTGCCTCGACGTCGACGCTGGCCGCCACGCTGGCGTTGCGAACCGGGGCGGTGGTGATCCCTGTCGCCATTCACACAGCCGGATTCGCAAAGTGGCGTGTTGTTCTCTCCGAGGAGGTGCCGTGGAGCGAGGACGCCCCGGAGAAACTCACGGCCGATCTCAACCTCGTTCTCGAACGCCAGATCCGCGAGTCTCCGCAGGACTGGTTCTGGGTGCACAACCGCTGGAAACTTCCCTTGCCGAACTTTCTCTGCGCCTCGGCCAAGCGTGGCGTGCATGTGCCGCCGGATGCGAAACTTGAGCCTCTCCGCATCGTCGTGCGTTCCCCGAACTGGCTCGGCGACGCGGTGATGGCTGCCCCAACCGTTCAGGCTTTCGCGGAAGGTCGCCCGGACGCACGGGTCACGGTGCTTACACCGAAAAAGCTGGCCGACTTTTGGAAACGCGTGGCCGGCGTTTCCGGAGTGCTGGAAATCTCGCGCCGTGAGAGCGTGTGGGCGACAGCGGCCAAACTCCGGGGACGCTTCGACGTCGCCGTGCTCCTCCCGAATTCGCTGCGGAGCGCCCTTGAAGCATGGCTGGCAGGAGTTCCACGCCGGGTGGGCTATGCGGGCCATCGCCGGACCTGGCTCCTCAACCAGACCATCCCGGAGCCTAAAAAAGCGACTGCGCGGCCCGCGCACCACGCCGATCGGTACTGGCGCATTGCGAAACGTTGCGGGGCGACCGAGCAAAGTCTTCCCCCCGCACAGTGGACGCTCCCCGCAGGAGATCCCGTGATCGCGCTTTGTCCCGGGGCGGAGTACGGTCCGGCGAAACGCTGGCCGGCAGAGCGATTCCGGGAGGTCATCGAGGAAACGAACCGGTTGGCACGTTGCAAGTGGCGCATCGTCGGCACGGCAGCCGACTCGGCAGTGGCAGCCGCCATCGCGGAGGGATTCTCCAATGTCGAGGACCTCACGGGGCGCACCTCCCTCGCCGGCCTCATCGACGTTTTGCTCGCAAGCCGATCGCTGCTCACGAACGACACGGGCACGATGCACCTGGCGGATTTCCTCGGTGTGCCATTGGTTGCGATCTTCGGCTCCACCGAGCCCGCACTCACCGGACCGCGGCGGGAGACAAGCCTCGTGGTGCGCGAGCAGGTTGAGTGCAGCCCGTGCTTCCTCCGCGAGTGTCCGATCGATTTCCGCTGCATGCGCGAGGTGCGCACCGACGAAGTGGTGGCAAAACTCTGCATCGCGGCGAACCTGATGTAAGCCGGACGCGGCTCCAAGGTGCCGCACATTTCCCTAGCCTAATCGCGCCACCCGGTTTAGGAAGGAGCCCATGGCAACTGAGAAACCCACCCGCAAAGCAAACCCCGCCCTGATGAAACCCGTTCAACCGGATGCCACTCTCGCCGTCATCGTCGGCGACAAGCCGCTTCCGCGCAGCGAGCTCACCAAGAAGGTGTGGGACTACATCAAGAAGCACGGCCTGCAGGACGCCACCAACAAGCGGAACATCAACGCCGATGCGGCGCTTGGTGCCGTTTTCGGCGGAAAGAAGACCGTGACCATGTTCGAGATGACAAAACTGGTGAACCAGCACGTCAAGTAACCCCCCCCAATCCAATCTCCAAGCTCCCGTCGGCACGTCCGGCGGGAGCTTTTTTGTTGCTCAGGTTTTCTTCATCCCGATGCCGAGCATCAGGAAGGCGGAGCCGCTGAAAATCGACTGGATGCCAAAGAGCAGGCCGATCACCCACGCGGCATCGGCCGGCCATTTCACATAGATAAGCCCGGCCAGCACAAGAGCGGCCACACCGTTGAGCAGCACCCAGATCCATCCCGGATTCGCCCGCAGGCCGAATGCCCCCACGATGCACAGCACGCCCTCGGCGGTGAAGGCGATGGCCAGAACAAGCGTCAGCGCGAGCAGACCCGAAGGCGTGTAAATGAAGAGCACCCATCCCGCCGCAATACGGATCACTGCCGAGACCGCAGCCAGCCACCGATGAGGCTGTCCCTTGTCGAAAATTGCCGAGCCCAAAGCAAGGGCGCCGCCGACGAACAGGAAGGCCCCAATGAGCTGGGTGACGAACATCGAAAAGACACCCGGGAAAATCATCGCCGCGATGCCAAGCAGGATGGTCAGCGCCCCGCCAACAAGGAGCCACTTGCGGTTTTGGGGGAGTGAGGGAGCCATGGTCAGTCCTCCAGAGTGAATCCGACTTTCACCGTCACCTGCCAGTGGGCGACACGGCCGTCCTCGATGTGCCCCCGGGTCTCCGTGACCTCGAACCATCGGAGGTTGCGGACGGTGACCGAGGCTTTGGCGATGGCATTCTTCACGGCGTCTTCGATGCTCTCCGGGGAGGAACCGACGAGTTCGATTTTTTTGTAGGTGTGCGAGCTCACAGGGAAAGACTCTCAGATCCCCCGGCAAACCGCAAATCTGCTTTCCCTCCTCCGCGGGCGAGCTAGATTCCTGCCTCCATGCAAACGACTCTCATTCTGTTGAAACCCGACTGCGTCGCCGGCCGCAAGACCGGTGAGGTCATCAAGCGTTTTGAAGATGCCGGCTTTCAAATCCGCGGGTGCAAGATGTTCCAGGCGCGGCCCGAGGTGCTGCGCGAACACTATGCCCACATTGCAGATAAGCCGTTTTTCCCAGAAGTGGAGACTTTCATGCAATCGACCCCCGTTTTGGCCCTTGCACTCGCCGGTGAGAACGCGATCGCGCGCGTACGCGACATCATCGGGCCTACGGACTCGAAAAAAGCAGCCAAGGGGACGGTGCGCGGCGACTTCGGTGTCGACGTCATGGTGAACATGGTGCACGCCTCGGACAGCCCTGAAAATGCGGAGATCGAGCTCCGCCGCTTTTTTGCACCCGGCGAGTTGTTTGATTACGAGATGGCTTTCCGCACGAAAGCCTGAGTCGACGGAAGACGCGGTTTCGGGGATTGCGGGAGCACGGCTGGCGCGCTACAAGGGCGCAAGTTCCCCGCATCATGAAACCCCTCCTCCCCCTCGTCCTCTCGGTGGCTTGCGTCACCGGGGTCCTCCGCGCGGAAACCGCCGAAAGCGTTGCGATTGATACGGACAACGCGCACGGACACTCGCGCTTTTGGACGTACTACGATCCGAACCCCTCAAACCATATCTTCTCACAGGAGTGGTGGCAGGGCTCCACCTTGAGCGGCGATTGGTGGGGTGTCCGGAATTACCTCGACGACTCGGGGGTCGAGATCTCCGCCAGTTACACGAACAACATCGCAGGCAACCCCGTTGGAGGTACAGGACAGGGGTTCACCTACACCGACAACGTCAGCTTCGGGCTGCGCTTGGATCTCGAAAAGTTGATGGCCTGGCAGGGAGCCAGCCTCTACGTGAGTGGCTTGAACCGTGCCGGCTCGAGCCTGTCTCAGGATTACGTGCGGAACCAGTTCACGGTCCAACAGGTCTACGGGGGCCAGACCGCGATGTTCTACGCCATGATTCTCGAACAGGATCTGTGGGAGGACCGACTCAACATAAAGGTCGGCCGCTTCTCGACCGGCGACGATTTCGCTTCCTCGCCACTTTACTGGCTCTACATGAACAACGGAATCGATGGCAACCCGCAGGCGCTGCCGGTGAACACCCAGTTCTCCGCATATCCGTGGGCTGTCTGGGCGGCCCGGGCGCGAATCGAGCCGACCGACGAGACGAATGCGATGATCGGAGTTTATCAGGTTTCGAACCGCGTTTTCGACCGCGCGTACCATGGCTTTGATTGGAGCATCCGCCCAGGCGACGGAGTTTTGCTGCTGGCTCAGATCGGTTGGACTCCCGAGTTCTTCAAGCGACCCGTCGAATCACCGGACTCTTCGTCCTCCGACGGAAAATCCCTCGCCGAGGGCCGGACGGATGGCAAGAGCGCAAAGACCGCTCTGAAGCCGGAAATCAAGGGGCTGCCCGGGCATTACTGGTTCGGAGCCTACTACTCGCCCTGGCAGTTCGCGCAGTTCGGCACGGAGGAGACCGCGACGAACTCGTATGGCTTTTATTGGCATGCGGACCAGATGGTGTGGCAAGAGTCCCCCGGGAGCAGACAGGGGCTCACCCTGTGGTCCGCCTTTGTTCTCTCCCCGCAACAAAACATCGCCAAACTGCCCTTCCAGGCGAATGCCGGCATTGTTTACCATGGGCTCCTTCCCGGCCGCGACAATGACGACACGATTTTCGGGTTTGTTTACGGAAAGTTCAGTTCGGACTACGCGGCCAGCATTGATGCCACGGGAGGAGGCTACCCCGAGTATGAGATCGTGCTCGAATGGGCCTATCGTGTGAATATCACAGAGTTCGCTTACATCCAACCGGACATTCAGTGGGTGATCAATCCGGGCGGTACGGGCAACGTGCCGAACGCCCTCGTTCTCGGTGCGCAGATGGGCGTAACGTTCTAGCCATGCGAGGGCTGCTCGTCACGTTGGCCATCCTCCTGCTCTGTGCAGGAGATGTTCGCAGCGGTGACGATACGCGTGCGCTCATCGCCTGGTTGCTCGCGGATGGGCGTTCCCTCAGGGATATCCCGTTCGCAGAGGTCATAGAGGCAGCCACAGGCACAACGGTCCAAACGGTTGACCCATCAGCCGATGCGGCATGGCTGGATCGTCTCGCCGCGGCCGTGGATCGCACGATGCGGCGGTTGAATGCCTCGGGAAGTCCAGTCCGCTCGGTGGCCCGTGTGAATGAAGCGAGTCGCTTCATCGAGGAAACTCTTGCTGTGGAGCTGTCGGCGGAAAGTGGATGGACGTGCGATGTGCCGAAGACGCCGGACGGCGGTGCCCAGCGCAGCGGCTATCCGGATTTGCGGCTGCTTCTCGCGGATGGTTCCGTTGTCTATCTCGATCCCAAGCTCCATGCCTCCGACTCGAGAGAAAGCACGCTCCGGACGTTTTACTACGAACCGAAAACTCTCACGAACAAGGTTCGGGAGAACGCTCGCCACATCCTCGTCGGGTTGACGCACAACGACATCCCCGGAGAAGGGCTGCGCATCTTGGGCTGGGAGTTGGTCGATCTCTCGCGTCTCCGTGTGCAACTCAAAGCCGAGTTCCAGGCTTCAAATCGCGATCTCTATGGTGATGGGAAAACACTGAGACGCAGCGAATCTCAGTAAACCAACACTTCGTCGACCGACTGAGTCGATGCGGCTACCATCGCATCGATTCCGGCCACGGCGTCGAACGCCGCCGTGAACTCGGCGCGACCACTCTGTGCGCCCGACTTTTCCAGGCTGAACAAGAAGCCAAAGGCACAAACACCCAGCGCACCTGCCGCGGTCCATCGGAGAATTGCCGGCCAGATCGCGCGGTGGCCGGGAAGCGAGTGCCTGACTCTGCGTGCAAAGAACGGGGACACCCGAACCTCGGGCGCGTGGCCGAGCGTCTTCCAGAGTGGATCATTTTTGTCCCAGTCGTCGTTCATACATAATCTTCAACACCGCAGGTTCGGGAAAGTTTCACCGAATCAGGATGCCGGTTCCTCCCGACGACGGGCAAACCACAAGGCCACGATAAAGATGAGGAGCAGGAGAGTTCCGAGCGCAGCTCCGAAAGGCTGATTCCGCCCCGAAGTAAACTGCTTGAAGATCACTTCTCCGATCGTTGGATTCGCACCACCTCCCATAAGGGTGGTGATGGCGAACATCGCGATCGACGGCACAAAGACCATCAGGGCCCCGGCTGCGATCCCGGGGCTCGTCAACGGAACGATGACCTGCGCAAAGGCTCGTGTCGGTCCGGCTCCGAGGTCATAAGCCGCCTCGATCATCGACCCATCGAGCTTCTCCACGCTCGTGTAGATCGGGAGAATCATGAAGGGCAGAAAGTTGTAAACCAGTCCGAGAACGATCGCAAAGGGTGTGTACAGAAAGCCCACAGGTTCATGGAAAAGTCCCGAGGCCAGAAGAAGCCCGTTCAGAAGCCCATCCTTGCTGAGAATCGAAATCCACGCATAGGTGCGGACGAGAAAACTCGTCCAGAACGGAATCATCACCAGCATGAGCAGGATTCCCCGCCACCGTTCCGGAGCGCGCCCGATGAAGTAGGCGGCGGGGTAACCCACCGCCATGCAGATCACCGTGGTCAGAAAAGCATACCAGACCGATTCGAGAAGAACCTTCAACCAGACCCAGTTGAAGGCCCGCACATAGTTGTCGAAACTGAAGTTGTAGACCACCCGCCCGAGGGCATCCCTCTCCGCGAAACTCACGACCACGAGCATGATCGTGGGCACGACGACGAAAAGAATAAGCCAGAGCAGCAGAGGCGTGAGCACCAGCCACGGGAGCAGCCCCGGACGACGGCGCAGAGTATCCGCGCCGCCGCCCCCGAGAGATGTCGCCGCGAGTCCCGACATCGCCCCTGCTACTGGACCTTCAGTGAGGTAACGATCTCGTCGATCTTCGAAGCCTGCTCACCGATATCATCGAAGGTCTGCATCTTCTTGAGCTCGTCAGCCGACGGGAAGCTGGCCGGGTTGGCAAGTTGCTCGGCCGTGAGGAGCTTCCGCGCTTCGAGGTTCGGATTCGTGTACGGGAAGGCATCCGAAATCTGTTTGCTGATGTCGGGCCGAAGGATGAAGTTCATGAAAACTTGTGCGTTGTCCGCATGCTTCGCCGTCTTCGGAATCGCCAGGCTATCGATAAAGAGATGGGTACCCTCGTTCGGGATAACCCATTTGAACTTCTTGTCCTCATTGAGGAGGATGGCGCCCTCGCCACCCCAGACCACGCCGATGTTGACATCCCCGTTGAGCAGGGCGGTCTTCGGGCTGTCGGAATCATACACCTTCACAAGCGGAAGCCATTTCGCGAGGATGGGTTTCACCTTCTCGAGATTCTCATCGGTGACCTTGTTGACGGGAATCCCCTGCGAGAGGAACGCCCATGTCACGATTTCACGGGCATCGTCCAATACGACGATCTGGCCTTTGTTTTTGTCCTGAAAGACATCGTTGAAGCTCGTGATCTCATCCTTGATCACATCCGTGTTGACAACGATGCCGACTGTTCCGGCCATAAACGGCACCGTGAACTTGTTGCCGGGATCAAACGCGAGATTCAGAAACTCGGGAGCGATGTTCGCTAGGTTCGGAATTTTCGCGTGGTCGATCGGTTGGAGGAGCCCGTTCTTGACCAAGGCCGCGACCACATACTCGCTGGGCTGGATGATGTCATAGCTGCCACCGCCTGCCAGCAGTTTGGCGAGCATCTCCTCGTTCGAGGCATAATTCTCCACCGAGACTTGAATCCCGGTCTCCTTCGTAAACTGGTCGATGACGGATTGGGGGATGTATTCCGACCAACAGAAGACATTCAGTTTCTTCGGTTCTACCGAGTCGTCGGGTTTCGGTGCAGCGGCTACAGGTGCGTCCGGCGCCGGGGAGGGGGTGGACGGGGCATCGGTGGATGTTGGGGCAGGTTTTCCACATCCGGCAAGGATGAGGACCGCCAAGGAGGCGAGGAGCGAAGTTGCGGTTTTCATTGGGTTTTTCGGTTGTTGAGGAGTTGGCTGACGAGAACGAGAAGAATGGTGCCGACGATGAAAAGTGTGCTGAGAGCGTTCAACTGGGGATTGAGGCCGACTTTGGCCATTCCATAAACCTTGAGGGGAAGCGTTTGAGACTGGGCTCCGGTCGTGAACACGCTCACAATATACTCATCCAGTGAAAGTGTGAAAGACATCAACGCACCGGAGATGATGGCGGGCATGAGGTAGGGAACGATCACTTTCCAGAAGGCTTGGAAGGGTGTTGCCCCGAGGTCCATGGCCGCCTCTTCAAGGTAGGGGTCGATGCCATGAAGTCTGGCCTGCACGCCCACGAGCACAAACGGAAAGCAGAACGTCGTGTGCGCGATGATGAGTGTGGCAAAGCCCAGCGGGAGGTTCAGGAGTTGAACGAAGAGAACAAGAAGGCTCACACCCATGAGAACTTCGGGCATGACCATCGGAACGAAGATCAGGAGTCCGATCGCACGCTGGAACGGGAACCGGTAGCGGTAAAGCATCCACGCCCCCACAGTACCGAGGATCGTGGCAAGAACAGTCGTGGCCCCCGCTACAATGAGGCTGTTCTGAAATGCCGTCAAAAGGGTCTTGTTCGCGAACAGGGCCTCATACCACCTTGTCGAAAAGCCTTCCCACCGAATGTTCAGGCGCGAGGAGTTGAAAGAGAAAACGACCAGCAGGAGGATGGGAATGTAGAGAAAGGCGAAAACCCCCGCAGTCCATAACCCGAAAAAGCCGGTCTGCAATCCCGGGCCGCGCAGCAGCCGCCGCGCTTCGCGAAGCTTGATCGGGAAAAACGAGGACGCGACCGCCGACATGAGAAAGAACTAGCAGGGATCGTGCCTTCCGTCCAGAGGACCCGCCTCGCCCAAGCGGGATGCGATCCGCGCGATCGCCCACTGCGCATGCTCCGCAATCAGCAGATCACCGGCCGCGGCAACGCGACGAAGCGCCTCCAGATCGTCCAGGTTACCCACATTGCCAAGGGCCACGCAGACGTTCCGCAGGAACCCGGATCGACGCGCTCGCCGGATCGGGGAGCCTTCAAAGATCCGACGAAAAGAGTCTTCATCGAGTGAAAGATAGTCACGCAGTGCCCACGTTGAGGCGTGGCGGGGCTGGAAGTCCGCTTCACGCGTCTGTTGGGCAAAGCGATTCCACGGGCAGGCTTCCAAGCAGTCGTCGCATCCGAAAATCCGGTCACCAAAAAGAGGGCGCAGTTCCTCCGGGATCGCTCCGCGATGCTCGATGGTCCAGTACGAGATGCAGCGACGCGAATCCACCGTGTGCGGAGCCACGATCGCCCCGGTTGGACAAGCGGTGATGCATCGCGTGCAGGACCCGCAACGGTCCCGGGCCGGGCGGTCCGGCTCGATTTCCAGCGTGGTCACAACGGCAGCCAACAGGAACCATGTGCCAAGCTTTTCGTTGAGAACAAGCGTGCTCTTGCCATGCCAGCCAAGGCCCGCGAGCACGGCGAAATCCCGCTCCAAAAGCGGGCCGGAGTCAACGAAACACCGCTGCTGCCCGCCCAGAGCCTCCATTTCCCGAGCCAGGCGCCGGAGCCGCTTTCTGATGATGTGGTGGTAATCCCTTCCACGGGCATAGCGGGCGATGCGACCGGAGACTCCCCCACGAGCGTTGGATTCCGCCTCCGGAACAAAGTAGTTCATACCGAGCGCAATGACGGATTTCGCATCGGGAAGCGACCGGCGCGGGTCGCAGCGTTGCTCGGGGTTTCTCTCCATCCATTCCATCCCGGCGTGCATCTTCCTCGCCAGCCAGTCGTGTAAGGCCTTGGCATGCGGGGCCCTCGCTGCCTGAGCCACACCAACGGCGTCGAAACCGGCGTCCACAGCAAGGCGGACGATGCGCTCATGCAGCGCGCTCACGATGGCGTCATGGCGTCCAGCTTTCTATCCTCCTCTTCTCTCCAGGACTTCACCCGTTTCTCGTGAAGTCTCCAGAGTCCGAAGGCCCCGGCCAAAACAAGAAGGATCCAAAACCACGCGGGAATCGAGAGAGGGCGCGAAGGGCGGGTCGCAATAGTGAGCGGATTGGAGACGCGCCCCGGTTTGCCCTGCCTGTCCTTCGCCACGACCCGGATCGTCCACTCCGTATTCGAGGGGATACGCCGCAGTGTGACACCACCTTCCGTGCGGGTCATCGCCTCCGGCGGCCACGCAAGCCAGCGTTCACGCACAGCTCCGCCCGAAGTCGCGAAAATCTCACGCCTCTCGACCTCGAACCCGTCCGGCGTCTCCGAGACCGCCCATTCCAAAGTCACCTCACTCTGGGTTGCTCCGATAACGCGCAAGGCGAATCCGGTAGCTCTTGGCACTTGCTTGATCGCCGCCGCCGGCGGCGGCGGCGTCCGGGCCAATTGGGTCACAACAGGGGGGGCAAGCGTGGGAGCAACAGCCGGTTCAAAAACAAAAGGGACGGTCTCTCTGCGGTTTGATCCCGAGCGAATCGTGATGTTGCCTTCGATTTGTGTCGACGGAAGCTGGTTCAACCGCACTTGCACACGTGCCACGCCTCCGGGCGGAACAGTGAGTGCGGGAGGCTCCGTCACGACATCCGGCGGTAACTCGAAGCTGACCTGTGCCGCGGAACCTCCGGAGTTTGTCAGGATCAAGTCCGCCCTCGGTGTCGCTCCCGGAAGCTCGGGGACTCTGAGGCGCAACTCCGCTGGAGCGATGGCCAACTCCGGAGGCGCGGCCTCAACACTCACGGGAATATGCTGGGAGAAGGCGGCGGAACTCAGCGTGAGATTCGATGATCCCGCAAAGGAAGGGGTGAGGCCCGGCTTCAAAGAGAAACCCAGCACCACAGTTTCTCCAGGCGGAATCTCCGCGGTCGACTCCCCCGACACGAAATCCGGCCACTGTGCATTCACACGCCGCGGGGAATCCGTCAGGTTCGTGACCTTCAGGGTATGCATCCGCTCCCTGCCAACCCCATCAATCGACACCTTCAGGGGTTCATGCACCAGGGGTTTCCGTGCCCGCGCCCGGAGCGAGATGCCTGACTGCTCGCCAATCAGAAACCTGGTGAAGTAGTCGCGCTCCTCGTCGCCCTTGAAAACCACCGCCACCTTCACCGTCGCCCGGGACGGAACGGCAATGACACTCGCACCGCGGATGCTCCACGGCGCCTCCGGTCGCAGAGCCACATACGCCACCCCGCCGCCGGCGTTGCGGAAATCAAGGATGCGCTCCGTGGCCTCACCGATCCACACATTCCCGAAATCCACTTCCGCCGGAAACCGCAGATCCGTGGGTTCCTCTTGGATCTCAATCAAAACCTTGGCCGCAGCCGAGACGGGAGAATCCGGCGACTTTGCCGCGAAGGTGAACTCGTCCCCGGCAGGACCGACTCCGTCACGCGGGGTGTAAGTCACGACAGCGCGGTTCCGCCCCGCACGACGAATCTCGCCGAGCCCGCCAAGTTGAGGACTCCGACGAACCAAGAACGTCAATGGCTCCACCACCCGTCCCGAAACCTCCAAGGGAATCTCCACCGGCTGCCCAATGAATGTCCGGACAACAATCGGACGCGCCATGGGGGCGGGCAATGGAAGCCCCTCTTGGTCATCCTTAGCCTGAGCTCCTGGGAGAAAGCTTCCAGTCAACAGCCCCAAACAAATAAAACGCAAGAGGAAGCGAGGGATCATTGTCCCGGATCGCCCTTCTGTCCTCCCAGCACGTGGAGTCCCACCCACCCGGATCGTCTCGGCAGATCAGTTCACCGCGGCCGAACGTGGCGTGGCGGTCGGGCGGGGCGTAGCTGTCGGGCGCGGAGTCGCCGTCGGGCGAGGCGTAGCTGTGGGCTGAACTGTCGGTCGCGGCGTGGCCGTTGGGCGCGGCGTGGCGGTCGGACGCGGGGTCGCCGTCGGGCGCGGACTGACAGTGGGAGTCGGCGTTGCGCTAGGAGTAGGACTAGGCGTTGGCGACGGCCGGGGAGAGGGAGGGACGGTGGGAGTCGGAGACGGCGTCGGGAAGGGAAGAGGCCCTCGAATCAGACGGTAGGAGCCCAAACTCGCATACCATGTGAATCCCGTCGGGCGATCCGACATAGGATTCCCATCGTCCGCGTTGCTCACGCGGACAGTGTATTCGACTCCCGGTGTGACATCCGCAGTGAGCGATGCGTACATCTGCCCTTGAAAAGTGGAAGTCTTGAGGACCTGTCCGGATGGATTCACGAGTTCCAAGTAGGGCTTGAAGTTTCCTCGGATCGTTGTGGGAGCATTTCCGCTTTCATTCGGAACCAGCGAAAAGGTTTCCGTGCGAGTACTGGCCTTGAAAAGGAACGAATCCTTGTCATAGGCATTCTCGATGAAACCAGCCACGACCGTCGCACCTCCCGCAACACGGAAAGGAAGAGCATAGTCGTCCGGTGCAAATCCGGTTTTCGCACCAATCACTGCAACGTCGTCTTCGGTGCGATTTGAACGGTAGTATTCTCCCTTGGACCACTGCGTGACGTTCTTCCAGCCGGCACCCATGATGGGACTCCAAGACGTTGGACCACTGCCATGGCCGGGATAATATTCGATAGCTGGACCGCTTACGGGGATGGCACCGTCATGCAAAAGGCCCATGTTGTGGCCGATCTCATGTGAAATTGTATCAGCCATCACGGAGGCTGAGCTGGTGTTGTAAACGAATGCTGGACTCTTGAAGCCGTATTCCGGGGTTCCAAAGGCATCCAAGAAAGCAACGCCCCCCGACGAAACAGCCGGATTTGGTCGACCTGCTCTGTCATAGTTAGAAGTGATCAGGGCACGTGCTGTGCGTGACCCAAAGGTCCGCGGAGCAACGGTTGTGACGTTGATGTCGAAAGGCCTAAAATCCTCGGCGACACGTTGCCAAGCCTCTACGATGACCGCGACTTCCTCTTCGGAAAAGGTCGCGATGTCGCCGTCGATGTCGTACGGTAAGCAATCGTAAAGGGGCAGCCCTGCTCCCGGCGTGCCTTTCGAGTTCCACGCAGTTTTCTCGACCACATGGCCGTTGAAGTCTAGGTAGAGTGTGTTTTGCGATCCCGGTCGGCTATTAAGGACAGGGGGGTTGTTGATGGGTATCTTTTTTCCTCCAACTGCGCGATTGACCCGAGCGGAAGTCGTTGACGCACGGAGCGAGCCGGCCGTCGGATCACCCTCATTCGCGAATCCGCAATGGTAAAGTAGATCGCCTTTTGAAGTAACCCTCAAAGACCGAAAATCAGCCATGGGAACACGCAGTTTCTCCAAGGTCGCAAGAACACGATTCCGAGACTCGGACGAGAGCCTTGCAAGCTCAGTCTTGAAGATACCATCGGGAATATCCGATAGGCTGGCACTGCCGTTTTCCCCGAAAAACAAGGGTTGGCGAGTATTGCTTTGCGAAGAAGCTGAAACTGGGAAAGAGCGGGCCTCCGCAACAGAGGGCTGTGCAGTCGCAGCGAGATCTTCTCCGGAAGATTCTTGCCATGTCCCCTGCCCGCCTGTTGTGACTTTTGAAGGTTCTTTCTCGATCAACTGCGCAAACCCTTCAGCCACTCCAGGCTGCTCGGAGGAACTCAAAACGTAAAAGGCGATCCCCAAACTCGCCAGGATAAATAGGACTGCACAGGCGATAGTTGTAGCCTTCATAGGGCGAAACTAGCTGGAAGACAGTTGTTAGGTCAAGGCTCGGCTTACCTATTGGAGGATTTCAATACATCCTGCAACGGCCTGATTGAACCATCCGGAAAACAAATATTCGCGCCACGGCGATGCACGCTAGCGACTTCGACGATCCAAGGTTGAGTGCTGAACTGGAAAGGCGCAGACGGACCCGGTTCAAACAACGCAGGGCTGTAATGAATCGCAGGAATATCCATCGTGGGATTGCGACGAACAAGGCGGCTCAACGACGGGCAGGTCCAAGTCGCATTGCCAATTCCGTACGGCGCAAGCTCCCGCATCCAGAAGTCCGAATCGATGAATACTCCCGAATCTCCCCCATCAGGTTCTTGCGGCCATGTTCCTTTGTCCTGCAGGGATGTCGCGAGAGCCGTGTGTAGGCTGCGGAGATTGGACAGACAGCGGGCGTTCTCGGCTGAGTCAATGATCGAAGCGCGGTTGACGAAGACCAAGACGGCCAGAATGGCAATTATGGTAACCGCTGCGAGCATTTCCAAAAGAGAAAACGCCGCGTTTCGCCTCGAAATCGGAGCAACCGCAGGCCCTCCGGGAAGCAACATGCGGATCAGTTTGCCGTCTGCGAGATCCGTGCGCCGGAAAGACGGAACTTCTTCGTCACGGAAACATAGTCGGAGCTGATCGAACCATCAGAAAGGATGGGCTGAGCAAAAAGCTGAAATGCTCCGCGGCCGCTAAAGGAGTAGAAGGCGGACTTGGTGTTGAACTTTCCGCTGAAGGAGCCTCCCGTAGACTCCGTGTTGACGAAAGAAGCTGTTTGTGGTGGTGGTGTGGCGGCGGTGGGAGCTTCCAACACCCCGGCGAGTGTGACGTTTTGGATGTTTGCCTGAAGGCTGCCGGAATAAACCCCGCCATCAGCAAAAATGACGTAACTTGCTCCAGAGACAGGATTCCCATTGTCGTCGTACGCAAACACCATCACTCCGCTGAGACCCTTGCCGCGCATGGACCCTTGGTAGGTGCCTTCAACTCCGGACTCCAGCGGGGATCCGTTGGTGAAAGGAGGGGGGCCGCCAAACGATCCGGCTTGGACCGAGGCGACAGAGAAGATGGCAAGGAGGGAGGCGGCAAGCAGCTTCATAAAGGTGTTTCTAAACGCGACGGAAAGGCTGCGACAAGCAAAAAAAAGCGAATTCTACGAGGCCGGTGCAAGGATCCGGCGGACCTCGGCGAGTCCTTCGGGAGTGTCGACGCCGGGACCTGTCGGAGCGACTTCAAAGGCCCGGATACGATAGCCTGCATGAAGGAGACGGAGTTGCTCGAGCTTTTCGGCGGTTTCGATCATTGGCACGGGAAGCCATCCATAACGCTCGAGAACCGGACGCCGGTAGGCGTAGATTCCGATGTGTTTGAGGTGAGATACGGCATCGCCCGGATCGCGCCGGAAAGGGATAAGTGATCGGCTGAAGTAGAGCGCATCACCGCTCGCGGCCAGAACGACTTTAACAACGTTCGGGTCCGTCGCCTCGGCCTCGGAGACCGGATGGCAAAGTGTGCCGACGTCGATGGCGGAATCCGCCTCCATGCCACGGATGAGTTGCTCCACATCCGAGGGGCGGATGAGCGGTTCATCACCCTGGAGATTCACAAAAAGATCACCTTCGACGGCTCCGGCCACTTCCACAAGGCGATCGGTGCCCGAAGGGTGTTCCGGGCTTGTGAGCATCGCCTCTCCGCCGAAGGCCCGGACGACCTGAAAAATCCGGGCATCGTCAGTGGCGACCACGACGCGTTCAACTCCAGCCACGCAGCGGGCCCGCTCCACGACGTGTTGGACCATGGGTTTGCCGTGAATATCGACGAGCGGTTTGCCGGGAAGGCGGCTGGAGGCGTAACGGGCGGGGATGACAATAACCGTGCGCATGGGGAAACGTGGTCAGCGTCGAATGCGATAGCGACCGTCGCCGACGCTCAGAACCTCCATCTTCACCATCACGAGGCCCTGACGGTGAAAGCCGAGCTCCCTCGCCACCGGCTCCGTGAGATCAATGATACGGTCACCGATGAACGGCCCGCGGTCGTTGACGCGGACAGTGACCGAGCGTCCGTTCTGAAGATTCGTCACCCGCACCTTCGCGGGAAGGGGGAGAGTTTTGTGGGCGGCCGCACGCGTCCAGGGCCAAAGCTTCTCGCCGATCGCCGTCTTCCCGGGGAAGACAAACCACCCTTCGCTGTAGTGCGAGGCAATCCCCGTCTCGACATAGCCGACGGCCTCCTGCGGACTCATCGGGAAATACTGCACGCCCTTGATCGTGTAGGGTCTGTTTTTGTAGCCCCGATAGGAAGGCGAGCCGCATCCACAAAGGATGGCGCAGAGACAAAGGGCGGTGGCGAGAGCGCGCACGATCCGGATTTCTACCAAGTTTGCCCGGAACCGGCAAGGTCGCCGCTTGCAGGCGGCCGGATGCAGCGTATGAGTGACGCTCACATGGGAGACCTCAAGGATCTGGAAAACGAGGCGCGGATCGCGCCATGGCGACTGGCACTGGCGCGGCGCATTGAAGCCCCCTGGTTCCAGCATTTCATTATCGGCGTCATCGTCTTCAACGCCGTGCTGCTCGGCCTTGAGACGGACCGGGGCCTCATGGCATCCGCCGCAGGTGCGTGGCTGGTCGCCGCGGACAAGACCTGTCTGGGAATCTTTCTCGTCGAGCTCGCTCTGCGGCTGGCGGCCTACGGGCGCCATTTCTGGAAGAGCGGGTGGAATGTTTTCGACTTTCTCGTGGTCGTCGTCGCCCTCGTTCCGGGGGCCGGCCCGTGGGCCGTGCTGCGTTCCCTGCGTGTGCTGCGTGTCCTGCGCCTTCTGACAGCCATCCCGTCGCTTCGCAAGGTGGTTGCGGCTTTCCTGCACGCTCTCCCCGGCATCGGCGGTGTCGTGCTGGTGATGGCGATCTTCCTCTATACTTCCGCCGTGCTGGCCACGAACCTGTTCGGAGCGAGTTACCCCGAGTGGTTCGGCAATCTCGCCGCGAGTCTCTTCTCACTGTTCCAGATTCTTACTTTGGAGGGCTGGGCGGACATGGCGCGCACCATCATGGAAACCCACCCGTGGGCTCCCGCATTCTTCCTGCCGTTCATTCTCATCGCGACGTTCACAGTCTTGAATCTCTTCATCGGCATCATCGTGTCCACCATGCAGGAGTTGGCGGTCGAGCCGGAACCTGCCAAGAATCCGCGCGCTACCGATGAACTCCTCGCCCGAATCGAGTCCGACCTCCGGGAACTCCGCTCCGCCCTCCGGCAGGGCGATTGAGCCGACGCCGGGTTCCTTCGCGCGCCTCTGGCTGCGGATCGGATGCCTGAGCTTCGGGGGACCGGCCGGCCATGTGGCCCTGATGCACCGGGAGATCGTCGAGAAACGCGGCTGGATCGGCGACAAGGAATTTTCGCACGCACTGGGCTTCTGCATGTTGCTCCCGGGTCCGGAGGCCCAGCAGCTCGCCACATACATCGGCTGGCGACTCCACGGCATCCGCGGCGCATTGGTCGCGGGCAGCCTGTTTGTTCTGCCCGCGGCCCTGTTGCTCTGGGTGCTATCGGTGGTCGCACTCCGCGGCGGCAACAGCCCGGGCGTCACAGCCTTTCTCGCGGGGCTTCAGCCCGTCGTGGTCGCAACCATTCTCTCCGCCTGCTTGCGACTGGGACGACGGTCGCTTCGCGGACCATTCGCAGCGGGTATTGCAGCGGGTGCCTTTCTTGCCGTCGTCGCGGCCCATGCTTCCTTCCCGATCGTCCTTTTGGGAGCGCTGGCGGTGGGCTTCGTGTGGCCCGGCCGTTTCGAATCTCCGGAAGACGATTCCGCCGAGACATACATCCCGCGCCGGAGCACGGCGGCCGCGGCATGGATTGCACTGGCTGCGTGGCTGCTGCCCGTCGCCGCCCTTGCCATCTGGGAGCGCGGAGTGCTCTCGGACATCGCCTCGTTTTTCAGCCTCACCTCCGTGATGACGTTCGGGGGAGCCTATGCGGTTCTCCCCTATGTCGCCAAACACGCCACGGCCGCCGGATGGGCGACAGCGGAGCAGGTCGTCCAAGGCATCGGTCTCGCGGAGGCCACCCCGGGCCCGCTCGTGCTCGTGAACCAATTCATCGGATTTTTCGCCGCCGCCGGGGGCAATCCGAACGCACTCCTCTCCGCCACGCTCGGGGGAGCCATCGCCGCATGGACGACTTTTGCGCCGAGTTTCGTGTGGATCTTTTCCGGTGCACCGCATCTGGAGCGTATCCGCCGCTCAAGACGCCTCGCCGGGGCGATGGCGTGCGTCGGGGCGGCTGTGGTTGGCGTGGTCGCGAGCCTTGGCTTCTGGCTGGCCCGTCATGTGTTCCTTCCCGGTAACGGTGTGTTGGATCTCTGGGCGTGCGCCGTGTTCGCGGCCGCGCTGCCTCTTCTTTCCCGTCTGGGCGTGTTGCCCGTTCTCCTGCTCGGCGGCGGGGCGGGGTTGGCGAGGTGGTTGCTCGGTGTCTAGGTGGAAAGACCGCGCTGCATGCGCAGGGCCTCCATTGCGCCGTCGAATCCGGCGCGGGCGCGGGCGAGAAGGGCATCGACGCCGTCGAGGCTTCCGGACTTCGCCCGCGATTCGATCGCTGCGGCAGACTCGCTGACCTGTCGAAAACCGAAATTCGCCGAACTGCCCTTGACCTGATGCGCGATCCGCGCGGCGGCTTCGTATTCCGACTCGTGCGCCAGACGTTCCAACTGCTCCAGGAGCGACGGGATCTCTGAGGCAAACTCCCTCAAGATCTCGACGAAATCCGGCGTGTAACCGTCGGCTATCATGTCCATCTGCTCCCAATCGATCAGCACGTCGTTGTCAGCCATTGCGCCGCATTGAAACCGCATTTCCGCCTCCGCGTCAAAGCCTCACTGCGAGACTCGCGCCGCGGCGGAAAACAGTGACGCATGTCAAGGACGCCGGGTTTCCGCCCCGTCAGTCTCCCGCTTGCATGACTGACCGCGTCGATTTGAACGACCGCCCGGTGATCATCATCTGGGAAATCACACGCCGCTGCGCGCTGGCGTGCCGACATTGCCGCGCCGTGGCGCAACCCCGGCGGGACCCGCTCGAGTTCAACACCGACGACGTCGATGTGGTGTTGGATCAGGTGGCCGAGGCCGCGCCGCAGTTTTTCATTCTTACTGGCGGCGACCCCGCCAGCCGCTCCGATCTTCCCGAGATCGTGCGTCGCGCAAGCCGGCGCGGATTGCGCGTGGCGATCAGTCCGAGCGCAACACCCCGGCTGCTCCGCGAAGATTTCCATGATCTGCGCGGAGCGGGCGTCGAGCGGCTTTCGTTGAGCATCGACGGAGCCAGCCGCGTCTCCCACGACGCCTTCCGCGGTGTGCGGGGCACGTGGGACTGGACCGCGCAGGCGATCGACAAAGCCCGCGCGGCGGGCATCGAGTTCCAGATCAACACCACGTTTTCCCGGACGAACTTCGCGGAATGGAACGGCTTCACGGAACTCATCCGCACACTCGAGCCGAAGATGTGGAGCGTTTTTCTCCTGGTTCCCACGGGCCGCGCCTCGCAGGGCGAGATGCTGGATGCCACGCAGACGGAGGACTTGTTCTACCGCATGGCGGATTTCCAGCAGGAGACCGGCATTCCGGTGAAAACCACCGAGGGCCCGCACTTCCGGCGCGTCATGGCACAACGCCGCACCGCGGCTGGCGAGAGCTCGCCGGTCCCGTGGCGCTTCGCCCCCACGAATGACGGACGCGGCTTTGTTTTCCTTTCACACCGCGGAGACATCCAGCCCAGCGGATTTCTCCCGCTCACCTGCGGAAACCTCTGGACCCACAACCTGCTCGATGTCTACCGGCACTCGGAAACCTTCCGCGCGCTGCGCGACCCGGACCGCCTCGGCGGCAAATGTGGACGTTGTCCGTTCCGCTCGTTCTGCGGAGGCTCCCGCGCGCGGGCCTTCGCGACCACGGGCGACTATCTGGCCGAAGAACCCTGCTGCGCCTACCAACCCCCCGCCCCATCCCTGTCATGATCAACGTCACCAAGCTCCTCTGCGGTTCCCCGCAACCTGCCGACCACCTCCGCTACGGCGAAGGGGCGGGAGCCGTCGCCAGCGCCTCACTGCGGAAACCAGTCGTCGTCTGGAACATCACACGCCGGTGCAACCTGCGCTGCATCCATTGCTACTCGGACTCCACCGCGCAGCACTACCCCGGCGAACTCACCCTGCAGGAAAGTATCGACGTGCTCGACGACCTCGCCGACTTCGGCGTGCCCGCCGTTCTGTTCTCCGGCGGTGAACCGATGATCCATCCGAATTTCTTCGACCTCGCAGGCTATGCGGTTTCGCGCGGACTCCGGGTGACGATCTCCACGAACGGGACCCGCATCGACCGCGATGCCGCTGCGCGGCTGAAAGATCTTGGGGTGACATATGTCGGCATTTCGCTCGACGGGATCGGCGAGTGCCACGACCACTTCCGCGGGCGGCCCGGAGCTTTCCAGCGTGCGGTGGATGCTTTCCGCCATTGCCGGGGAGCCGGACAAAAGGTTGGTCTCCGCCTCACGCTGACGAAGCACACGGCCAGCCAGCTTCCGGAGATTCTTTCCTTCATTGAGACGAACGACATCCCCCGCGTGTGCTTCTACCACCTGGTCTACAGCGGCCGGGGAGCCGATCTCGGCCTGCTTCCGGCCGAGGACACCCGCGCCAGCCTCGCATTGATCGCCGAGGCTGTTCTGCGCTGGCACACCCAGGGCAACGATCGCGAAGTTCTCACCGTGGACCAACCCGCCGACGGTCCGTTCTTTTGGATGATGATGAAGAAATCGAACCCCGCGCGGGCTGACGAAATCTGGCGCCTGATGAGTTGGAACGGCGGCGGACGCCATGCCTCGGGCCTCGGGATTGCCAACATCGACAGCCAGGGATTCGTCCACCCCGACCAGTTCTGGCAGACCTACAATCTGGGAAATGTGAAGGAACAGCGCTTCAGTGAAATCTGGGGCAACGGACAATCGGATCCGTTGCTTAGTGGACTCCGCGACCGCCTGCCGCGGCTCAAGGGGCGTTGCGCCGGATGCCGGTTCAAAGAAGTGTGCGGCGGGGGATTCCGCGTCCGGGCCTTCCAACGTCACGGTGATCCGTGGGCGGAGGATCCGGGCTGTCCCTTGTTCGACAACGAGATCACCTCGGAGGCGGCCTAAGTTCTCAGGGGTTGTCCGCGTGGAGGCGGAGGATGCGTCGCAACTCCGCGATGGCCTCCGGGTGGTCCTGGGCTCCATGTCCTGCGGGCACGACTTTCTCCGATGTGGCCGAATCGAGGTGGGAACTCCAATACGGCACAACACCGTCGCTGCTGGCGGGAGAGTTGCCGCGGCCGCGGTCACCGATGATGGAGTGATAGGGCACGTTGTTGGAAAGCGGGAGATTCAGGATGGATGTGAGGAACGGGGAGCGGGCCTCGAGGAAGCGGATGCTCGTGAGGCCCCTGCCGAAGAGGCGTCCGACTTCATCCTCGAGCGATTGAATGAGCTCCGCACGGTCCTGGCGATCGATCACATTCGGCAGTCGGATCAGTCGCGAGGCGAATGTGGCGAACGGCATCCCCGCCAAGGCACTCCCGCGGTGCGGAGTTGCGATGAAGACCGCCCGGCCGATGTCATCGCGCGGAGGGAAGAAAATCATCTCGCGGACGGTCTCGCGGGCCTCCGGGCTCAGGCGAAGTTCATCCAAGGGACGTCGTGAGAGCTGGCTCCAGAGGACATCGCCGCCTTGCCGGATTAAAAGGCTGGCAATGAGCCCGCCCATGCTGTGGCCGACAAGCACAACCCGTCGTTCCTTCGACGGACGCGCTGCCCGCCCGAGTTCCGCATCGAAGCGCTCTGCTTCCCGCCGAAGGATGGCAGCGGATTTCCACACCGGAAGTCCGGTCGGATACATGAAGAACCAAAACTGGAACCGCTGCCGGATCTCGCGATCGGCGAGCAATTCATTGAGTGCGTTCAGCCACACCTCCGGACGCGAGAGCAGGCCGTGAATGAAGATCACCGGCACACGGCCCTTGCAGTAAGGTTGGAACTGGAGAAGCCTCGCATCATCGAGGCGACCGCGCACGTGCAGCAACCCTCCCAAATCGATGGCACGATTGCGTCCGCGTTGGACAGTGAAAGCGACCGGGGCCGAGAAGTCCGCTGCCAAATCCACCACCCGCCCGCCGAGGCGCACCCGATCCTTCACGTAGGTATCGAGAAACCGGACTCGGGCCGTGCCGGATCGAAAGTCGACCACGGCGGTCAGAGGAATGTCGAAGCCGCCCAGCGGGGCTCCCGGCTGTCCTCGCGCCACGCGAGACGTGGCAGGAAACTCGCCCACGAAGGCCACTCCGGCACCCTCTTGAGTGATGCGTTTGCGGAGTCCGCGAATCCGGACATCCGCTGCGGAAACAAGCCGTGCGGCCTCGCGCGGGTCAACCACTCCGGGACCCGCGACATCCAGTTCGATCCGCCGCACGCCCGGCAGGCCGACCACCCGCCGCGGCCTGAAACCGTCGGCGGCGAACGAGGCAACGAGACGCTCGACCGCAGCGTTGTAGCGCCGGAGCGCGCTTTCATCTCCCCGCCATGCGGAGCGCGAGCTGGCACGGATCTCCGCCAAGTCGGCCTCGGGGGACGTCTTTGGCATGTCGGCTCGCCGGGGCACATCCACCCTCACCGCCGCGCATCCGGTGAAAGCGAGAGCCAGTGCGCAAAGAAGGAGCGGAGGAAACGTTCTCATCGGGGTGCCAACTGCCGGACGGCCTCGAAAAGCACGATCCCGGTTGCCGTGGCGAGGTTCAGACTCCGGGCCTCGGGCCGCATGGGAATCGTGAGGCAGCTCCCGGGGTGCGCCGCAAGCAACGAGGCAGGAAGACCGCGGCTCTCGCGTCCAAAAACCAGATAATCCCCGTCGGCGAAACGGGCGTTCCAATACGGGCGTTCGACTTTGGAGGAAAGGTAGAAAAACCGCGCTGCCCCCCCGGCCTCGCCCTGCAAACTCGCCAGCGATTCCCACACCTTCACGTCGCACTGCTCCCAGTAATCCATCCCCGCCCGCCGGAGGGCTTTCTCCTCCAGCGAAAACCCGAGAGGCCCGACAAGGTGGAGCCGCGCCCCCGCTGCCAGGCAGAGCCGCGCGATGTTGCCGGTGTTCGGCGGAATCTCGGGTTCGACAAGCACAACGTGAAGCATGGCGCGAAAGATGCCGCGCGACGGCGGGGCTTGTCAGGGCTTTTTCACTGCGGCCGGAACCCGGAGAAACCGGAGGACCAGCCAGATGACCAGCGCCGCCACGGCGGCAAGGTAGACGCCGGAGAGCACAAAAACGCCTGTCGTATCGAGGTGCGGCGGCACCGCACGGTTTGCGCTCACGATGAGGGCGTTGAGGACACCGGTCCACACGAGATGCACGGCACCGTAAAGATACGACCAATCGATCAGAATACCGCACGCCTCCGGATAGTGCGCGGATGAGCGCCAATACTCCGCATGCGGCACGTTGAGCAGCCGCGGCGGGATGAAACGCACGACAATGCAAAGCCCGATCACCAGAGCCGGGAGACCGTAGCCGAGAAACGTGATCATCAAAAGGTGGTCGTCGCGAGTCATCCAACCATCCGCGCCGCCGCCAGCGGAGAAATGGGTCGCCAATCTGTCGGGCAACAGCGGACCGGAATAGAGCACCCAGCAGGCGAACCCCACGGCACAGGCCACCAGCAAAGCGAACGGAAACTTCGAACGCATACGCCCATCATACACAAGGCCCGCAGCCCGCCGATGCTTTTTCGAGGCCTACTTGGTTGGCACCGGGGAATCCGGCGCAAGGCGCACAAGGACCTCATTGCGACGGAAGGGCGGGAGGGTCCATGGGGGATCGTAGTAAGCGAAGAAGGGTTCGCCCAGCGTCGTCAGCCGGTGCGCTTCGATGAGACGGCGAAGTTCCCGCACGGCCTTCTCCTCGTTCGCCGCCGAGGGGAATCCGCCGAAGCGCAGTACGGCGAAGCATCCTGCGGACTCCGTCTTGACCACCACGCGGGCATCGGATGCGGCAGGGGTCGTGTCCGGCGAAAACGTCGCGGGCATCACGAAAGCCATGCGCCCCGCGCGATCGCGTCCGTCCATGAACACCGGCGCCGTCATCGGAATCTTCTGCTCCGCGGCATTCGAGCCCGAGATGTAGCGGAAGAGACGCCCGAAGCTGCCGTTCCCGGAAGCATCTTCCTTCGAGGTCTCGACGAGCACCAAGGCGGGATACTCCCGCACTTCGAAGCGCCCCTCCTTCCACAGCGTGGTGCTGGGGGCGACTTCCGTGCCGTGCGCCCCTGCGACGGCCGCAAAGGGCAACAACAAAACCCGCAGGACAGACTTCACACGGGCACCTTCGCACATCCGCCGGACGGTGTCGAACGCCCGGCGAAGCGCGTCACGCCATGCGTCCGCAGCAGGATTTGAATTTTTTCCCACTGCCGCAGGGGCAGGGATCGTTGCGACCGGCTTTCGGTGCCTCGCGCTTCGTGAGCGGAAGTTGGATTTTTTTCTCTTCCTCAGCCGGCTCCGCACCGGGCGCCCCGGGAGCTTGCTGGCCTCCGGCGGGTTCACGAACCGCTCCGGCAGGATCTGCGCGGAGCAGCATTTGGGGCAGGCTTGAAAGGAGTTGCTCGAAGGCCTGCAAATTCGTCGTGCTGCGGAAAAGGTTGTTGAGCACCTCGAGTTTGATGTTGTCCATCAACTCGACGAACATGCCGTAGGCGTCGTTCTTGTATTCGACGAGCGGATCCTTCTGGCCGAACGCCCGCAGATACACGGCTTCGCGCAGGCCATCCATCGCGTAGAGGTGCTCCTGCCAGAGACGGTCGACGGCGTTCAGAATAATGTACCGCTCCAGGCCGCGGACAGCATCCGGGTTTTCCAGTGCGGCCTTCCGGTCGTAGGCCTCGACGATCGTGCGGGTTAGGAACTCGGAGTTCTCCTCGACGCTGCGCGATTCGAGCGCCGCTTTCTCACGGGTGAGACCCACCGGAAACGTCGTGTTCAGCCAGTTGAGAAGTCCGTCGTGGTCGGGTTCCTCCCCCTCGCCTGCTTCGAGGAAGGATGCGACTTTCTTCGGCACGGTCTCGTTGATCACTTCCATGATCTGCGTGCGCGGATTCTCAGAATCCATCACCTCGTTGCGGTATCCGTAGATGACCTCGCGCTGCTGGTTCATCACGTCGTCGAACTCGAGCGTGCGGCGACGGATCATGTAGTTGCGCTGCTCAACGCGTTTCTGCGCGGTTTCCACGCTCTTGTTGAGCCACGGGTGCTCGAGCTCCTCGCCCTCCTTGAGGCCGAAGGTCTCCATGATTTTCGTCATGCGCTCGCTGGCACCGAAGTTGCGCATGAGGTCGTCTTCGAAGCTGACGTAGAAGCGCGAGCGGCCCGGATCCCCCTGACGGGCGCAGCGTCCGCGGAGCTGGCGGTCGATGCGGCGGGATTCGTGGCGCTCGGTGCCGATGACGTAAAGACCCCCGAGTTCCGAGACGCCTTCGCCGAGTTTGATGTCGGTGCCACGCCCGGCCATGTTCGTCGAGATGGTCACAGCGCCCTTGAGACCGGCGCGGGCGACGATCTCGGCCTCCTGCATGTGGTACTTCGCATTCAGGACGGTGTGCGGAATCTTCTGGAGCTTCAGCATACGGCTCACCAGCTCGCTCGCCTCGACGCTCGCGGTTCCGACAAGGACCGGCTGACCCTTCGCATGGGCCTCTTTGATCGCATCCACCGCAGCGCTGTATTTTTCGCGGCGGGTCTTGAAAATCCGGTCGTTTTCATCCGTGCGCTTCACCACGCGGTTCGTCGGGATAACGTTTACGTCGAGCCGGTAAATATCGTGGAACTCGTTGACCTCCGTCTCGGCGGTGCCCGTCATGCCGGCGAGTTTTTCGTAGAGCCGGAAGTAGTTCTGAATCGTGATCGTGGCGAGCGTCTGCGTCTCACGGTCAATCTGGACCCCCTCCTTGGCCTCCACGGCCTGGTGGAGACCGTCGCTCCAGCGGCGGCCGGGCATTTTGCGGCCCGTGAACGTGTCGACGATGATGACTTTGTTCTCTTCGACCACATACTCGACGTCCTTCTCGTAGAGGCAGTAGGCCTTCAGGAGCTGCGAGATGTTGTGGATGCGCTCGGCTTGGGAATCACAAAACTGCTGGCGCTGGGTCTTTTTGGCCGCCTTGGCCGCGGCGTCGAGCGCGGGGTCGTTCTCGATGTCGGCGAACTCGGTGAGGAGGTCCGGCAGCACGAAGGCGTCGGGATCGTCGGGATTCAAATACGTGCGCCCCAGCTCGGTGAGGTCCGCATCGTGCTGCTTCTCATCAATCGTGAAATACAGCTCCTCCTTGAGGGCAACGAGCGCGGCCTTCCCTTCGGTGTCCTTGTAGAATTCGAGTTCCGCCTTGTCCATGGCCTTGCGGGACTCGGGGTCCTCCATGAGGCGCAGGAGGGCTTTGCTGCGGGGCTGGCCGAGCTTGAGTTTGAACATCGCGAGCCCGGCTTTGTCGGTCCGGCCCGCTTCGAAATGCTCCTTGGCCTCCGTGGCCAGCTTGTTGCAGAGCATCGTCTGTTTGCGGAGAAGTTGTTCGACCAGGGGTTTGAAGCGGTCGTATTGGTGGGTCGAGACCGTCGCGGGGCCGCTAATGATCAACGGCGTGCGGGCTTCATCGATGAGGATGGAGTCCACTTCGTCGACGATGGCAAAATAATGTCCGCGCTGGACCTGTTGGTCGCGGCTCGTCGCCATGCCGTTGTCGCGCAGGTAGTCGAAGCCGAACTCGCTGTTTGTCCCGTAAACGATATCGCACTGATACTGCTCACGCCGGGTGTGGGGGGCTTGGTCGTTCTGGATGACGCCGACTGTGAGGCCAAGAAACTTGTAGAGCGTGCCCATCCACTCGGCATCGCGCTTGGCGAGATAATCGTTCACCGTGACGACATGAACGCCGCGCCCGGAGAGAGCGTTCAGGTAGACAGCTGCCGTGGCGACAAGCGTCTTGCCCTCGCCGGTGGCCATTTCCGCGATACGTCCACGGTGCAGTACCATCGCGCCGATGAGCTGGACGTCAAAGTGCACCATGTTCCACGGGAGGGGCTGGTCGCAAACGGTGATTTGCTGCCCGCAAAGACGGCGGGCCCCGTTCTTCACAACGGCAAATGCTTCCGGCAACACCTCCTCAAGAGCGTCGGCCAATTCCTTGGAATCCGTGATTCTTGAGAACTTCTCCTTCCAAGCCGCCGTCTTCGCGCGCAGCTCGTCATCGGTGAGGGACTGCAAACCCTGCTCGATCTCGTTGATGCGGCGCACGGTCGGCTGCATACGGCGCAACTCGCGCTGATTTTTCGAGCCGAGTATTTTTTTGATGATCCAGTTGAACATGAGAATGGGACGAACCGTTCATCAAAGGCGGATTCCCGCAAAAGTAAAATGGGAAATCTTGGTCAAGCGGCGGGGCGGGGTTTCAGATTCGCTTCGGGAACGATGCATGCCCAGCCGATCGGCGACACAGGCCTTTGTGTCTTCAGAGGTCTTCCCTCAACGCCTGCGGAACAGTCGGAGAATCTCGCGATTTTCGCGGCCCTCGTGGGTGGGGAAGCCGGTCTGGGAGGCGAGGGTTTCGAAGGCGGGAGTGAAGAGGGCGTCGAGTTCGGCCTCCGAGCATCCGAAGGGGGGTCCGTCGGGGTGATCGGGGTTGGCGTAGAAGATGGCGAGGAAATGCCCGCCCGGTCTCACGGCGGCAGCGGCTGCCTCGGCGTAGTCCCTGCGCCGGGCGGGGTCGATGGCGCAGAAGCAGGTGTGTTCAAAGAGCCAATCGAAGCCCGCTCCCGCTTCGCCAGCGAGGAAGTCGCCCAAGCGGTAGCTCTCACGACCGGCTGGAGTGAAGTGCGATGCAGCGGTGAGCGCGGAAGGCGCGATGTCGAAGCCGATGACGTCGGCACCGCCCGCTGCGATGGCCCGTACATCATGCCCGGAGCCGCAGCCTGGAACGAGCACCCGGCCATGCATCCGGTGATCGCGCAACCAGGCCACCAAGCCGGGATGGGCCGCGCCTTTGTCCCACGGGGTGTCCCCCGCGAGATAGCGGGACTCCCAGTCAACGCCGCCGCCAGCGGGATCCGAGAGAGATTCCATATTGGTATTTGCGGGCATGCTCGCGGATGAGGAACGGCAGGTCGACGGAAAGTTCGAGGGAGAAATCCGGCTCAAGCGCCTTGCAGAGAAGATCCCAACTCGGCGCCTCACCTTCACGTCCCCCGAGCCAGTTCTCCGGGGCGGTGTATTCAGGCAGCCACGAGAAGGGTGTCGCCAGAAGGAGTTGGCCACCCGGACGCACAAGCTCCGGCAGGCGACGGAGAAAGGGGCGGCAATCCGGGAGGCGGCACAGAAGATTCGCCGCGACAACGAGATCGAAGGAACCGAGATCGGGCCGCAGAGCCGTTGCATCGCCCACCTCGAAAACCACCCGTCCGCGGTCGATCGCGGGCGGCACACGCGCCGTGAACGGCTCGGTGCGTTCGCCTTCCACGGGGATGCGTGTCGCGATTTCCCCGTCGGCGCGAAGGGTGTTCGCCGCGGCAATGAAGGCTTGGGAAAAATCGATGCCGACGACCTCCGGGGCGCGCCGCGCGAGTTCGAAGGCGGTGCGGCCGACGGCGCATCCGAGATCAAGAGCACGGGCGACCGGCGAGGCGGGGTCCGCCAATTCCTCCACCACGCGCACAGCGAAGTCCTGCGCCTCGCGCGGGATGGGCGCGGGGGTCTCCGCCGGATAGTGGAACGCGAGGTAATCGGCCACCACCCGCCGGGTCTCGTAGGGATTCACGGCGGGCTCTGGCGGCTTAGAGGGATTTGCAGAAATCCTCGATGCGATCGAGTCCGGTCTTGATGATGTCGAGACTCGTCGCGTAGCTGAGGCGCACTGTGTTGTCCGCACCGAAGGCAATGCCCGGCACGACGGCCACGTTGGCTTTGCTGAGGAGACGGTCGGCGAAATTCTGTGACTTGAGGCCCAGTGCCCCGATGTTCACAAGGATGTAAAAAGCACCGAGCGGCTTGACGGCGGTGACACCGCTGATCTGGCTGAGGCGCTCGAACATGTATTGGCGACGGATATCGAACTCGTCGCGCATGTCGCTCACGCACTGCTGGTCACCGGTGAGGGCCGCAAGGGCGCCGTATTGGGCGAACGAACAGGGATTCGACGTCATGTGGCTCTGCATGGAATCGATCGCCTTGGCGATCGGCTCGGGAGCGGCGAGGTAGCCAAGGCGCCATCCTGTCATCGAGTAGGCCTTGCTGAATCCATTCACAGTGATG
This sequence comes from uncultured Chthoniobacterales bacterium, assembly GCA_964552635.1. Taxonomy (GTDB): domain Bacteria; phylum Verrucomicrobiota; class Verrucomicrobiia; order Chthoniobacterales; family Terrimicrobiaceae; genus CAZKHB01. Next base: position 91,896 of record CAZKHB010000001.1, read on the forward strand.
GTGAGGTCGTAGGCTTCAGGGGTGAGCGAGGCGATGCTCACGTGTTCCGCGCCATCGTAGGTGAGCTTCTCGTAGATTTCGTCGGAGAGGATGTAGATATCCTCCTCGGCGGCCACTTCGGACAACGCACGGAGTTCCTCCCGCGTGTAGACGGAACCGGTCGGGTTGCCGGGCGAGTTGATGATCACCATCTTCGTGAGGGGCGACATCGCATTCTCGAAATCCTCCGGGGTCATTTTCCAGTCGTTCTCCTGGCGAGTTTCGACGATGACCGGAACGCCGCCAACGATGCGGACCATCTCCGGATAGCTCAGCCAGAAGGGAGCAGGGATGATGACTTCGTCGCCGGGGTTCACCACCGCGGCAATCGCGTTGAAGCAGGCCTGCTTGGCACCGTTGGAAAGAATGATCTGGGAGGGCTTGTATTCCAGCTTGTTGTCCGCAGCGAGTTTCTTGGAGATCGCCTGCCGGAGTTCGGGAATGCCGGCGCTCGGTGTATACTTGGTAAACCCGTTTTCCAGGGCGGAGGCAGCGGCCGCCTTAATGTGAGCGGGCGTGTCCATGTCGGGTTCGCCGGCGCCGAAGCCGCAAACATCGATGCCCTCGGCGCGGAGGGCCTTGGCCTTGCTGTCGATGGCGAGGGTCAGGGACGGGGTGAGTTCGGTGAGGCGGGACGCGATTTCCATAATGATCGTAGGGTGTTGGTAATACGTGCGCACTGGGTGCGCTTCAAGCAGCGGTTTCTCGCCAGGGGGCGAAATCCGGCTGCGGGGCCGCCATGCTCCTCACGGAACGCGACGGGGCGGAGACGGTAGTTTCCGCCGATGCGGGGCGTCAACAGACAATTTCCCGTGCCGGCGGTCGGTTCAGGGCAGAGGGAACTTCGAGGTGAAGCTGGTCACGCGCCCGCGGAGGGCGGCCAAGCGGGCTTCATCGTGGCGGCTTTCGAGGGCCTCGTGGATGAAGTCGGCGACCTGCATCATGTCCTCCTCGCGGAGTCCGCGCGTGGTCATGGCCGGAGTGCCGATACGGATGCCGCCGGTCTTGCTGATCGGCTCGGTATCGAACGGAATGGCGTTTTTGTTCACCGTGATAGCGGCCTTGTCGAGGGTTGTCTGGGCTTCCAGGCCGTTGATGCCGCGGGGGCGGAGGTCGACGAGCATGACGTGGTTGTCGGTGCCACCGGAGACGAGCGTGTAGCCGAGCATGGAGAGCCGGGCGGCGAGGGCCTTCGCATTGCTCACGATCTGGGCCGCGTAGGCACGGAAGCCGGGCTGGAGCGCCTCATGGAAACAAACGGCTTTCGCCGCGATGACGTGCATGAGCGGGCCGCCCTGGACGCCCGGGAAGGCCTGCGAATCCACCTTCTTTGCGAACTCCTCCTTGCAAAGCACGAGGCCGGACCGCGGACCGCGGAGGCTTTTGTGCGTGGTGGTCGTCACAAAATGGGCGTGGGGGATCGGCGAGGGGTGAGCCCCGCCGGCAACGAGGCCGGCAATGTGGGCCATGTCGACGAAGAGATAGGCTCCGACGGAGTCGGCAATCTCGCGCATGCGGGCGAAATCGATCGTGCGAGGATACGCCGAAGCGCCCGCGGTGATCATTTTCGGCCGAACCTCCGCGGCGTGGCGCGAGAGGGCGTCATAGTCGATGCGGCCGTCCGCAGCGGTGACACCGTAGTGGTGGACCTCGTAGAGCTTGCCCGAGAAATTCGCCTTGTGGCCGTGCGTGAGGTGGCCGCCATGGGCGAGATCCATCGTAAGGATTTTGTCACCGGGTTGGAGGACGGAAAAATAAACCGCCATGTTCGCCTGGCTTCCGCTGTGGGGTTGGACGTTCGCGTGCTCGGCACCGAAGAGTTCCTTCGCGCGGGCGATGGCGAGAGACTCCACGATATCGACGAACTCGCATCCACCATACCAACGCTTTCCGGGGTAACCTTCGGCGTATTTGTTTGTGAGGCAGGATCCCTGCGCCTCCATCACGGCCGGGCTGGTGTAGTTTTCCGAGGCGATGAGTTCGATGTGCTCGAACTGGCGGTGGAGTTCGCGCGCGACCGCGTCGGCGATCTCGGGATCGACGGTGGAGAGGGCTTTGAGGGAGGCGTCAGGAGCGGTGGTCGTCATAGAGTCTTCTTGGATACGTTGCAGAATGGCAGGAAGTGCCGCTTCGATTGTGCGTTTGCACTTCTCGTAGACGGCGCGTCCCTGGCCGATCGGGTCCGGAACATCGGGCGAACCCGCTTCGTGGCCCCGGAGGAGGTGGAATTTGGAGGCATGCTCCGGAAAAAACAAGTCCAGCAAGCGGAGGTGATCCTTCGTCATTGCAAAGACGTGCGTCGCGCGCTCGAGAAGTTCCTCGGTGACCGGCTGGCTGCGGAAGCGCGAGAGATCGATGCCGTCGCCTTCGAGCGCACGGACCGAGTCGTGGCTCGCCCGCTGGCCGAGGCCGGCGCTGAGTCCCGCGGACTCGGTGGTAATTTCCGAGCCGGCGGCAAGCTGGCGGAACAACGCCTCCGCCATGGGACTGCGGCACACGTTGCCCGTGCAAACAAAGACGACGTGCGCGCGGGACGGTTTCATGCTCAACGGGAACAGACTAGAGTCCGCCCGCATCAAGTCAACCGGCACATTCCCTCCTTGTGATCGCCGCGGCGGGGGACTATACGCAACGCACCGGATGAACCTCTCCCGAGCAGACTGGCCCTTTCTGGAAGACGCGTGGCGCTTCGCGCTGGTGCTCACAGGGACGGAAGACCGGGCAACGCACGCCCTCAAGCGCGCCTTGGGGGATGTGCTCGGCCGCACGGAAGCCTCGGATCCGGCGAGCGTGCGCCGCTTGATTTTTGCCCGCCTTTTTCGCAACCACCACAGGGAGTCACGCCAGGATCTGCCGGAGGAGCCAACCTCTGCCGAGGAACGGGTCCGTGCGTTCCATCACTTGGACGAACCGGGGCGCAGCGCGTTCGCATTGCTTACGGGGGAACAGTTTCATGGGGAAGAATTGGCCACGCTTCTTGGAACGGGCGAGGCCGCCCTAGCCCGCGCCCTCGAAAGCGCGCGGGAAAACTTCGCGGGGGCGGCGCCATGACCCCGAAGGCCGCGCGCATTCAACTCGCACTGACGTCTCCATCCGACCAGGCGTCTCCGGAGGCGGCCCGCGCCCTCGAGGTCGTCGAAAAGGCCCCGAATCTCGCCGCAGACGTGGAGCGTCAGTTCGCCGCAGACCGCGCCGCAGCGGCCCGCTTGGCGGAAATCATCCCCTCCCCCGCGAGCCTGGAGGAAATCGCCGACATCCGGCGTCTGGCCCGTGAGGGAAAACTGCGCCCGCGCTTCAATCCGCGGGACCCCGCGATGATTTCCGTCGTCCTCGGTTTCCTCCTTCTCGTCGGGCTGCTCACGTGGAACTTCGTGTCGCGCCAGTCCGAGTTTCCCGACGAGGCCCGAACCATTGCCGATGAGGGCATCGGCATGCAGGAGGGACAGTTCGAGGCGGTGGACTTCCCGGCATCGGAACTGGCCGATTGGTTTCTGCTCAAGGGGTTCGATACTTTTCGGATTCCGCCGGCCTTCGCCAACTTCCGCGCGGCGGGGGCGCGTCTGGCCCGCATCGATAAACAGCCGGTGGCGTTCATCGCCGTGCCGGAGCGGCTGGCTTTTTTCATTGTGTTCGATCCCACGGCGTTCGGCATCGCGATCGAACCGGAGGGCTCCTGGCGCGTGACGGAACTCGACGGTGGCTACGCAGCGGCGATCACACAAGAAAAGGGCACCTGCTTCATGGTGGTGACCCGGGAACCAGTTGCCGAGCTCAGGAAGAGCCTGCGCGCCCGTTGAAGCCTGATTACCCGACCGACGCTTCACTCCGAAAAGGATACAGCCCGCCGCAGCGAATGCTACGACGGGCTGTTGTTCCCCCCAGAACAATGTTCTATGAGGAAGAGACTAATCCAGAATCCGCCGGGCGCAAGAGTTTTTTCAAAATTTTTTGAAGGCTTTTGAGAGAATACTAAATTTCTCTCGTGGAGTAATTTATGCCATATCCCGCTGTGCCCAGACCACCTCTTGGCTCAACATTTTTTCTCCATCGAAGCGAAAATAGCCCCGAAATGAGCCGCCCTGAATAACGCCGGGCAACCAGCAGCGGTCATCGGCCCACATTTCCTCATAGGGAATCGCATCGAGCGGGGTCCAAAGCGGGATTGCCTCATCGGTTTCGATGGCTTCACCGAGGCAACCGGAAGCGACAAACACGCTGCAAAGGAGGCTGTAGCCATCGGTGAACTGGAAATGGAGGAGCCCGCGTTCCTCGACGCCCGTGGGCGTGACACCGAGTTCCTCCTCGGTCTCGCGGATTGCGGCCTGCATGGGTGTCTCGCCCGCTTCGAGGCGTCCGCCCGGGCCATTGACCTTACCTGCACCGAGGCCGCGTTTTTTGCGAATGAGAAGAATCTGCCCGTCGCGGATCACGAAACAAAGGGTCGCCACTTCGCCGGGCTGCCACGTCTTCCAGAAATCGTCCATGGCGGGCACCCTAGCCGCATGCGGCCGATGGCGGAAGCGGGAAAACCTACGGCTCGGGATTGTCGCGGATGAAGTTCGCGAACCACTGCCCGGAGGGCTCGAAAACGAGTGTCTTCGTGCGCGGGTCGACATGGGTCAGCCCGAAGTTCGCCGCGAATCCCTCGGCCCACTCGTAGTTGTCGATGAGCGTCCATGGGAAATATCCCCGAATGTCGACCCCGTCATTCATCGCACGGCGCATTTGGTTCACGTGCTCGCGGAAGTAGCGGATTTTTTTCTGCTCGCTCTGGGTGCCGATGCCGTTCTCGGAGATGACAATCGGCTTCCCGTAGCGCTGGTCGACCTGACGCAGGACGGCATACAGGCCCTCGGGATCGATCTCCCAGCCATTCTGGGTGTAGTTGGACGTCACCTCCCCCACCGGCCGCTTGATGAAGCGCAGTGCGGAGGCGTCTTGGGAGTAGTAGTAATTCACCCCGATGAGATCGAGTGTATCGGCCACGCGGTCGAGGTGGTCGAAATTCTGCCGCTGCATCATGTTGAACACGAAAGCCGTGGGATCCTGCAGAACGTTGCGCCTCCAATTCGGGATCGAATAGATCCCCATCACTATGGCATCGGGCTCCTCTTTTTTGATGATCGCCGAGGCGTCGCGGAACATCCGGACCGCCACGCGCGAGGCTTCCTTGAGGGCGCCCGGCGTGAGGAGAAGCCCCGGGGGCCAGTGGCCGCCGAAGTAACCGATGTAGAGGGCGCCATTCGGCTCGTTCTGCGGAACGTAGATTTTCACGTAGGGGGCGAGCGCCTTCACCATGCGGGTCACGTATTCGCGCCAAGCGGGCTCGACGTCGGGATGGAGGAAATTCGAGCGGTTTTTGGCCTTGGAATCATAGAGCCACGACGGAAACGTGAAGTGCCAGAGCGTCACGATCGGCTCGATGCCGGCATCGCGCAGAGTCTTGGCCATGCGGACGTATTGCCGGATGGCGGCCTCGTTGAAAACGCCCGGCCGGGGTTCCACGCGCCCCCACTCGATCCCGAACCGGTAGTGGTTGACCCCGAGTTTTTTGAGAGCCTCCACGTCCTTGTCGAACCGCGTCCACGAGAACGTCGCCGTCTCGCCTCGCGGCGGAATGTGGCCTTCCTCCGCAAACACGTCCCAGTCGGTTTTGAAGTAAAGCGGCGAGTCGGGCGGGAGGCCGCGGTCCTCGTTCTGAAAGCTCGCGGTGGAGGTGCCCCACCAGAATCTTCCCGTGGAGACCTTCGCCGGGGCGGAATCGGGCTTCTTGTAGGAAGCGGGCGGAGTCACGCAGCCGGCAGTGACCAAGGCGAGGATCGCGGGGAGGAATGATCGGGGCATGGCGACCGGTAGATGCTTGCCTTTATCGGGCATGGCGGCAATCTTCAAACATGATTTCTCCCGCCCGGATTCTGCTTCTGGCTTTGGCGGGCGGCGTTTTCCCCCTCGCCGCGACGGCCTCGGACGACGCGTTCCATGCGCCGGATACGCTGCTACTCAAAGATGGACGCACCGTGCGCGGCCTCATCGTGAAAAACACCGCCGAGGCCGTCACCCTTCAGGAGGAGTTTTCGGAGAATATTTACCCGAAGAGCGAGATCGTGCGCATTCGGGACGAGGCCGACGTGGCGGCCGTTTTCACCGAGATGCTCGACCGAGGCGACCTGCCCTCGTGGCGGGTTATCGCGAATGACCTCCGCCTCAACGACGCCATCAAGACGGTTGTCGAAATCCCCGCCACCGCGATCGACAACGGCATCTTCAAGAACGTGCCCTACAAGTCGTTTCGAGTGAATGATTACATCGAACTCAACATCTACGGGGATCCGAACGATCCGGCGGCTGTGGAATTGGGCATCTACGGGAAACACTCCGGCAACCGCGAGGCGCGGGAAATCCTGCGCTCCTACCTCTCGGGATTTCTGACGAGCCGGGCGGAGGTCGCAGCACTCTACGGGATCGGACTCGAGGAGGGTCTCGCCCGTGCGGGGAACCTGACCTTCCGTGTCTCGCCGAAGACGGCCCCCGATTCCTACGGCGCGTGGTGGATCGCGATTTACAACGAGAGGGACCTCGAGGCAATGCGCCTCAGCGAGGCAAAATACGCCCAACTTACGCGACCCTTCGATGAGGTGATCGACAAGCGGGGCCTTGTCATGGCCAGTGGCTGGACCGACCGCGATCTGGATGCTTCGGAACGCCTCGAGGCCGAGGGAGATGGAAGTCGTGTGATCCTGCGTGGTTTTTACCGCGACAAATCCGGCCAATTCCGCGTCCTCGGCTCGGATGGACCCGCAGCACGCTGAAATCCGCATGTCGGCCACGCTTCTCATCGTCGATGACGAGAAAAACACACGGGACGGACTCCGCGACGCGTTGGAGGGAGACTTCGATGTCTACGTGGCCGCCGATGCGAAATCCGCCCTGGCCTCGATGGAGGCGGTGCCCGCAGAAGTCGTCCTGACCGACCTTCGTCTGGGTGCGGATGACGGGATGGCCCTGATCGAGAAGTTTCTCGCCCTCCCCAAACCCCCGATCTGCATCATGATGACGGCCTATGGCTCCGTCGACACGGCCGTCGAGGCGATGAAGCGCGGGGCTTACGATTTCGTGACAAAGCCGGTGAACATCGACCGGTTGGAGATGCTGATCCGCCGCGCGCTCAAGGAACGCGCCACGCGACGCGAGAACCGCGAACTGCGCGCCAAAGTGGAGAGTCAATCGAAACTGGAGCGCATGATCGGACGGTCGCCCGTGATGGTCGAGATCTTCGAAACCATCAAACAAGTGGCCGCCTCACGGGCGACCGTTCTCATCCAAGGCGAGAGCGGAACAGGGAAAGAACTCGCCGCCCATGCCATCCACCACCTGAGCCCGCGGGCGGAGAAGCCCTTCATCGCCGTGCACTGCGCCGCGCTCACTCCGGAACTGCTGGCGAGTGAGTTGTTCGGACACGAGAAGGGGGCCTTCACGGGAGCCTTCGAGCGACGGATCGGGCGCTTCGAGCAGGCGCGGGGCGGAACGCTTTTCCTGGATGAAATCGGAGAAATCGACCCGACCACCCAGGTCAAGATTCTTCGCGTTCTTGGTGAGCGGACCTTTGAGCGGGTTGGAGGCAACCAGACCTTGGAAGCCGATGTCCGCCTTGTCGCCGCCACCAACCGCGACCTCTCCCGCATGGTGGCCGAGGGAAGATTTCGTGAGGACCTGTTTTTCCGGCTCAACGTCGTTCCCATCACCCTGCCGCCGCTCCGCGACCGGAAGGTGGACATCCCGCTTCTTGTCGAGGCGTTCCTGAAGGAATCCGCCACGGAGAATGGCAAACCCTACCGGGAACTGGCTCCGGAAGCCGTGTCCGCAGTGCTGGATTACGACTGGCCCGGAAACGTGCGCGAGCTGCGCACGGCCATCGAACACGGTGTCGTGATGGCCGCCGGGCCCCGCATCACGCTGGCCAATCTTCCCGCTTCGCTGCGGGCCACTGTGCCGGGTGCCGTGCCGGCCGGCTCCGCAGGATTAGATTTGCACCGGACAGAGACCGCCCTTATTCTCCGCGCGCTCGACGAGAGCCGGGGCAATCGCACGGATGCGGCGAAGATGTTGGGAATCAGCCGCAGGACATTGCACCGAAGGCTCAAGGAGCTGAACATTTCCAAACGCGAAACCACCTAATATCCCATGGCCTCCACCGGCGAAGTCGGCATCCAAGCCGCGCTCCATTCCATCGAACAAGGCAAGTTGGCCCCCATCATCCGGGGCCTCATGTTCGCGGTTCTGATCGTTGCTCTCACCCTGCTTTACCTTTTCGTCCAGTTCCGCGGCTTTGCGACGCCCACCGCGATGGACCAAGCCCAGATCGCGCGCAATATCGCTGCCGGCGAGGGATTCACCACCGACTACATCCGCCCGTTGGCTGTCTGGAAGCTTCAGAGTGCCGGTAAGGAATTCGACACGACCAAGTTTCCCGATTTCGTCCAGTCGCCGCTCGCCCCCTACGTGCACTCCATCCCGCTCGGGTTCGTGAAGAGTTCCTGGAAGATGACGCCGACCGATCTTGTGTATGCGGGTGACCGTGCGATCGCGGCGACGGGTATCTTGTTTTTCCTGCTTTCAGTCGCGGTGTGGTTTTTCGTCGCCACCCGACTGTTCGACGTCCGCCTCGGTCTGATTTCCTGCGCCATCATCCTCCTCACGGACATGATGTGGCAGTTTTCCCTCTCCGGGCTGCCGCAGATGCTCATGTTGCTTCTCTTTTCCGTGGCGATCGCCCTGACGGTGCTGGCCTTGCAGCTTCGTGAGCGCACCGGACAAATGCTTGCCTGCCTCTTCGGCAGCGGACTCTTCTTCGGGCTTCTCATCCTCGCGCACGCGCTGGCGACCTGGATCTTCGTCGGTTGGTTGATTTTCGCCTTGCTGGCGTTTCCCCCGCGTGGTCTTGCCGGCCTGGTCGGCCTTGCTGCGGCGCTGGTCATCGTCGGACCTTGGCTTGTGCGGAACCACTCTGTGAGCGGATCGCCCTTCGGGCTTTCGATCTATGCAGCTGTTGCGCAGGGAACTCCGGAGGAGGGCTACATGCGTTCCATGGAGGGAACGCCACCGCTCAGCGGCGCGATTTTGGCCTCCCGTGCCAAGACAAATGCCTCCGAGCAAGTGGAAAGACTTTTTTCCTTCCTCGGCATGAACCTCGCCGCAGGGGCATTCTTCCTCGCCCTCCTTCACCCGTTCCGCTCGAAGGTCACTTCGGTGCTGAGGTGGGGGATCATTCTGATGTGGGTGGGGGCCGTGATCGGGATGTCGCTCTTCGGTATCCAGGGGCCGATCTCCTCGAACCAACTCCACGTCTTGTTCATCCCCCTCTTCGTTCTTTATGGTGTCGCGTTCCTGCTCGTGCTGTGGAGTCGGCTCGAGATCGGCTACCCGCTTCTTCGTATCGCCTTCATCACGGCTGTGATGCTTCTGTGCGCGATTCCATTGCTGGCGACCCTCTTCGCGGGCAAGGGCGCGGCGATTCAATGGCCGCCGTATGTGCCGCCTTTCATCGCGGTGCTGGGCGACTGGTTCACGGAAGATGAGGTGATCGCCTCGGATATGCCTTGGGCCGTCGCTTGGTATGCCCAGCGTCGTTCGCTTCTCCTGCCGGAGACCGTCAAATCCTTCAACGAAATCAACGACTACCGGCGCCTCGGCGCCCCTGTCAGCGGCCTTTACCTCACTCCGGTGACGGGAAATCTCCGGCTGTTCTCTGAAATCTACAAGGGGCCTTACCGCGACTGGGCCCTTCTCATCACCCGGCCTCCGCGTGTCGAGGGCTTCGCCCTTCCATTCTTCACCCCGCTGCCGATCGACGGGGAGTGCATCATCTTCTCGGATCGCGACCGTTGGTCCCGCAGGAATTGACCCCGCGATCCGGCCTTGCATCCGGACGGGAGAGCACGTTTTATCATCCGCTACTCCCATGGGGCAAAAAGCAGACTCCGCCACATCGCTTGAATCTTCTCTTGAGCGAATCCAATCCATCGTAACCGAGATGGAATCCGGCAATCTGCCTTTGGACACTTTGATCGCCCGTTTCGAGGAGGGGGTCGGACTCGTCAAGACATGCCAGCAAAAACTCGACGCCGCGGAGAAGCGCATCGAGATCATCGTGAAAAATGCGCGGGGCGAGGCATCACTGGAGGCCTTTCGGGAAGAGGAATGAAGTTCCTTCCGCGCATTAACGGTCCTGAGGATGTGAAGGCTCTCCGCGAGGACGATTTGGCAACCCTCGCCGAGGAGGTTCGCGAGGAACTCATTGCCGTCCTTTCCAAAACCGGCGGACATCTGGGACCCAACCTGGGCGTGGTCGAGCTCACCATCGCCTTGCACCGGGTCTTTGAAACCCCGAAAGACAAGTTTCTGTTCGACGTCAGCCACCAAGGCTACGTTCACAAGCTGCTGACCGGCCGGCGCGAGCGCTTTCCGACCATCCGTCAGTACGAGGGACTCAACGGATTCCTCCTCCGGAGTGAGAGCGAGCACGATTGTTACGGTGCCGGACATGCCGGAACGGCGCTTTCCGCAGCGTTGGGCATGGCGGTCGCGCGCGACCACCTCGGGGGTGATGAGCATGTCGTCTGCGTGGCGGGCGACGCGGCGTTCACGTGCGGGGTGAGCTTCGAAGCACTCAACAACGTCACCTCCGCGACACGCCGTTTGATCATTGTTCTGAACGACAATGAGTGGTCGATCGCGAAGAACGTGGGCGCCATTGCCGAGTATCTCAACCGCTTGGTGGCGAATCCCGCTTATGCCCACCTGCATGAGAAAGCGGCGCAGTTCGTCGAATGGATCGGCGGAAAAAACGCGCGGAAACTCGCGCACAAAGCGGAGTTGGGACTCAAGAATCTCCTGGCCCCGAGCGTCATTTTTGAGGACCTCGGAATCCGTTACTACGGCCCCGTGGATGGTCACGATGTCGGCCTGCTCACACGCACCTTCGAGTTCCTCAAGACGCTCAACGAGCCTGTCATCCTGCACATTCTGACCAAGAAGGGGAAAGGCTATGCGCCGGCGATCGAGAAGCCGGACAAATTTCACGGACTGGGCAAGTTCCACCTCGATACCGGAGAGACCGTTGCTTCGCCCACACCGACCTACTCCGAACTCCTCGGCCAATCCCTCGCCGACTTCGCCGATCACAACACAAAAATCGTCGGCATCACAGCCGCCATGCCGACAGGCACAGGCCTTGTCAGTTTTGCAAAACGGCATCCGGACCGCTTCTACGATGTCGGCATCGCCGAGGAACACGCCGCCCTCTTTGCCTGCGGCCTCGCAGTTCAGGGCATGAAGCCCTTTCTGGCGATTTACAGCACGTTCATGCAGCGCGCGTATGACATGATCATCCACGACATCGCGCTTCAGAATTTGAATGTCGCGCTCTGCATGGATCGTGCCGGCCTCTCGGGCGATGACGGGCCGACCCACCACGGACTTTTCGACATCGGCTACCTGCGTCCGGTTCCGGGCCTTGTCCACATGCAGCCGAAAGACGAGGTGGAATTCGTCGACATGCTCTGGACAATGGTGAACTACCACGACGGTCCCATCGCTATTCGTTACCCGCGCGGCGCAGGCACCGGGGCTGTTCCCTCAAAAACTCCCCGCCTGCTGGAGATCGGGAAGTCCGAGGTGCTCCGCCACGGGAACCGGGCCGCCATCTTTGCTCTCGGCAACATGTGCGAACTCGCCACCGAAGCCGCCGATGAGCTGGAGCGTCGGGGGATTTCCACGGCTGTCATCAACGCCCGCTGGATCAAGCCCCTCGACACCACAACGATCGAGTTCTTCGCCCGGGGATGCGATGTGGTCTGCACAATGGAGGACCACGTTCTCCACAACGGTTACGGCGCCGCCGTGGTCGAGCACCTTTCCGAGAAACGCATCACGACCCCTGTTGTGCGCGTGGGCTGGCCGGACCAGTTCGTGGAGCACGGCTCGGTTCCCGTCCTGCGGGCAAAACACGGCCTCACAACCGCCGCGGCGGTCGAGAAGATCACCTCCGTTCTCGGAAGCGACGCGGGAATCACCCGCAAGGTCCCTGCGGCCTGATATCTACTCCGTATCCGGCCGATCGCTCCCCCGCTCGCTCACGGGAGCAAGAGCCTTTCGCAAACGACTTCCTGCAGCATCAAGACCGAGTACGGCGACAAGCAAAATGCACAGAACCGCCGCGAAGCGGTCCCACTGGTAGAACTCTTGATAGGTGTGAAGCCACACCCCGATACCGCCCGCACCAACGTAGCCAATGATCGCCGCCGAGCGGATGTTGTACTCCAGCATCCAAAGAAGGTGACTCCACACCGGTCCGCGCACCTGGGGCCAGACGCCAAACTGGAATGCCTGGACCCGGCCGGCCCCGCCGAGTCTCAATGCGGTGGCAATGCCCGGGTCGGTGCTCTCGATGGCGTCGCTGAAAAACTTTCCCAGATACCCAAGCGAATAAAGGGCCAGAGCCGCCACGCCCGCCTGGGCATTCGCTCCCACGATCGCCACCGCCAGCAGCGCCCAGAGCAGACTGGGGATGGCACGCACGCAGCTCAGCAGAAACCTCGCAACTGCCACGAGCCATCGCGGCGAAATGTTCGAGGAGGCCGCCATTCCCACCGGCAGCGCAAGAAGCCCGGCCCCGCAAGTCGCGAGCACGGCAATCTGTAGAGTCTCCAGAATCGAAGGCACGATCTGTGGAAGGATGCTGAAATCCGGCGGCCAAAACCGCGAAAGAAACCGCCCGAGATTCGCAAGAGGGTCCAAATCGCGCCCGGATCCCCGCAGCGCGGGCAGCGAAAAGACCGCCGCGCAGGCAAGCACGATGAGTGCAACCCGCGGCGCATCCAGACGAGGGGGTCTCACGTGGCGCTCCATGTGGAATCCGGGGAGAGGCGCAGCGTCAGATCGGCATGTCGCGCAACAAGATCGGGATCGTGCAGGGCGCAGAGAACGGTGCAACCCCACTCGCGTGCCAGCGTGCGGAGGTAGGAGACAACGTCCTCCGCGAGATCGTGGTCGAGTTGGGAGACCGGTTCGTCGGCGAGAAGCACATCCGGTGCGGAGACCAGTGCCCGCGCCAGCGCCACACGCTGCCGCTCGCCGCCCGAGAGTTCCGCCACGGGAACATGCCGAAGGTGAGAAATTCCCAGTCTCTCCAGCATGGGCGGCACGCGATCCCGGGCACTCTGCGGGAAGCCGGCTACCGTCCTCCACCACGGGAACTCGCGGAGGAGCCCGCAGAGTACATTCGTCTCGACGTCGAGTCCCGGGTTCACACGGAGATGTTGGAAGAGAAACGCCATGCGGGAGCGGAATTCGACCGGCAGAAAACGGCGGTCCCCATCAAGGAAAGTCACCCGCCCGGATCCGGGCGCGAGCATTCCGGCCAAACACGAGAGGAGAGTGCTCTTTCCGACGCCGGAGGGTCCGACAAGCGCCACGAATGAGCCGGAGGGGACCTCGAGATTGAGACCCCGCACAAGGACGCGAGCGCCGCGCGTAATGTTCAGATTTTCCGCTTCGATCCGCACGCGCTTCATCGCACTCCCGACGCAAAATCGAGCGCCTGTGCGACGGGGGCAAGGTGGGCTTCGGCATCCGTCTCGACCAAGGGCGACGTGAAGACCGCATCCCGGAGCGCGGGCTGCGTGGTGCCCAGGGCGACCAGGGCGGCCTTGAGTCGCTCACGCTTCTCTGAAGGGAGTCCCGAGCGTACCGCGATGACGTGCGTAGGAACCGGGCCCTGTGTGGCAACAATCCTGAGTCTCGCCCGCTGCTCGGGAGTGAGATGTTTGTTCTTCTCAAAAACGTAATCGCTGACCGCGGCGGCTTCCGCTTCCCCGGCGAGAACGCGCTCGACGGCGCTGGCGTAGCCGGTCCCATACCACACATTCCCCTCACCGAAGAACTCCGCGGGATCGTTCGCGATCAGTCCCTTCGTCTTCAAGTCCCACAGCGGGACCAAAAACCCTGATGTGCTGGTCCTGCTCGCGAAGGCCACCGGCTTCCCGCGCAAGTCGGCAATCGCGGCGTACGGCTTCTCCGCCAGCGCGAGCCAGTAACTGGAGTAGCTTCGCCGGCCGTCGATTTCTCCGACAAGAAGCAATTCCGCCGCGCCGGCCCGTTGCGCGTGAACCATGTCGGTCGCACTGAGGTAGCCGGCATCGATCGATCCGTTTGCCAACCCCTCAAGGATCACCGCACCGGCGGTCGGAACAATGACCTCGACAGTCCCGAGATCCTTGGCCAAGGCGGCAGCGAGGTTCTTTCGTTCCTCGAGCATGACATCCGGGTTCTTGTCCGGTTTGAGGGCGATCACATAATCCGCGGCCAGCGCGGAAGAGAGCGAAAGCAGCAGAGTGAGGAGGGCGGTTTTCATAAAGGTTTTCAGCGGCGGAGGGAGAAGTTCACGGGCACCTCGATCACGGCCTCGACTGCGATTCCCCCGACTGTGCGCGGACGGAATCTCCAGGTTTTCACCGCGCGCTCGGCCGCGGTGTCAAGAACTGCGTAGCGGGACGGCCGCGCAACGGAAGCGGACAGAACGCGCCCGTCGGGGCTCACGCGAACCCGGATCATGACCGAGCCCTCCCATCCGTTCCGCCGTGCGAACTCCGGATAGTGCGGGGGAGGATTGAACGACGTGTCCGGTCGCGCCTCAACCGTGCGGCCCTGAGGGGCCTTCGGTGCCGCAGGCGGCCGCGGTGCCACGACCTGCGGCTTCGGACGGGGCGTGGCGGCCGGACGGGGTGCAGGCGGAAGCGAAGCGGGAGCCGCTGACTGCAAAATCTGCGGCTCGACGACGGGTTCAGGCTCCGGCGGCACAGGCTCCTGAACCGGCTCCGGCAGAGGCATCTCGACCGGCTCGGGCGGAGCCTCGGGGACAGGAGCGGCCTGCTCGATGACGGCCACTTCGATCAGGCCTTCGGGCGGCACTTGAAGTTCGACCTTGGCGGGTGTCGCAGTCTTCATGCCGAGCACAGCGGCATGGGCTCCAAAGGAAAGCAGGAGAAGCGCGGGAAATCCAAAACGCGTCATGGGGGGGTCTCGCTTTCGTAGATAAGGTTGATCTGCGTGGCACCGGCGGCCCGCGTGGCCGTCATCAATTCCAGCATACGGCCGTAGTCGACCCCCCGGTCACCCCGCACATGCACTGTGCGGCGTTCGTCGCCGGAGAACACGCCGGCCAAGGCGTCGGGAAGGGTTTCCAGCGTGACCTCGCGTCCATCGAGTGCCATTCGGCCCTCACGATCGATGCTCACCACCGGCGCGGGTCGGGGCACTTCCCCCGCCGCCCTCGCCTTCGGCAGAGTCAACGGCAGGGAAGGGGGCGCGAAACTCGAGGTCAGCATGAAAAAGACCAGCAGCAGGAAGACGACGTCGATCAGCGGCGCCATGTCGATGCTGTGGGAAGCCCGTTTCGGTCGCCGGAACATTTCTCTAGTTGACAGTGGTCCACTCCTCCGCGGCGGAGGATGAAGCCGGCGGGGCAGGAACCGCCGCGACTTGGCAAGCCGGGCGCGCAATACCGAGGGCCTCCTCCATCGCTCCGACGGCCATCTCCATTCGGCGCGCAATTTTGTCTGCGTGGCTCTCGAAAGCGTGAAACGCAGCCATTGCCGGAATCGCAACCACCAGACCAAAAACCGTTGTCAGAAGGGCCTCCCAAATACCCCCCGCCAAATCCGACGGCTTCACAGTCCCCTGAAGGGATTCGATGCGCGAGAAGGCGACGACCATCCCCGTCACCGTCCCCAGAAGCCCGAGCAAAGGGGCCAGATGCGCAATCGCCGCCAAAATCCGGAGCCGCGCCTCGACCCGTTCAAGAGCCAAACTGCCGACACGCGCAACGGCTTCTTTCCGGATCGCCTCCGGCTGTACCAGCCTCTCCAGAAAAGCCGTCACCACCCGCCCCACGGGATGCCGTGACGCGCGGGCCTTCTTCAGGGCCTCCGCCGTGCGGCCTGCCCTCAGATCCTCCAATACCCCCTCCAACCATCGGTCCGGAGAGATTCCGTAGCTCAAATAAACCACGCTCCGCTCGATCAGAATCGCAGCGCACACCACGGAGCATGCCAGCAGGGGCCACATCAGTGGACCCCCTCGGTATAGAAAATCCCAAAGGGTCATCCCCGCATTTTGCCAAACCCGCATCTCACGATCAAATGATTTGCAACTGAATCTCATTTTCTTCTTGATAGATGAGAACGCGTCTCATTTTATCGCGCCTCTCTTTAGCCATGAAAATCAGACATTTTTCGCTCATCGGCACCATCGCCCTCGGACTCAGTTGGACCTCTCTGGCCGAGGAAGCCGTTGTGGAAACGCTGGACCCGGTGAATGTGGAGGCTGACTACGATACCCGCGTTGAGGGGCCGTTTCTGCCGGATGTCGAGGGAACCCGGATCAATGCCGGTAAAAAGACGTCGAATATCGATATCGAGGAGCTTCCGGAGATCAGCAACGACAACTACCGGCAGGTGATCGCGACGACCCCCGGTCTCGTGCTCGCGGAGGAGGCCACGCCGCTGGTGAGCATCGGATACCGGAGTTTCGAACCGCACCGCATGCAGCAGTTCCAAGTGCTGGAGGATGGGATTCCGATCCATGCGGACATGATCGGATATCCGGAGGCCTACTACACGCCGCCGCTGGATGCGGTGGAGCGCATCGAGTTCGTGCGTGGCGGTGCAGCGCTGATGTATGGTCCGCAGCCTGCCGGCGCGATCAACTTTGTGATGAAGAAGCCTCCCGTGGACACAAAGTTCACGCTCGAGTCGATCAACATCCTCGGCAGCTTCGACTACTACTCGAACTTCTCCTCGATTGGAGGCACGATCGGGCGTGTCGGGTATTATGGGTGGTATACCCATCAGCAAACGAATGGATTCCGTGAGGCAAACAGTGACTTTTTCCTGAATGCGTGGAGCGGAACCTTCGCTCTCGATGCCACCACGGACCGCCGGTGGTATTTGAATCTCACCGCATACGACGAGACGCACGGTGAACCCGGCGGCCTCACTCTGGAGGACGGACCGAACGCGGTCAATTACGCCAAGGACCGCAACGGCACCTCGCGCTTCCACGACCGCATGCGCATCAGCCGTTACTCGGTGGCGCTCATCCATGAATGGGACGTCAGCGAGCGCACCCTGGTCACGTTCCGCGGATGGTGGGACTACTACCTGCGCTACAGCCGCCGCCAGCGTGGGGGAGGATTCGGAACGCTGCCAACCGGGCCGGCCGCGCAGACGAATTCGATCGAGACCCAGCAATTCTACACCTTTGGCATCGAGCCGCGCATCCGTCACGACTGGGACTGGCTCGACCAGACGCACACCCTCGCAGGTGGCCTGATGCTCTACAACAGCTACTCGCCGCGCATGGACGAACGGGGTGACAGCCCGACGGCCATGAATGGCCGCGTACTCAATCAAAGCGACCGCACGAGCTGGTATCTCTCGCTGTTCGTGGAGAACAAATTCCAGATCGGCAACCTCTCGATCACACCCGGTTTCCGAATGGAGAACGTCTGGCAGACCGTGACCGAGAAGGTGAACGTCAGCCGCTCGGCCGGGGGGCAGCCGCTTCAAAACGAGACGGCAGACAACTTTGTTCCCCTCTTCGGTCTCGGGCTCCAGTACGACTTCACGCCAACCATCGCGGCCTACGCCAACGTGTCGCAGGCCTACCGTCCGCCGATCTTCACCCAGGCCGTGCCAACCGGCCCGAACCTCGTTGTGGCCGGAAATTTGAAGGAAAGCTTTGTCTGGAACTACGAGGTCGGTTTCCGCGGGGATCCGACCACGTGGATCACCTGGGACACGAGCTTTTGGATGATCGACAACTCGGACCAGATCGGCACGCGCACAGCGGACAACGGGAACATCACGGTGATCGAAAATGCGGGCCGTTCGTTCACCTACGGATGGGACCTCGCCCTGCAGTTGGATTTCGTCGGACTGGCCGACGCACTCTTCAATGGCGAGCCCGACCCCGCCGGCAAGCCGGGGGACAAGACATTCAAAGCCCCGGTCGAGACGCCGGAGCGCCAGAGCTGGGTGGATCGCTACGGATCTTTTGCGGTTTACAATGCACTTACGCTGATGAACAGCGAGTTCATCCAGGGGCCGAATACCGGAAAAACCCCGATGTATACCCCGCAATACCTCTACCGCGTCGGCCTGCTCTACAACTGGCGCGATATCCTCAAGGTTGCCTTTATGGGCAACTTCGTGGGGGCCAGCTTCGCCGACGATACGAATACGGCGTCCCGCTTCATCCCCGCCTATAACCTCTGGGACCTGACGATCGAGGCAAAGGTCTATCGGGACACGGTGTCGATCATCGGAGGAGTAAACAACATCTTTGACAGCGACTACTACGCACGCATCCGCCCGGACGGCATCGATCCCGGCATGCCGCGGAATTGGTATGCCGGAGTGAAAGTCGAGTTTTGAGACAGGCTGCGGCCCGCACGCGCAACGGCGCACGGGCTGGGACCCCGTGATTTTTCAGAAATCCGGCCTCGTTTTTCCTTTGGCGAGCAGGTAAGCCGCCTCGGATGAAGCGATTTATTCTGCCAGTGCTCCAGACCCTCGTCACGCTGGGTCTGCTGTGGTGGATCTTCCGTGACCCCGAGAAGAACCGGCTCATGCTGGGCGCGTTGAAGGAAGCCGAGGTGGGATGGCTCATACCGGGATTCCTCGCCATCGGCGCGGCGATCCTCCTGCAAACACAGCGCTGGGTGCTGCTGCTCGGAGCGCAGGGAATCCGCCTCCCATGGATGAGGGCGTGGAAGCTCGTGATGGTCGGGGCATTTTTCAACCTCTTCCTGCTCGGGGCTACGGGCGGCGACGTGATCAAGATTTTCTACGTCATGCGGGAGACCGCGACGAAGAAGAGCGCGGCGTTCCTGAGCGTGGTGGTGGACCGCATCATCGGCTTGGTGGCTCTCATCGCCGTGACAGCTATCATCTGCGGGTTTTCCTTCGGCCTTTTGACCGGCCACCGGCTTACTGCGGCGCTCCTCGGCACGCTGGGAGCGATCCTTGGCGGCTCGCTCGCGTTGATCGTTTCGGGTTTTCTGGTGGATCGCTTGCAACTTGCGCACAAGCTGCCGACATGGCTTCCGCTCCACGCCAAGATCGTCGATCTGGCAGCGGCCTTTTCGGTCTATGCCCGCGACATGCGCACGCTTGCCGCGACATTCCTCATTTCGATCCCGGCACACCTGCTCATTTTCTCGAGCTTCTATTTTGCAGCGCTTGCATTTGCCGCCCAGCTCCGCGCGGCGGGCGACGCCGTGCTCTCCTTGTGGAACATCTTCACCGTGATGCCGATCGTGAGTACCTTCACGGCTCTGCCGATCAGCCTCTCGGGAGTGGGCGTTCGCGAAAAGTTGTTCCAAGAGTTGCTCGGAACCCTCTTCGGCACACCGTCCAATATCGCAGTGCTGGTCTCGCTTGGAGGCTTTGTGATGCTGCTTGCGTGGGGCCTAGTCGGCGGTGCGGTCTACCTCCTTTACCGTCCAACGGGTGTGAGTTTGAAATCCATGCAGTCCGAGGTCGGCGATCTGGAGAAGACAATTGAGGAAAATGCCTGAGACGCATCGGCCGTTCATCGTGGCGAACTTCGCCATGAGCGTGGACGGGAAAATCTCGACGCGCGCCTTCACTCCCTCCCTCTTCACCTCGGCCGCCGACAAAGCCCGCCTCCAAGAGATCCGGGCCTCGGCGGATGCCGTTCTTGCGGGTCGCGGCACGGTGGCTGCGGACACAATGAGCATGGGGCTCTCGCGCGAGGCTCTGCGTTCCGCCAGAGTCGAAGCCGGCCGGGCACCTGTTCCACTCCGAGTCCTTGTCTCAAACACGGGAAATCTCGATCCAAGCTGGAAGGTTTTCCGCTACACCGCCTCACGGCTCGTGGTGTTTTCGACAATCTTGATGCCGCCGTCTCGTCGTGCCGCCCTCGCCGGGTTTTGCGATCTTCATCTTTTCGAACGCCGCAAAGTGCCGCTTCGCGCGATGCTCCGCATTCTGCAGAGTGACTATGGAATTCAGCGCATGGTCTGCGAGGGAGGTGGCATGCTGTTCCGGAGCCTGGTCGAGATCGATGCCATCGACGAGGTTTTCCTCACCATCGCGCCGAAGATTTTTGGAGGAAGCGGAGCTCCCGGCCTCACAGGGCTGCCCGGGTCTTTTTTGAAGACGCCTGTGCCGTTCCGGATCGTTTCTTGGGAACCTTTCGGCGGGGAGGTTTTCCTCCGCTTGGCAAGGAAACGTTCCTCCGGGCAATCTCCAGAAGGCCCCGCAAGGTCAAGAGCGGATCAACCACGTCGAAGAGTGGAAGCCCGGCCGCGATCAGCGCGGCGTCCCCACCAGTAGCCACAACAACCGGACGACGGCGAGGAAACTCCTCGCGGGTGATGCGGAGAAGGATCTCCCGCACCAAGCCGCGGTATCCGTGAACCGCTCCGGAAAGCATAGCCTCCTCGGTGGATCGTCCGACAGCTGCACGCGGTTCCCGCAGGCGGATGAGGGGAAGCAGCGCGGTGCGATCGTGGAGATACTCGGTCATCGCGTTGAGCCCTGGCGCAATCACACCGCCGATGTATCCACGTTCCCGACACACGACGTCGAACGTCACTGCCGTCCCGAAATCGACAACGATCGCCGGCGCGCCATGGCTGGCGACACATCCGGCGGCATTGGCCAAACGGTCAGGTCCAATCCGTGCAGGCGAGGGATAATCGATCCCCACACCAAGGTCGAGTTCGGGACCCACCCAGCACACCCTGTTTCCGAATGCCGCGACGACTTCACGTTTTTTTGCCGGAACGACGGACGCAGCCACGCATGCGACGGCTCCCCGCATGCCCGAAGCGGAACGAAGAGCATCGGCGGAGAGCGTCGGCGTTGGAATCCGCTTTACCGCACCGATCCTGCCGCGCCGTGCGACGGCGACTTTCGTGAACGAATTGCTGATGTCGACCAGGACGATATGCGACATGACACCGCAGGCTTCCCATTTCCGGGCGCCGCGCGTCAAGCCGCGGTCCTCAGTAACTGTGCTTGGTGACGGTCGTCTTTCCCCGAAAAACCCAGTAAATGCTAGCTGTGTAAGCGAGGACCAGGGGCACTCCGAGCATGGCGATGACCAGCATGATCCAGAGCGTTTTGTCTGAAGAAGCCGCGTTGTAAATCGTGAGACTGTTCGCAGCGTCCGGGCTCGAAAACACCATGTACGGGAAGTAAGTGAGGCCGAAGGTAACCATCATCAGCGCCATGGCCGCACATGAGGACAGAAAGGCGTGAAACTCACGCCGCTTGTGAATCTCCCGCGGGATGTTCAGGACAATGAGCACATTCAGCACCACTACAGCGAACACCCACGGGCGTTCCCTTACGGTCTCCAGCACCCATGGAACATGGATCAGTGTGTAGAGATTGAATAGGAAGTAGGAAGCCAGGAAAAAGCCGATAAGCCTCCGCACCCAGCCGCGAACAATTTCCTGCAACTCCCCTTCGGTCTTCAGCATCAGATAGATCGCACCGTGCATGGCGAAGAGCAGAACCGTCGTCACTCCCATGAGCAACGCATAGGGATTCAACAGGCCGAGGAACGTGCCGGCGAACTCGTATTCCCGGTCGAGTGGGATGCCGCGCACGATGTTGCCCATGGCCACACCGATCAAAAGGGCGGAAAGGATGCTTCCCAAGCTGAATGCAACGTCCCAGAACCCGCGCCACCAGCCCCACTCCTCCTTGCTGCGGAATTCGATCGCGACCGCACGGAAGATCAACGAACAAAGGAGCAGCATGAAGGCAAGGTAGAATCCTGAGAACACTGTGGCATAAGCCTCGGGGAATGCGGCAAAGAGCGCACCTCCGCCAGTCACCAACCACACCTCGTTGCCATCCCATACTGGACCGATGGAGTTGAGAAAGATCCGGCGGTGTTCATCCTTCTTCACGAAAAGATGAAGGGCTCCGACTCCAAGGTCGAATCCGTCGAGCACCGCATAGCCTGTGAAAAGCACCCCGACGAGGATGAACCAAATCGTGTTGAGATCGGGCCAGTTCACAGGCTCTTGTTTGATTTGCGCGCAATCGCAAGCCAACTTTCGGGCATTTCCTCGCTTTCATCCTCGGGATCCGGCCCGTGGTGGATTTTGCGTGTGAGGAGATAAATGAAGAGCAGGAAGAGAAGCAAGTAGACCGCGCCGAACATGGCGAGCGAGGCAACGATCTCCTGCGCCTTCACGACTTTTGAAAGCCCTTCCGAGGTCTTGAGAAGCTCGTAGACAATCCAAGGCTGCCGCCCAAGCTCCGCGGTGAACCAACCGGCTTGGTTCGCGATCTGAGGGCCGAGAACCGAAACAACAAGGGCGATCAACAAGAGGCGCGTCCACAGCATGTCCGTGCGGAACAACCATCCCCGCCACCAGAAAAAGACAGAAACGATGACCAGAACGAAAAGCGCGGATCCGACCGAGATCATGAGGTGGTAGGTTTGGAACACAAACGGCACATTCGGCCAGTACTTCGGCCGGATGGCTGCGAGCTCCTCCGGGGTCGATCCGGGATATCTTCCGAGAAGAAACTCGTCCGGCGGAAGCTCGAGAAGCCCTGTCACCGGTTTCTGAAAGTCGTGGAAAGCCAGGAAGCTGAGCAGACCGGGAATCTTGGGTCCGATCACCTCCCGCTTCTGTGCATCCACATAACCAAAGAGAGTCATCGGAGTGTAGGGCTCTGTGCGATAAACTCCCTCCATGGCCGCGAGCTTGATCGGTTGGTTTTTCACCACGCCGCGTGCCGTGAAATCAGCGCTGATCATTTGGAGGCAGGTCGCGATGGTCGCAAAGGCCAACCCGACCTTCAAAGAGGCCTTTGCAAAGTCGAGGTGGCGGTTTCGCAGGATGTAGAAGGCGCTGATGCTCACCACCAGAAAGGCCCCCGCCATCCAACACCCGAGCACGACGTGCGTGAGGCGGTCCATGCTGGACGGGTTGAAGACCATCGCCCAGAAATCATCGACGACCGCGCGGACGGTTGTGAGATCTTCCGGTTTGAGGGCGTAATCGGGGGGCAGGATGACCTGCTCGCCGTTGACCGTCTTTTCAAGGTGATAGCCGGAAGGCGTCTGCATCCAAGAGTTGGCCACCACAATCCAAACGGCGCTGAAGTGGGAGCCGAAGCACACCATGCATGTCGCGAAGAAATGCATCTTTGGTCCCACTTTGTTCCAACCGAAGAGAAGGAGCGCCAAGAAGCCGGATTCGAGGAAGAAAGCGAAGATCCCCTCGGCGGCCAGCGCGCTGCCGAAAATGTCGCCCACGAACCGCGAATACGTCGACCAGTTCGTGCCGAATTCGAACTCCAGCACGATCCCGGTCGCGACGCCGATGGCAAAGGTCAGCGCGAAGACGCGCGTCCAGAAGCGCGCCATGTTGTGATAGAGGACGTTCCCCGTCTTGAGCCAGATCCCCTCCATGATCACCAACACCACCCCAAGGCCGATGCTGAGCGGGGGATACAGGTAGTGCACACCCGCCGTGAACGCGAACTGGATGCGGGCAAGGATCTCGGCCGTCATGAAGTCAGCCCCGGCCGCAGGCTGTCCGCGGATGGGAGTTCATTTGCGGGAGATGGGTGAGGCTCAGGCCGCCGAAGTGGCGCTGCGTGGTGTTTCCCCGCGCGAGGCGAGAGCCCAAACCGCAAGGAGGATACTGGCAAAGAGCATGTCGGAGATGAGCGAATTCCGGAAAAAGGTCCATGTCGGGGGAAAACCCGGGAGACCGACCGTGAGCGACACCCAGAGCCCTTCAAACGTACGGGGGTATGCGGAATTCATCACCCAGGAGGCTGCATTCGTCACGATATAGAACAGAACACTGCCACCGAGCAGGGAGCCGAAGAAACCGAGCGGACTGATCGACCCGCGGAACGAAATCCAGCGTCCGAGAGCCACGACACCAAGGGTTGCGCCCCAGGCGACCAACTGGCCACCGCTCATCAGAGGATATCCCAGAAGCAGGCACAGAGCTACATCGGAGGCAATGAGGATTGCGAGTGGCAACAACCACCCGACGAGGCCGGGCAGGAAAAGCCCACCGCAAAATGCCAGAGCGGTGACCGGTGAGAAGTTTGGAAGCTCCGGCATGAAGGCCGCTCTGGCGACACGGAAGACAGAGATGGCAAGCAAACACAACACAACAAGAAAGATCGCTTGCCGGGTGGACTCCTTCACCGAGAAGGACGGAATCAATTGCCTGCTCATTATTAAGTCTTCTAATCGGTTGCCGCCCCCGGTGGCAAGCTCCGCGCGCAGAATCTCTGCGAAATTTGCGCGCCGTCACGATTTGGGAACCTCTCAGAACGTGAAGCCGATACCGAACTGCCAATTGCCGAGGGGATCACCGTCCTCGCGCACGAGGTTCAGGGCATAATCCGCGCGCAAAGTTCCAATCGGAGTGTAGATCCGGAGACCGGCCCCCGGCGCGATACGCGTTTGCGAAAAAGTGAACTCGTCCAAAGTGGCGGCGAGATTTCCAAAGTCGGTGAACACGGCGCCGAACAGGCCTTGCCAGATCGGGTATTGGAACTCGACGTTGACCTGAAAGAAAGCCTGCCCGCCGGTAGGAACACCCTCCGGGTCGCGTGGGGCCATACCGTCGAGTTGAAAACTGCGCACCGAGTCCGGACCCCCGAGAAAGAATCGTTCCGGGACGGGAACGGACTCGGTGCCGCCGAAGGGCACGATCACGCCGACGCGGTGGTTCACGAGAAAAAGCGGAACGTACGGACGCTCGGGAAGGATCTCGCGCAGCGGAAAGTAAAGCGTCGCCGTTCCCGTCGCCTTGAAAAATGAGACGTCGCCGAACAGCGCCGGGGCGGCAACGCCCGCCTCGTAGCGGAGATTGTAGCCGCTCATCGGAGCAAGCAAATCGTTCCGCGTGTCGAGTTGTTGGGAGAAGGAAATCATCCCCAACTGGTAGTTTTCGATCGCATCGTCGGGATCTCCGGAAAAGACATCCGTGTCCGTCACCACGCGCCACTCATAAAGAAGATTCCACCCTGTGAGCCCCCGCTCGTCGCGCCTCCCTGCCAGACCGGCACTCGCACCGTACTGCACGGCCCGGTAAGCGGGCAACTCCCGCCTTTGGGCAAACGCAGTCACCGTTCCGCCGAGATTCTCCCCGAACAACCATGGATTCGTCAGCGCCGCCTCACCACCGAATCCCCGCTGGGAAACAAAGCCCTCAAGGGTAAAGCGGTTGAGGCTGCCGAACGCATTCCGGTCCGTGTAGCGCACAGTGGCAAAGCCCCGCTCCCACTCGCTGTAGCCCAGCGTCCCGGCGAGTTGGCGTGCGCGTCCTTCCACCGCCTCGACGTCCAGATCGACCGTCTCGCCTTCCTGCGGGTGCGGCCGGACCACCACGGAGGAAAATGCGCCTGTGAACCACATCCGACGCTCGGCAGCATCAAGGGCACTGGCATCATAGCGCGAACCTCGACGGATTCCGAACCGGCGCTCCGCGGCCCAGCGGTGCGTCCGATTCAAGCCGGAAAAATCCACACGTCCGATTGTGAACATCCGCCCCGGAACGACCGACAATGCCAGGTCGACGGTCCCATCCGGATGCCGGACCGAACCCACGGCCACCGCGGCCTTCAGGTGCCCGTTCGCCCGCAGCCAGTCGAGTGCCCGCGAGCGAACTTTGAGATCCGTCCCGGGCCGGAACGGTCTCCCAACGAATTCCCCCACGGCATCACGCAGCGCGCGTTCCTCGGAAGTGCCTGTGAACCGCACCGATCCCACGCGGTAACGGGTTCCATGAAGAACCGTCACGGTGACAGGCACAGGTTCGACGCCGTTCAGCTCAGCGGCAATCTCGACCCGGGCATCGAGAAACCCCTCGCCGACAAATGCGGCACGCAACCGCTCGGCGGCGGAATCGAGCGCAGACTCGACAAACGGAAGAGGGCCGACCGGACGTCTCAAAGCCTGCCGGACCGCCGCACGAAAGATAGCCTCGATTCTCTCGCGGGACAATCCCTCCCCCCCCTCGAATGCAAGCGACCCCAGAGCGGCCCGCCCGCCCTCGGACACCCGGAACACCACAAGTCGCGGAGAGAAGTCGTAGTCCACGCGAGCCTCTGGAAATCCCTGCTCGAAGTAGAACTCCCGCAGAAAAAACGCAGCGTCATCTGCACTGGTCACGCGGTCGTCGATGTTCACGTCGAACCTTTGGAGGGCCATGCGCAGCCGCTGGGCTGAGAACCGCTCGTTTCCCTCGAAGGCCACTTCAGGCTGCGAAAGCGGGGCTGCCCGAACTGTTCCGCTCGCAGCGGCGGCGCAACCCGCCAGCAAGGCGAGCAACAGCGCTCTCACCGGAAGCGCCACGTGTAGGTAACGCCAGCCTGGTAAAATCCGAATCCATCCCGCCCCGTCAT
Organism: uncultured Chthoniobacterales bacterium; assembly: GCA_964552635.1. Taxonomy (GTDB): domain Bacteria; phylum Verrucomicrobiota; class Verrucomicrobiia; order Chthoniobacterales; family Terrimicrobiaceae; genus CAZKHB01. The sequence goes on from CAZKHB010000001.1 coordinate 118,424, forward strand.
CAACTCGAATTGGTCCCAGAGCCGCACGTTGCCACGCAGGGCCGTCCGCTCGCCCGGACTCTGGGCGGGGATGGCAGAGACACTCAGACGGCTCACGAGGTCTTCCATGTCGAGTCCGGGCACATCCAACCCGCGTGCGAACTGCCGCAGAAGCAGAAGCCCACCTTGGCCGACAGCGACTTCACCGAATCCAGCACCCCCCGTCACACCGGGAGCAATGCCGGTGGTGAGGAGAAGGGCCAGTGACTCCTGCGGCAAGGGCGGATCGGAACGCAGGATGAGTTTGTTCTCATTGAGCGGACCGAACAGATAAGCCTGCACCTCGTAGTCCGGCATGGGCGCCGTGCCACGGATATCGAGAAGCGGCACCCACGGAGAATCGGGCAAGAAATCAATGCGCCCGTCGGGAATCGTCAAAGTGGTAAAGGGGAGGAAGGCCCGCACGCCCCGCAGAGAAATTCTCCCGGTGGGAACCGGGTTTCCCAAGGTGCCGCCGATGGACAACTCGGGAACAATCTCCCCGTCGGCAAGGTTGCCCTTGAGGAGAAACGGGGTTTCGTTTCCGACCTTCACATTCAGCTTCCACCTTGCGAACGGCTGGGGCACAGAGCCGGGCAGGTAAGGCGGAGCCAGAGTGAAAGGGGCCTCCCCCGGCACGGGAACGAGCAATGGCGTGATCTCAAGCCGCCGGTAAATCCTTCCATCCACCAAACCCACCGTGCCGGTCACCGAGCCATCGGGTCCGGTCCCCACGGCACGCACGTCGATGTTTGCCCGAAGACGGAACCCGGCATCCCGACCCAGCAAGACCCGATCGCCCACCAAACGGAGATCGAACGACGGTCCCTCCAAGCGCATTCCACCCGTCACGGTGAACGTGCCGGCTCCGACGTCCCCGACGAACTCACGCACGGTGGCGGCAGCCCCATCGAACTCGATCCGCGCCTTCACGTTGGAAACCGGCGGCGTGCGGGCGGAGACTTCGAGTTGTCCGCCCTGCAACTCGATGGCCCCGCGAACTTGCGGGTTCGCTGCTGTGCCTTTGACATTCAGGGAGCCGGACAGTCTCCCTGCCAAGGTCCGCAGGCGTGGCAGGAGTGGTCGGAAGATCGCGACATCCGTCTGCGGGAAGACGGCGGAGGCTTCGAACGAACCGCTGGGATCCACCCATGTCCATCCCCCCTCGGCAGAGCGGACCAATCCAAAAGGAATTCGCGCCTCGAGATTCAGAGGAGGCAGACCCTTGGTCTCGAGTTGTCCGGTCCATCGGGCCGTGCCATTGTCGGAAGCCAGCGTCAGGTTGAGCGACGATTCAGGAAGCGGAGTGTCGGATGCGCTGGTGATTTTTGAGATCGAGAGGTTTCCCGAAGCGTCGAGGAGCGCAGGCTTCCCCGTAACCTCGATGCGGGTTTTCAATATGCCTCGCACGGGTGCTGGTTGACCCGCCAGTTCCCACAAATCGGCCACCTCAAGCGATGATGGGGTTCGGAGACTGAGGTAGACTTCCTTCTCTTCATCCACGGCGGGCGCCTGGCCTGGAGCAGCCGCCAGAGAAAACACATCGACTGGGAAAAACAACTCCCCGTCGAGCAGGACGGTTTTGGAACTCCGGATTTCCATGTCCTTCAACGCAATTCCGGAGGCCGCAGCCGTCGCGCGGGCGGAGAAGCGCAGGGGACCGTTGAAGATCGCAAGTTCGGAGAGATAGACGTTCTGCGGAGAGTAGGTGCCGACAAAGCGGCCGGACAACCCTTGCGGCGTGGCATTGGAAACAAACCGGTCGAGTTTGATGTCGAATGCGCCTGAGTGCGCCTTCGGAGTGCCGTCGCCCGACCAACGAATCTCAAGCGCTCCGGCAGCCGGAGCCCCCCCGACAAACGGCGTGAGGTAGCGCCCGATGTCCGCGATGCGCAAATCGAGAGAGCCGGAATACGGATGTGGTTTCGCGAGATGGATCGCCCCCTGCCCGCGCACCAAGTCCTTCCCTGCGAGCAACTCGAACTTCGCCACTTCGAGCTCACGCTTTCGGAACACGGCCTCCAATCGCAGCGAAGTGGTAGGCAGCCCGAGGTAGGTGATCTCCCGGCCTTCGACATTCAGGAAGCCGTCGAATTCCCCGTCGCGTCCGCTCAGCGAACCATTGGCGGAAAGCGTGCCCGAGGCGCTTCCAAAGTCGCCACCCGTGAGATTCGCCAGCGCGGCAGGCTCTTTGATGTCCGCGCGAAGATTCACCAGGAACGGAGCCTTGGCGATCTCCCGCCAGCCCTTGGAAAGAGAAATCTCCCCGTGGGCAGAGACCTTGTTTTCTTTCTGCTGCAAGTCGAACTCGGAAACCGTGAGACGTCCATGGATGAGGCTCGCGCCGATTTTGAGCGACTCCCAGCCCCGGTCATTCCAGCGAAAACCACTCGCCGACAAGCGGAGCGAGCCTTCTGCGTCCGCGGGACGAGAGGGGTCTCCCCGGAACGTCAGCCTTCCCTCGACGAGACGTCCTTGGACACGATCGCGCCATCCGATCACCGCGGGAAAACGATCGAGCGGCACGCCCTGCACGCTCAGCGCGGCCTCCATCAAAGGTCCGAGAAACAAGTCGCCGCGGATCTGGCCGCCGAACACGGAGCCGGCAAGCGCCACGGAGGGTCCGCCCGGACGGAACGGGTCGATCCCGAGCGTATCGATCGACAGTCCCTCGCGAAGGATCAAGCCGCCGAGAATCACGACGCCGTCCTTCCATGTCGTTGCAGCCTGAAGAGGACCGACAGTGCCCTGCATCCCGCCGCTCCACGCGATCTCGCGCACGGAAAACAGCCCGGGACGACTCTCCAGAAGAGTCAGGGAAAGGTTGCGCACCGTGAGCGAAAACCCCGGATCAAAAAACGTGCCGGACACATCATCCACCTCCACGACCCGCGGAAGAAGTCCGCCGGGCGGTCTTTCCTTGAGATCCCATGGCGGAAGGCTCCGGACGGTTTCCCCCGCGATGGACGCCTCGACACCGCGCACACTGAGCCGGTCGATCCACCGCGCGCCCTCCCCCCACCATTCCCCCGGCCCGGTCAGCGAAACCTCGATCCGCGCGATGTCGACGGCGGTTCCGCCCGGTGCACGCAGTGAGATTCCCGTGATACCTATGGGGCGTCCGACCCGGACATCCACCGCCGAGACGGCCGCCTCGGCATCCAGACCCGCTGCCACGCGGGCAAGGGCCTGCCGGACAACCCATTCTCCCAAGCGCCCGTGGATCGCCCAGAGCCCGGCCATCGCACAGAGCAGAAGCAGGAGGAAAAACCGAAGCGTCCAGCGCCGGCGAGCCTTGAAGGGTCGGGATTCAGACATCGCTCGACGCTACATCGGCAGGCGGCCGGGAATCCAGTCCTCTCAATACCCTCATACCACTGCATTCTCGAGCGAGGCCGGTGCCCGGACTCCCCGCCTGACCACGGAGTTCACGATGCTGGCATGGGGCGGGATCTCGGCTCCATCCCAGACGACCGAGTCACGAACGAGCGCGCCCGCCCCGATCACCACACGGCTTCCCAAAGACGAAACGCCTTCGATCCGTGCGTCCGGCGCCACATCGGCGCCTGGTCCCACACGCAAGAGCGTCCCCGGCGAAAGGTACTCGGGCGGATGCTCGGAGAGCGCCGCGTGCGCGGCAAGGTAGGATTCCACGGTGCCAAGGTCGTGCCAACGCCCCTCATCAATCACCAGGCCGCCGATCTCGACGCCAGCACGCAAAAGCTCGATGTAGACGTCGATGATGGAAACCGGACGTCCAGCAGGGATTTTTTGGAAGATTTCCCTCGAGAAAACCGTCAGGCCGGTAAAAAGAAAACCCTTGCCTGTCCCGCCGTGGAGTCGGCCGCGAAAATCCCGCACGCATCCCGTGGATGTGTCGAACCCGACATGCAGCGGCCCGCCGGAGGACCGCAAAACCAGCGTGGCGATCCGCCCCGATTCCGCGTGGCACGTGAGCGCCGGACCGAGCGGGAGGTCCGTCAAGATGTCCCCGTTGTAGCAGACAAAGTTTTCCGCTCCGCAAAGAAGATCCTCCGCGTTTTTGATTCCCCCGCCCGTGTCCAGAAGCAGAGACTCGTGCCGGAAATCGATGCGACGCGCGCGGTAGGTTCCCGTGCTGTTCGCCACCCCGAAGACCTCTGCGTAGCGACCTGGCAAGTGGTGGGTGTTGACAACGAAACGATCCGCCCCGGCCGACAGCAGGTGGTCGAATGCGAACGTCACGAGCGGTTTTCCGAAAAGCGGGATGAGGGGCTTGGGAAGCTGGTCGGTCAAAGGGCGCAACCTTGTTCCGAGACCGGCTCCGAGGACGAAGGCCGGGAATCCCGGCATCACGCCGCCGCCTCCGCCGCCAATCGCAGAACCGCGTCCGCCGCCGATGCGGCACCGAATCCGTTGTCGATATTGACGACCGCGACGCGGCTCCCGCAACTCGTGAGCATGGCCAGCAGTGCAGAGAGCCCGCCGAGGTTGGCGCCATACCCAATCGAGGTGGGAACGGCAATGATCGGACGGTCGACCAGTCCCGCGACAACACTCGGCAGCGTGCCCTCCATCCCCGCAACGACGACGATGACTCCACAGGCCCGGATCCTCTCGATCTCGCCCAAAAGACGGTGGAGCCCCGCCACTCCCACATCGGTGATCCGCTCGACCCGCTGGCCGAATGCCTCGAGCACCACAGCCGCCTCATCCGCCACTGCAAGGTCGGCCGTGCCGGCACAAACCACGGCCGCGGCAAACCGGCTTGCCGAGGGTGTGCATTTGCCAACGGTGATGCATCGCGCACGCTCGTGCCAGACGGCGGAAGGCAACTGCGCGACGACTGCCTCGTAGTGGTCAAGCCCCGCGCGGGTGGCCAGGACCGTCTGGCCCGCAGCGGTCAACTCCCCGGCGATGGCCGCCACCTCCGAGGGCAACTTTCCCTGACAGAAAATTGTTTCCGGCCGCCCGCAGCGCCGTGCGCGCTCGAGATCGACCCGCGCAAACTCACCCGTCATGCGTGAAATATTTCCTCATCGGCACCATGCCGCTCTCGACAAAGCCGTGCTTGAGATAAAATCTGCGTGCATCGCTCGGGCGGTCGGTGAGCAGGGTGATGCGCAGAAATTTTTTCTGCCGGGCAAATTCAAACGCATGTTCGAGAAGGCGCGATCCGTAGCCCTGGCTTCGGTGGTCGCGGTGGATGACGAGGTCCTCCAATAGCATCACGAACCCCCCCTCGGCGGTACTGATCGTGATCAGAAGATTGATCATGCCGATGATCTTGTGGTCATTGCGAAGAACAAACACGCGGCCGCGAGAGGGCTGCTCGAGGATGAGCCTGAGACCACGGAGTTGTTTCTCCCGGTCGGGAGTGAAATCCTCCTCCTGCGAAAAGAGGTCGAAGAGCAGATCGGCCAGCTCGGACAGGTCGTCCAGTGTCGCGGGCTCGATGCGCAAATCGTCCATGGTCGCGTGGTTATCGCACAATCCGCTCCAAGCTGCAATGCTCCAACGGGGCGCGTCAGAAGGATTTCCGCAGGTGCGAAGGAAGGATGCCGAGTTGCTCGCGATACTTGGCCACCGTGCGCCGCGCGACCGCGAGCCCGCGATCTGCCAACACTTTCACGATTTCCTGGTCGCTGTGCGGATGCTTGGGGTCCTCCTCGCGGATGAGGGCGCTGATGGCCTGTCGGACGGTTTCGTTGCTGACAGCCTCTCCCTCACTGTTCGTGTAGCCGTGCGTGAAGAAATACTTGATTTCGTAAAGTCCCTGCGGCGTCTCCATGTATTTGCCCGAGGCCGCGCGGCTCACGGTGGTCTCGTGCACACCGACGGCGTCGGCGACCTGGCTCATCGTCATCGGCCGCAACGCCGAGGGTCCCTGCGCAAGGAACTCCTGCTGCCTGTTCACAATCTCCTGGGCGATGTTCAAGATGGTTTGCTGCCGTTGCTGGATGCTCTTGATGAAAAACTTCCCGCCCTTGATTTTATCCCGCAGGTAGTCCCGCACCTCGCGGGAATGGGAGGCGACCATGTCCTTGTAGGAATTGGCGATCCGCAAATGCGGAATCTCCCCGTCGTTCAGCCGGACGGAGTACCCCTCGCCATCCCTCTCGACGATCACATCGGGGACCACGGACTGCTCGGGCACGGAGGAAAACGCACGGCCCGGGCGCGGATCCAGCCCTGAGATGGCTTCCGCGGCCCGCTGCACCTCGGCGACGGGCACGGCGAGCGCCCGCGCGATTTCAGGAAGCCGCTTCCGTCCCAGCGCCTCAAGATGCTTGTCGACGATCCGTGCTTCGATGGACTCGGCGCGCCCGGAGCGGCGCAACTGCACCAGCAACATCTCACGCAGGTCCCGGGCCGCGACTCCGGGAGGATCGAAATCCTGCACCCTCGCGAGCACGTCCTCAACCTCAAGCGGCGTGCTTTCGGTGGCCCATGCGATATCTTCAACATCCGCACGCAGGTAGCCTTGATCATCGAGATTTCCGATGATTTCCGCCGCGATGCGGGCCTCATCCACAGGCCATGAGGCGGTCAGCAACTGCTCCAGAAGGTGCTCGCGCAGAGTCGGCTGCCGGACCTGGGAGTCGAAGAAATGCTGGCGCTTTTCTTGGGCTTCGCGGGTCCACGGTTCGGCGGACGCGCGCTGGGCATAATACTCGTTCCATTCGGAATCGAGGGTCTCGCGCTCACGGGTCCTCTCCGTCGCGGGTTCGGGTTCGACCTCCTCAAGCGTCGGGTTCTCGCGCAATTCCTGCTCGACCAACTGCCTCAACTCCGCGAGCGGTGCCTGCAGGACGACGAGACTCTGCTGCATCTGGGGCGACAACGCCTGCTGCAGCGAGAGTCCGGCAACTTGTTCCATCCCTGCCATGAGAGACAAAGGTCGGGCACGGAATCTGCTTGCGCAAGCAATAATCGGGCCACACCAGCCGCGCGGCAATTTTCCTTGGTGTCGTGACAGGTGGAGTCTTAACTGCCGCCGCCATGACCGAAGATGATGCCTATCTTGTCCTGAACATGGTGCCGAGGATCGGCCCGGTAAGGCTGCGGCGTCTCTTGGCGGAGTTCGGTTCGGCTTGTGCCGTGCTGGATGCAAAGGCCGGTCAACTCGCCCGGGTGGAGGGTATCGGCCCGGAGTCGGCAACAGCTCTTGCCGGATGGAGAGAGAGTCTGGATTGGGAGGCGGAACGGGGGCGTGCCGAGGAATTCGGTGCCCGGGTGGTCACGCTCGCTTCGCCGGAATATCCCCCGCTCCTGCGCGAAATCCACGATCCCCCGGCTGTTCTGTACGTCTGGGGAGCACTCGAAGAAAGGGACCGGCACGCGGTGGGGGTTGTGGGAACGCGCAAACCCACGCTCTACGGGGCGGCATGTGCCAAAAAACTCTCCTACCAGATGGCGCACAGCGGACTCACTGTCGTGAGCGGTCTGGCGCGGGGAATCGACACGGCCGCGCACCAGGGCGCTCTGGCGGCCCACGGGAGAACCCTTGCGGTAATCGGAAGCGGTTTGATGTCTTTGTATCCCCCAGAGAACCGTGAACTCGCGGAGAAAATCGCCTGTTCGGGCGCGGTGCTGAGCGAGTTCCCGATGACCACGCGGGCGGACCGGCAGACCTTTCCCATGCGCAACCGGATCATCAGCGGGCTCTCATTCGGCCTGCTGGTGGTTGAAGCCGGGAGTCGGAGCGGGGCCCTCATCAGCGCGAACCAGGCGATGGATCAGGGCCGGACGGTCTATGCGGTGCCGGGACGGATTGACCAGGCCACGTCGATCGGACCGAACCGGCTCATCCAGCAGGGTGCAAAGCTCGTGATGGGCGTCGAGGACATCCTCGAAGACCGTGGGTTGCTTTTTGCGGAAACACCCGAGCTTGAGCCTCCGCCGCCACCGCCCCTGTCCCCGGAGGAAGAGGCCGTCTTTCGGGCCATCGGCTCCGAGGAACCCGCACAGGATGAAATCGTCGAGAGATGCGGGTTGCCAACCCACGTGGTGTCTTCTACGTTGCTCGCCCTCGAACTCAAGAAGCTGGTGCGCCGCCTCGCGGGTTCGCGGTTTGTCCAAACACGCTGATTCCCATGTCCAAGACCCTTGTGATCGCCGAGAAGCCGAGTGTGGCGGGCGACATCGCCCGTGCGCTCGGGAAGTTTGCGCGCAAGGAAGATTTTTTTGAAGACGACCGCTACGTGATCACCTCGGCCGTAGGCCATCTGGTCGAGCTGTGCCTGCCGGGCGAGATGGACAAAAAACGCGGGAAGTGGAGCTTTGCCAACCTCCCGATCATCCCGGACGAGTTCGATCTCAAGCCCATCGAAAAGAGCAAGTCGCGGTTCCAGCTCATCAAACGCCTGCTCAAACGCGCGGACATCGGCGATGTCGTCAACGCCTGCGATGCCGGGCGCGAGGGCGAGTTGATTTTTCATTACCTGATGAAGCATGCGGGGAACAAAAAGCCGACCCGCCGCCTCTGGCTCCAAAGCATGACGGCCGATTCGATCCGGGGAGCGTTCGAGGAACTCCGCACCGGGGAGTCGATGGTGCCGCTCTGCGAGGCCGCCGTGTGCCGGAGCGAGAGCGACTGGCTGGTCGGCATCAACGGTACGCGGGCCATGACGGCCTTCAATTCGAAGGGCGGTGGATTTCAACTCACACCGGTCGGTCGCGTGCAGACTCCGACCCTCGCGATTCTTGCCGAACGCGAGGACAAAATCCGCGCCTTCAAACCCCGGGGCTACTTTGAGGTTTACGCGGACTTCGGTGCGCAGGCAGGCACCTATCGCGGACGCTGGATCGATGAGGCCTTCAAAAAAGGCAGCGACGAAGATGCACGCGCCGAACGCCTCTGGGAACGGGCGACGGCGGATGAGATCGTGGCACGCTGCACCGGCCGCCCGGGTATCGTCACGGAGGAAAAGACGCCCTCCTCGCAGATCGCCCCCCAACTCTACGACCTCACCACCCTCCAGCGTGAAGCAAACTCGCGCTTCGGTCTCAGCGCCAAGCGGACCCTCCAAGTCGCTCAGGCCCTCTACGAACGCCACAAGGTGATCACTTACCCGAGGACAGATTCGCGTTACCTTCCGGATGACTACATCGGGACAGTGAAAGCGACCTTTTCGAAACTCGAGAATCCCGAACTCGCTGCACATGCCCGCGAAGCCATGGCGAAAGGCTGGGTAAAGCCGAACCGGCGCGTCTTCAATACCGCCAAGGTCAGCGACCACTTCGCCATCATCCCCACAGGCGTCTCGCCCAAGAGTCTCGATGAGTTCGAGTTGAAAGTTTACGAAATGATCGCCCGCCGGTTCGTGGCGGTCTTCTTCCCGGCAGCGCAGTTCGAAGTGACCAAGCGCCTCACCCGCATCGATGCGGATGTATTCCGGACCGACGGCAAGATTCTCACCGAGCCCGGTTGGCTTGCGGTTTATGGAAAGTCCGCTGCGGGGAGCGACGATGAAACAAATCTCTGTCCTGTGCTTCCGGGTGAGAAGGTGGCGACGCTCGGGCTCGAAACGAAAGCCGGGGAAACCCGGCCGCCCGCGCGCTTCACCGAGGCCACCCTGCTCTCCGCGATGGAGGGCGCCGGCAAACTCGTCGAGGACGACGAACTCCGCGAGGCCATGTCCCAACGCGGTCTCGGTACCCCGGCCACCCGGGCCCAGATCATCGACGGGCTCATCCTCGACGGCTACGTCGTGCGTCAGGGGCGCGACCTCATCGTAACCTCAAAAGGCCTCGCGCTCATCACCCTCCTGCGCGGCCTCAAAGTGGACTCTCTCACATCCCCCGAACTGACCGGGGACTGGGAATACAAACTCAAGCGCATGGAACAGGGCGAAATGGCCCGCCCGGTCTTCATGCAGGAAATCCGGGACTTCACACGCGACATCGTCGAGAAGGCAAAGAACTACTCCGGAGAAACCATTGAGGGAAATTTCCAACCACTGGACGTCACATGTCCGAAGTGTGGCCATGCGGGCTTCGCGGAATCCTTCAAAGCCTTTGAATGCGGCGCGAAGTGCGGCGCCATCATTTGGAAGAACATGGCGGGCCGGCAGTTCGAGCGCGACGAAGTCGCCGCGCTCCTGCGCGAAGGCCGCATCGGACCGCTCGAAGGCTTCCGCAGCAAACTCGGTCGACCGTTTGCTGCAGTGGTGAAACTCGATGCCGACCAAAAGCAGGCATTCGACTTCGGCGACAGCGCGTCGGGCGCCGCATCGCTCGACTTTTCCACGCTCCCCGCGATCGGGACCTGCCCGGCCTGCAAGACCGGCACAGTCCACGACACGGGTTCCGCCTGGCTCTGCAGCAACACGGGAGCGTGCAAGTTCCGCATGGGCAAACAGCTCTGCCAGCGCGAAGTCCCGCTGGAACAGGTGCACAAACTGTTGGAGACGGGTCGCACGGATCTGATCCCCCGGTTCATCTCCAAGAAGGGCAGGCCGTTCTCGGCCTACCTCAAAGTGGAAGGTGACCGGGTGGGCTTCGAGTTCGAGGAACGCAAGCCCTCCGCCCGCAAACCGCGCGCCAAGCGTCCGGCCGCCGCCGAAGCCGCGTGAACCCGGAGACCGCGCAGGTCGTCGTCCTGCTGGTGCTGGCTGCCGCCGCCTTGCCCGTCCTTGTGCGTGTCGTTCGCAGCACATGGAGAGGGGAGGACAGAATCCCCGTGACGGCATGGGGCTGGCCGGAGGGGCTTTTTACCGCCGGCCTCGCGGGCTTTTTCCTTCTCATGGCCTTTGGCGGACCCCAGGAGAGCCCCGCAAAGGTGGACCTGAGGGCCGTGCTCTCGAGCATCGGAATCTACGGGTCGTTGTGCGTTTTTGTGCTTGGGTTCCTTTTCTTCCGGAACGTGCGGCCGGTGGAGGCCTTTCGCTTGGGCGCACAGGAATTCCCTGCCGGGCTTGCCGTCGGGCTCCCTGCGATGCTGCTTGCCCTGCCGTTTGTTTTCCTCGTGCAAATCGCGGCTTACCATCTCGCGGGCGCGGAGGCGCCGCCGCAACCGATCGTTACTTTTCTCCTGGAATCGACGCGGTGGACGGACCGCGCGGCCGTTGCCTTCGTTGCGATCGTGGCCGCGCCCGTGACCGAAGAGATCATTTTCCGTGGATGCGTTTACGGTGTTTCGCGGAAGTTTGCCGGGCGGCTCGCAGCGCTGGTTTTCAGCTCTGTTGTCTTTGCGGTGATCCACGGGCACCTCGCTTCTTTGCCCGGGCTTTTTCTGCTTTCGCTTGCACTCACGCTCGCCTACGAGCGTTCGGGCTCGCTCTGGGCACCGATCACCATGCACGCGGCATTCAACGGCCTGAACGTCGCTCTGGCCATCTGGACCCCGGATCTGCTGCGATGAAGCGCGTGTTTTCCGAGGACAGTCTGCTCGCGGAGATTCTTCCGGGCCTTCCCTCCTCGGCGGATCTGCTCGTCGGGCCCGGCGACGATTGCGCGGTCGTGCGTGTGCGCGGCAGCAGGGAGCTCTTGCTCTTGAAAACCGACTGCGTCGCCGAGGGCGTCCATTTTCTTCGCGAGGCCGACCCAGCGCGCGTCGGTTGGAAAGCGCTCTGCCGGGCGTTGAGCGACATCGCCGCCATGGGTGGAAGACCGTCCGAGGCGCTCCTTACGATTTTTTCTCCGCCGGATGTCGGGGCGGACTACTGGAAACGTTTCTACCACGGCGTCACGCGGGCGGCCAAAGCATTCGGCGTTGCCATCGCCGGGGGAGAGTTGTCCCGCCAGCCGCGGGGTATTGCAGTTTCGGTCGCCCTCACGGGCCGGGTGGCCCCGCACCATCTGGTGCTCCGCAGCGGGGGATCCGCTGACGACGTTCTCTTCGTGACCGGACGCCTGGGCGGGTCGATCGCAGGACGCCATCTGGATTTCACACCCCGCCTTGCGGAAGCCGCATGGCTCGTCCGGAATGCCGGGCCATCTGCGATGATGGACGTCAGCGACGGGCTGGCGAGCGACCTTCCGCGGCTTGCCCGAGCAAGCGGGTGCGGTTTCGAGGTCGCGCGCATTCCCCGCACCCGCGGTTGCACGGAGCGTTCCGCCCTCTGCGACGGAGAGGACTACGAGTTGCTCTTCAGCATCCCGCCACGCCGCGCACGGAAACTGGCGGAGCGCTGGAAACGCGCTTTCCCCGGCGTGACGCTTACAGAGATTGGCCGATTGGTGGGCGAGCCCACACTGCCTCCCGACTGGCCGGCAGGATGGGATCACTTTTCCGTTGTGCCTGCGTATCGTTCCGGAGAATCTCGCTCCACCCGACCGTCTCGGAAATGATCCGGATCGACTACCATCCGCCGGGCACGCCGCCTGCGACCCTGCTCCCGCGCGAAGGGGCGAAAGAGGCGTCGCTGACTCTCGTCCAATACGATCCCGAATCGATCTTCGAGGGGGACTTCGATTCTTTCGAGGAACTCGTCGGGCGGCTCGATCGCTCGAAAGTCAACTGGATCAACATCGACGGATTGGGCGATATTGAGCTCCTGCGGAAGGTTGGCGACTACTTCGGGATCCATCCTCTCGCACTGGAGGATGTGTTGAATGTCGCCCAACGCCCGAAGATCGAGCACTTCACAAACCATTTCTTCATCGTCAGCGAGATGATCTATTTCGCCGAGAACGAGCGGCTCGCCTTCGAGCATTTGAGCCTGTTTCTCGGGGATTGGTTCGTGCTGACATTCCAAGAGGAGTGCGGGCGCGATGTTTTCGACCGCGTGCGCGCGCGACTGAGGGCAGGCCGCGGCTATTCGCGAAAGATGAAAGCCGACTACCTCGCGTATGCGCTGCTGGATGCGACAGTGGACCAGATCTTCCCTGTGCTGGAATCGGTGGGTGACTCCATCGAGGCAGTCGAGGAGGAACTCCTGGACAAGCCGACCAGGGCTTCGCTGCGAAAGCTCTACGAGTCCAAACGCCTGCTCCTCCACCTCCGGAGGGCCGCCTGGCCGCATCGCGAGATTTTCAACGCCCTCATCCGCGACGACACGGGAATCGTTGGACGTGAGACACAGATTTTTCTGCGCGACTGCTACGACCATACGGCGCAGATCATCGACATTATCGAGAGTTACCGTGATCTCACCGCGGGGCTCATGGACCTTTATCTTTCGAGCCTCGGGTTTCGCACGAACGAGATCATGCGCGTGCTCACTGTCGTCTCGGTGTTTTTCATTCCGCTTACCTTCCTCGCAGGGGTCTATGGAATGAATTTCGACACCGACCTCCCTTGGAACATGCCGGAGCTCCACTGGCCGTTCGGCTACGTGTTTTTCTGGGGCGTGTGCCTTCTCACCGTGGCGGGTATGCTTGTATTCTTCAAAAGGAAGGGATGGCTCTGAAGTCGATCCTGATTCTCACAGCCTCCTTCGGGGAGGGCCACAACGCCGCGGCCCGGAATCTCGCCGCAGCGATCCACGAGCTCTCACCGGGCACACGCGTTGCGGTGCGCGACCTTTTCCGCGAGGCCTATGGTCCCCTGAACGAGGCCGTGCGGCGCGGTTATCTCTTCGTCATCAACCGCCTTCCGTGGCTGTGGGAAATTGTCTTCCGCTGGCTCGACCGCCCGCGTGTCGTCGGTCAGGGAATCGGTATCTTCGCACGGGCCGGGCAGCTTCTGGTGAAGACGCTTCGGGATGATCCGCCGGATGTCCTCGTTTCGACCTACCCCGGCTACGGGGCACTTTTGGATTGGGCCCGACGCCGCACGGCCGTGCCTTGCCGGGCCGTGACGCTGGTCACCGACTCGCTCACGGTGAATGCGGCGTGGTACCAGGCCCGTGTTGACGCCTTCCTCGTGGCCAACGAAGCGACAGCTGCCGTGATGAAGTCCAAAGGCGTGGCGGCGGATTCTGTGCATGTCACCGGCTTCCCTGTTCCCCTGATGTTCTCCGGGGCCTCGTCACGCACGGCTCCCCCACCGCTCCGCGTTTTGTACATGGTCAATGCCGGGCACCACCTCGCGGCCTCGATCACGAAGGCATTGCTGCAGATCGAAGGCATTGAACTCACCGTCACCGTCGGACGGGACGACGCCTTGGGCCGCGAGTTGACAGGCATTGCGGCACAGGTCGGGCGTCCGCTGGAGGTGCATGGCTGGACTCCCCTCATGCCCGAATTGATCCGTCGAAGCCATGTCCTCATCGGGAAAGCCGGGGGTGCGACCGTTCAAGAAGCTCTGGCCGCCGCCACGCCGATGGTCATCACGCAAGTCGTACCCGGGCAGGAGGAGGGAAATGCCCGGCTTTTGCTCGATGCGGGAGCCGGGGTTCTCGCGGCAACGCCTGATGCGATCGCGGACGCCGTGCGACGAATTGCCGCAGATGGGGTTTTGCAAAAAATGGAAACTGCGGCGCGCGAACTCGGCTGCCCGGATTCTGCGCGACAGACCGCCCGCTTTCTCCTTTCGCCGGCGTCATGAGACCGACAGCTGCCATCTTCGACATCGGAAACGTTCTGTTGAAGTTCGACTACCTGCGTGCCGCATGGCGGCTTGTCGAGAAGAACGGCCTTGTGGACCTCCCGGACCGCCGTCCGATCGTTGCGGCGCAGCATGATTTTGAGGCCGGCACGATCGACCGCGCGACGTTTCTCGCGACTGTGCGGCCGCATTTCAAGGACTCCGGCCCCCCCGATGACTTCGTGCGCATCTGGCAGGAAATCTTTGAGGAGAACACGCCCATGACCACGGTTGCGCGCGATCTCGCCGCCCACATGCCTGTTTTCCTGCTCTCCAACATCAGCGATCTGCACGTCGATTACATTCACGCGACGTATCCGGTGTTCCGAGTTTTCCGTGATGCGGTTTACTCGCACGAAGCGAAACTCATGAAGCCGGACGAGGCGATCTTCTGGCATGCCGCCGCGCGGTTCGGCCTCGACCCGGCCGCGACGATCTACGTGGACGACATGCCGGAGAATTGCGAGACGGCCGTCCGCACGGGCTACCAGACATTCCACTACGACGCCGCGCGCCACGACGCGTTCGCCGCATGGCTCGAACAACGCCTTTCGTGAAATCTCATCGCAAAGAACTTTTCATCGAACACCCCGCCCGGCGGGGATTTCTCAACATCACACAGGAGGTCGCCGCGTGCGTCCGCGAAAGCGGAGTGCGCGAGGGCCTCTGCCTCGTCAACGCGATGCACATCTCGGCGAGCGTTTTCATCAATGACGATGAACGCGGCCTGCACGCGGATCTGGAAACGTGGCTCGAGGGTCTGGCTCCCGAGAAACCCCACAACCGCTATCTGCATAATCGCACCGGAGAGGACAATGCGGATGCACATCTCAAGCGCTCCGTCATGGGCCGCGAGGTCGTGGTCGCCATCACGGAGGGCGCTCTGGACTTCGGGCCGTGGGAGCAGATCTTTTACGGCGAGTTCGACGGACTGCGCCCGAAGCGCGTGCTCGTAAAGATCCTCGGCGAGTGATCAAGACCGCCAAGCGGACTCGGCGAGGCACTGGCTCATCGTGCGGTAACTGCGATCCAAACAGGCAAAAGGATCCCCCGGGCACGTGTCCTGCTCAACGATGAACCAGGCGGCTCCGGCGTCCGTGGCGGACGGGATAATCTCCGTGAAATCGAGATTGCCGTAGCCGACCTCGGCGAAACGCGGGGTATTCTCCGGAGTGAATGCGTAGTCTTTGCAGTGCACGGAAGCGAGGCGGCCCATGAGCTTGCGGCACCAGGCCGCCGGGCTGCCTCCGCCGAATTGAATCCAGTAGGTGTCGAGCTGGATCTCCAGATTGGCCGGGTCCGTTGCGCGGAGGATGTGGTCGAGAACCGATTCGTCGCCCAGCCGGGTGAATTCGATCGCGTGGTGATGGTAGGCCAGAGCGATTCCCTCTCTTCGGAGAACAGCTCCCGCCGCATCGAGGTCGGAGATCATTGCCTTGACGCAGGCGGCATCTCTGAAGTCGATATGCTCGGGAAACGGATAGGCCACGCGGTCGACGCCGAGTGCGACAGCCATTTCGGCGACGGCATGCGGAGACGAGCGGATAAGCGAGGGCGGCATGTGGGCTCCACACGGCGTGAGTCCAGCGCTCTCAACGATTTTGCGGACTGTCTCGGGATCGATCCCCTCCGGCAGAGCTGCCAACTCAACCGCGCGGTAACCAATGGAATAGAGGCGGCCGAGGGATACTTCCAAGTCCTCGACCGTGCCGCAGTGGTCGCGCAGCGTGAACAATTGGGCAGCAATTTGCTCGGTTTTCACAGGGGATCAGAATTGTTCCCCGGGCCGGAGCGGTCAAAGTCTTTCAGCGCATGGAGGGCCAGAAGGAACACGGCCAACACCCCGTAAGCCAACGCGAAGGCCGGAGCGGCATTCCACCCGAACACCGGAACGATCGCATCACCGGCGACCGCCCACGCATGGATGAGTCCGACGAAGGAGAGCATGGCGCAAACCGCCGACACTACCGCCGCCGCGACAAAGCGACGGTCGATGGCGAAGGCCACAATCGCAGCGAAGGCCATGCTCGTGATGAGAAATCCTTGGTTGAGGGAAAGGGCACCGCGGATGAAGAGGTCGCTGCCGAACTTCGGCACCGACGCCGCGAGGGTGGTACCGGCCACGCGAAGCGACGTCTCGATGAGCAGAACCGCCCAGGCTGCGAGCGCCGGAAGAAACCCGACGGCAACGGCCAGTGCATGGGCTTTCGGCGTTTCCTGGAATGCCTGGGCGACCATCACGATGCCGATCCAGATCAGAATCCCCAGCGTGCACTCCATGGGCACGACGTGGAGGACAGCCGAGACGGCACCGGCGAAGCAAAGCACGGCAACGACGACTCCGTTCAAGGCCGAATACCCGATGCGTGCCCCCATCGCCTTCCAGCCGGGATGGCCGATGTAGATCGTCGTTGGAAACGGGCTTCCAAAGAATGCCGCCGCGAGGGTGCCGAGTCCGTTCATCACCAGGGAAGACCGCGTCTCGTAGCGGTCGCCAGCGGCTTCCGCGCTCTCGAGTGTCTGAAGCGAGCCGATGACAGTGAAGAGAGCCATCGGAAGAATGACAGTCAGGTAGCCCCAAAGACCGGCAGTGAGGGCATGCCATGCCGCTGCATCCGGACGCGGCGGATGAAACCCGATCTCCAAAGGTGTCGACGGCGCGGAAAAGACCGGCCACCCCGCCCAACGGAGCCCCCAAGCCAAGATCACCCCGATGACGATGGCGACGAAGCCGGCAGGCAGGCCGAGCGGCAGACGCAACCGCCCGGCATACGCCACGAGCATCAAAAACATTGGCACCACGGCGACGAGCGGCGAGGCAAAGATTTGAAAAGCAAACCCCATGGCGATGAAGGTCAGCGCGATTCCGGCAAGCGCCGAGAGCAGGGCCGCCCGGGGCGCACTGCGGCGGAGGGGATCGATGACAAACGCGCAGGCGAATTCCACGAGTCCGCTCAGGAAGCAGGCGAAGACGCCCGCCTGCCAGACTTTCACCGGATCACCCGTTTCGCGCCAGACGGGAGCCATCACGAAAAAGATGAAGGCGATGAGGCTCACCGTGTTGATTCCGTAGGGCAGCGCCGTCACGTCGTTCCGGCCCGTGCGGCGCGCGATCCGCCACGCTTGCCACGAGTAGAAAAGATTCCCGACGACCACCGAAACAGCCGCTCCGGGCAGAATCGTTCCGACCACGACCGAGGTGGGGATTCCGCAGACGATCGGACAAAGCGTCGCGATGAGCAGGAGTTGCAGAAGATTGTCGATGAAGAGCCCGACGAAGCCGTCGAGATCCCCTTTCACAAACCAGCGGGGTTTCATGGAGCCACCGATCATCCTCCGCCGCGAGCAGGAATCAAGCCGTGCGGCAGACGCGAAATCCCGTCTTCCGCCGCAGCGCGCGGGCTGCTAAGGATGGTGCGCGATGGACCTTACGCAAATCGATCTCCCGGGGATTCCGAAACTGCGCAGCGGGAAAGTGCGCGAGGTATTCGACGCGGGCGAGCATTTCCTGATCGTGGCGACGGACCGCATCTCGGCATTCGACTGCATCCTCCCGGAGCCCATTCCCCACAAGGGCGAGGTACTCACACAGATGTCCGCCTTTTGGTTCGAAACGCTCGATTTCGTCCCCAGCCATTACGTCACGACCCACTTCGGGATGTTTCCGGCTTCGCTGCAACCCTTCCGTGACATTCTTTTCGGCCGCTCGATGCTTGTCCGCAAAGCCCGCCCGCTCCCCGTCGAGTGCGTGGCCCGGGGCTACCTGGCGGGCTCGGGCTGGAAGGAATACAGCGGCAGTGGAACGGTTGGCGGGCATCACGTCCCTCCCGGACTCGAACCCTCCTCCAAACTTCCCGAACCGCTCTTCACACCCGCCCGGAAAGCCGATTCCGGCCACGACGAAAACATCACATGGAAACAGTGCCGGGAAATGCTCGGCGATGAGCTCGCCATCGAAGTCCGCGACCGCACCCTCGAACTGTACGAACACGGCCGCGCCCGCGCGGCGCAGGCGGGGATTGTGGTGGCGGACACCAAGTTCGAGTTCGGTCTGGCGGACGACGAACTCCTCCTCATCGACGAGTGTCTCACGCCCGACTCATCGCGCTTCTGGCCGGCGGATTCCGTCCGGCCCGGGTCGAATCCCCCGAGCTTCGACAAGCAGTTCGTGCGGGATTTTCTCGATGCCCTCGACTGGGACAAAGCGCCGCCCGCGCCTTCGCTGCCGACCGATGTGATCCAGCGGACCTCGGAGAAATACCTCGAAGCCTTCGAGCGCCTCACCGGCAGCAAACTTCTGACGCCTTGAGCGCAGCGGAAGCGTAACTCAAATTGTCCACTCACGCCATGCGACCCGATCCTCGACTCCTCGCTCCCGAATTGCGCCCGATCCTTGAAAAGGTCTCGGCGGGCTCACGGATCACCGATGACGACGCTGTGGCATTGTATGCCAGTCCGGACCTGAATGGCCTTGGCATGCTGGCCAGCGTCGTCCGGGAGCGCCTCAACGGCAACGTCGCGACCTTCATCCACAACCGCTACATCAACTACTCGAACGTCTGCCTGCTCTCGTGCCAGTTCTGCGCATTCGGGGCAAAAAAGCGGGAGCCGCACGCATTTGAGTTCGCCATCCCGGAAATCGTCGCGAATGTGCGCGAGGGTCTGGAGCAGGGGATCACCGAAGTCCACATGGTGGGTGGGTTGCACCCCTCCCTGCCGGGCAGTTGGTATTTGGAATTGCTGGACGCCCTTCGGGCGCTGGATGACGAGCTTGTGATCAAGGCTTTCACCGCAGTCGAGATCCGGCATCTGGCATTCCGGGTGTTCAAGTTGTCGATCCGGGAGACGCTGGAACTCCTGCGTTCACACGGCCTGGGAGCGATCACGGGCGGAGGGGCCGAGATTTTTGATCCCGAGGTCCGGGACCGCATTTGCCGGGGCAAGGAAACCGCCGAAGAGTGGGCCGAGGTTCACCGGACATGGCATCTCATGGGGGAACGCAGCACCTGCACCATGCTCTACGGCCATATTGAGACCGCGGCGCACAGGGTGGATCACATGCGGCGACTGCGGGAGTTACAGGATGAAACAGGCGGCTTCACGGCATTCATTCCCTTTGCCTTTGAGCCCGATGGGGCACGCCCCGTGCTCCAGGGCATCCCGCACGCAACCGCGGCCGAGGAACTCCGGAACCTCGCCATCGCCCGCATCTACCTCGATAACATTCCGCACATCACAGGCTACTGGATCAGTCTGGGTCTTCCGACCGCCCAACTGTCGCTGAGCTACGGCGTGGATGACCTCCACGGCACAATCAAAGAGGAGCGCATCTTCCACATGGCGGGAGCCAAGACTCCTCAGGAACAAACGATTGCCATGATGGAGAAAGCCATCCGCGAAGCCGGTCGCGAGCCGGCGCAACGCGACAGCTACTACCGCCGCATCCGCATCGGGGACCGGCTCGCCGCCGCTTGAGTGCGTCCCACGGCAGGCCGCGGATCGGCTGTGTTCCCTATCTGAACGCCCTCCCGCTCCGCCACGGAATCGAGGCAACGCTCGCCACACCCGCCGTGCTCGCGGCGGAGTTTGAGGCCGGTCATTTTGACGCGGCGCTTCTTCCGTTGTTCGAAATCCTGCAACGCGATCCCGGCATCGTGGCCGACGGTTTCGGCATTTGCGCCGACGGCCCGGTGCGAAGCGTGTTTGTCGCCCATCGGCACCCCCTCGACACCCCGCAGGAAATCGTGCTCGATCCCGCTTCGCGCACTTCCTCGAATCTCCTTCGCGTGCTCGTCGCCCGTGTCTTCCATCCCGCGATACGCTGCGTGAGGGAGAGTTCCGATCCCGACGCGGCCCGGCTTCTCATCGGGGATCCGGCCCTTGCATTCCGTCGCGAGGCGCATCCGGATTGGTTGTTCACCGATCTCGCGATGGTTTGGAAGGAATGGACCGGCCTGCCGTTTGTCTTTGCCCTCTGGGCTTTTCCCGACGAAACACCCGCCTCATCCGGATTGGCGGAACGGCTTCGGGAGGCTGCGCGCTCCGGTCTCGCGGTGCGGGAGGAACTCGTTCGCGACCAACCCGATCCTGCAGCGGCGCTGGACTATCTCACGCTGGCCATCCGCCATGAGATACCGGCCGGCGGCAAAGCGGCGATCGCCCGCTACCGCGCGGAACTCTCATCGCTGGGGCTCCTTCCGGAGAACGCAGGCGGCCTTCGCTGGATTTAGAGAGGACTTTCGGCATCCGGCTGGAGGTCTCCACCCGTAGCCCATCACGTGAACGAGCAGAACATTCCGGAAAATGTCGGGGCGATGATCCTGCCCGGGGTGACGCTTTTCCCTCATGCGCTCCTGCCGCTCTATATTTTCGAACCGCGTTATCGTCGGATGCTGGCCGAGGCGCTGACCGGCGAGCGGATGTTTGCGATCGCGCATGCCGGTGAAGACGGAGAAGTCGCCGCGATCGGGGGCCTGGGAATCGTCCGGGCCTGTGTGAGCAACGAGGATGGCACGTCGAACCTTATCCTGCAGGGCGTGTCGCGCGTTGTCTTCTCAGAGTTCCGGCTGAAGCCTTTTCCGAACGCCGGAATTGTCACGTTGGCAGACCGTGGCGATGACGCCTTGAACCTTCCCGCGCTCAGAAAAGACATCACGGAAACGTGCCGTCAGATGAAGGCCGCAGGCATCGAGTCCCCCCAGGGGTTCGAGAAATTCCTTTCTCAGATCCCGTCCCACGGCGCGTTCGCGGACGCGGTCGCGGGAGCGTATGTGGCCGATCCGACCGAGCGTCGCGGACTCCTTGAGGAGGCCGAAGTCTCCACGCGCATGGAGCGATTGCTGCGTTGCCTGCTGCGAACGCTGCAAACGCTCTGAGATTGTCTCGACAGCAGACCCTGACCCGTCCTTTCTTGGTGGGCGCAGCCGCAGGAAAATGGCACTGCTTTCATGAACGAGCCCCAACCCGAAAAACGGATCGCCGGTCTACTCGCCCCAATCACAGCCCTGCGCGGTGCGAATGATCAAGGTGTCGGCGACGTGGCCGCGCTCACCGAGTTCGCAGGCTGGGCTGCCCGCAAGGGGTTTGGCCTCGTGCAGGTGCTTCCGGTCAACGAATCCGGCGCGGACCACAGCCCTTACAACATCCTGAGTTCGATGGCGCTGGAGCCGTCCACGATCGCGTGTGATCCATCCTGGCTGCCGGAGATCTCGCAGGACGAATTTGATGCCCTGTGTGCGAAGCACAACGTGGCAGCGCTGCGCGAAGGCCCGGTGAATTACAAGGCTGCCAAAGCACTGAAGTGGGATCTTCTCCGGGCGGCCTTCCGCGTCTTCCGAAGCCGGAAAGTGCTCCCGGTGCGCAAGCGGGCGTTTGCGAAGTTTGAAAGCGTCGAAGCGGATTGGCTTGAGCCCTATGCGCTCTTTCGTGCGCTTGTCGAATGGAATGGAACCGAGGTCACGGACAACTGGCCGGAGGAACACCGCACGCTGGAGGCGGCACGCGATTGGCAAACCTCCCTCGGCAAGGAGGACACCAAGCGTCTGGCCGATCTTTTGAGGTTCTACTCGTATGTCCAGTGGGTGGCGCGGGTGCAATGGCGCACCGCCCGCGCAGCTTGCGAGCGGCTTGGTGTGGCGCTCATGGGGGACATCCCGGTGGGAGTGAGTCTCTACAGTGCCGATGTTTGGGCCGAACTGGGGATCTTCGACATCACCCGCTCGAGCGGCGCTCCTCCGGAACGCGTCTTCAAGAGTGATCCCTTCACGGAGAAGTGGGGACAGAACTGGGGCTTCCCCCTCTACAACTGGCATGCCATGGCGGGTGACAACTTCGCGTGGTGGCGGCGGCGCCTGCGGGCGGCGCGAGAGGTGTTCGACTTTCTTCGCGTGGACCATGCTCTGGGGTTTTTCCGTATCTACAGCTTTCCCTGGAGGCCCCAGGAAAATGCCCGTTTCACGGATCTGACCCCGGATCAGGCCATGGCGCTCACCGGCGGGAGACTTCCCGGCTTTGTCGAACGTGACGACAGCTCGGAGGAAAATCGAGACCTCAACCGCCGGCAAGGCGAGGTGCTCCTCGGGGTGTTTGTCGAGGAAACCGGCCGCCACCGACTCATTGCGGAGGACCTCGGCGAAGTTGCGCCGTATGTGCGTCCCGTGCTCGCCACAATCGAAATTCCGGGATTCAAGATTCCGCAGTGGGAACGCGGCTTTGACGGACGCATGATTTCCGGAACGGAGTATCCGCGCCTGAGTCTTGCCACGTTCGCCACGCATGACCACCCGCCGATCAGGCAATTCTGGAGCGATCTGTTCGCGGAGACCCAGGATCCCGGACGCCGCGACGGCGCCGTGCATGCCATGCGGGAGTTCATGGAGTTTTGCGGGGGACCGGTCGATGCTCTTCCGTGTCCGTTCACACCGGAAGTGCATGGGGTCTTTGTGAAAGGGCTCTTTGCGACAAACTCCTGGCTTGCCGTGCACCAGATCACAGACCTTTTCGGGCTCGCCGATCGCTTCAATGTGCCGGGTGCCGTCGGGGACCAAAACTGGACGACTCGCATTCCGGGCACGACCGCCGAATGGGACAACCTCTTTCCCGAAGCTGTTTCGCGGGCTGTCAGCGCCTTGAGCGAGACCGGGCGTTCCGTCAGCGACCCGGTGGTCAATACCTGAGGCGCCCGTCGCGGATCGCGCGGAGCATCCGCTCGCGCAGGGAATCGTAGATCGGCTTGTCGCGCAGAAGAGTGGCGACGAGCGTCGCAGCGAGGGTGGCGCCGAGCATCGGCACGATCAGTGTCGTGGTGTTGGTCATTTCGGAGATCAAGACAACTCCGGTGAAAGGTGCGCGAACCACGCCCGCGAAGAAAGCCGCCATGCCCACAATCGCGAGTGCGCTGGAATCGAAACCCGTGCCAATGCGGGTGGCGAGCGCTGCCATCACGAACCCAAGCACCGCCCCGACCAAAAGGAGAGGCGAAAAAATCCCTCCCGGATTTCCCGTGGCGTAACTCAGAGGCCCCACGATCCAACGCACGACGAGGAGAACGAGGAGAAAAGCCAGCGGTTGTCCATTCGAGAAAATGTGCTGCGTGGTGGGATCTCCGCCCCCGGTGATCCATGGGGAAATCCATCCAAAGACACCCAGCAGCGCCCCGACGCCGGCCGCTCGAACCTCGACCGACACAGCGTTTGCGCGTGCCATCATGTCGTGCAGTCCCAAGATCGTTCTGTTGTAAAGCACCCCGAGTCCGCCACAGACCCCTCCAAACACGAGGGCAAACAGAAAAAAAGCGATGCCGCTTCCCGACGGCTCGGCCATCACAAAATCGGGCCCTCCTCCAAGAATCCAACGCGCGACCGTGGTAGCCGCGGCGATTCCCACCAGGGTAAGAAGCGTGAGTCGGAGACGAAACGACTTCATCACCTCCTCGAAAACGAACATCGCCCCGCCCAGCGGCGCATTGAAGGCCACAGCAAGGCCCGCCCCGCCCAGGGCGACCTGCAGCTCCCTGAGCACATCCGCACCGAGACGGAACCAACGCGCACACTCCGACCCGATCACCGAACCGATCTGGATCGTCGGTCCCTCGCGACCGAGCGCAAGCGAGCCTACCCCGATACCCAGCCAACCTCCGAAAACTTTCACAGGAACCACGGAAGCCGGTGCGGGGCGGACCTCGTCGCGGGCAAGGGCCTCAACATACTGCACCCCGCTGCCCGATGCGATAGGCACACGGCGAATCATCCATCGCGCTCCTGCCGACGCCAGCGCCGCGAGCCCCACAGGCAGGAGGATTCCCCACCAGCCAAGCGACCGGCTCCACTCCAAAAAACCGGGGCGCGCAGCGTCGAAGGCTTCGAGCCCCCAGCGAAACGCTCCGCCGACGAGGCCGACCAAAACACCTCCCAACGCGGCAACGCCCAATGCCCGAAGCAGGCTGCGACCGGATTCTTCGCCACTCACGCCCGCGTTGTCTCAAACCCCGTGCGCTCTGGCAATGCGTGATGCGCTCAGTCCGCCAACTGGATCAGTGCCAGCATGCGACCGGTGGCACCTTTCTCCCGGCGGTAGGAATAGTAGCGATCCGGATGCGTCGCCGTGCACACGCCATCGTCGCGCACACCGACCACGCCGCACGCGCCGAGTTGGTCGCGGATCATCGCAGCGAAATCGATTTCGTAGTGGGGCGGGCGGATGCACGGCCCGATGCACACCGAAAGATCGGAAGCCGGGATGCCGAACGCTTCGCCAAGCAACTTCACCGTGGCGGGAACAATGCCGCCCTCGGTGCCTTTGCGTCCCGAGTGGGCCAGCGCCACAGCGCGGCCAAGCCGGTCTGCAAAAAACACGGGAGCGCAGTCCGCAACATAAATGCCAAGGCAGACATCCCGCGCCGATGTGGCCAGAGCATCAACAGCGGGGATGGGATAATCCTCGCCACCGGTGACCCCTGCGACAGAGACGCCGTGCACTTGCTCGGCGGTGGCCATGCGGGGAGAAAATCCCGCTGCCTCCCGCGCCGCGGCATGCGCGGGGGCAAGTCGCTCAAGAGCGGTCTCCCGATCGGTTGCCACGTCAATGCCGGGCACGCGGCTGATGAAAGCCGCCCGGGCGTGCGGCAGCGCGTCGATCCGCTCGACAAAGCCGGGAGTCATTTCCGGTAGAATCCCGCCACAGCCTCGACGACGGCCTCGATCTCCTCGGATCGCAGTTCGGGAAAAATCGGGAGAGCGAGGGACTCGCGGGAAGCCGCTTCGGCGACGGGAAAATCGCCCTCGCGTCCGCCGAGGTAGGCGAAGCACTCCTGCAAATGGAGCGGAACCGGATAATAGATCGCGCAGCCGATGCCCGCGCCGGTCAAGTGACGCAGGAGACCGTCGCGGTCTTTTGCCCGGATCACATACTGGTGGTAGATGTGGCTGTTCTCAAGTTGCGCGTCGGGCGCAGGCGGGGGCTCGACAAACTCCAGAACGCCGCGTGCAGCAAAAAGCTCACGGTAGAGGGCGGCATTCCTCCTGCGATCGGCATTCCATCCGGCGAGGTGGGGAAGCTTCGCATGCAGCACGGCGGCCTGGATGGCATCAAGACGGAAGTTTCCGCCGACACTCTTGTGGAAGTACCGTTGCTCCATTCCATGGTTGCGCACGACGCGCAGCTTGTGCGCGAGATCGGCATCGCGACACACCGACATCCCGCCGTCGCCGGCACCGCCGAGATTTTTGGTGGGGAAGAAACTGAAGTAGGCGGTCTCACCCATGGCACCCGCCCGCTCAACCCCGGCCCGACCGGAATACTCGGCTCCGATCGCCTGGGCCGCATCTTCCAGCACGGAGAGACCATGGCGGGCGGCGATGTCCCGGATCTCATCCATGCGCGCACAGGCTCCGAAGAGATGGATCGGAATGACCATCACGATGCGGTTCCCACGTGCAGTGAGCGGCTTCCCTTCGGCATCGGTTTTGCACGAGGCGAGATACGCCTCGAGTTTGGCCGGATCCATGTTGAGCGAATCCCGCTCGACATCGACAAAGACAGGCTCGGACCCCGCGCGGTAAATGCAGCCGGCCGTGGCGAAGAACGTGTAGGGGGTCGTGATGACGGCCGTGCCGCACCGGACGTCCATCGCCATCAACAGCGCCAGTTGGGCGTCCGTGCCCGAGGACATCCCCACAGCGTGCGCACAACCGACGGCCTCGCAAAAGGCCGCCTCAAAATCCTCTACCGCTGCACCAAGGATGAATTGCTGCGAATCAAAGAGACGTTCCACGCCGGCGAGCACGCTGTCTTTCACGGCGGCGTGCTGCCGCGTCAGGTCGAGAAGCGGGACGCGCACAGCGCGTTACTTGACGACGCCGAACTCCGCCCGGCGGTTGAGGGCCCAAGCCGATTCCCCGCTGCCGGGATCTGCAGGCATTTCCTCGCCGAAGCTGACGGTTTGCACCCGCGAGGCGGGAACACCCGCGTCGATGAGAGCCTGGCGGACTGCCTGGGCGCGGCGCTCACCGAGACCGCGGTTGTATTCCTCGGTGCCGCGGTCATCCGTGAAGCCAGCCACGATGAGGTTGCTGGAGGAGGACTTCATG
This sequence comes from uncultured Chthoniobacterales bacterium, assembly GCA_964552635.1. Taxonomy (GTDB): domain Bacteria; phylum Verrucomicrobiota; class Verrucomicrobiia; order Chthoniobacterales; family Terrimicrobiaceae; genus CAZKHB01. The sequence continues at coordinate 144,980 of CAZKHB010000001.1, forward strand.
GCCGTCGCGACTTGGCGGATCTTCGGCAATTCCCCGGAAGCGACTTCGAAGCTGTCGTAGCCGAAATACACCGGAGAGAACTGGCCGCGCTGGACGGTGCCACCGAAGAAGTTCGCCCCCTCGAAGCGCTCGCCGAGCGGGGTGCCGCTCACATAGTCGCCATCAACGCCGGCGTAGAGCTCGGAACCTTTCTTCTGACAGGCGGAAAACGAGAGGACAACACCGGCTGCCAGCAAGAGGGGAAGAAGCGGAACTTTCATGGAAATGCAATGCCCCATCCACGGCGAAAGATCAAGCCCCACTCGCGCGAAGCGCAACGCTCACCCGGCGGGCGGCGTTGCAGTTGGGTTTGACGCCTCCGGCCCCGTCCTGTGAGATGCCGGCCGTGCTGAAACTCCTTCTGTTCCTTTTGGTGATTGGCATGGTCGCGCTCGCGGGGCTCCTGTTTTTCCCCGCCGCCGAGGTCCGCAGCACGCCGCTCGCACCCGAGGCCCCGGACGCCGGATCCCAGGCGATCGATCCGCGCGGACGCTCCATCGAGATGTTGCAACCGGGACGCGCTCCGGTGGTTTACGTGTTTCTGCATGGCGTGACGAACAGCCCGAGGCAGTTCGAGCAACTCGGGGCCGAACTTTACAAACGCGGGGCCAGCGTGCTCATTCCGCGGATGCCGTACCACGGCTACACGGACCGCCTGACACCGGAGCTGAAAAACTTCACGGCCCAAGTGATGCTTGATGAGGCCAACCGGGCCATCGACCGTGCAAGAACCCTGGGAATCCGGGTGGTTGTGGCGGGGCTCTCTGTGAATGGCGTCACGGCCGCGTGGGTGGCGATGAACCGCCCCGATGTCGATACCGCCGTCGTCATGTCCCCGTTCTTCGCGGCGCGCGGCATGCCGGAATGGGCGGTGGCCCCGGCGGGGAGGTTGTTCCTGCGCATCCCAAACATTTTCGTCTGGTGGGACCCCAAGCTCCGCGAGGCTGTGGGCGAGGGCACACTCACATATCCACGATTCTCCACACATTCGCTCGCCAGCATCCTGGTTTTCGGAAGGCAGGTCTTTCATCAAGCGGCGACCACCAAGCCCGTCGTGCAGCGCGTGCTCGTGATCACGAGCGGGGATGACATGGCGGTCGACAACGGCCTTGCCTCCGAGCTGGTGGCCCTGTGGCGACGTGACGGCGCCAAGGACGTGGAAACTTACGAGTTCCCGGCAGGGTCCGGGGTTCCGCACGATTTTGTCGATCCCGAGCAACCTGACCAGCAGGTGGCCAAAGTGTATCCGGTGCTGCTCCGGCTTTTCACCGGAGGCACTGCTCCATGACCGCAACGGGGTTCCGGCGCGCGTTGCGGCTGCAGGCGATCCGTTTCTTCCGACTCAGTGGCTCCAGCGAACGCGGTGCCCGCGGATTTGCCGCAGGGATCGTTTGCAGTTTTCTTCCGACATTCGGCCTCGGAGGATTTCTCGCGGGCTTTCTGGCGCATCTTCTGCGCGGGAATGCCGTGGCCGGATTTCTCGGCGGGTCGATTCTTGCCCCGTTCTGGCCGCTCCTCTTCTACCTCAACATCCGCGTGGGTTCGTTTTTCCTACGGCCTGCGTTGGAGATCGACGACCTCGGAGATGTCACCCCGGTGACAATCGATGCGCTGGTCTGGGGCCGGACGTTCGCCATCGGCGCAGCCGTGAATGGCACCTTGGCCGCAGTGGCCGCCTACATCCTGTTCCTTCTCGCCTACGACCGTCTCAAGGCTCCCGCCCTTCGCCATTTTCGGGCTACCCGCCGGGCCCGGACTCAGCTTGCGGGTGCGGGGCGGAATCCGAAAAAGAGCACGTAGAGCACGGGCACAACGATCAGGGTCAGCACGGAGGCGAACAGGAGACCGACCACGATCGTCACGGCCATGGCGCCGAAGAAGACATCGGGGATCAACGGAATGAGCCCGAAAACCGTTGTAAGCACCGCCATGAGCACGGGCCGGACACGGCTCACGGCCGCGTTGACCACGGCATCCCACGGCACCACGCCCGCCTTCAACTGGGCGTTGATTTCGTCGATGAGGACGATGCCGTTCTTGATGAGCATTCCCGAGAGGCTCAAGGCCCCGAGCAGCGCCATGAAGCCGAACGGCTTGTCGAAAACCAGCAAACCCACCACCACACCCACGATCGAAAGCGGCACAGTCAGCCAAATGATGAGCGTCGCGCGGATCGAGTTGAACAGGCACACCACGATCACCACCATGATCAAGACAAACACCGGGAGCGTCCCGGCCAGCGCGGCCTGCGCCTGCGTGGAGTCCTCATGCTCCCCTCCCCACTCCATGCGGTAGCCTTTCGGAAGCGGGATCGCCTCGATCTGAGACCGGATGCGGCCGAAGAGCGTGCTCGCAAGGCCGGATGTCTGGTCCGCATGCACGGTGATGGTGGGCGCACGGTCGCGACGCATCACGATGGGTTCCTCAAGTTCGGTGGAAAATCCGGAAACCACCTGCCGGATCGGAATCCCCCCGCCCACGACGGGGCTGAAAATCTGGACATCCTGGACGGCGGCCGGATCGCGGCGTTCGGATTCCGGCGCCCGGGCGATAATCGGGATCAATTCGTCGTTCTCGCGGAACACACCGATCCGGCTCCCCTCAAAAAACGTCTCAAGCGCGCGGCCCAGATCGGTGCGCGTGATACCCACCTGCCGCGCCGGGGCCTCGGCAAACTGCGGACGCACCACAGGCACCTCCTCCCGCGCGTCGATGCGAATTCCCTTCGCGCCTCCGTCGTTTCTGAGCACGGTCATCGCCTGATCGGACAACCGGCGGAGGACAGCCGTGTCCGGGCCGGAGAAGCGGATCTGGATGCGCCCGCCCTCGCCCGGGCCGAGAAGAAACCGGCGCCCGATGACGAGGACGTCCGGAAACTCCGCGGAGAGGTGCTCTTGAGCCTGAGCCAGCGCACGATCGATGTCGCGGTGATCCTTCACATCGACGATGAATTGGCAAAAGGCGGGGTCGAACCGCTCCGGGGCATAAGTGAGTAGGAATCGCAACGTGCCCTGGCCCACGCAGGTCGTCACGTTCTCCACGCCCGGGATCTTGAGCAGATCCTCCTCCATCCTGGCGGCGCGTTCCGCGGTGGCATCCAACCGCGTGCCGGCAGGCGACCAGGCATCAATGAGAAACTGTGTGCGCGTCGAGTTGGGAAAGAAGCTGTTTTGTACGAAACCGAAGCCGAAGAATGCCCCCGCCAACAGAAGGACCATGGCGGCGACCGTGGCCCATTTGCGCTTCATGCACGTGAGGAGAAACGATTTGTAGAGCCGGTACACAATGCCGCCATAAGGATCGCTCGGCGCCGCTCCCTCCTTCACCGGCGCGGCCTTCAGAAAAAGGTAGCAGAGGAGGGGCGTCACGGTGATCGCCGTGACCCAGCTGATCATGAGCGAAATGAGCAGCACATCAAAGAGCGAGCGACAATACTCGCCCGTGCGGTCGTCGGAGAGTCCGATCGCGCCGAAGGCAAGAACCGCGATGAGCGTCGAACCGAGCAGCGGAATGGCGGTCTGGCGCACGATGTCTTTCGCCGCCTTCATGCGGTCAACACCACGCTGAATGGCGATGAGCATGCCCTCGGTGATGACGATCGCATTGTCGACCAGCATCACGAGCGCGATGATGAGAGCCCCCAGCGAAATGCGCTCCAGGATCAGGCCCGACATGTGCATCACCAGGAACGTGCCGGCGATCGAGATGAGCAGCACCGCTCCGATAATGAGGCCGCTGCGCAGCCCCATGGCACACAGAAGAACAATGATCACGATGATCACCGAGGTCGCAAGGTTCAAAACGAAGTCATTGATGGACTCGGTGACGGTGTTGGCCTGGAAGGAGATTTTGTGGAGCTCCACACCGAGCGGGATTTTCGAGGCAAGCGAAGCCACGCGCTCTTCGACGCCCGCGCCGAGAGTGACGACGTTGCCACCGCTGACCGTCGAGATGCCGAGTCCGACCGCCGGTTCGCCGTCATAGCGCAGGATGGTCGTCGGGGGATCCACATACGCCCGCCGGATGGTCGCGATGTCGCGCAACCGCACGAGTTGGCCGGACTCTCCGCCATGGCGGATGATCAGATCGCCGAGTGCATTGACATCGCTGATCTCGCCGGTTGGTTGGAGTGCCAGACGCATCGGCCCGACATCAACGCTTCCCGAGGGTGCCACGAGATTCTGCTCGCGAAGCACATTGTGAACGGCTTCGGGCGACACTCCGAGGCGGGCACTTTGTTCCCGCGAGATTTCCACAAAAATCGCCTCCTGCTGGGGTGCGAAGATTTCGACTTTCTTGACGTCCTGCACCGCGAGCAATTCGCGGCGGAACATCTTCGCGACCTCGTTGAGTTCGGCCATCGAGTAGTCGGGACCGGTGATGGCGTAGAAGATTCCGAAAACATCCCCGAAGTCATCCACAACGAGCGACGGTCCCGCACCCGGCGGCAGTTGACGCTGGGCATCGGTGATCTTCCGGCGCAGTTCGTCCCACACTTGGGGCAGCTCCTCGCGGCCGAATTCGTCCCGGATCGTGACCGTCACGGTGCTGCGACCGCGTTCGGACCGCGAGACGACGCGCTTCACCTGTCCCAACTGCTGCGCTGCCCGTTCGATCACATCGGTCACTTCGTCCGCGACTTCCTGTGCGGTGGCGCCGGGATACGCCGTGATGACGAGAGCGTCCTTGATGGTGAACTCGGGATCCTCCAGCCGCGGAAGGTCGAAGTAAGCCTTCACCCCGAGAAGCAGCACAAGGGCGGTGAGTACAAGCGTCACCGTGCGGAAGCGGATCGAGGCCTCGGCGATATTCATGCGCGTCAGCGACCGGCAGCTTCCATGGGCCGCACTTGCATTCCCTCGGAAAGGAACCGCACACCCGAAACGACAATCCGGTCCCCCGAAGCAAGATCGGACGAACGGATCAACATCCGGTCACCCGATGGGCCGAGCAGTTCCACGGTTCGCCGGAGCACCCCGCCCGTGGCAGCGTCCCATTCCCAAACGGCGGGGGTGCCACCAGTTGTGGAAACTGCGGAGACCGGCACGAGAAACTCGCCCCCGGCAGACGCCGAGGCCGCTTCGTCGCGAAAACGGACGAATACGTTGCACGTCATGCCGGGGAGAATATTCGTGTCCTCCGGCGGTTGGAACGTGAAGCTGACCGGAAAGGTGCGCGAGGCCGGGTTCGCCTGCGTCGCGAAGGAATCCAGCTTCAAATCGAAGAACCGCCCGGGCACGGAGGAAAACTCGACCTTCGCTTCGATGAGGTCGCGCAATTGATCCGCCGTGGCACCCCGCGCCGTGCGCGACACGGACGACTCGGGAAGCTGGATATCGACCTTCAGCGTGCTGACATCCTGAAGGAGGACGATGAGTTCGCGGGGTTGGACGCTTTGGAAATTCCGCACGAAGCGGTGGGCGACCCGACCGTGGAACGGCGCGAAGAGAACGGTATCCTGGAGCGACTTCGCGGCCGAGCGGAGACCGGCCTCCGCGACATCCAGCGCCTCGCGTTGCCGGTCGAGTTCGGCCCGGGCAATGACGCGGCGCTCGAAGAGCGATTGCTGCCTCGCAAATTCATCGCGCGCCGCGGTGAAGCGGGCCTGCGCCGTGTCGAACTGCGCCTGGTAGTCCGTGGGATCGAGGCGTCCGATGAGATCGCCGGGCTGGACGAGCTTTCCATCGTAGACCGGGAACTCGATGAGACGCCCGCCGACGTCAAAAGAGAGGCGCCCGTTCGAGATGGCCGCCACCTCGCCGGGAAAGCTGCGGAACGAGGCCTCGGCCGGGGGCGCAATCTCGAACAACCGCACAGGCCGCACCGCTTCCGGGCGCGCCTCCGGGGCCTTCGAGCAAGCCGCCATGAAGGCGGCCGTCCCTGCTATTGTCACGAGAGAGAGATTGAGGTATCCGGACCGCATGGCAGCCGGATAGTTGGACCGGTTGGCTGTCCGATGCAATACTTAACCGCCCGCGATTCCGGCACCCGCCCCATGGCCCTGGCCGGATACGGACCGCACTCCCGAAGCCCCTGTGAAAACCCTGCGCATCCTCCACACCACCCGCTACCTCTACCACTCCCCGGTCACCTTCGGCACGCACACGGCCATGATTCGGCCGCGCGAGGGCCACGACCTGCACATCGCCGAGGCGCGGCTTTCCGTCGAGCCCCGCGCCTCGGTGCGCTGGGTGCGGGACGTCGAGGACAATTCGCTCGCCGTGCTCGAGTTCAGCGAACCCTCGTCCGTTTTGAGCGTGAGCAGCGATGTGCTCGTGGAAATCTACGGCGAGAGTCCGCTCGGCTGCCTGATCGATCCCGCCGCGCGGTTGTATCCGTTCCAATACTCGGCGCAAGAGCAGGTCGAGGTGATGCCCTATCGACTTGTCGGGTTCCCGCAGGACGCCCCGCAGGTCCTGGACTGGCTGGCGAGTCACATCTACAAACCGGGTGATTTGAAGAACACAACCGACCTGCTCGCCGAATTGAACACGGCCATCTTCAAGGCATTCACCTACCGGCAGCGGGACGAACAGGGCGTCCAGACCCCGGGGCAGACGCTGGCACTCGCCGCGGGATCGTGCCGGGATTACGCGGTCTTTTTCATCGAAGCGGCCCGGAATCTCGGCTTCGCCGCGCGCTTTGTGAGCGGCTACATCCTCATCGGGGAAGGCCAGCACGGAGCCACGCATGCGTGGGCGGAGGTCTATGTGCCGGGCTCGGGATGGCGCGGCTTCGATCCCACGAACAACAAACCCGCCGGACTCGAACACGTCTCTGTCGCCGTGGCCCGCGACCCGCGCAAGGCGAGCCCGCTCTCGGGCACATGGCACGGCGACGCGTCCGCCTTCGACCGCATGGAGGTGAAGGTGGAAGTCGTGGCGGTGTGAACGCGGCTCGCAATCGGCTTGCCGGGAAAACATTTCTTGCGCTTGCCTCACCCCGCGAATTCAGGGAACTTTCGCGGCATGACTCGGAATACGTTCTCCGTCCTCGGTGTGGCCCTTCTCGCCGCGATTTTTCTGCCCGCCAATTTGTTTGCCCACGCGGGCCACGCGGAGGCGGTTGTTGGACATTCCGCGTTTTCTGCGGGCCTCCTTCATCCGTGGACCGGACTCGATCATCTCCTTGCGATGGTGGCGGTCGGGCTTTGGGCCGCGCAAATGGGCGGACGCGCCCTCTGGCTGGTACCGGCCAGCTTCCTTGCGGCCATGGGGTTGGGTGCCGCCCTGGGACAGACCGGCTTCACCCTCCCGTGGATGGAACAGGGTATCGCCGCCTCGGTTCTTCTCCTCGGCCTGGCCATTGCTTTCGCGGTGAAAGTCCCCGCCATCGTCCCGGCGATTCTCGTCGGCGCGTTCGCGCTCTTCCATGGTGGGGCTCACGGCGCGGAAATGCCCGCGGGGGCCTCCAGCCTGGGCTACTTCGGGGGCTTCCTTCTCGGCACGGCGATTCTTCATGCCCTCGGGTTGGGACTTGGGCTCACGATGGGGAGATTCACCCCGGCGATGGCCCTGCGCGGCCTCGGCGGTGCCATCGCCTGTCTCGGCCTTTTCATTTTTTGATTCCGTCCACCATTTTCCCATGAGCGCCCATCCCGTCTCCGACTTCATCGATCATCACTACCGGCACTTCAACGCCGCCGCCCTCAAAGACGCGGCGGACGGATACATCCGCCACCTTGAAGGCGGGGGGGTGATGCTCACCACGCTCGCGGGAGCGATGAGCACGGCGGAACTCGGTTTGTCACTCGCCGAAATGATCCGGCAGGGAAAAGTCCACGGCATCGTCTGCACCGGAGCCAATCTCGAGGAGGATGTGTTCAACCTCGTGGCCCACGATTTCTACGAACGCATCCCGAACTACCGCGACCTCACGCCCGCGGACGAACAGGCCCTGCTCGACCGCCACATGAACCGCGTCACGGATACGTGCATTCCGGAGATGGAGGCCATGCGGCGCATCGAGAACGTGATCCTCAAGGAATGGATGGCCGCCGACGCCGCGGGCCAGCGCCTCTTCCCCCATGAGTTCTTCTGGCGCATCCTCGACTCCCCCGAGTTGCAGGCGACCTTCCAGATCGACCCGAAAAACAGCTGGCTCCTCGCCGCGAAGGAGAAAAACCTGCCGATGTTCGTCCCGGGCTGGGAAGACTCGACCCTGGGCAACATGTACACCGCGCACTGCATCGAGGGCGACGTGAAGAATGTCCACACCGTTCGCACCGGCATCGAATACATGATCTCGCTCGCCGATTGGTATTCCCGGACGAGCCCGGTGCAATCCGTCGGGTTTTTCCAGATCGGCGGCGGCATTGCCGGCGACTTCCCGATCTGCGTCGTGCCAATGCTGCACCAGGACCTTCGTCGGGACGACATTCCGCTCTGGGGCTACTTCTGCCAGATCAGCGACTCGACCACGAGCTACGGCAGCTACTCGGGAGCCGTCCCGAACGAAAAGATCACGTGGGGCAAGCTCGGCGAACACACGCCGAAATTCGTCATCGAGTCCGACGCCACGATCGTCGCCCCGTTGATCTTCGCAAAAGTCCTCGGCTGGTAACATGCACATCTCCGACATTCTCAGGCAGGGTCGGCCGACGGTGTCGTTCGAGTTTTTTCCGCCCAAAACCGCCGCGGCGCAGGAGCAGTTGTTCGAGACCATCCGGCAACTGGAGACCCTCCATCCCGACTTTGTCAGCGTCACCTACGGAGCCGGCGGCTCGACCCGTGAACTTACCCACGAACTCGTGGTCCGGATCAAGAGCACAACCTCGCTCGTGCCCATTCCGCACCTCACCTGCGTCGGCCATTCGCGGGAGGAGATTGCTTCGATTCTTTCACGCTACGCGGCTGTCGGGGTCGGCTCGATTCTCGCGCTCCGGGGGGATCCGCCGCGCGACCGGCCGGACCACGACCATGCGGCCGACGCGTTCCCGCAGGCGCGGGATCTTGTGGCTTTTCTGCGTGCCTTCGGGGGGCATCCCGATCCGCGCGGCTTCGGCATCGGCGTGGCCGGATTCCCCGAAGGCCATCCCGCCACTCCGAACCGCCTTTTGGAAATGGACCACCTCAAGGCGAAAGTGGACGCCGGCGCGGACTACATTTGTACCCAGTTGTTTTTCGACAACCACGACTTCTACGACTTCCGGGAACGCTGCGCCCTCGCGGGGGTGAATGTGCCGATTGTTGCCGGCATCATGCCCGTGACCAGCCTTTCGTCGATGAACCGTATGGCGGAACTCGCGGGCGGTGCGCGCTTTCCGGCCCGCCTTCTCAAGGCCCTCCAACGCGCGAACGGCCAGCCGGATGCTGTCCGCCAGATCGGCCTCCACTACGCCACCGAGCAGTGCGCCGACCTCCTTGACCAAGGCGTCGACGGCATCCACTTCTACACGCTCAACCAGTCCACCGCGACGCGCGAGATCTGCGTCCGCCTTGGTCTGTTCCCCGCACCGGTTTCCGCCTGATTTTGGCCGGCCCCCGGTTGGCACGGGGTGTGCTTGTCGGAGGTCCCGATGATCACCGCGAACTCTCGGGTCAGGCTGACGGCGGACGACTTCGACTTCATCGTCCGGGCACTCTCCATCAAGGATTCGGATAAAGTCTCGCTCCAGAAACTTCTCACCGACCCGGAAGTCCGGGATGAGATTCTCGATCTGGATGCCTTGTCGGATGCGATTCTCGAGCATCCGGGGCGACTCACCATTTCCGCCCACCTTCTTTTCTACGTGCTCTGCCGCCGGGTCCTCCGCTCGACGGCGGTGAACAGCCGGGAGGCCGCCGATTACGTTGCATCGCTGCTGGAGGCTTTTTCCCGCACGGCGCGGCTCTACGAGGCGGAGGAAGGCAGCCACACGAAATACCTCACGGACATGCTCCAGTCGCTCTCGCGTGCGGGCGAGCGCGAGTCGTTTCTGCTGCGGTCCCACATGGCGAATTACTCGCTCTTCGTGAGCGGGATGTTCGTCGAAAATGTCGGGCGCCGTTCCGAACGCGGCGCGCCCGATGTTTCCTTCTACGAAAAAATGGGCGGAATGAACTACCGGGTCGCGGCGGAATACCGGGACGCGCGGCGGTTCGAACTGAGCGGCATTTACGAGGAACTCGCGCGCGGTTTCCACGAGGCCCGGCTCGCGTTGAACAACCTCGCCACCCGCCTTCTGCACATCGACAGCCCCGCCGTGCCGATCATCGCGACCTGATGGCCACCTTGTTCTCGGAGATCCAGAGGCTCTTCGAACAGACCTACGCCAGCGTGGGGATCAATCTCGAAGAGTGTCTCATCGACCGCTCGCGAAGCCGCCAACTCGAGGCGCTCGCAGGCGCCCGGGCCCGCGAACTCAGCCACATGGCGCGCACGTTCCTCCGCGCCGCGGACGGACGCCTCCGCATCGGCATCTACTATTCCCACTGGCTGGTCGAGCAGCTCGAACGCCACGATCCACGGGCGGGACTTTCGGATGCGAACATCCGCGCCCTCATTGCCTTCGTGGAGGAGATCAACCACGCCCTCCATGCCGCGCTGAGATTCCGTGCCGGCGACAAACCCTCGGCGGACGACGCGTATGCGAAGAATCTGGAACTTCAGGGCCAGGTGGACACCTATCTCGTGCTCCTGCTCTTTGTGGGATTCTTTCGCGGACCCGGACGCATCACGAGGCAGGACAGGCGCTGGCTGCGTTTCCACATGTTCGAGTCGCAGTGCACACAATCCTACCGATCCCGCGGACTGCGCGAGCGCTACAGCGAGACAACGCTTCTTGCCGCGCGCTACACGGCCTTTCTCGAGAGCCTGGCCGCAGCGGCCCGCGTGCAGGAGATCCGGACCTTCCACGCGCTGGGTTACGATGAAAAGCGAACCCGCATCCTCGCACTGCCCGCACCCGGAGAGACAACCGGCGGAACGCCCGAGGAGCCGGGCTAAGCCGGGAACATCATTTCCTGTGCGTTCCGCAGACAGGTTTCCACCTGTTCCGCGGTCAGCCCGCATTCCTCCTGCGCGACCCGGAGTTCGTGGTCGAAATCGATGCCGCTGATGCCGGGATCGTCCGTGTTGATCGTCACGCGCAATCCCATTTCACAGAAGTCGCGGAGCGGGTGTCTCGTGTAGTCCGGGACGCTGCTGGTCTGCACGTTGCTCGTGGGACAGCACTCCAGGCCGATTCCCCGCTGTGCGAGCACATCGAGCAAGGCGGGATCCTCGATGGACCGGATCCCGTGGCCAATGCGGGTGGCTCCCAGTTTTTCGATGGCCTCGCCCACGCTCCAAGGTCCGTCCGCCTCTCCCGCATGCACGGTCACGCCCAGCCCCGCATCCCGCACGCGGCGGAAATGGGGCTCGAACAATGCGGCCGGATACCCGGCTTCGTCCCCCGCGAGGTCGATTGCGACGAGGCGGTCTTTGACGGAGAGAAGCCCCTCGAGCTCACGCACGCAGGCCTCGGGGCCGTAGGTGCGGGAGAGGATTCCGATGACCCCGACGGGAACTCCGAAGGCTGCGACGCCGGCACGAATGCCATCGGTCACCGCCTCGGCAACCGCCGCAATCGGGAGATCGCCCGCGCTGCCCATGAAGGCCGGGCTGAAGCGAAGTTCGACGGCGTCGAGACGCTCGCTGAGGGCGTCCTCGACATTCTCGAAGGCGATGCGCCAGCAGTCCTCCAGCGTGCGCACCGCGGCAATCGACCACCGGAACTTCTCCAAAAAGGCGACGAGCCCGCTCTCGCGTCCGGTCACGGTCACGAACGGGCGCAGTTCCTCCGCCGTGGCGGCGGGCAGCACGACGTGATTTTTCTCCGCAAGTTCCAGCACGGTCGCAAGGCGGATGTTGCCATCCAAGTGCCGGTGGAGATCGATGCGCGGCGTGCTCATCGCCCGGAGGAGAGCGCCCGCTCGACAAGGCGGGTCGCAAGCGGCTGCGTGGCCGTATCCAGGTCGGCCAAGGCCTTCTTCAAAGCCGGGGTGACCTTTTGCGCCATCGCCGTCTTGACGGATTCGACGGCTGCGGAAACCGCGGCCCGTTCCGTCTCGGAGACGTCGGTGCCCAACTCGGCAAGGGCCGTGGCCACGGCGGGCAGCATTTCCTCCGCCTTGAGGAGGGCCTCTGTAAAAATGCGTTCATCCATGTCGACGAAGGCATGCTCCAGCGAATCGCCGAGCATTTTCTCCACCGCCTCGTCGGAAACCTCGACCGCACTTTCGAGAGCGAGCCGTGTGTCCGTCCCCGTCGCTGTGTCGCGTGCGAGAACGTGAAGGATGCCGTTGACGTCGATTTCGAATTGCACCCCGACACGCGCCCGGCCTTTGGGTGCAGGCGGGAAGTTCACAGTCACCTCACCCAGCTTCCAGTTGTCGCGCGCCATTTCGCGCTCGCCTTGCAGGACGGAGATTTGCATCGCGCTCTGGTTCGCCACGGCGTTTGTGAACATCTCGCCCGCCTTGCAGGGAATGGTGGAATTGCGGGGGATGATCACGTTCATGAGCCCGCCGAACGTTTCGATGCCCAGAGACAGCGGGGTCACGTCGAGAAGCGTGATGTCCGAGACACTGCCCTCAAGGATGCCGGCTTGGATCGTGGCCCCGAGCGCGACGGCTTCGTCGGGATGCTGGCTGCAATCCGGCTCCTTCCCGAACCACTCGCGCACCAGAGAACGGACCAGAGGCATCCGCGTCGCGCCGCCGACGAGAAGAACGGCATCGAGGTCACCCGCCGTGAGCCCGGCATCGGCAAGGGACCGCAGGCAATGCGGGCGCGTGCGTTCGATCAAGGGCCGGCAAATGCGCTCCAACTCGTCCCGGCGAAAGGTGTGTCCATCCCGGAGAACGGCATCGTCCTCCGTGAGGCGGCGCTTGATTTCCTCGGCCGCGGAGCGCGGCAGTTGCCAGGCCTCGGCCAGTGCCGCATCCAGATCGTCGCCGCCGAGGCGGGTGTCGCCGTTTGTCGCCAGCACCTCGAACACCCCTCCCGCCAGTTCGAGCACGGAGACGTCAAACGTGCCGCCACCGAGATCATAGACCGCCACCTTGGCGCGTTCCCCGAGCCGTTGCAGGCCGTAGGCCAGAGCCGCGGCGGTCGGCTCGCTGAGAATCCGCTCGACCGCCAATCCCGCCAATTCGCCCGCCTTCTTGGTGGCCGCCCGCTGGGCGTCGTTGAAGTAGGCGGGCACGGTGATCACCGCCCGCGTCAGTTCCTCCCCGAGCGCGGTCGAAGCATCGCCGCAGAGCTTGCGCAGGATCAGGGCCGAAATCTCTTCCGGCGACCACTCCCGGCCATGGAACATCAAGCGGGACGAGGCGCGCTCTCCCCCCCGCGATCCCATCCGGCGCTTCACCGATGTGCAGAGATTTGCGGGATCCGACTTCGCGAGCGCCGCGCGGCCCACGAGGGGATCGCCCGTCTCCGGAAACCAAACCGCCGAGGGCGTCAGCCGCTGGCCGTCGGCATCCGCAATCAGCACGGGAAAACCCGACTCCATCACGCCGATGAGCGAGTGGGTCGTACCAAGATCGATGCCGGCTATCCTTCCCATGTCCGGTCGGCTCAACCCGGCAGGGACCGCCAGAGGAGGAGAAGAAGCGAAAGCAGGATCAGGCAAAGGACGATCGCTTTGATCCGGGCATTCTGCCGCTCGCGCGCGGGCGTGCGAACCGGGCGACGCTCAGTGTGCGCCCCGGGGCGGCGCGCACTCCCGAGGGAAATCGCCGGGGCACTCGTCCGGGCGCGCAGTTCTTTGAGCTTCCGCTCGCGATCGCGTGTTTCCCGGATTTCGGCCGGCAGCGTCTTCAGCTTGCGGTTCAGCTCTTCCGTGCGTCGCCGGATTTCCTCCTCCTGCTGCTGGAGGCGCCTCTCCTCTGCGGTCAATCTCGGGGAGCGGGATGGCTTCGGCATCGGCAGGGTATCAACGCGCGGACGACGCAATCGACCAAACCCAGACCAGCAACCCAAGAACCCCCAGAATCTGAATGGGCAACGTGAAGGCGAAGCCGTTTTTCAACCAGTAGCCAAACCCCCGGTCCTCATACTCCGCATAGTCGGCCTCGGAGCCGGGCAATTGCGCGGCGACCTCGGGCGACGCCTCGGCGGCGATCTTCGCCTGGGCTTTCACATACTCCGCCCTCGCGTCCTCCACCGTGCTCAGCGCCTTGCTCAACTCGCGCGGGAGATCGGTTGTGGACCATGCCTTGATATTGATGGCTTCCAAGACACGCAGGTGCTGGGTGAATGCGTTGTGGATCGAGTGCATCTGCTCGAGACGGGTCTGGGCCTCCTCGCTCTCGCGGTGAACAATCACCAGCGCACGGGTGAGCTTGTCCAGCATATCCGCCCGGCCGGTCTCGAGTTCATCCTGACGCCGCTTCAGCTCTTCGAGCTTCTGCTTCTCGCGTTCGATCTCCTCCTGCTTTTGACGAAGGCTCTCCAACTCGGCCCGTACCTGCTGGACTTTGTCGCCAAGCTCCTCCGGAAGTTGCGAGTCAAGCTCGAGGTAGGGATCGGGGTCTTTGCTGAAGTCGGCGGGCATTGGAAAAAAACTTCCCATACAGGTAGTGTGCCCCGCAGCGATTTCCAACCAAAATCCCCACAGTCCGCCGCCCAATCGAAGAAACGATTTGACGTCCCGGCCAATCTGCTGCAATTCTACCCACCTCTCGCGCGGGTGTAACTCAGTTGGTAGAGTGCAACCTTGCCAAGGTTGATGTCGCGAGTTCGAGTCTCGTCACCCGCTCCAAATCCCACAAATTCTTGTGGGAGACGCCCGTCGAAGCAAATGCAACGCGCCCTGGCGTCCCTCCCGTAGCCCGGATTTGTCGTTCTGGGACTTCGCGGACATGCCGCCGAAACTTCCGGACTTCCTTCACGACAGTTCACGGAATGAATCAACGAAACGCCGAACGAGCGACCCAGATGTGGCCGACCGGCTCCGCGCGCCGCAACCCTCTCCCGCCACGGTTCGGCTTGCGCGACACGGCGTGGACTGATACAGCCGGAGAAACGCAGGATCCATGACCGGAAAATCCCAAAACTGCGGTTTGTTGTCTTCTCACGCCAAAGCGGCGAAAGGCCCCCCTCCTTTTTGTTACAATGCAGGCGGCCCAAAATTAGGGAATGGAATTCAACTATTTAGCATGATGCCACTAATATAACATAAATACTCCATCATACTACATTAAGTTCGGCAAAGAAATGAAGACGGCCATCAAAGGTATAGATTTTACCGACTCGTGGGTGCTCGGCTGGAAAGAGCAGGCTGGTTTGCTTGAGTTCTCGGTGGAGTTTTCCATCTGGCCGGAATCTGCGTATTATATCGAACCAAATAGAAGCGAGTATACCTGCTATCGGATGGGTATTTTAATATTTGAAGGCGTCACAGCAGTTAGCGGCCTAAAAAACGAAGAGGCTGTCCGCTTTTCGACCGACCCTGATGGCTCGAAAGATTTCGGAAATATTGAATCTTTCACTGAACAGAAGGGCTCCGTGCATTTATCTGGAGACTTTGGCGATGTGTTAGTTGAGTGCTCGTCGTGGTCCATAGAAATCAAATGAAAACCACAGAGCCGAACCAGGCGCTAGAGCCAACACGGATGCTTGTCACGGATCGTGCTGCGCACGCTCCGCGCCAAGCACCCGTGCGGCTCATCTAAGACGTTCGGCAACATAGAACATGAAGATTGGCCTTTGGAACATCGATCATCCTGAGACGGAATCGGGTAATGTCCAGAAGCAGCACCGATTCGAAGCCATTTCTTCCTACCTAGCTCGCGCAGACTGCGATGCCTACATCATCCTTGAGGCGAATGCGGCAATGAGCCTTGATGGATACTCCTGCGAACTAAGTCGCGAAAGTCCATTCAAGTCTGCGAGACGCCACTACGGCACACCAAACGTTTATCATCAAGTCGCGATTTACTCCAAATTTCCGACCGTCCGAGCTGATGTCGGCGAACCGATCAACAGCCTTCAAGTCATAGCCGATTCCACTGATCATTCAATTGTTCTCTACGGCAACGTTATCACAATCAAGGATCAGTGGTGCAAAACCAGCGACTTGACCTATACCGACAGACTCAATCAGCAAATCGAGGCGATTGGGAACTTGCCTCGGCATCAGATTCTGGTGGCAGGCGACTTCAATCTCCGACTTGGATGGCCACAGAAGCTTTTCGCCCACAGGCGAATCAAGGACGAGATTGCGGTGCGTGGTTGGGCCTGGCCAACCGAGAAGAGAGACGACACAGTTCTGCATGTCCTTCACTCGGAGGATCTCCGCGTGTCTCTCGATTTCGACTTTTCTGTGAAGTATAACGAGGATCGATCTTTAGGACTCTCTGATCATCCTTTCGTTGTAATGTCAGCTTCACCAACCAACAAAACCAAAGCAAGTTAAGCGCATGAAAACCTGCCCCAGATTATGAGTCAACCCGTCCGGTTCACTGATCCTTGGTATGGCAAAGCGGGCTTCATCTATTTTGTAGGTGCCGGGGCGCCACCGGTTGCAATTAAAATTGGCGTGACCCAGCAGAGCACAATGAAGCGACGCTTAAAAAATATTCAAAGTGCAAACCATGAACACATTGAATTACTCGGCGTCATCGCCTTCAGTGAAGGGGATAAGCCTCTTCTGGATGCAGAGGCTGCGGAAAGAGCACTGCACCAGAAATTTAAGGCATATCAACGCTTTATCAATTCAAGTGTGGGCTCCGAGTGGTTTACTTCGTCGAGTGAAATTGTAGAATACATAAGCGCGAACTGTGTTGAGCCTGAGACACTCGGGTTACCTCGATCTGTCGCTAAGGCCGTGGTATAGTTGTAAGAGATTATGAGTGATCTAACCTGCACGATCCCAAACGAGGTCTTACACGCATCGCTGCAAACCGCTTTTAAGGCAATGATCTTTTGTCGGGCATATGCATCAGACATACAGGCTCCGCAAGATGTTGTGTATGAGCTCATGGATGCCTTGCACGAAGTCCCGCAGATTCTCTCCCAATGGGGAATAGATGGGAACGATATTGAGAAGCTCAAATTCTATTTTGGGCTTTTCCGTCACGAATACTGGAGCAAGAGACCGACACCACTTCCGGCACCCAACCTCGTTGCAATTTTTGAAATGGCACTCGCTGACCAATACAAAGCAGGATAAGAATAGTTTCAGGTTTGTAGTGCGACAACGGGCTTATGATAGAAGACTTCATTCGGTGTCTTGTATCCGAGACGTTTTCTGGGGCGATTGTTGAGCGTTTCCGCAATCCTGTGGCAGTCGGCCTGACTGAGAGCCGAGAGGTCGCTGCCCTTCGGCGCGTACTGCCGGATGAGTCCGTTGGTGTTCTCGTTTGTTCCCCGCTCCCAGGCATGGTGCGGTGTTGCGAAATCGTAATTGGTTCCAAGCACCGGTTCGATCTCCCGGTAGTTGTGAAATTGACGCCTGCGGCGCTTTTCGGGCTGTTCTTGGGGTAGTCCCTGCCCGGTTGATTTTGGAGCAAACAACTGCCCATGCAAAGGCGACTTGGCGCAGCGGAGGGGAAGAATTGGCTCTTCGTTTGCTGATCTGAGCGTGCGTGTTGCCGCCCGAGTTTTCGGGTGGCTGCCTCGCATGGATTCGAACCATGACAAAGTGATCCAGAATCACTTGTGCTACCGTTACACCACGAGGCACTGTGTGCGGCGGGCCATCCGACCGATGCCGCGCGAGTCGGGGAAGTTAACAACCGGCATGGCGGCTTGCAACGAGATTTCGCGCCGCGGCAGGGTGATGCAGGCGGGTCAGTCTCGGGATGTTCTCAGCGGTATCTGGGAGGGGGCGGAGAGGACGGGGTATCGGAATTTGTGGCGTTGCCACCGATGCGGGGGATGATTTTCGGCCGCCACTGGGGGTCGGCGACGGTGCCGGTGGAGATGTATTCGAAGAGTTTGCTCACAGGATAAAAGACGATGCCGGGGATGCCGCGTGCGTTGATGCGCATGGAGAGGTCGAGGCGGCTGGTGACGAAGTGGATATCGCCCGCGCCGATCATGCTGAACCCGGCGCCTTCGATGACAAGATTCCGCGTGTTGATTTTCTCATCGGCCACGGTGAAGTCCGCGGTGGCGAGGCGGGCGGTCTGATACACGACACCAGGGAGGATGTTGCCGAGGATTTCCGAAAACGGTCCCAGCCACGGGATGGCGAAGACGTTGCCATCCTCGACGCGGATCGAGCCCTTCCCGATCATGCGTGTTTCGTCGCCCATGCGTGCGTTGAAGCTGTAGCGTCCGCTCATGACGCCTTTGGAGTCGTTGTATTTGAAGTAGAGGTCGGTGAGTTGCGCGAAATTCACACGATTGACCTGCACATCGGCGCCGAATGTGGGGTCCTTGGCATCGATCGAGACATCCGCCTTGAGTGCGATATCGCCGCCCATGAGCTCCGCGCGACGCACATCCGCGAGCACGCGTGTGCCGCGCACGTTCACACGGGCATCGGTGCGTCCGAAGCGGAGGGTGCGCCCGAGGAGGTCGTAGTCGAGGCCGGAGGGGGCATCGATCTCGACGGAGAGATCGTTCTTCGTCGCGTCGCGCAGGTGGACTTTTCCAGCCACGCGCGCCGTCGGCGGCGCACGGAACCGGTAGGGTGCCACGGCCTCCGCGATCTTCGGATCGATCCACATGAGCACATCGCGCGGAACGAGCGTGGAGCGAATGCCCTCGAGTCGGGCTTCCTGGCGTCCGACGTCGTAGGCAAATGTGCCCGTGCCGCGGCCGTCTCCGCGGGTGATGACAAAATCCCGGTAGGTCACGCAGCGGTCACCGATCTCGAACCGTGCGTCGGCCGAGTCGAACCAGGCCCCGCGCATGGCCGTGCGCCCGAGGGTCAGGTGTCCATTGCCCCGGATGCCCGTGAAATCAAGAGCCGTCGCCCGCAGCGAGACCGAGACATTCGGGAGGTCCTTGAATTCCATCCGTTCAAGGAACTCGCGGGTCTTGGGATCGAACAAGGGGAGCAGCTCCGTGGGAGGAATCGTATTCCGGGCCTCGAGCCGGTAGTCGCCCTCGCGCACCCAGACCGTGCCCTCGAGACGGCCACGGGCGGCTTCGACGAACACGTCCCGCGCGTAGAATGTCCCCTCCTTCCATGCAAAGTTCATCCCGAGCCGCCGGAAAAGGACGCCCTTGAGGCGGAGGTCCGCCGCATCCAACTGGCCGGTGACGCGCAGCGAGCCGGGGAGTGCCGCGGTATTCCCCTCGACCCGCAGGGCAATCTGTGGCGGGGCCGCCAAAACGACATCCCGGGGTGTGCGGTCCGGCCCGAGAGCCAGCGCGACGACAGGCAGCGGATCGATCGAGGAAAGCAGCGCGAGATCGAGGCGCCCGGTTTCTTTGGCCCATTCGGCGGAAACCTCCAATGCCCCGAGCGCATCGCGCACGATGAGGCGCGGAATCCTGGCAATGCCTGCGTCGTAGGAGGCATCGATTTCGATGAGCGACCAATTGATCCCCTCGCCACTCACCGGGCCGCTTCGGAAGGTCAACTCCGGAACACGGAACGAGGTGAGATCGGACAGATCGGCCTCGATGCGGGCATTGAGAACCGGCGCCCCGGCGGGAAAACGCAAGCGCGAGAAGGCCTCGAGAATGTCGCCGAAGACGGGGTGCCCGGACGGCGCGCTGGGGGACTTCGAGGAGGGTTTCGGAGTGAACGCGTGGGGATTCAGGAACAGGCCGTCGATGACAACGCGGATGCCTGCGACCATGCCCTCGAGGCGGCTGAGGCGCAGTTGGTTTCCCAACAGAACGAGTTCGCCGCCCACATCCCGCGCATCGAGGCGGGCACTGCCGGGTGAGGCATCCAGCGGAATCGACACCGAGGCCCCGCGGAGTTCAAGGCGGTCGACACTCACGTGGCCGGCACTGAGTTCGCTGAGATTCAGCGAAACGAGCACATCGCTCAGGCGGGCAAGTTCCCTCCCGGTGGTTGCCTCGGTGAGGACGATGTCCTCGGCGAGCAATCCCGAGAAGGGATCGAACGCCAGCCTGCCGATGCGCACCTGGAGCGATTCATTGCTCAGTGCCGAGGCCAGCGCCTCCTTCGCCCCGAAACCGATCCCGACCTCGCGCAGGTAGAGCAGCGTGCCGGGCAGCCCCACGAACACCAGGATCAGGACGAGGCGGATGGCATTTCTGCCAAAAAAATGAACGACCGGATGAACCTTCATCGCCCCGCTTGCAAAACTGGAATGGAGTCCGTCCTCCGCACGATCAGAGAAGATGCAGGGGATCGACATCCACCGCCACAAAAACATCCTCCGGCATCGGGAGACCCGCGAGCACATGCTTCACGAGGCGCGACATCTCCGGGGAAGAATTGCCCTTCAGGGCGATTTGGAAACGGTAGTAGGTCTTGGCTTTTTCGAGTGGAGCCGGGGTCGCCTCGCCCACTTGAATCGACGCCGGCGCTGCCTTGGCGAGTTTGCGGGCGAGGGTTTCGGCCGAGAAGGAGGCCCGCTCGCGCATGGTGCCTCTCAATGTGATGAGCACCATGCGGCAGAATGGCGGATGGCCGAAGCACCGGCGGAACTCCAATTCCTGCTCCATGAAGCCCTCGTAGTCGTGATGGCGGGCGAATTGGATGGAGGGACTGAAGGGCGTGAAGGTCTGCACGAGCACCTCGCCCTCGGTTTCTCCGCGACCGGCACGACCGGCGACCTGGGTGAGAAGTTGGAACGTGCGCTCGCCGGCCCGGAAGTCGGGCAGGTGCAGGCCGAGGTCGGCATTGACGATTCCCACGAGCGTGACATTCGGGAAGTGGAGGCCTTTGGCGATCATCTGCGTTCCCACAAGCACGTCGAGGCGGCCCTCCTTGAAAGCGCCCAGCGTCTCGCGATAGGCATCCTTCCGCGTCATGGAATCGGCATCCATCCTCGCGATGCGGGCTTTCGGGAACGCGCGAACGACAGCGTCCTCGACTTTCTGCGTGCCGACACCCGCATGGCGGATTTTGGGATCGCTGCATTTCGGGCAGGCTTTCGGGGCCCGTGCGGAGTGGCCGCAGATGTGGCAGACCAGCCGCAGGACGGCCCGGTGAAAAGTGAGCGCCACGCTGCAATGGGGACACGTCTCCACGTGTCCGCATTCCTCGCAAAGCATCGACGTGGAATAGCCCCGGCGATTCAGGAAAAGAATGGTTTGCTCGCCTTTCTCGATGCGCTGCCCGATCGCCTCACGCAAGGGACGGGACAAAATCGCGTCGTCCGGCGATCCGCGTCGGGACTGCCGGAGGTCGACGACGCGCACGACGGGCAGACGTTTGTCGTCCGCCCGTTCGTCGAGTCGCACGAGGCGGTACTTCCCGCTCGCGGCATTCTGCCAACTCTCCAACGAAGGCGTCGCCGATCCCAGAAGCACGGCCGCACCCTCCCGGGCCCCGCGCAGGACGGCGATGTCGCGCGCATTGTATCGCGGGGCCTCATCCTGCTTGTAGGAAGGCTCGTGCTCCTCGTCGACGATGAGGATGCCGGCATTTGTCACCGGGGCGAAGACCGAGCTCCGGGCCCCGATGACAATACAGGCTTCCCCGGTCCGGATTTTGTGCCACTCGTCGTGGCGTTCGCCCTCGGAGAGGTGGCTGTGGAGGACGGCAATGCGATCCTGCATTTCAGCGAAACGCGATTTGAAGCGTTCGACCGTCTGCGGAGTGAGCGCGATCTCCGGCACGAGCACGAGTGCCGAACGACCGGAATCCACAGCCCGCCGGATTGCACGCAGGTAGATTTCTGTTTTTCCCGAGCCGGTGACACCGAAGAGGAGAACGGGTTTCCCCGGTGCGTCCATGGCGGCCTCGACGGCCTCGAGGGCGGCCTGCTGGGCCGGATTCAGAGCGAGCTCGGAACCTGCCACAAACCGCTCCGCATAGGGATCGCGGCTCATCACGGCGGACTCGATCGCGATCCAGCCCTTGCGCTCCAATGTGCGGAACACAGACTCGTCCACCCCGGCTTGCGCTGCGGCCTCGGCCACGGGAACGGATTCGCCGGCTTCGGACAAGACACGCAGGGCATCGGCCTGGCGCGGCGCACAGCGGCTGAGTTCGGCGAGATCGCTCTCGGACGGCGTCCTGAGGATCCGCGCGGTGTTCCGCCGTTTCTCGCTCACCTTCCCGTCGCGCACAGCCACGGGAAGGACGCTGCGGACCGCCGTCTCGAAAGAACAGCAGTAGTAATCGGCCATCCATCGTGCGAGATCGAGCAGCGCGGGCGTGAGAAGCGGGCGGCCACCAATCACAGCGGCAATGTCGCGGACACCCCGTGCGTCGCTGCTCTCGAGAACCTCCAGAACCGTCGCCGTCACCAGGCGTGTGCGCACAGGCACGCGCACCCTCGCGCCCACGTCCACCGACGCCCGCAGGGACTCGGGAACAGCGTAGTCGAGAAGTTTCCCCGAGGCACGGTCGGGCAGCACACGGACGAACATGGCGCGATTATCCTCCCGCAGGCGCGGCAAGCAAGCGGGGGCTATTCGCGCGAAAGACGGCGCAGCCACAGATCGATGTTGTCCCTCGCGTTGAGGCTTCGCAGCACGCCCTTGCGATCGATCACGAACACGGTCGGGAGGGAATTGATTCCCAACGGGCGGGCAACGGCATTTTGCCAACCCCGCCCGTCGCAGTGGGTCGGCGTTCCCTCGAATCCAAATTCCTTCAACCGGCTCAAAGCCTCGGAAGAATTTGTATCCAACGCCACGGTGGCCAATCGCACCCCGGCGCGCGGAGACTCGGCAAGGAGCCTCTTGAAAGCGGGCCACCAGAGGAGGCAATGCGGCGACTCGGCAGACCAGAACACGACCACGACGATGTTTCCCTTCTCGGAAGCCGAGTCGAAGATCCGGCCATCGGTTGCCCGGAAAGCAATGCGCAAAGGCTTGTCGAGCAGCGACAGGCGGAGAAGGTCGTCGGCGATGCGGCGTTGAAGGGCCGGCTCGGAGGTCGAACCGGAAGCCTCCTCGAGAAGCGCGCGCTTGAGGCCCGGATCGCTGTCGCAAAGCGAAGCCACCTCCACGAGAAGACGCGGGCCGCGCTTGTCGCCGGGGTAGCGGAACGCGAAGTTCCGCGCGGCGTCGACCATCGCGCCACGCATTTCGACTTCGCGTCCCCTCATGCTCTGAAGGTAGAGGGAGACCCTGCGGAATCCCGCGTTCGCCCTCTGCTGCGGGGTGGCATTGCGGGATTTCTCCAGCTCAGTGAGGATCCGCATAGCCTCATCCACGGGCTGTTGGCGTTCCTCCATTTTCCCGGTGGCGGCCAGCAGGGCGGCCAATCGCAGCCGCGCGTCGAAAACTCGCGGATCGTCCGGATACCGTGCGAGGAACTCCTCAATGCGGCGCGTTTGGAGAGCGAAATGGGTGCGGGCGAGTTGAACCGCCTCTTCGCGCGTCCGGGGTTTCCCGCCGGGTCCGGCATCAAGCGCCACGATCGCTGCCCAGTCGGATTCCACGGAACCGAACGCAAGCGCCGGTGCCATGAGGCAAAGCGCGAGGAGGAACCTCATCGGCCTCAGTGGAAACGGAGTGTGGTGAAGATGAGGCGATGGTCGCTGCCATCGAACCAATTCGGCGAACTGTCGATGCCGCTGCGGTTCATGTCGACCAAAGGCCAAAGGGCCCGGCTGACCAGCATGAAGTCGATGCGGGAATACTCATCCGCGGAGCGCCAGAAGTGTGTCCAAAGGAGTCCGCCGCGGTCCTTGAGGTAGAGGTCCCGCATGAAATTCGGCGCTTGCGGCGAGCCGATGAGGTGGCGGACCGGATACTCGTTCTTCGTGTCGTTGAAATCGCCGACAAGCATGAGCTTCTCATCCGGATTCGCGGCAAGAATACCGTCAATGTGCTCGCGGACATACCAGGCCTCCTTGGCGCGCATGGCGGCTTCGTCGAATTCGTCGGTCTTGCGGCGGGACTTCAGGTGAATGCCGACGATGCGGAGCGAGTCGTTCGGCGTCGGCTTCACGGTGACATCGAGAATGCCGCGCCCGATGCGGGTCGGGACACCGTCGAGGTCGAACGGGACGTCATCGCGCGAATTCCGCGCGGTGATGGGAAACTTGCTCAGCAAGGCGATGTGCCTGTAGGGATCCGCCCCTCGGACCCACTCGGAGTGCGGAAAATCCACACCCGCCGCCTTGAGCCGCGACTGCAGGTCGCGCAGCTTTTCCTCATCCCCCATTTCGACGAGGGCGAGAATGTCCGGTTGGTGCGACGCGATGATGCTGACGACAGCGCGGATTTCCGACTCCGGCTTCATGGCATCTTCGACGCGACGTCCATCGATGAACCGGTCGGTCGGGAGGTAGTTGAGAACGTTGTAGGCCGCGACGACAACGTCACGCGCGGAGACCGGCGATGCCAACGCTGCCGCAGCGAGCAGCGCAAGGAGAAGAACCCGGACTTTCAAACCCTTGGATGAGCGGCTCAAGCCGGCTTGTGGGGTTGTTTGTCCGAGGCTTCCTTGACCTCGATCTGTGCGGCGGATTTGTGGATCTCGTGCTCGAATTCGTCGCGCGCTTTCTTGAACTCCCCGAGGCTCTGGCCGATACCGCGGGCGAGCTCCGGGAGTTTCTTCGCCCCGAAGAGCAGCAGAACAATCACAAGGATGAATGTGATCTCCGGCCATCCGGGCATTGAAAGAGCAAGTATGGGGTTCATTGGATTTCCAATCTAGGCCGTCCCGCGCGGGAGCGCGAGAAAAACTCACACCTCGATGGTCTCGCCGATCGCGGGCAGAAGCAGAGGGACCCCGGCCGCCGCGAACGCGTCGGAGGCCGCCTGGCGCGAGATCTCGATCGGGGGGAACGTGTCGTAATGCACCCCCACGACTTTGGGAGCCCCGCAGAAGCCGGCGGCGCGCGCCGCATCGGCGGCACCCATCGTGAAGTTATCCCCGATGCAAAGCACGGCGAAGGAGAGCTTGAACTCGTCGGCGATGAGCTTCATGTCCAAGGTCAGGCCGGTGTCCCCCGAATAATAGAATGTCTCGCCCCCCATCGTGACCACAAAACCGGCCGGATTGCCGCCCGGGATGTTACCCGGAAGCGTGCTGGAGTGGATCGCATTCACCATTTTCACGCGACCGAAAGCGAAGTCCCGGCCGCCACCATGGTTCATCGGATGCAGATTTTCCAAACCTCTGGAGGCGAACCACTGAACAACTTCCCAGTTGGCCACGACAAGGGCTCCGCTCGCCTTCGCGATTTCGACGGCATCCGCCAAGTGGTCTTCATGACCGTGTGAGATAAGGATCGCATCGGGTCGCAAGGCTGCCACATCGACCGACTGAGCAAGCGGGTTGGGCCGAATGAAAGGATCGAACAAAACTGTGTGTCCGCCGGCTTCGACAAGAAAGGTGGAGTGACCGAGGTAGGTGAGCTTCATGCCGACAAGAAAGCACAAGCCGGAGCGTGTTGCCACACGCGAGAACTGGGAAAAATCGGTCGCCGCAGCGCTCTCCTAAAGGGCGCTGCGAAGATCCTCGATGTCCGGCGCCGTGCGCAGCGCCGAGAGAAGACGCGAGCGGGCGGTTTGCGCCGTGAGGCCGGCCTCAACCAGCTTCTCAAGCAATTCACCGAAGAGTTTGCGCCGGCGGTGGCCGGCCTCCGAAAGGTCACGACGGTCGTGGCAAAAGGCCAAAACCGTGGTGCCGCACGCACAGTTCCGGAACAAGCCGACTTGCTGCCCTTCCGAGCCGATGCTGTATCCCATCAACCCGGTGCTTTCCGGAAGAGCTTCAGTATCGATGATATACTCCTCGAAATTTTGGTAGACGCGCCCGCATTTGGGACAGGTCTTGGGAAACTCCGTGTCCCAGATCGCCTTCAGGCCTCGATACAGCGAGGCGTGCTCGACGGGCAATGAAATGGCGTCTGACATCCCTTCAACTCTACGCGGAATTCCACGGTTGTAAAGAGAAATTATTGCAACTGGATGCGTTGCGCGCGACCGCCTGCGTGAAGGGGACAACACAGACCGAGGGATGCGAAGTCCCCCTCCGCATAGCCTTCGGCATCCCGGGAAACGATCAACCGTTCCTCCGGAATCACCTCATCCGAATGCTTTTCCAGAGTATGGACACCCCATGCGTCGACAACGCACAGGGCTCGAAGGGTCGGATGCCGCAGCGCATCCCGCGACGACGGCTCCAGGCGCATCCAACACGAATCATGCAACAGGTTTTCGTTATGGGAGAATGCGTGGAGATTCACGACCACCAGGGTCTTTTCATCTTTGGCCGAGCAATTCACCAAGTGGCGGAGGCGGCGGGCCCGCTCGACCTGATCTCCGCCGTAGGAGACCTCGCTCGTCGGCCCCAGGAGAACAAGATCGACCCCCGCCGTGCGAACCATGCCGCCGGGACCGAGAATCGCCGGACATCCGGGCGCAGGATCTTTCGCAAGAAAAAGCGTCTTCGCCTGGCCGGGAAGCTGTCGGAATCTTCGACGCGCCTCGCCCAGGGAAAGAGGGGACGCGAGCGGCACCAGCAAAAGAACGGGAACCCGCTTGGCCTCAACTCTCACTCGCAGCGTGCGCAGCCAGTCGTCGGAAAAGCCGCGCAGTTCCGGCGTAACGATCAGGCGCTCGAACCTGCCCGCGATTGTGGGCATCGGGGATAACCATCCCAAACGGGAGAGTCCCGCGGCTGCGAGCACGCCGCAGACCGCTCCGGCCATGTCCAGTGCAACGTCGGCGAGAGCCGGGTTGCGGTTCGGAAAAAACATCTGAACATACTCGCTGAGAAAGGCCCCGCCGAGGGATCCCCCCAGGACGACCGCGGCACAAACGCCCGCCCGCTCCACAAGCGCAGGCGGGAGACGCAACCCCCGCCAAAAGAGGAGGGCAAAGACGAAAAACTGGAGAAAATGGGCCGCCTTGCGGACAAAAAAGTTCGCTTCCGTCGCCGAAGCTCCCCCGCGAGACCACCCGAACCATTCACGAAGCGCATCCAAGAGCGCCCCCGTGGCACCGGAGGAGGCAATTCCCGTCGAGGCGGCGAGGACGACGACGAACCAGGCCGCGACCGGCAACCACCGCCTGAGAAAGAGAGAAAAATCTTTCAAAGCCCCCCTCATGCAGATAGTCTGAAGGCTTGTCAACCCGATAGGCGGAGGGCCGTCCGACGAGACCCTGTCGACGGCGCGTTGCCTTTTCCCGAATGACGTCCACCAACTCGTCCCACCGCGCTTCACCCCGAAAAGCCCCTCTGCGGCTGGTTGCCTGCCTGTTCACCACGGTCGTTCTTCTCACGGCCTGCAGCACAACATCTCCGGAGCCGGTCATTCCGTCGTTTGAACCCCCCGCCGCGGGCTCCGACCTCTACAGATTGCGGCCGGGCGACACGGTTCTCCTCGAAGTTTTCCAAGAGCCCTACATGACGACCCGCCAGCGCATTCTCGGCGACGGGACGATCTCCGTGGGCCTCATCGGGCGCGTCGTGATCGCCGGCGAGACCGTCACCAGCGCTTCGAAGAAAATCGCCGCCCAGCTGGACGAGAAACACCTTGTCGATCCTCAGGTGAACATTTCGATCGAGTCCTACTCCCCACGTCGCTTCGCCATTTGGGGACAGGTGCGCAGCCCCGGTTCCTACGTGATCCCGAATGAGGAAAACCTCACCCTGCCGGAGGCGCTGGCGATGGCCGGGGGGAACTCCGACATAGGCGATCCGCGCCGCGTCATCATCACACGCCGCGGAGCTGCGGGCCCCGAACGGATCAAGATCGACGCCCTCCGCCCCGAGGCCGAGCAGTTTTTCATCCGTGAAGGGGATGTGATCCGGGTGAGCGAAACCCTCTTTTGATGGCGTCCGACGACGAGGATCTCTTTGCATCGGGCGACGGCGGAAGCTCGGTGTTCGACATTCGGGCCTACCTTGGCCTGCTGCGGAAGTATTGGTGGTTCGTCACGGGATGCCTCCTCGCCGGGTTGGTCTGCGGACTTGTGCTCGTGAAGCTGTCCGCTCCCGAATTCATCTCCACTGCGGAGTTCAAGGTCGAGCGCCGCGCGCCGTCCGGGGGGATTTCTCTGAGCGGGTCCGGCCAAGGCGAGGCCACGACGACGGAGGACCTGAAGACCATTGAGAAAAGCTTCGCGAGCCCCGCCTTGATGCGCCGGGTGACGGCAGCGATACGGAGCAAGGAGGGTTTCGAAGACCTGCGCTTTGCAGGTCACGCGGCGGCGCAACTCAGCGACGGAGCCGTCGCGGGATATCTCATGCTGGGGTGCTCCGTGCAGTTGATTCCCGACACGCGACTCATCCGCGTTTCCTTCCGCAACGGGGATCCCGCGATGTCCCAAAAGATCGCCAATCTCATCGTGAACGAAGGAATCCAGAACGACCTTGACCAGCGCGTGGCCGCCACCGGGTCGAACGTGCGCTTCCTGCAGGACGAGGTCGCCAAGGCGGAGGAGAATCTTCGGAAATCCGAAGAAAAACTCAACGCCTACACCCGCACGCTGGGCAATGTCTCCATCGACGGCGACCTCAACATCGTTGCCAACGAGTTGAAGGAGCTCAATGCCCGTGCGACAGCGGCGAAGGCGGAACGACTCCGCCTGGAGAGCGACTATACCCAAGTCAAGAATGCCGCCGGGGATTTCGACAAGCTCATCAAGATCGAGAGCATCCAGAAGATTCCCTCGGTGGTCGCAATCTCATCGCAGATCGGGGAGGTGGAGACGAAAATCGCAAAGCTCTCTTTGCGCTACCGGGAATCCAGCCCGTTCATGAAACAGGCGCGCTCCGAGCTTTCCGAACTCCGCGAGTCTCTTGTGATCGAGGTGCTGCAGGCTCCCAAGAACCTCGAGGCCGCCCTCGCGACGGCACGGCGGAACGAGGATGCCATCAACAAGGAGCAGGCCGCGCAGGAGGAAAAAGTCATCCAACTTCGCGATCTCTCGGTACCTTCGGGTGTGTTCCAGCGCCAGATCGATGCAAACCGTCTGGCCTACGAGGCCGCGCTCAAACGCTTGAGCGAGGAACTGTCCCAGGCACGCAACCAACCCGTCCTGCTGCAGGTCGTGAATCCCGCCGATTACGGGTACCCCGCCGGCTCGGGAACGGTCAAAACTCTGGGCATCGCGCTGTTCCTCGGCGCCCTGCTCGGCTTCGGCGGAGTGTTTCTTCTGATGCAGTTGGACTCCAGCGTGCGCACGGTCGAGGACGCGGAGCGTTCGTTCGCTGTCTCCGTGCTGAGTGCCATCCCGGAGTACTCCCCGGCTTCGGAGGCCAACGACGTTCCCTTCGACAATGCCTGCCCGGCCTTCTCCGACCGGTCGTCCCCGACGGCGGAAGCCCTTCGGTCGCTGCGCCTCGCCCTCGGGTCCGTGCCGGACGGCGCCGGCTCCGCCCCCTTGCTGATCAGCGGCTCCCTCGACGGCGAGGGCACTTCATTTTGCGCGCTCAATCTTGCGGTGGTGATCGCCCAATCCGGCCAGCGCGTTCTGCTGGTCGACGCCAACTTCCGTTCGCCTTCGCTGGAGCAAACGATTTTCGATTCGCGCGGGAGACCGGGGTTGATGGAATTCCTGCACCGCGAGTCCAGACTGGCGAACATCATTCACGCCACACCCGTGACCATGCTGGACGTTGTGACAGCGGGCCGGCCGAGTGCGTTTCCCGCGGAGAGCCTTTCGCCGCAACGCGTCGCGGAATTCCTGGCCGAGGCAAAACCCCTTTACGACCGGATCATCGTCGACGCCGCTCCGCTGGCCAAGGTCAGCGACACGCTGGCCATCGCGCGGCTCTTCCCGCTTGTCTGTCTCGTCGTGCGCGCCGGCCGCACTCCGCGGGCTGCGGCGCGGCGGTCGTTGGAGATGCTGCGCCGCTCGGGCGCGCGTCCGACCGGATTGGTATTGAACTTCGCAGGGGCCGAGTTTGTGGCACCCCGGACAGCCGACACCTCCGCAGGCTCGCCTGAAGAGGTCGATGAACCTCTCTGCGGATCGTGCGGGGCGGTCTTTGCCGATGGAACGCCCGGGCAGAATGTGCGACGCTGCGAGTGCGGACGCGAGGTGCTGGTGAAGCGGACCGAACACCGCGACACCTCGCAGGCCGGGGACTACCGCCGCCGCGTTTTCGGGGATTTGCTGGCCCGTCTGGAATCCGCCGGGTTGTCGAAAGAGGAGGCCCGCAGCCAGCTTCTTCTCACGCTGAAGGTCTGGCGCAATGAAGACCTGCGGGAGCTGAGCGAAGACGCCACCGGCAGCAGTGCCGAGCGCGTGCGTCTTTTCACCACCGTCCTCGACCGCTTGGTCGCGGCCGGGTTCTCACCGGAAGAAGCCCACCGCCGACTGGCCGGGGCCATCGAGACCTGGCGCTCCGCCCCATGAAGATTCTGTCTCCGCTCACGCTGGTGGCCGGAGTCGGTTTGATCCTTGTCTCCGACAGCCTCGTCACTGCACAAACGCCCCCGGCGACAGGACCGGGCGCCGCGACAACCACTCCGGTTCCGAATGTGCTGGACGGATTGGAGTCACTCCAACTCTCGCCGGATCTCCCCCCTTGGATCGAGGCGGACTCCCATGCGGGTCCGCTCAGTCCGCAAGCGGCACCGCGGCGGATCGGCGACAACGAGTTTGCCGGCGGTCTCACGGCCCCGGTCTCCGCACCGGACGCCGCGGCCGCGGCACTTGAGGCCCCCCCCCTGCCCGAAGGCGGGGAGGCCCTCACTTCCCCATCACTCGAGGCATCGCTTCCCCGCGCACCCGAGGGCGCACCGGTTCCCCTCCAACCGGTCTTCCCCGCACAGTCTCTGGAGAATCAACCCCTCGGCGTTCTGAATCCTCCCGGCTTTCTGAATTCCAAGCGGGGATTCCAACTCGGCGGCAGCCGGGTTCGCTACGGGGCGCAAGTGGAAGCCGGCCTCGCCTACAACGACAATGTCCTCGGCACGCCATCGAATCCGCAGGGGGACGTCATCTTCTCCTTGCAACCCTCGATTTATCTCGAGACCGGCAAGAAGGCGAACGTCCGGTTCCTCTGGGCGCCGAGCGTGATGAAATACGCACGCTTCAAGCGGTACGACACGGTCAACCAGACCTTCCTCTTCAGTTCACGCACCCGTGTGACCAAGCTCGAACTCGGCCTCGATGCGAGCTACATCACACAGAGCGGCCTTTTTCTGAATTCGCAAGGGCAGGCCAGCCAAAAGACGCTCTTTGCGCGACTCTTCGGCACGTATCCCCTCACAAGAAAAACCACCCTGAACATGGCGCTTGAGGGTTCCGGCGTGGAGTCCGATCCCGGCGGACGCTCGTTCCAAGGCTCGTTCAACACGTCGGTGGATTTCCGCTACAGCAGCAAGACCACCGTCGGCGCCGGCATCAACGTCGGCTATTTCAACTCCTCAAGCGGAACCACGACCTACCAGACGTTTCTCCTCCGTTTGCTCTACAACCCGACAGCGCGCCTCACCTTCAGCGGCGAGGGCGGAATCCAGTTCCGCCAGTCTCCGGGGTCCGGCGGGTCCGCCGCATCGACGGCCGTCATGAGTCTCCTGCTCAGTTATCGGCCATCGGATAAAACAACCATCTCCGGCCGCTTTTTCCGGAACGTGGATGTCGACACGTTCGCGCCGGGCGACCTGCAGATCGTCACAGCCGTCCAAGGCTCGATCTCCTGGCAGATCACCGAGCGCGCGCAGATGGAGGCCTCGGTGTTGAGTGGTTACTCGGAGAGCACGTCCAACGACGGGAACGGAAACTATTTCTTCAACCAGGCAAATCTCGCCGTGTCCTACGCCCTGCTCGACGATGTGAATGTGCGGGTTTTCAGCAATCTCCAGCAACGCCTCCGCGACACCCAAGGCGACAACTACTTCAGCACCACGAGCGGGATGTCGCTCGGGATGCGGTTCTGAGTGCACCCGTCCCGCACGCACGCCCGCAGGCTCCTGACCGGCCTCGCTGTCGCGGCAATCGTCCTTGCCGGCCTGGGAATGCGGGTGGCGTGGATGAACGAGAAGACGCTTTGGTGCGATGAGGCGGAATCGGCGATCAATGCGCTCTCGATTCAGGAGACTGGTGTCCCCTATTGGAAATATCTCGGCCTTCCGGTTTACGAAAACACGCTCACCGATGAATGGGCTGGCCACCCGGAGTATGAATTCCGGGACAGCAGCTACTCGATCAAGCAGGGTGTGGTTGTCTACCATGGATGGCTGCCGATCTATGCGATCGCCGCCTCGCAGTGGATCTTCGGCATGCGCCCGGACAAGGTCACCGAGCCCCCGCGCGTCCAGCACGGCGTCGACGAGGTCTGGTGGCGGACCTTTGTGCCGCGGTTTCCTGCGCTGGCTTTCTCCGTTCTCTGCATGGTGGCCACCTTCGTGCTCGGCTCGCGACTCGGGGGCGTCCCTGCCGGTTTTGCAGCGCTCACACTCATGGCATTCAACGCGAAGACGGTCGAGTTCGGCTTCCAGGCGCGCTACTATTCGCTCACCCTTCTTGCCAACGTGTTGGTCGCGCTGGCTCTCCTCCAAGTGCTGCGGCGCGGACGCTTTCGGGACTTTCTCCTTCTCGGGCTCGCGCAGGCTGCCCTGTTCCATACCCACCTTTTTTCCGCGCTGGTCTTCACCGGTGTCGCCGTCGCGTGTGTGCCGTGGATCGTCCGACACCGCGGGTGGTTTGTGAAGTCCCTCGCGGGCGGCGCACTCTCGGCGGCGCTCGTTCTGCCATGGATCCTGCTCTCCGGTTTTCTGGAAACCGCCTCAACCGTCCCCAAAGCCAACCGCCTCTTTGCCTCGGGCTGGGACTGGCTCGCTTACTCGCTTGATCGCCCGGACCAGTTGATCCTCCTCGCCATGGTGGTTGTCCTGGCCACCGTCTTCCGTCTGAAGCCCGGATGGATTCCCGAGAGGGCCCGGGTCGTCCTGCGGGGGCATTGGCGGGTTTATCTCGTTTTGTTCGCGTGGATGGCCATCGCCTACGTGGCCTTCCACCTGATCGTTCCGGCGGCGAGCTTCTTTTATGAGCGTCTTTCCCTCGTCCTATGGCTGCCTTACGTGCTGACACTCGCCATGGCCTGCACGGATGCGCTCCGCATTCTCCGGTGGAAACCGCAGGCTCTCCTCGCCGTCGTGGCAATGCTGCTTTTGCTCACCGTGCGCAGCCGTCTGGTGTTTTTCGAGCAACCGATGATCAGCACGCACTTCGCAGCGACACGCGAAGTCGTCGCGGCCCTTTCCGAACAAACATTCCCTTCGGACACAAAGTTTTACGCCAACCCGAGCAACCAGCTCGTCTACACCTACTACACCGGTCTGCCCATCCAGAGCATCGCGCCGGTGCGGCGGGAGTTTCTTGAGACGTACACGGGTCCCATCGTCTATCTCGAGCAGCAGATGGACTTCCTGTGGCCCGAGGAAAAGTGGCTGCGCGAAGCCGCGAAGTCGGCCGGTGTTGCATTGTCTCCGCGAGACAGTGACGAGTTCATCAAGGAGATTTGGATCGAGCAGGTCATGGATGATCTGCGCGCCGCGGGGGTGCAGGTTCCGGATCGCCCTCGGCTGCCCGATTACCTCTACGGCGCCCGCGTCCGCTCCCGCTACGCCTCCGCGGACTACCGGATTGAGGCTCTCAAGAATCTGCGTGCGCTGCCGATGTTCCGCGCCGTTGAAGTCGCGAGCATCAAGGATATGTGGCTCGCGTTCTTCTATCGCTTCGTGCAGCCGGAGGACCGTGTGGGCCGGCGACTCAACATCCTTCCCCGCCTCGACGAGGCTTCCGTCGAGTTCCTTCCCTACTCGGGGAACGTGCTGTTCATCATTCCCGCGCGCAAAGATTCGGCAAATCATTGAATCCGGTTGCACTGTGGCGATGGAACGTGTTTCCTTCGCCGCGGGATGAGCGTGGAACTTTCGATTGTCATGCCGTGTCTCAACGAAATTCTCACGTTGCCCACGTGTATCCGAAAGGCCCGGACGTATCTGGAAACAAGTGGTGTGGAGGGTGAGATCATCGTTGCGGACAACGGAAGCACGGACGGTTCGATCGAGGCGGCCGAGTCACTCGGTGCGCGTGTCGTGCACGTGCCGGTGAAGGGATACGGTGCCGCGTTGTCCGCAGGAATTCATGCCGCCCGCGGACGCTACGTCATCATGGGCGACAGTGATGACAGCTACGACTTTCTCGGGCTCCAGCCCTTTGTTGAGAAACTGCGTGAGGGCTACGAACTCGTCATGGGCAACCGCTTCAAGGGCGGCATCCAACCCGGGGCCATGCCGTTCATGCACCGCTTTGTCGGCAACCCCATGCTCAGTGCGCTGGGACGACGCATCTACGACCATGAGGTTTGCGGCGATTTCTACTGTGGACTCCGGGGCTTCCGAAAAGAGTCCATCGAACGCTTGAACGTCCAGAGCCAGGGCATGGAGTTCGCGCTGGAGATGCTCATCAAGGCCGAGCTCTTCAAACTGAATATCACAGAAGTTCCAACGACGTTGTCACCGGATGGACGGGATCGCAAACCGCACCTGAAGACCTACCGCGACGGATGGCGCAGCCTGCGGCTTTATCTGATGATGAGTCCGCGCTGGTCGTTCGGGATTCCGGGACTCTTCGCCCTGCTTCTCGGGGGAATTCTGCTGGCGGTCTCGGTCGTTGCTCCCCTGCCGGTCGGACTGATGGCTCTTATGGTGATACTGGGACCGACCCTCGCCATCGTCGGATACCAGGCTTTCCAGTTGGCGATTTTCACGAAACTCATTGCGATCGAGTCCGGGCTTCACCCTCCTGCCACAAAGTTTGCATTGGTCCGGAGTCCCATGGCGCTGGAAGCTCTCGCCATAGCGGCTGTTTTTGCCGGAGTCGCAGGCTTGGTGGCCACGGGATTCGCAGTATCCCACATCGCGGGGCACGAACTCTGTGAAGACTCCCTGCAAATCGTCGCCATCCTCGTGACCACGCTCTCCCTTAGTGGGCTGACGCTGATCGCAGGTTTCTGCTTCGGCGTCCTCCGGCTGTTGACGGAGCGCCGAAAGTATCCACGCAAGCGGCGCACGGATGTTGCAACCGCCATCCCCAGCCCCCCCCCGGAGAAGGCCTAATCGAGCAAGCGCTCGAGGCTGGAATCGGGCATGCTGCCGAGTTCCACTGCGCGGCGGTAATGCTCGCGAGCCGCTTTTTTCTGCTCCGGAGTGCCTCCGGCACCGAGTGCGGCGAGGTTGAAGTGCGCTTCTTTGTAGTCGGGCTGGAGCTTCACCGCCTTTGTGATCTCCTCCATTCCCCGTGCACGATCGCCCTTTTGGCCAAAGGCCACACCCAGGTAATTGAAAGCGGCGGGATCGGTGGCATCGAGCGCGATCGAGCGGAGCAGCGTTTGAATTGCCTCGTCGACCTGTCCCACCCGGATCTGGATAATGCCGAGCGTGGTCAGGGCAAACGCGTCGTCCGGATCGACGGCCAGAGCCGCGCGGATCGACTTCTCTGCTTGCACGAGCTTCCCGAGTTCGAGTTGGACGGCAGCGAGGTTCGAGAGAGCGAGCGCATTGCGCGGGGCGGCGTTCGCGACGCGTTGGAAGAGGACCTCGGCGAGGGCAAAGTTGCGTTCCTTGTATTCCTTTTCGGCCTGGGCCTGCATGGCCCGCATGGCATCGGCGGCTTCGTCGCGCACCGGATCGGTCGCGGGCAGGGGCGGCGTGACACCCGAGGCCAGCGGCGTCATCGAGGACGCTTCAAGCGAGAGCGGTGGAGGAAGCGTCATCTGGAAGGCTTCGGAGCCCGCCTCTCCGAGAAGAGCCTCCAACTCCATGATCTTCAGGTCGCGGTTCGACAACTCGGTGAAGAGACGTGCAAGGCGGGCATTGGCCAGATCGAGGTCCGACTGCAGGCGTGTGAGGCGGGCAAGGTTTTCTGCAGCCTCGGTCTCGAGCACCGAAGAACGGCTCTCGGCCGCTTCGAGGCGGGCGGCAAGATTCCGTTGGGTATCGATGGAAAGCTCGCGCTCCTTCGCGGTTTGCAGGCGGACAAGTGTGTCGTTCAACTGAGTGGCGAGCGCGGAGTTCTGGGTCTTGAGCTGATCGAGAACCTGGGCATTCGCCCGGGCCGAACGCTCTGCGGGGTGCGTCTGGACGGCGATGGCCGTCACCGCTGCAATCACGACCCCGGCGGCGAGTCCGCCCGCAAGCAGCCTCAGACGGAGACGCCCTGGGGAACGTGCCCCCAGTGCCTTGGTGGCGGCTTCGAGTTGCTCGATAAGGCGGCGGTTTTGCTCCCGCGCCTCGACCAGCGCGGCACGATGATCATCCAGCTCCGGACGCAGCTGCGAGGCGGCGTCGGACTGGGAACCCGCTTCGGTGATCCGAAGGCGGAGCACCGACTCGAGTTTGCGGAACTCCTCAATCGCCCGCTCGCGCTCCGCAAGCTGGCTCCGGAGAGCCGCAACGTCGGAGGCCTCACGGCGGGCTGATTCCAATTCCCCGAGGAGTTCCTTCTCGCGGAGGCGGAAAGTCTCGAGGGCCTCGCGCTGGCTCCGGATTTCCTCGCGGAGGCGGGCGGCCTCCTCGGAGGAAGGCGACTCCTCCAGGCGCCGGCGCAACTCAGCTTCGCGGAGTTTGGAGGATTCGATTTCGGTGCGCTGGTGGGTGATTTCCTGCCTCAGGGTGGCAACCAGTTCGGAGTGGTTGCCGGCCGCCTCAAGCTGGGATTTGAGGAGCAACTCGGAGGCCCGCAGGGTTTCCAACGCAGCCTTCTGGCGGTCCAGTTCCTCGCGGAGCGTCGCAGCCACCGCTGCCTCTGTGCGCGCCTGGGCAAGTTCGGTTTCAAAACGCTTCGCACTTTCCCGGAGGCTGGCGACGATCTCGCGCTCACGGCGCAACTCGTCACGCAAAGCATCGGATTCGCCAACTTGGGGCGCACTGGCAATGCGAGTCGTGAGATCCACTTCGCGGGCCTTCAGCTCTGCGATTTGAACCTGCTGGGCTTCGATCTGGGCACGGAGGGCTGCGGTTTTCTCGTCGACCAGCCGTGACAGGGCGGCACGCAGTCGGGATTCATTCTCGCGCAGGACGTGCAGCGCCTTGGCCGCTTCGGCGAGCTCGCGGCGGAGAGCCTCCGCTTCGCCGGTCTCGACAGCGCGAGCAGCCAGCCGGGACTCAAGCTCCGCAGCACGGCGCTCGAGGGCCTCTCTGCCACCCTGCGCCTCTTGGAGTTGTTCGCGGAGACCGGGGAGGAGTTCAAAACCTGCAGTGACCTCGGACAACCTCTCCCGCAACTGTCCACATTCAGCTTCGAGAGAACGGACCGCGTCATTGCGCACCGTCAGCTCGGACTCGAGAACCGCCACCCGCTCCGCGTCGACAGAGACCTGACGGAGCCTTTCCTCGACGGCAGCGAGGGATGCCTCCGCTTGGGCACGTGCGGTCTGCTGCCGCTGGAGTTCACTTTCCAGCGCATCCGCCCGGGAGGCGTTTTCACGGGCCACCGCAAGCTGGGACTCCGCAGCTTCCTCCTTCGCGCGCAGCGAGGCAATCTCGGATTCTTGAAACCGGAGCTTCGTCTCAAGCTCTTTCGTGCGGAGATTCTCTTCACGCGCGGCAGCAAGCTGGCCGCGCAGCTCTTTCTGCCGCTCGTCGGCACCCGCCAGAGCGGCCTGAGCCGAGGCGAGACTTCGCTCCAAAGCGGCGGACTCGGTTTTCCAGGCACGGGCCTCCTCCAATCGGGCGATGAGCTCGGCCTCTCGCGTGCGGAGCAAATCGGCCGCGTTTCGCTCACGAAGGAAATCCTCGCGCAGGGCCTCGGCGAGAGAGAGGTCGTAGAGGGCTTTCTCTAGGCGGGCTGAAAGTTCCGAACCGAGGGACTCGACTTTCTGCAGGGAGAGTTGTTTCTCCTCGAGCTCGGCTTGAAGCTGCATCGCCCACACGCGGGACGCCCAAGCCCACTTCAGTGCCGACGACTCCCTTGCCTCCCGCCGCGTGGATGGTTTTGCGGCGTCTTTTCGACGGTCGCGGTAGCCGGCTTCCTCGACGAATTCGGATGCTGGTGAGTCGCCATCGGGCTGGCGTGCCGGTAAACGGGCTTCGAGCGCCCGCAGTGCCGCCGCGGTCTCATCCGACTCGAAACGAGCAGAGGCAAGTTCTTCCGCCAGTTCGCGCTCACGCCTCAGCAAATCTTCGATCTTGGTTCTCTGCTCGAAAACTTCCGTCTCGTAAGATCGGGCGATCGCAGTTTCCACATGGGCTTCTTCAAGCTGGGCCGAGAGCGCCTCGGCCTTTTTGCGAATCTCCTCCATCTCCTCCCGCTGGCGCTCCAGACCGGCTTCCAGCTGTGCCGCCGTCTCGGCACGGCGTTGGACCTCTGCAAAGTCGGAACGCAATTGACGCTCGCGCTCCTGCATCTCCTCCAGAGCCACACGCTGCTGCTGAGCGATCTCAGAGTGGAATGCCATCGCTTGACTTGCTTTGGCAAGCGTCTCTTCGAGTTGAGCGCGAAGCTCTTTCTCCCGCTCCCGGGATGCGGCCAGTGCCGCCTCTTTTTGACCAAGCTCGGACCTCAAAAGCTCCGCGGCATTCGCAATTTCCTGCAAACTCTCCGGATTGGACGACGACGCATCGCTCTGCGACTGGATGCGCCGTTGCTTTGCAGAAGGTTGTCCGCTGTCTGGAGAATTCATTGCGAAATCGCTTACCCTGCGATATCACATACTTCGCGAAGTCGCCGATGACAAGCGATTTGTTTGAGGAATTGTCTGGTTTGCAACTCTATGCTACGGCAAATTGGCAACTTGCGCCAGTGAAGTAGTTTCCCCCTGACAACCTCTCCCCATGTTTCGGCACCGTGAACTGGGCCTGATCCAAGCGTATCAGGTCGGGATTACGGGACTGGTCACAGTCCTTTTCTGGGTGTATTTTCTTGTCTTGGACCATGTGGTTCCGGGCTTCCAGTTACACACTTGGACGAATTACCTGGGCTACTACGCAGCAATCGTGGTGGGGCTGCAGATTTCTTTCTCGAGCGCGAAAAACTACGATGTATTTTCGGTGTCCTCTGGGATTGTGGAGAGCCACCGGTTCGTGTGGCCCCACATGGTCTTCGCGATCGCGATCACGGGGATGTTCGTGGCATTGACGCGGGATGCCACAATGTCGCGGTTCTTTCTCTTTACGTTCCTTCCGGGGGCCTATGTGGCGATGGTGGTATTCAGCCGCTATTTCGCACTGGCCATACTGAAAAAGTTCGTTGCCCGCAGAGGGGGAAAGATGTTGCTCGTGGGGGAGCCGGCATCGCTTGAGAAGGTGCAGTCACTTCTTGAGAAGGCGAAGCTTTTCGGGATCGAGCCGGCCGGATTGCTGACAGAAGCCGAGGCCAACCGGATTCCCTGCGGCATTCCAAAGCTCGGGGGAATCGAAGACTTCGAGAAGCATATCCAGAGCCGTGCATTCAGCAACGTATTGATTCTCGGGAGCCCGAGGGACCGCAGGGTCCTGGCGACATGGATGCGTGCGGCGGAATCCGGCGGATGCCGTCTTTCGCTTGTCAACGACCTCGATGAGTTCCTCCAAAGGCGTGTAAGCTACTTCCGCTGCGACAACATTGATCTGATCGAGTTGCGTGAGGAACCTCTCCAGAATCCGGTGAACCGCGCTCTCAAGCGTCTGCTTGATATTGCGGTGAGCCTGCCTGTTGTCTGCCTGGTGTTGCCTCCGCTCGCCTTGGCGGTATGGACCGTCCAGCGCACCCAGGCTCCGGGAGCTCTGTTTTTTCGGCAGACCCGCTCTGGCATGAACAATCAACCGTTCACCATCCTGAAGTTCCGCACGATGTATGCGGACCGATGCGACTCCTCGGAGCAGGCCACGCTTGGCGATGCCCGGATCTTTCCCGCAGGCAGGATTCTCAGGAAATTCAGTCTCGATGAGTTTCCCCAGTTTCTGAATGTCCTGATGGGACAGATGAGTTTGGTCGGACCGAGGCCCCACATGCCGGAGCATGACCGGCTCTTCGGGGAGACCCTGGCGAGTTACCCGGTGCGGGGATTCGTGAAACCGGGCCTCACGGGTCTGGCGCAAACCCACGGATTTCGAGGCGAGGCCGTCACACGGGAAGACATCGTTCGCCGCGTCGAGTGCGATATCGAGTATATCGAGACTTGGTCCTTCATGCTGGATTTGGCACTCCTCTGGAGAACAGCAGCGCAGCTTGTCCGGCCCCCGAAAACGGCCTACTGAGGAGACAGGATCGCGTTCATCTTCCGGACGAACACGTCCTTCGAAAACCCTGCGGCGTGGCGACGGATGGCTTCCGGATTCCAGCTTCTCGCTTCGCATTCCTCAACTGCGGCAAGCAGCGCGTCGGGTGTGTTTTCCGAAAAGAAAATCCCGGTCTCGCCTGCGACGACCGATTCCAGCGCCCCTCCGCGGCCGAAGGCGACAACAGGTTTGCCGCAGGCCATGGCCTCCACAGGCGCGATTCCAAAATCCTCCTCGCCCGGCAAAATCAAGGCCCGGCAGCGACCGTAGTAGTCTGCGATGCGCTCGTCATCGATTCGCCCGGTGAAGTGAACAGACGGCCCGGCCATATGGCGCAGCCGTTTTTCATCCGGACCGTCACCCGCCACAACAAGATGACGTCCGGTCTTTGAGAATACCTCGACGGCCAAGGCGATGTTCTTGTAGCCCAAAAGGCGCGAGACGATCAGAAAGAACCCCTCCTCCTCACGCGCGAGTGCAAAGCGCTCTGTGTCGACCGGAGGATGCACCACGGTGGCGTCGAGTCCGTAGCAGTGGCGGATGCGCTCCTTCACATTCACGGAGTTCGAGACGATCACGTCCAGACCTGCGGCCGCCTCACGGTCAATCTCCCGAAGCGACGGCAGCAGCTTCCGAATGGAAGCGTTGATGAGGCCCGGCTTGATCTCGAAATCCAAGTAGCCGTCTGTCTGCCACAGAAACCGGGTCGTGTTGTGGAGATAGCCGACGGAGCGCGTTCCGGGGGCAAAGCGCAGGTATTTCGCGAACGTGCTGGAGCTGACCCATGCCACGTCAGCCTCGATGGGCTTCATCGACCGGAAAACGAAAGGATAGAGCAAAAAGTATTTTTTGAAGTGCTTCTGATCCTTGATGAAAGGAAGAAACTGCATCCACGAAGTCCGGATGTCCGCATCGATCAACTCCGGCCAGAGGACGCTCCGTGCAACGGCGCTTGTGTAGATGGGCGCCGTGGGGTGTGCTTCGTGCATCGTCGCCACGACACGCTCCGCCCCTCCCATCGGGACGAGATAGTCGTGGGCGAAAACCAGATTCATGGACGCAGGTTGGAGTAAACGACCCGTCGCGTTTGTTCCAGCACAACGCTCAGAGAAAATTTCTCCTGCGCCCGGTGCCGTCCGGCTCTGCCCATTGCCTGCGCCAGCGTCGGAGCCTCCAACAGGCCTCGAATGCCCTCAGCCAGTGCTGCCGGATCCCCCGGAGGAACCAGTATGCCGGTCTCCCCGTCCCGCACGATTTCCAGCGGCCCCCCCGCCGCCGTGGCAACGACGGGTTTCCCCGCAAACATCGCCTCGACGATCACCCGCCCGAACGGCTCCGGCACCGTCGAGCTGTGCACAACAACGTGCGCCGATCGCATCCAGAGCGGGACATCCTCACGGAAGCCGACCAACTGAACGCGCCCCCCAAGGCAACCTGCCTCCCGCTCGAGTTCCTGGGCAAACCTCCGGTCGTCTTCAGTGAACAATGGTGCCCCCACAATCCAAAGTCGAACTCCGGGCAACGCCTTGACGGCCTGCAGAACCACATCCTGTCCCTTCCACCGAGCCAACCTGCCGAAAACGGCGACTATGGGAGAGTTGTCAGGATTCCACTGCCTGCGGTGCGATGCCACCATCGCGTCCGTCACGGCATCCACGGCTGAAGGGTCGAATCCGTTGGGGATGACCTCGCAGGGGGAGTGACCGCCCGAGGCGACGAAGGCATCCGCCGTGGCACGCGAGTTCGCGATCACAACGTCACAGCGGTTGGCCGCACCCGTGAGCACACGGAGGTTGAGCGAGCTGAAGTGGGCGCTTGTCAGAAGATCATGCAGATGGAACACGCGGCGTGCATCCAGCCCCGCAGCAGCGAAAGCACCGAGAGCAAGCGCCTTCGCGGTGTTGAAGTAAACGACATCACTCCCGGCCATCTCCCGCCGGAGCGCGGCGACCCCGCGGAGAAGTGCCGGGGCACGGCCCACGAAGTCGGCAAAACCGGCGGATTTTCCCAAGCCCCCGAGTGCTTTTTCCATCGCCAGCACATTCATCGGCACACCCCGGTGCCGCAACACTCCGGCGAAGGGTCCGTCCTGCAAAAGAACAACCCGCGCGGAATCGCCGAAGCCCTGCGCGATGTCGGCAAGACAGAGCTCAGCTCCTCCGAGTTGCCCGCTTTGGTCGAGGAATAAAATCCGACCCCGGGTCTTACTCATTGTAAACCTCCCGGATGGCACGCACGATCTTCGCCGGATCGAAATGCTCGACCGCAAACCGGCGGCACTCCGCGATCGCAGGTCGTTGCCACGAAGAATCCAGCACGGCTCGAAGGGCTTCCGCGAGCGACTGCCTGTCGCTCCCTTGGGCGACAAATCCGCAGTCACCGACGGCCTCCGGCAATCCGCCACAGGGTGTGACCAGCACCGGCGTCCCGCAAGCGATGGACTCGGCCGCGGAAAGCCCGAAACCCTCAAGAGCCCGGGAAGGCAAGACTCCCAGATCAGACGCCCGATAGGCATCTGCAAGACTTTCCTCGGCGACAAAACCGAGAAAGCGCACCCGAGCATCCAACCCGAGAGCCCGCACAAGCTCTTGGCAGCTTTGCTCCAACGGGCCTCTCCCGGCAAGGTAGAGATCGGCATCAGGGAACCGCGCTGCGATGTCTCCAAATGCCCGGATCAGCTCCAGCACGCCCGTGCGCTCGACAAGTCGCCGCACGCAAAGAAGGACCGTTCGGTTCACAGGCCAATCCAGCCTGCGCCGAGTGGTACTCCGATCCTCCATGGGACCGAAACGTTCCAGATCCACAAAACCGGGAATCACTCGAACCCGCGCCGCCGGCACTCCGTAGTGCGTCGTGACAAGGTTTCCAAAAGCTCCGGAGAGAGCAATCACGCGGTGGGCACGACGATACACATACCGCTCAACGAGAGCCTTCGCATGCACCACCAAGGCGGGAGCACCTTCCTGCCCGGCCTCTAGCGCCCACGGTCCGTGAAAGTGCACAACATGCCGGACCCCGCGCGGGAGCGTCCCGAGCATTGCGGCGTACAGTGCGAAATGGGTCGCCAGGATTCCGCCGTCGGGTCCCCCTCGCCGGACATGGTTTGCGAATTCCCGCACGCGTGCGGCGCGGGACAAGAACGACGCGGTTTCCGGCCCCAGGCTCTGGAATCCCTCCGACTGGCCGAAAGCCGCTGCACGGACGGGCACGCCCTGCGCCCGCAGTTCGCCGACAAGCGTCGCGAAGTACCTATCCGCCCCACCGCGGGATGGATCGCTGTGCATGCCGAGCTGCCAGATCAGAGGTTCCTGTGCGGTCATCTTTTTTGTCTCCTGTCGCGAGCCGATGCAATCTCATGCGCCATCCGCTCGGCGATTGCCCGCTGGGAAAGATTCGCTCGAACCCACGCTGCCCCCGACTCCGCCGCCGTACGGCGAAGTGCAGGCTGAGTCAGCATCCTGCGAAGGGTCTCCGCGAGGGCATTGGGGTCCCGCTCCCCGAAGATCTCGCCTCCCCCGCTCGCACGAAGGAGATGGGGAATCTCGCCGGAGTCCGAGCCCACCACAGCCGCTCCACAGGCGAGCGCCTCGACAATCACGCGGCCGAATTGTTCCTTCCACCCTGGTTGGGTTTCCGAGGGCACCACAAGAACATCGATCTCCGCGAGACGGGCCGGTGTCTCGGCATGCGGAACATATCCGAGAAACCGGACACGGTCGTGGACTCCGCCCGTTCGAAGAAGTGCCTCGAATTCTCCGCGGAAATCGCCCGTCCCGATCACGGTCAGGCGCCAATTGAGATCCCTCAGACTTCCGAGGGCAACAGCCAGAGTTCGCAGTCCCTTCGCCTCGACAAGACGGCCCACATACCCCAGTTCGACACGAGGTGTCACCACCTCACGGCGGTCCCGGGGCTTGTAGAGATCGAGGTCCACAGGCAACGGCACCACGGTGGCGGGCACACCGGGTGCTTTGCGTTTCAATGTCGCAGCGACATCGGTGCTGATCGGAAACGCAAAGTCGCTCCGCGCCGCCACGAAGCGTTCGACCCACGAGAATGGAGGCGGATACGACTTCAGGATATTCTGCGCCGAGTAGAAACCGAAGGCCGCTTTGCGTGCTTGGAGGCAGTTTGCAAGACACAC
This sequence comes from uncultured Chthoniobacterales bacterium, assembly GCA_964552635.1. Lineage (GTDB taxonomy): Bacteria > Verrucomicrobiota > Verrucomicrobiia > Chthoniobacterales > Terrimicrobiaceae > CAZKHB01. The sequence goes on from CAZKHB010000001.1 coordinate 189,362, forward strand.
CTGGGCTGTGGCCAGGGCATACGGCTCATGGTGCATGTAAATGGCATCGAACTTTTCGCGTGCCAGAAAGGAAGACCACGCCGCGCGATAAACATGCAGGATGATGTTGCCGCTGCCGAGGACAGGAAAATCAACAAGCCGGAAGCCCCTCGTCTCCGGCTCGTTCAATACGTTCCCGAACTCGTCGCGCCAATCCCGGGGAATCACAATCGTGAGTTCCCACCCTGCACTGCGCGCGATTTCTTCGAACAGCGACCGGTTCACCGCCGTGGCGCAGGGATGGCTGACGACCAGAAGTTTCATCTCGATGCGGCCTCCCCGTAGGCCTCCTCGGTAAGCGTGGCGACACGCTCCCAAGTATAGTCCTGCTCCACAAGTTCCCGTGCCGCCTGCCCCATTGCGAGCCGCCGCTCCGGTGAACGCGCCAGCGCATCCAACACACGCGCGATTTCGCCGGGGTCCCGGTTGATGAACTCCCCCGTGATCCCCGGGCGGATAAAGTCCTCCGTTCCATTGATCGACGTCGCCACGATAGGCAGTCCGCATGCTGCGGCCTCGATGGTCGCGAGACTGAAGGCCTCGTAGTGGCTCGGGAAAAGGAACACATCCGCCGCACCCAGTACGGTCGCGATGTCCGAACGGAATCCCCCGAACCGCACGCGGTTCCCAGCCTCCGCCGCGAGTTCCTCGAAGCGGGCACGGTCCGGATCATCCCCCGCCACGAAGAGTCTCAACCCCGGAGCCGTTGTTTGCGCGAAGGCCCTCAATGCGGCGTCGAGTCCCTTGCGGGCCCACTCGCCTCCGGAAAACACCGCAATCACATCGTCCCGCTGGAAGCCGTGCCCGGACCGCCACGCCAATCGCTCCGCCTCGCCGAGAGGATGGAAGACCCGAGTGTCCGCCGCATTCGGGATGATCCGCACCGGAGCGTCACCGATGGCGTATTCGGAGCGGAGTTCGTTCGCGACGCCCCGCGAGACGGGAAGAAAAACCGGCGGAGGTCGGCGGGTATAAAGCCGCCTCTCCGCACGCGATGTCACCTCAAGATACATCCATCGGGTCAGGCGGCGGGCGCTGGACACCCGCTCCTGCGCGGCGAGGCGTTCCAGGATCCGCCGTTTCACCGGTTGGATGTTCTGGATTGTCACCACGTTTGCGCAGACGGTGTTGCATCCGATCGAGTGGATGATGTCGAACCCTCCCTTGCGAAACCGGCGGTTCGCAAGGACATGGTATGTCCAGAAGTCCGCAACCTCCGGCCATCCCGGTCCGGGCACCCGGTGCCACCGAACGAGTTCCGTGTCGAGGTCGGCCACGGTACGCGCAAAGAGATGCACCTCGTGCCCGCGTCGGGCAAGGATCTCGGCGACTTCGTTCACCGCCCGCGCACTGCCGTCGCGGCGGTTGCAGTTGATCATGGCGAAGGCGATTCGCATGGCTGAGTCGCGGGTTTCTTCTTGCGGGGCTTCTTGGCGGCGAGTTTGCGCAGGGCGGCACGGGGATGGATGGCAAAGCCCGCGAAAATAAAATACGTGAGGGCACCGGGGCTCGAGATCCAATCCCCCGCGATAAGCGTCACCGCCCCGGTCACCGTGAGTGCCTTGAACATCATGAGCGACTCGCTGTGAACGCCCCTTTTCTCAAACTCAGCGACCTTCTTCCAGATCAGATAGAAAGCATAAAAGAAACAGAAGCCCCCGATCCACCCGAAGGCAAAGATAAGCGAGAAATACCCATTGTCGCCAATGGCTGCGCCACTTTCGATCGTGCCGGTATTCACACGCCCGGCCAAGCCGCTGGACCCAAGGCCGAGGCCGAGCGGGTTGGCCAGCGCGGTGCTGAGTCCGTAGCTGGCAATCAGGAGACGGCCTTGGAACGATCCGTCCTGTGTGATGGTGCTGAAGGTTTGGAGACGTTCGCCAATTTTCTCTGAGGTCGGAATTCGGTTCAGCCCGAAGTTCGCGGCCAGTGCGACCACGCAGAGGAGAACGGCGATCTGGATTGTATTTTTCCCGCGATTCAGGACAGGGAACAGAAGCGCCGTGAGCGCCACGGTGATGAGCGCGGTGCGGACGAATGTGAGCAGGATGATCGAAAGGATCAACACCACCGAGACCCATCCGGTCACATTACGCCACCGGCGCGAGACGATCATCGGCGCGACAGCAAACGACAAGAACCCCCCGAGCACACCGCGCTCGCCCATCGTGGAGAAGACAACCATCTCGGTCGGCCGCAGCCAACCAAGGTAGCCTTCCATGCCAACGGAGCGGACCCAGAAGGCATCCCAAGGAGGAATGGTGTAGTATTGATACCATCCGTAGGCGCTCACAAACACGGCGGCCCATCCCACGGTCTTGATCCACCTGTCGAGCACCTTCTCGTTGCCGCCGGCCATGGCCGCGCAGCCCATCACCGCAAGTGGTCCCAGATACTCGGCCAGCGCGTAAACAGCGGCGAGTTGGTTGCGCACGAGGCCCATGAGGAAACCGAGTGCCAGTGCCGTCGCGAAGAGCAGGAAGATCTTTTTGAGGTAGCCGGGCAGCTTTGGAATCGCCGGATAGAAGAGCAGAAAGACCAAACCGGAGACGACCAGCGGCGTAAGGCTGATCGGGGAGAAAGGGTTGAACGCACCGGCCAGCCAGTCGACATAGCGCCGTATGCCGCGATTCAGCACCGTGACCCACACGAGGTAGTCGATGATCCAGCTCGATCGCTTGAAATAAAGGATCACCGCGGGGGTGATGATGAGAAATGCGACGAGCCAATCCATTCGGTTCGAACGCCCGGGTGGCGGACGGTTGACAGTCGGGATACCGTTTTCCCGTGACCGCCACAACCCCGAATCCCCGCGCGCTCCTGTGAATCGCTCCGGCAAGGCGGTCCTTTTCACCAGTCTCCCGCGAGTCGGCGGCCACTCAACCCTCACGCTCGGGTTGGCTTCCCTCTTTCGCGGGATGTTTGACGAGGTCGAGATCTGGGTGAAAACGATGCCGGAGCACGGCCTCTCCGAGGCAGCTGCCGAGCGGTTGCGGGCCATGGGCTGCACGGTCGAGTTCCTTTCGGAACCAGACGGCAGCCTTCGCGTGGGGGCGTTGTGCAAAGCTCTCGGTCGCTCCCGCCTGCGGCGGCCGGACTTCTTCCTCGCGCTGGCGATGCGCCATCTCTCGCCGGTCCTTGCGCTGGCAAGCGGCTCACGGGCCTCCGTCTACTACCATATCACACACGATCTCTATCCGCACACGGTGCGGATGCTGAAAACCTACCAGCGATTCTTCAGCCGTCTTGTCTTTATTTGCCCGGCCACTTACGGGCAGTTTCCCGGCAATGCCTCCGCGACCTGGGTTCCACAGCTCTCCGAGATCCCCGTGGAGAGTCCGGAGGAATTGATCGCCGCAAGGCCGGTCTCCGGCAGCGGCGCTCCCGTTTTTGGATTGGTCGGCCGTCTCACCGAGGCCAAGGGGTCGGCCCGTATGCTGGAGTTCGCACGCACCTGCCCGCATGCGTGCGAACTGCATGTCGCGGGCTCCGGGCCCTTCGAGAAGGATTTCCGAGACCTTGCCGAGAACACCGCGACGCCCTGCCGGGTGAAGTTTCTGGGTAGCTATGATCCTGCGACACGCGCGGGATTTCTCCGCAGCTTTTTCAAAGGGATCGACTTCCTTGCCGTTCCTTCACAGGACGAATGGGAAACTCTCTCCATGGCCGTTCTCGAGGCTCTGCAACACGGGGTTCCCACGATCGTCTGCAACTCCGGCGGACTCGGCTCGTTTGCGCACTCAGAGCTCGGTCCGGCTCCGGAGCATGTCGTCCGCTTGATCGCTCGGGAGGACGTCGTTCAGGTGCTGACAGAGGCCGCCGCGGCCGGAAGCAAGACCACCCGGAATACAGCGGGTGAGTGCCGGGCCCACTACGATGCTGTCTTTGCAGACAGCCGGGTGGCCGGACGCTGGGAAGCGCTCATCGACTCGCTGTGTGTTCGCCGAGACTGAGGAAAGTCGCGGGTTTAGGCATGCGCCGCACGAAGCAAGTGCGATGAAAACCGAGAGAGCACTTTCCCCTGGGAGAAAAATCCCTCCGCTTCTTTCGATGCCGCGAGCCGATCCCATGAAGTCAGACCCTCCGCCGCGCGACGAATGGCGCGCTCCAGGGCCTCTACTGTCGAATCCTCCATGCAGAGATCGCCGCGGCGGAGATAGTCGCGGTTGCCGTTCGTCGGCCCAACGATCACAGGCAGACCTGCGAGCTGCGCTTCGGCAACGGAGGAACCAAAGTCTTCCTCCTCGCTCGGCTGAACAAGGAGGTCGTTCGTCTCAAACAAGTGCCCCACCTCGTTGTGCGGGACAGACTCCCGCCAGTGCAGGCGGTCCGGATAAGGGAAGCGAGAGAGGAGGCGGTCGAGTTCGCTGACCATCGCGAACCGCCCCACGATGTTTGCACGAAGATTCACGCCCCCGCGAATCGCCGCCGCGATTGCACCGAGAAAAAGATCGAGCCGCTTTCTTGGCACGATGCGTCCAAGCCACAAGCAGTCCCATGGCTCATCCGGAGACTTGAGCCGACGGGGGATGGCCCCCCCCTGCACGGGATACGGCATTGTGACAATCGAGGCCGCCGGAATGCCGAAATGGGATGAGAGCGTGGATCGTGACTGGCTGCTGCCCACGATGAAGAGATCCGTGCATTGGAAGGGAGGCAGCCCCCATCGAGAAAGGCGCAACCGCGCAAGGAGTGTCCATTTCACCGCGGCGAGTGGCCCGGCAAGTTCACGGATCATGGCTGCATGGCGGACCACAGACCGGGCATCCGTGCCGGGTGGACCCTGCACAAACGAAACCACGGGCACCCCGGGCAACCGACCCCGAGCATAATCCCCGAGCCACAAGGCAAGGTCGTAAGGTTGGCAGGCATGGGCTTCCCGCATCCGCCGCACAATCGCGGCATTGTAAGTGGCCGCGTCGGCACGGTTGCCCAGAAACCGCAACGGACCCGTGGGAAGCCGGCTTCCGGCTCCATTCGCCCATCCGTTGTCGATATCGAAAAACCGGAATCCATCTTTCGAGCCGACAGCCGGCCTCGGATCCACGAACGTGGATTTCGAAAAAAAATCGACCTTCGCGCCGGATTCCACCAACCCGCGGAGGAGGACCGCTGCGGCCCCGGCGATGCTTCCGGCACCAGCCTCGACAAATCCCGTCGCGGCAATCCGGAGTTCCTTCACGGCGGCGAGGAGGGAAATGCCTCCCACTCGCCGGGGTCCCCCCCGAGAGGGCGAACGGTGTAGCCATGCTGTTCCAGAAACTTCCGCGCCTCGCCGGGAACGATTCCGAGCGCCTTCATGCGAGTGGCATGCTCCTCGAAAAAAATGTGCCCGATCCGCCGTTCCGCGAGGAGTTTCTCACAACCGCGGATCACCAAGGCATCCGCACCCTCGACGTCGATCTTCAGAACGTCGATCCGCTCGCCGGAGAGCTCTTCATCCAGACGCACGGACGGCACCGTCACTCCTCCGCCGGCGGCAATTCCTCCCCAACCGGTCTGCCCATCCGGGCCCGCATCGAAGCATACGGTTCCCGCCAAATCCGAGACGGCCTTCGGCACGACCTTCACGCGGGGCTCAAGCGAGTTGGCGGCCACGTTGGCGCCCAGCAAGCGCACATTCCGTGCCGAGGCTTCGAAGGCCACCACGCGATGCTCGGGCGAAGCTGCCGTCCACAGCAGCGAGAAATATCCCATGTTGGCCCCCACATCGACAAACGAGCGTGCCGTGCGCGCCAAGCTCACGATCCGCCTAGAGAGGGCATATTCATAAACGCCACCGAATGCGATACTGCCCGAAATCACATCGCCCGGAATCAGATCCTTCATCACGCTGTCCGGGGCCATCACCAGACGGGCCGACCGGAACAGTTCTCCGTAGCTCTGAACCCGCCGATGATACCAGCGGCAATAGGCTCCTTCCCGCCAACGGGGTGGAAGAAGCCGGAACAGGAACGGGCGGTCCATCGGCTGGAACCTAGAGACTGTCCAAGTGCGCGACAAGACTCCGCGCGATCACCGGCCAGGAAAACTTTTCCTCGTAAAACCTTCTGGCCTCGGTGCGAAGCGACTTCTCTTTTGCGACAGCCGTGGCGGCCTCCCCGACCATGCGCGCGTAAGCCTCCCTGCCGGATGCAACGTCGGAAAGAAACACGGACGTCCAACCGCACAGGCAGGAATCCGTCCACACGGTCCGGGTGGAGGCCACGGGCACGCCACTCTGCAACGCAGCGAGCGCCGATCCCCTCCGGGTGGATAGACCGTCGGAGAACGGAGCGAGAACAAGATCGCATGCGACAAGCACGTTGCCCACCGCGGGTGCTGCCAGCGTCCCCAAGTCCACAAAGCGCACTGCAGGATCAAGCAGGTCCCGCAAGGTCGCACCGTCTTTCCCGACGTAAACCAAAGTGGCATTCGCAAGCCTTCCCGCCGCGCACGCAATCCAATCCATCATGCGGCTCGGATGGGCCGAACCGAAAACGCCCAGGACTGTTCCGCTCACTCCGAGACGTTCCCGTGCAGCTTCATGGCGAACCGTCGGGGCATCCACATTCGAACCCACAGGCAAATGCACAACAGGACGCTGTACGCCCGCCCGGCGCACTTGGGCCGTCCACCGCTCGGAGGAAACAAACACCGCATCCGCCATCCGGGCGATGCTTCGGAACTGCGGATACTGGAATGCGAAAAGAACCAAAAACTTCCATCCCCTCGGTGGAACGTGTGTTTCATGAAACATCACGGCCAGGTGAGCGTGCGTTTTCCGGCGAACCTCCGTGAGAGCCGGAACGAGAGAGGGGTTAATTCCCCGCGGACCGAAGCTGAACGGGTTGTATTGAAGGACCGCCCAACCCGCACCATCGAGAGCATCCGGCAGCGATGCGATAGATGAGCGAACGGCCGGATCAAACACGCCTCGGACAGACACCCCGGGCTGAGCTTCGAAGCCCGGTTGTTTCCCCGTCAGCACGGCCACCTCCCGGGATTTCGCAAGCTCCCCTGCAAGACGGAACGTGTAGTCGCCGATACCGTCCAGTGCCGGCGGGTATGCACCCGAGATGAGGGTGATCCGCGGCTTCATAGCCCGAAGTTTTCCGGCCCCTTCCCCGCCTTGACTTGGGCAGTCCAAAACGCACTGCGCGGTCGGCGGGAATGCCGGATAATCCAACCCGGCAGCATCCCAAGAAAGAGTGCATACTCTGCCGCGAACCGCACGGCGGCACGCGCGCCGTCATTCCCGACAGGAAAATCCCGGAATCGGGAAAAAATGACGGCCAGCACATGACGCGGAAGTTTGGACACAATGGCCGTGCGCCCCGCCCCGAGGTTCCACGTGCTGATCACACGGGCCTCCCAGCGTTTGGCCATTTTCATCACCGGCGGGGCAGGACGCGGGGGATGGTGGACACCGGCTTCCGGCAGGAAAACGATGGAGATGCCGGACAACCGCAATCTCGCCTCCAGATCGGTGTCTTCAAAAGCAGCCATCGGATAGCTTTCATCGAATCCGCCGATCGAAAGAAACACATCCCGCCGCACGGCGAAGTTGCAGGAGATCAATTGGGTGCCGTTGGGATTGGAAGGCCCCTCCCAGAGCAGCGAGGCGAGAGGGGCAGTGAGTCGTGTCGGTCCGTAAAGCACCGCTGCCTGTTCATGAGCGATCGCCGCCCGGTAGGCGGCGACCAATCCGTCGTCCGGGAGGCAATCATCGTCCAGAAAAAGAATCCATTCCCCCCGGGCTGCACGCGCTCCGGCATTCCGGTTGGCGCCGGGCCCTTTGCGCGGACCCTCAATGCGACGCGCAACCTCGCAGAAACTCACGACACCGGCACAGGTGCGATCCGGCGGACCGTCGTCGCAGACGATGACCTCGATGTCTCCGGAAGACTCGACCTGGGGGATCAACAAATCCAGGCATTGCCCCAGCTCCAAGGGACGGGCACAGGTGGGAATCACGATGCTGAGCGAGGGCGTCATCGTGCGGAAAGATGCCAAGCGGCGTGATGCGCCTCCAACAGTTTCTCCCAAGTGAATCGCTGGCGCTGCACCTCACGGCCGAACGCACCAAGGCGGGCGGCGAGCAAGTCATCTCCGAGAAGACGCGCTGCCGCGGAGGCGAGTTCGGTGGGATCCTGGCTCGCATGCAATCCATTCACCCCATCCAGAATCCACTCGCGCGGAGGCGGGGCCGTGCCGCAAATGACGGGTTTGCCAAAGCTCCAGGCCTCAATGAAAACGATCCCGAACGACTCATGGGCAGAGGGAAGGCAGAAGGCATCGCAACCCGCATACGCAGCTTCGCGGGAGGGTTGATCAAGCACGCCGAGGTCCAGCACGCGCTCCAGACGGGACGCCCCCAGGGGATCACCCGGACCGCCGATCAGGAGACGCGCGGAGGGCACAGCTTCGAGAATCCGCGGCCACGCGGCGAGCAGGGCCGGATATCCCTTGCCCTCATCGCGGCGACCGAGAAAAAGAAGGAGACGGTCGCTCTCGGGAATCCCGTGCGCCGCTCGCCACGCCTTCCCGTCAGCGGTGCTTTCGCACATCGGAGGCAATCCGCAACGCACGATGCGCTTCGCGGGAAGACCGCGGGAGACAAGGTGAGCCGCCTCGAAATCCGACTGGCAAAACACGGCGTCCGCAGCCCGGTAAAGTCGCAGATCGATGACATCGTCGCCCCATTCTCCGGCATGGACCGCCGGCCACACGGTGAACCGACACCGGTTCCGTCGGGCGAAATCCAACATACGGAATCCGAAGAAATCCCACCCTGTTCCGACGTAATGCACAACCGCGGGGCGCATGCCGGGGACAGACCGATAGCCGCGCCGCAGAAGGGCCGCGAGCAAACCATGGAAAGCCGGACGCGATGCAAGGCTCATCCAGAGCGGTCTGGCACCGGATTCGGTCCAGATATGGATCGGCCAGACAGGCTCCGCTGCAGCGGGGGCACGCTGCTCCGGCACGCAGGCGAGGAAGCATCCGTTTGCAGGCAGACGGGCGGCGAGTTGGCGCTGGTACTCGGCGAGCCCGCCAACGCCCACCGGGGGCGTGCGCGAGGCGATGACAATCGACGCACTCACGCAGTGTAGTGAAACTTCCCGCGTGGAAGTGGTTTCAGCAAACGCGCCGGAACGCCCCCCCATGCCGTGTGCGGTTCGCAATCCGCACTCACAACCGCTCCCGCCGCGATAATGCAACCCTCACCAACCGTCACCCCCGGAAGGATCACAGCGCGGGCACCGATCCATGTCCCACGCCCGACGACGATCGGGCGGTCCCCGCCGAGGGCAGACCTTCGGTCCTCATGGTCCCCATCATGTTCGACGGTGACGAGCATCGCCTCAAAGCCGACCGCCACATCGTCGCCGAGGTGGATTTCTCCGGAGCCAAGGAACGAGCATCCCCTGTTGATGAAGACGCGCTCCCCGATGGTAAGGGGATTCCGATCGAAAACGCAGTGCTCCATGATCATGCCCCCTCCACCGATCTGGACCGCCCGTCGGCGTCGCAGAAGGGCTCTCCGCAAACCGGGCGTCACCAGGGAGCTGGCAACGAAGGCATTCCACCACCAACGTCCGAGGCATTCACGAAACTCCCGTCCCGCATCCCTAAGGTCACGAACCAATCGCCACACGGTCATTCCCGGGGAAGCACGCGGTAGCGTGGATATAGGAGCCTGACGACGGCATTGAGAAGACGGACCCCGAGGGGCCATCGCGCCTCACGTTGTTGCCTTGCGATTCGGCTGGAGCGTTCTGCGTTCCACTCCTTCTTCTCGGCTTCCGTGAGAAACCCGGTGAAAAGCTCATTGATCGGACGATCCTCATCGAGGCACGGACCGGCCCAGTGGACAAAGTAGGGTTTGCGCGCAGCGTCGGCCCAGAGCGGTTGTGGATCACCGGAGTAGTCGCCAGCCCATGTCGATTCCATGGTCGAGGGAGGAAGATTGAGATTGGTCACAGGCACTCCGGACAGGGCGACGAGAAGATTCGTTCCCGGTTGGTCATGCCGGAATCGCAGACAGATTTCCTCATGTGCAAGGATGCGTTCCTTCAGCGCCTCCTCCGAATACAGGGCACGGTCGCAGGCGAAATGGCCCGCATTGAACACTCTTTGCAGCCAGACACTGCTCCGCGCTCCCAGAATGCGGGCGCTTTCGCGTGTGAAGGTCCATCGCGGCTTGTTCCACTCAGTGTCGGCGACCACGAATCCTTTGTGCGGAGCCAAGACCTTGGACGGGTTGTCGAGATAGACAATGTCCGTATCGGTGAACAGGACGTTCGCCTGCGTGAGGCAGTGGAGCTTGTCGCACATGGGATGCGCTTCCCTCTCGCGCAGCCACGCAGAAAGCGGCGGGCGCACCCATGATGCGTTGGGCGGCAGGTCGAATGTGCCATCCGCATACGGAAAGACATGCAGAGGAAGGTCGCAGCCCGTCGCACGCAGGGAACGCTCCATGGCGACAAACTGGAGCCGCGCGCCGGCGTTCGCCATTGTGTAAATGCCATCGAGCTTCATTGCGCTCCCCTCCTCGCTTGCGGGTTCGCTGACACCTCGAGAAGCCTACCAACGACCGCATCATTTGTCACCTCGGAGCGGAGCGTGCCCGCCACGCGCGACCGGCTCCGCGAGCCCGACTTCCAGGCGGAAACCTCGGAGAGCAATGCCTTCGCAAGGCTGGATACCGAGCGGTCAGGCGCGGTGGCCCCGCATGCCCCCCCGGCAACGAGGTCCTGAAAGCAAGGGACCGGAGGAGCCACAAGTGTGAGACCGAAGCACAAAGCCTCCATGCCGATGATCGACTGGCCCTCCCATCGTGATGAGGAGAAGAGAACCGAATGCCCGGAAAGGATCTCCGGAATCCGGGAGGGGTCGATCCGGTCGTGGACAGTCACTTGGGAATGACCCTCGAACGCGCGGAACTTCCCGGAGGCGGCAGAGCCGATGAGGGTGAATCGCACGCTGGGATCGCTCTGCACGATGTGGTGGACGACGCGAGCGCACAGCGTGGCATCCTTCTGTGGATCCTCCCACCGCGCCAGACTCAAAACGGTCGGCGTGGCCGGTCGGGAGAGATCCGGCGGGATCGCAAGGAAGTCATCCCGGAGGCTGTGCGACACGATGTGGACTTTCGCCGCGAGATCCGAACGGCCCGCGTGACGCAGGACCCGGAGGAGATTCTCACGGGCGCGGGGGAATTCGATGGCAACGGCATCGGACGACTCGATGGTCGCAGCGAGTTCCGCATCCTCACCGCGCGAAAGAGCGAGAAACCTGTGGAGCCAGTGTTTCATGCGACGCAGGCGATCCAGCGGAGAGACCGCCGGGGAGACCGTCGCCATCCATGCCTCGCGTGGGAAAACACGCACACTCACACATCCATCGGAATCCGCCCGCAAGACTGTGCGGACACCGGCACGACGAAGGGCGCCGACCATGCGGGACCCGCGGAGCCAGCAGAAGACAATCGCCACATCCAGACCGTGGAGTTTCCAGAACTCGGGATCCTGCATGCCTTCGGGCGTGGCCTCGACCACTTCGACATCCGGGTCGGGCACATCGCTCCCCAGGCAAAAAAGGACCGGTTCATCCCCGCGCCTGCGGATCGCGGCGGCGTAGCCTTCCATGTCGATCGAGGCACGGAACCAGCGGGCGCGGATGACGATCCCGACCTTCATGCCGCGACCCTCCTCAGGCGGGCTTTCACACCGCGCGCCCGGGCCACCCATGCACGGAGTGTCCATTGCAGAGCAGCCCAGGGAGCCCCGGCCGCCGGAATCCAGCCGGATGCGAACAACCCTCGCCGATACTCGGCGGCGTAATGCGAAGCAAGGTGCTTGTCCCACGGTTTGGCCGCGCCGATAAAATGCACGACCGCGGCATCGTTTTCGAGTTCGCGACGGCGGGCGGCGAGTTCGGCACGCTGCGGCGGCCATCCGACGGAATCAAGCCACGGGAACGCTTCGCTCTGGAAGTTCCATGTTTCGTCGAGACGCTCGACATCCCCGCGCAGGACGGAATTCACGGCATCCTGGTCTCCGTGGTGCAAGCGGTCCTTGTGGGCATGGAGAAACTCAAGCATCTGCTCGCTAAGGAGGCGTTCGTTCCAGGCCGGGACATTGATCAGGAGCAGCCCGGCATTGAAGTAATCCCGACGTGCTTCGTCCTCGGGAAAAGTCAGATAACGAAATCCATCCGCGAGATCGATGCAGCCGTACTCCCGAACAGCGGCCACGGGATGCCGCGTTGTGGAACCGAAGAGGCTGTGGATCGAACGCCGGATGAGGAGGTCGGAGTCGAGATACAACAACTCTCCTGTTGCGGGAACCAACCTCGGGGCAAGGACGCGGAGGTAGCTGAACTCGTTGTAGTGATAATGCGGAAGGCCCTCGACCGCCGCCATGTCAACCGGATGGATGGTGACGGAGATACGTTGGCTTTCGGCCAGATTCCGGAGGTGTCGGATCGGAGCCTCCGTTTCAGGCCGCGTAAGGAGATGAAACCGGGGAGGGACCGCGCCTCCCCAGGTCCGGGCTGCGGACCAAATCGTCATCCACGCGCCGACGGCGAACCGTCCGTCGGCACTCAGCACGATCTCCGGCGGCGTTGTCATTCCCCGAGTCGCCGGATGTCGGCCCGGAACGTCGCAAGCACGTGGCCGCACTGGCGCGCACTGAAGCCGGAAAATCCATTCTTCGCCACGTCGGGCGCGATGCGGAACCGGCACGCATTCTCGAAGAGGTCGACAATGCCCGCGCTGTAGAGGTCGGCGTCGATACGATACGTGCCGGGGGGCAACTGGGGTGAATCGATCTCGATCTCGACAACTTGGTCGCCGGCGAGCGAGGCCCTGTCCTCGACATACTCGGTGGTGACTCCGAAGACGCGGTGGCCGTTCTCGTCCATGAAATTCAATGCGAGATAAAAGGGACCCTCGTCACGAAAGCGTCGGATGGTCGTGACAAACTTCATGCTCTCTCTTGCGGGAAACTCCTCGGCCGCTGGCACGATCGACTCGATGCGGTGGGAGCCGGTGCCGCGGCGGGTGCGGTAGTCCTGCGGTGCCCCGCTCTGCGCGGCGGCGGCGACATCGGCGTTGTAGAATTTCAGGGCGTCGAGTGCCTCGCCATCGTAGGCGACCTGTCCGCTCCGCAGGACAATCCCGCGTTCGCACAAGTTTGAGACGGCGGTGAAGTCGTGGCTGACGAAGAGCACGGTGCGGCCCTCGTGGGTGACTTCACGCATCTTCCCGAGACATTTTTTCTGAAACTCCGCGTCGCCCACAGCCAGCACCTCGTCGATGATGAGGACCTCGGATTCGAGGTGGGCCGCCACGGCAAATGCCAACCGCACGTGCATGCCGGAAGAATAGCGCTTCACGGGAGTCTCGAGGAATTTCTCGATCCCGGCGAACGCGACGATCTCGTCGAGTTTGCGCCGCACCTCCGCGTGCTTCATCCCCAGGATGGCTCCATTGAGAAAAATGTTTTCGCGACCGCTCAATTCCGTATGGAAGCCGGTCCCGACCTCGAGGAGGCTGGCGACACGGCCCCGGATGCCGATGCGGCCCGTGGTGGGCTCGGTGATGCGGCTGAGGATCTTGAGAAGCGTGCTTTTGCCCGCTCCATTGCGGCCGATGATGCCGACGACCTGCCCCTTCGGTATCTCGAACGAGACATCACGAAGCGCCCAGAATTCCGAAGCGTCAACGACCGCCGGTGCCGCGCCCCTGCGGAACGGCCGCTTCACGAGGTCTTCGATCACGTGGCGGAGCCCGGCCTGACCGGGCGCAGCACGGCCGAGCACGTAGCGCTTCGACACATTCTCGACCCGGATGGCGATCTCGCGGCTCATTTCAAATGATGTCCGCAAAGGACTTTTCCGTGCGCCGGAAATACGCGATGCCGACTACGAGGAGAACAAGCCCCACGGTGAGAGACAATCCGTTTTGGATCGTGAGAAGATCGATATCCGAGCCCAGGATGGCCCATCGGAAACCATCGATCACCACCACGAGCGGATTCAGGGAGTAGACGAGCGAGAGGGCCGGACCCAGTTTCTCGCGGATGACTTCGCTGCTGTAGGCCACCGGACTCACGAACATTCCGAACTGGACGATGAAGGGAGTGATGAACCGGAAGTCGCGGAATCGGACGGTGAGCGCCGTGATGAGCAACCCCGGCCCCAGTGCGGCAATGATGGCGAGCACCGCAAAGAAGGGAAGCGTGAGGATTTTCCAGGACGGGAGGAACTGGAACCACACCATCAACCCTCCAAGGATCACGAACGAAACAAGGAAATCGACGAACGAAACCAGCACCGAGGCGGTGGGGATCATCACACGCGGGAAATAGACTTTCGAAATCATTCCCGCATTGGTGACGAGGCTCTGGCCCGAATTGGTGAGGGCGTTTGCAAAGAACTGCCAAGGCAGCATCGCAGCAAAGACCATGATCGCGTAAGGTGCCGAACCGACAGAGGGGAGGCCTGCCACGCGACCGAAGACGATCGTCATGATCAACATACTCACAAGCGGTTGGACAAGTGCCCAAGCCGCGCCGGCCACGGTTTGTTTGTAGCGGACGGCGACATCGCGCCATGCGAGGATGAAAAGCAACTCCCGGTAGCGCCAAAGATCGAGCCAGTAGTGCCGCTCGGTCCGTCCCGCCTCGATCCAGAGATCGAAGTCCTCGGGTGCCGGCGCGGACAGTTCGCGTGTGGTCTGGCTGGTCATCGTGCGGATCCGTGCGTTCCCTTGGTCACGGACGCACGGCTTGCGGTAACAGGATTTCGCCCATCGTGCAAGGGACTCGATCAGCCGAGGGCGGCGCGGGCACGCTCCAACTCCGCCATGCGGGCAATCCAATCCTTCTCGCGCTGGCGGTGCTCGGCAACGACTTCCGGCGGAGCGTTCCGCACGAACGATTCGCTCGAGAGTTTTTGGGCCGCCTTGTTGATTTCGGTGCCGACCTTCGCGATCTCGGCGTCGAGGCGCTTTTTCTCGGTGGCCGGGTCGATCAATCCTTCCAGCGGAAGATAGATCGTTCCGATGCCGGTCGGACACGCTGCGGCGCCGGCAACCGGCGCGGAGACCTCGGTGATCGATTCGGCATGGAGCAGTGTGGTCAGCACGGCGAACTCGGCCCGAGCCCACGGCGCATGGACTTCGATGGCCCATGGGAGCCGCTTGTTCGATGGCAGGTTGTAAGTGGCTCGCAGGTTACGCGCATGGGAGGCTGCTTCGTAAAGAACGGCGGCGTGGCCGTCGGCTGTAATGCCCGAAGGTTCGGGCCAGCCCGCCTCGGAGATGGACCCGGCGGCGAAACCCAGTCCGTGCCAAAGTTCCTCCGAAACGAACGGGGCGTAGGGATGAAGGAGCCGGAGAACTTGCCGGATCGTGTAGTCGATCGTGGCCAGCGTGCCCGCGCGGCGCGCCGCATCGCCGGTGAAATCCGCCTTCGCCACCTCGATGAAACGGTCGCAGAACTCTCCCCAAACAAAGTCGTAGAGGGCCTGCGCAATCTCGCTGAAGCGGTAGGCCGCATAGCCTTCATCGATACGCCGGATGGTGGCATCCAGCTTTGCGAGGAGATCCTTGGCGAAGAGGGAAAGTTCGTGCTGCGAGGGATTCGCTGCCGGATCGATCTCGCCCTGAAGCAGGCGGAAGCGGCAGGCATTCCAGAGCTTGTTGCAGAAGTTCCGACCCTCGACGATCTGCTGCTCGTCGAACTTGATGTCCTGCCCCTGCGGCGCGATGCGAAGGAGTCCGAAACGGAGACCGTCCGCGCCGTATTTGGCGATGAGATCGAGCGGATCGGGCGAATTCCCGAGACTCTTTGACATTTTGCGGCCCTGCTTGTCGCGAATGATTCCGGTGAAATAAACCTCCCGGAAAGGAATCTCCCCCTCGTATTCCAGGCCTGCCATGATCATGCGTGCGACCCAGAAGAAAATGATATCCGGCCCGGTCACCAATGCGCTTGTCGGATAAAACTTCGCCCGCGTGGCGGTATCCATCGTGTCGTGCGCCCACAACCACGAGGAAAACCACGTATCCAGCACATCGGGGTCTTGCACCCAGCCCTCACCGGGGGATTCGATGGAGACGGTGAATGGCGAACCGGCCTTCCCGCCGGAGTTATCCTCTGGAGTCTCCCGCCGCCAGACCGGAATCCGGTGACCCCACCAGAGCTGGCGCGAAATACACCAGTCCTGAATGTTCTCGAGCCAGTGGTCGTAGACTTTTTCCCACCGCTCGGGGAAGAACCGAATGCGCCCGTCGCGCACGGCGGCCCGAGCCTCGGCGGTCTTCGGATAACGCAAAAACCATTGCTCGGAAAGGCGGGGTTCGATGGGAACGTCGGCGCGCTCGCTGAAGCCGACGTGATTCTCATGGGGTTCCTCCTTCACCAGAAGCCCCATCTCACGCAGGCGCTCGACGGCCTCCACCCGGGCTTCAAAGCGATCCAGACCGACGAAGCCCTCGCCGGCGAGCTCGTTCAGCGTGCCGTCGGGATTCATCACGTCCAGCACCGGCAAACCGTGCCTCAGCCCAATCTCGTAGTCCGTCTTGTCGTGGGCCGGGGTCACCTTCAGAACACCGGTTCCGAATTCGAACTCGACCGCTTCATCCCCCACGATGGGCAACTCGGCGCGGTCCTCAACCGGCAGCGGCCGCCGCACGTGAAGACCGATGAAATCGCGGTAGCGCGGATCGTTCGGATTCACCGCCACTGCCGTGTCGCCCATGATCGTCTCGGGCCGTGTGGTGGCGATTTCGAGGAACGTTCCGGGCTTTTCCACGATCTCGACCTTGAAGTGGTAGAGGTAACCCTTCTGCGCCTTCGGGATGACTTCTTCATCGCTCAGCGCCGTCAGCGAAACCGGACACCAGTTCACCATGCGGCGCCCGCGGTAGATGAGTCCCTTGTTGTAGAGATCGACGAAAACCTCCTGCACTCGCCGCGAATACTCCGCGTCCATCGTGAAACGCTCGCGGCTCCAGTCACACGAACAGCCCAGTTTCTTGAGTTGCTGGATGATGATGCCGCCGTGTTTCTCCTTCCATTCCCAAACCCGCTCAAGGAAGGCCTCGCGTCCGAGGTCATGGCGCGTCTTCTTCTCCTCCTTGCGCAGTTTCCGCTCGACCACCGTTTGCGTGGCGATCCCCGCATGGTCCGTCCCGGGCAACCACAGCACTTCAAACCCCTTCTGTCGTGCACGCCGGCACAGAATGTCCTGGATCGTGTTGTTCAGCACGTGACCCAGCGTCAGGACACCCGTCACATTCGGCGGCGGGATGACAACCGAATACGCAGGCTTCCCGGATGTCTCATCGGCATGGAAAATCCCGCGCTCCTGCCACCAGGCATACCACTTGTCTTCAACGAGCTGCGGCTCGTACGCTTTCGAAATCTCAGGCATCGGACCGCGCATTCTGCCCGAAATCCCGGCGGATTCAACCGGGTTTGTTGCTGTGAGGGTCAGTTTGCCCCGACGTCAGGCGACTTCTCATAGTCAATGAGCAGCCACGGGGTTCTCGTAACGTTCACGAGAACGTTCGGATAGGTGTTCAATGTCTGCCAATCAGGAAGACTCCCACTCACGTTTGGATTCTTCCAAGTCTCCATCGCTACTTCGACATCTTTGTGGAAAGCGACAACCTCGACGGCAACTGGCTGGCCGAAGCGTGAAACGGCTCTCGGCGACAAATACAAAATGGCATTGTGTGTGCCGGCCGGAATATTCATGTAACGAACATTGCCTGTAACCGCCCGCATTTTGTCGCCGCTCCCAAGTAGAGCTCTCACGGTGAACGCTACACCATCCAACCAAGGCTCGGTTGTGGAAAATGTCGTGACGATTTTTATCCAAGAGAGGGAGGACCCAGGGAGTGCAGCATTTTCGAGTTTGATGGCCCCTATTTTTACTGCGGGCTCAGTAACAGCGGGGGGCGTCTGGGCATTAGCAGGAAGCAAAGAACTCAAAATTAGCGCGAGAGCCAGCAGTGGAATGCGGCGCGGATTGGTCGGTTTTTTCATGACAGTCATAGGAAATGCTTGCGAATTACATTCACCGTGGGTTGACCGGTAGACGAGAAAGAAAGTCGCACCGTCGCGAGCAGCGTGACTTTTGAGGTCACGCGGCTCGGAGAACGAGGGTCACGCGCCTCCCCAACACAAAAGATGGTAAACTCGTCGGATCGAGTTGTTAGGAGATTAGCAACTCGGCGCATCAGATCCTCGCGTGCAAACTTATTAACGGCGCCCGGGGTTGCAAGATTCGTCAGAGCACCGAGATCTCCTGCGCCCAGCATGGGGTAGTTCGTGCTTGAGAGCCCTGAAATCAAACTAGTCAGGGAGGCAACTTGAGAGGTGTTAAGGTTGGTTACGCCAGTAAAGACCGATGTCAGCGATGCTGTGGACGCCGTATTGAGATTAATCTTTCCGTTAACCGACCTCCGAGTGCCGTTCGTGACAATCGGAAATGTCCCTGAATCGATGTAATCCAAAAGGCGGTAATCTCGCCTTGAAGGAGTGCCTCCCGCAGGCTCGACCATTCGAAGCGTTTGCCAAGGTCTCCCAGTGCTGAGGTAACCGATTTCGGCAATAGAGTCGACGGCCAGACCTGTCGGCGCCTGATTGGGATTAAACGGAACAGTCGCCGGGTTTCCCGGCAATACTGGCGCACTTCGAACGAAGAAGTGATTGGTGGTTGCAGAAGTTGAATACCAGAGATTGTTGGTGCTCATTCCTTGGATCCCGTCGCCCTCTGTGGCGTTCATTGTGGCAAAAATGCTAACGGCCGGTGTGCTGGCAGGCGGTTGCGTGGTCGTGCCGCTTGTGAGATTGCCTTGCAACCATGTCGATGAGCGGAAGTTAAGTCTTGGGTCACCATTGAGGAAAAAACCTGCCGCCACCGTCGCTGGATTGTAGACGACGCTCGTCTGCCCTGATGTTGGCATAGTCAGACTCGGGGGGTTCATGGCTAGCGGCGTTGATCCCAGTCCGTCCAATGTCTGGACCACAGACGTAAGCCCGGAACTATCAGTGAAAATCAGACGCGCCCGAGCTACCCGGAAACGAAGATTTTGGAAACCCATGGAGGGTGGTTGGCGGTTGGAGGGCTGGAGGCTATTAATGTTGGCGAAGCTAAGCTGGTTGGGCGCCTGCGGGTAAGTCGATCCAGAGTTTGCAGCGAGGTCGCTGGGGCCTTCTGTCAAACGTTCATTCAGCGTAGTGGCGAAATAGGCTTGGGCATTTGTTCCGAGCGTTCCTCCTGTGGCATTGCCCAGTATCTCGATCTGCAATTCAACACTGTAGGCCGAATGAAATCCACTGATTGGGGCTGACCATGGGTTCACAAGCGCCCAGTAGGTGAGTACGCGCGTTGAGTTTAGCCAGTTAGGGAAGCTTGAAGACTGACTAATATTGAAGACCAAACCGTGCCCCAGAGCGACAACATAGGGATGTCCGCGAACTGTGCCGTTGGAAAGCAGGCGCCCCTCGACGCCAAGGTAACTTGGGCTGTTGATGTTGTCGGTGGTCGGATGGAGGTCCTCATCCAGATAATCGATGAGATTGGCGGCGATCTGACGTGCCTCGGTGAGTGTATATCGGCCCGGATTCCCCGGACTTATGAGCCAAGACAAGTCGCCTCCGCCCCAGGACGTCGCATTAACCGTAGAGGTCTGACCTAGAAGCGCCTCGACGACTTGGGATTTTGGATTGGGAGCAGGAAGCGCAGTCTGACTGACAGCGAGGGAGTCGACATAAAACTTCAAACGCCGCAGATCCAACTTGCTTTGCCCGCTCGGAGCGACAAGCGGCGAGAGATTACTGAGATCACACCACCATTGTGCAAATCCCACACTTGGAATGGAGGAAGGAACCAGTTGATTCACGGATGAAACGCTCAACATGTTTGTTGTCCATCCCACATTATTGGACGCATAAGTATTCAGAGCATTGGACTGAGCTGCGGTCATTGTCGAAAGATCCGGCAGAACCAATGGAACTTCTCGAAGTGTTGTTGAGTAAGCTCGGGGTGATACCGCAGGGAAACGATCGAGGTTTTGCTTTGCCCCATTGTCCAGAATGACAAATGAGAATGCTCCATTGGTCTGACCCGCAGAATTGGTAAGCGCGAACAGTGGCGCGACCGGCTGGTATGAAGAAGACACCCGAATAGTTACATTTGTAATCGAAGGGAGATTGGGGAGAACGCTGTTGGTGTTTGTAGCCACGCCTGCCGAAGAAAGGCCGATGTGGCAGAGAGGCCAAGCGTTGGAGTTCGGTCCGCTTCGGTCCACGGCAACAACGCTATTTAAAGTGGCTAGACTCGTTAGTCTATTCATGGCCAGAGCAAGCGATGACTCTGCAGCTGACACCGCCCGTTCGCGATTCAATGCACTCCGAGCCACGCTGCGCTCGATGCTCATGCTTTGCATGAAAGCCACAACGATTGTGCTTAAAACCACGAGGACGAGCAGCGTCGTGATGAGTGAGGAACCACGCTGGCGTGCGGTTTTCCAAAGGCTTTCGCGTCTGGCATTCATGCGCGGTTCCATCTTTTGATTGTGGCTTGCCGCGCAGCAGCGTCAACACCGGTGAGCAAGCGGAGGGAGTGGGAGGTCCGGTGCATGGTTTCAGTTCGGCGCCGGACGGTTGAGCCGGATGCGGGTGGTAAAGGTTTGCTCGACAGGCCGGGCCACATTCGGGAAAGGCGGGGCATTGGTCTGGATCCACGCGTTGCGCGAGTTGCCGAGCTTTCGCGCAGCGTCGGTGTTGATGGCAGTGACGGAGATTTCGAGAAGGTCGGGGACCGGCGTCGTCGTTGACTGGGTGAACGCCGTGACTGTGCCGTTGCCGACGGTCAATGGAGTGATCGTGAAGCGGGTGACGTTTCTTGCGAGAAGCTCCACCTCTGAAGATGTGAGCGTGAGATTGCTGCTAAACGGCGATGTTGTGGAGGAGGCATTGCCGATTGCGGAGAAGGTGGCGTTGCTCCCGCTGAAGTAACGGTAGATGTTCATCGTGCGCGAGATCGAATTCGGCGCCATCGATGTGGGCCCGTGTGCCAGAAAATAGCCGACGCGGCAAACATCACTTCGTTCCCCCTGGGCCTGCGCCGTAGCAGGCAGCGCAGAAAGAAAGAAAACGGCGCCGGCCATGTTGGTATCGTTCTTCACGGCCTCGTCCGGAAGCGGGCCGAAGGCCGAGGAGTCGTTCACCGCAAAGAACCGCATATTTGTTGAAGAGACCGTGTTCTGCAAATCCCGCGCGATGATTCCCAAAGCGGCCCGGGCTTCACGGTAGGAATCCACACGATTTTCGCTTGTGCGCCAGAGTTTCGTCGCGCTGTCCACCATGTTCATGAGCACCACCAACAAAAGCGCCATGACGGCCATGGCGACGAGCAGTTCGAGAATGGTGAAGGCGGAGATGGGGACAGGATTAACGGGATTGACAGGATTTTTGGGGTTTCGAAACTTTCGATGAAACTGCAGGGACGCAGCGCCGAAGTTGATGAGGAGGCCGTTTTCAAGGCCGGTGGCATTCAGGTAGTTGACGGTCTGGACATCATGCGCAGGCAGAAGCGTGGAGACGGCCTTGATCTCGACGATTAGGCTGCGCTCGACGACGAAATCCGCCACAAAGTCGCCAACAACTTCGCCCTTGTATCGCACCTCGAGTGGCGACTGTTCTTCGAAGGCCACTCCAGCACGACGGAGTTCGACAGCAAGCGCCCGCTGATAGACAGACTCAAGAAATCCTGGTCCCAAGTTGCGGTGCACAGCCATTGCCGCACCGATCACCTTCTCGCGAATTTTGTCGTCTGCCTGATTCAATCCCGTAAATCCTGTTAATCCTGTCAAAATCCCTCAATAATTCACGAGGGTGACGAATGTGTTGGTTGTGCGGGAGGCCGCTGGTGCGGTCGCCGGGGTGACGACGTCGGCCTGGACGCGGGAGAGGTTGGCGATGCCGGTGTTGGGATCCACGCTGAGATTGACGACGAATGTCGCCGGGCCGGAGGTGAAGCGGCCATCGTTATCAAAAGCGAGGGCGTTTGATCCCGCTTGGCTGAGATTCACACTGAGGGGCGAGGATATGCCCTGCCTGAGCACGAGGCGATTCGTGCCGGTCCCCGCACGGATCTCGGAAAAAATCTGCTGAGCGAGAAAAGTGGACCGCGTTTCCCGCTGGCTGTCGACGGCGGACCTCAGAGCGACAGGGAAGAGGCCCATGATACCGACCATGGCGACCGAGATCACGCCGAGTGCGAGGACGATCTCGATGAGAGAGAAGGCATCGTTCAGCCGCGAGTCGTGCATCATTCGTGTGGAGTCCGCAGGATGAAAAACACGGCTCAGGAGCCCGTTGCGGAAATGTCGAGTTGGGCGCGGCCGGTGTAACGCGAGAGGGAAATCACCTCGAATCCTCCGCCGATGCCCTGTTGCTCTTTGCGGGAGGTCAGTGTCGATTCGCTGGAG
Source organism: uncultured Chthoniobacterales bacterium (assembly GCA_964552635.1). Classification (GTDB taxonomy): domain Bacteria; phylum Verrucomicrobiota; class Verrucomicrobiia; order Chthoniobacterales; family Terrimicrobiaceae; genus CAZKHB01. The sequence continues at coordinate 211,902 of CAZKHB010000001.1, forward strand.
CCTCGAATGCCCTCGGTGAGAAAAATCTGGCGGGCAATGGAGGCCGAGGCGCTCGGGAACGAGACGGCGCCCGACGAGTTGAATGTGAGGACAGAGAAGCCTTCGTAGCTGGTCGCTGCGGGAGTCGGTTTCACGCGGCTCAGATCGAACCCGACAGGCAGGGCCTGATCGATGAGCGAATTTCTGGCAGCGTGGAAGAGGACGCCTTTCGGCAGTTTCGTTGTCCGGGTGAGCCGCTCGTAATCCCCTGATCCGGATTCCGGGTCGCGGATAACCATCATCGAATCAGGCTCGGGGAACTTGTTCCGGAAAAAAAGGACATGCACATCGCGTCCACTCTCCAGAGCCGCCACGCGCGCCTGCTCGAGGGTGTTCATGATGACGTTCACCGCTCCCCGGCGTCCGGACGTTCCCGAGAGACCGCTGATCGCGGGGGCGATCAAGGCCATCATCAGGGCAATCACGGCGATGACCGAGAGCAGTTCGATGAGACTGAAGCCCCGATGGCTCGTCAGGGAAGGCAAGGGACTCATCGAGAAATCCCTCGCCCTTGGCTTGCTGGCTGACAACCAGCAATTTGTGACAATGTCGTCACAATCCCCACCGGTCGGCGGTTCGGCAGCGCAACACCGTGTCGGCCCTCTGGAATCCCGCAACTCGTATGGACATTGCATGGACAATGTGAAGCAATATAGGTGCCAAGACGGCCCGCGCAAGCCTGCTCAGCGCTTTTCGATTTCCCCCACGTTCAAGGGAGTGATGTGTCGCAATCCGCTGACTTCGAACTCCTCGACGACCCCGCCGCCGTCGAAAGCCACGCGGACCGCATCGGGCGCATCGCCGCGCGTCAATCGAAGACGTTCCGAAGCACCGGGCCGGGTGGCGATTTCCACCAACGCAAGACCGTCCGGCGTCTCAAGGCGGGGTCCTTGGGGTCCGGCCACGGCGTGCAGCGCCAGAATCGACCGCTCCCCGGTGAGAGGGTTCGCCTCGAGACGGAAGGAGAGTTCGACAGGGCCGGCCGCCGCGGGGTTTGCCACTACGCCTCCCTCGTGGAACCCGAAGTCTTCAAAGGCCCGGATCGAGCGTTCCCACTCGATAACCCATTGCCCGTCCTCGCCGCGAAAGAGGGCCCGCAGCCGCTGAACCCCTGCCCCTTCCTCCAGAACAGCGAAGGCCTCGGAGGACCGTGCGGCTCTCACGACGACGGGAGCAGGCTCCCCGCTTCCGGAGGAGAGCTGCCGGAGCAGTTCGCCCGCCTCGGAGAATTGCCCGACAGCCGGTGGATTTTCCCCGGTGAACCACACGGTCGCATTCGTTCCGAAGGAGATCGAAGTCACCGGGTCGACCGGGGTGATCTTTCGAAACTCCTGCGCCCCTTTCGCAAGATAGAGCCCGCCCTGCGATGCCGTGCAAAGGGTGTCCCCGAAAACGTCGATGTGGCGCGTGTCTGCCGGCAGCCCCCTCTGCGTGGCAGCGGCGACATCCGGCCACCGAAAAAACCTCGCAACCTGCCCATCGCGCAAGGCGACCGTCGACCCTGAGGCAGCGAGAGCTTGCCCGGCGGCGGACACCGGATCGCCGACAGGTTCACCCGTTCCCGCATCGAGAAGTGTGAGGTTGCCGGCAAGGCAGAGGATACCGGCATCGAGGGAGGCCAGACGGGGAGCGGAATCCGTTCCGTGATGCCAGAGCACACCCCGCTCGGGAGAATAGCGGGAAACAAAGGCCTGACCTCCGGCCCCCTCGGCAGAGAGAACGACATCACCGCCGTCGAGGAGAAGGAAATCCCGGATGCGGACCGGGACAGGTTCGCTCTCTGAGGAGACCCAATCATTGAAATGGTAGTCCCGCCCCTCCACCGCAACCTCTCCCACAAGATAGCCCCGAACGTGGTAAGTGCCGGCTGGAACCTCGTTGCCGCGGTCGTCTTTGCCATCCCAGCGGGCGATGAGGCCGTTCAATCCCGCCTGAAAGCTGCTTTGAGGAGCGAGTTCGTGGAGGCGGCGCACGAGTTTGCCGTGGGAATCGAAGACGCCCAGCGTGACGAGCCCGTCATCAGGCACAGCGAAGGCCATCGGCTCGACGGCCGGGGCGCACGGGCACAACGCAAGGAGAAGGAAAATGGCAAGCCGCCTCATGCGTAGTGCTGCCAGCGGACGTTCGGGAACAGGTTGTCCCGCTCCTCGCAGGCGGCGAGAAGGGTTTCCTCTTTGCGGCCGGATTCCAAAAGCTCGTGAAGCCTGGTGAAGCGCAGGATGTGGTCCTTCGTCCGCTTCGTGGCGTACTCGAGAGCCGTGCCCGTCTTCATGAGAAAAGCCCAATCGCTCGACTGTGCGAGGAGGAGTTCGCGGGCCATCTGGGCGAGCACACGCTTTGTAAATGCCGACCGCGTGCGCAGATGCTTGCGTGCGGCCGCCGTCATCCGCCGCGCGGCCTCGTGGAGATGCGGATAGATCCACGCGTTGCAGTGATCGAGCCAGACTTCCCAGTAACCCTTGTTCCCCCAACTCGACGGCGACGGCGCGACCATCTGCTGGGTGGGGTGCTCGGCAAGGTAGAGCGAAGGCGTGGTGAGACGGAAAACATCCTGGTCGTAGGCCGCCTTCCGGAGGAAAAGCTCGAGAAACTCCGGCCCCTCGAACCACCAGTGCCCGAAGAGTTCGGCATCGAAGGGACTCAGAACGAGCGGCTCAAGCGGCAGCATCCCCGCGAGGTGCGCGATCTGTTTTTTTCGCGATTCGAGGAAATCCGCCGCATGGTGATCCGCCGTCGCCTCGGCCCAACCGCGGTTGTAGGTTTCCTTGTGCTCGGAGCCTGTGATGCGGTGATACTTGATGCCCGTATTCCGACGGTGGCCGGTGTTCGGAAAAACACGGTGCAGATACTCCTCGGGCAGTTCGTTCCCGATATCGCGGTAGAAATCGCGGTAGGCCGGATCTCCCGGATACCCCTCACGGGCACTCCAGACCTGTTTGCTGGACTCCCGGTCGCGGGCGATCACGGCCGGACCCGAGGGAGTGAAATACGGCGCGTAGATCGCAAAGCGCGGACGGGGGCGACCATACATGAGACCGTGCGCGTCGACGACGAACCACCGAAGATTCGCCTCGGCGAGAAGTCGGTCGATACCTGGCACATACCCGCACTCGGGCAGCCAGATGCCGACGGGATCCCGGCCGAAGGTCTCCCGGTATTCGTCACAGCCGATCAACACCTGCGCACGCATCGCCTCGGGCACCGGCTCCATGAGCGGCAGAAAACCATGGGTCGCCGCACAGGCAATAATTTCGATGAGCCCCTCCTTCTGGAGTGCCGCGAACGCACCCACGATGTCGCACCCGAGGTCCTCCACATAGAACGCCCGCGCGGCTTCGAACCGCGCGAGATAGAACCTCGCCAGTGGTGCCAGGGCGGGATCGCTTTTCGTGCGCAGGATCTCGGCCTTGGACATCTCGATCCCGCGGTCGAGGTACCGCTTCGCACGCGTCACCAAGAGCGGGTCCCGCAGCATCGCGCACAAAGGCGGCGTGAGTGTGAAGGCAAGCCGCACCGGCACGCCCTCGTCGCGGAAACGCCGCAGCATGCGCAGAAGCGGGATGTAGGTCTCGACGATCGCCTCGAAGAGCCAATCCTCCTCGGCAAATTCTTCGTATTCCGGATGGCGAACCCAGGGGAGATGGGCGTGCAGGAGGAGGGCGAGAGAGCCTTGCATGAGCCGAGGCGGAGCGTAGTCCCTCCCCCGCACAGGCGACAAGTCGTCATTTTCCCGCTTCGGGATTGGCAATCCATGCCGGGCTTTGGCAGCCTTGGAACATGAACCTGCGTCCTGCTTTTCTCGCCCTCTGCTTCCTGCCGGCCACCGTTTTCGGCGGGGAGTCCGCCCTTCAGGCGCTGAACGCCCTCCCGGCTTCGACGCGGGGCAACGTGCTCAGAATATCCGCCGACAATGCGAATCCCGAGCCTGCCACGTGGTATTTCATCGCCCGCAGCGGATTCGGCGAGGGCAGCCTGCGCTCGATCGTGGTGCAGGACGGGGCCGTCCTCTCGAACCGGCCGTCGTTTGACGTCCGCACGCTCGTCAATGACTCGGCCCCGATCAACTTCGGCCGGGTGCGCATCGACTCGGACGATGTCTGGCGCATCGCCCAGCGATTTGCATCGGATCGCGGACGCCGCCTCGGGAATGTCAGCCTCAACCTTGCCCAGCGCGGACGTGGTGCAACGGCCGTTTGGGCGGTCTGGTGCTACGACCGGACCGGAAACTACTTCGGGCGCCTGAACGTGCTCGCCTCCAGCGGCGACATCCTTTCCACGGAATAGCGCTCCGTTTTTTCGCTGGCGGCCCTCCCCTCCCCGCGCCACACTTTCCTGGTATGCACATCCACCTGACCCCCCGAAACATCGTGTTGACCGCCGCCATCCACTCGTTCGTCGCCGAGAAGGTCGAGCACCTCGAGGGCCACGGCGAGCAGATCATGGGTGCGCACATCGTCATCTTTCACGATCAGAACAAAAAGAAGCCCTACCATGTGAAGGTCCATCTTGCCCTGCCGGGGCCGGACATCCATGCCGAGGATGCCGAGGGCGACCTCTACGCCGCCATCGACAAGGTCGTGGACAAACTTTCGCGCCAGCTCGCCAAGCGCAAGACCCGCCAGAAGGATCACGTGAAACACGTCACGCGTCTCGCACGCGAAGGGACAAAACGGGGCTTCAAGCGACGGTAGTGGACGAATACAAGGTCAAGCTCGACGTCTTCGAAGGGCCTCTCGATCTCCTGCTCTACCTCATCAAGCGCGATGAGGTGGATATCCATGATATTTCGATCGAGCGCATCACGAAGCAATACCTCAGCTACATAGAGGCTTTCCAGGTGCTCAATATCGAGCTGGCCGGGGAGTTCATCGTGATGGCCGCAAATCTGCTCTACATCAAGAGCCGCACGCTGCTGCCGGTTGACCAGCAGATGGGCGAAGAGGATGCCGAGGAGGACGATCCCCGATGGGAGCTCATTCGCCAGCTCATCGAATACAAGAAATTCAAGGAAGCCGCCGCGCGCCTGCGCGATCGGGAGGCCCTTCAGGAGAATCTCTTCCCGCGCATGCCGGTCGTGCCCGACCTCGCCCCCGCCGAGAATCTGCTCGTCGAAGAAGTCGGGATTTTCGACCTCATCCACGCCTTCCAGAAGATTCTCAAGCGCCTCGAGAAGAAGCCCGAGGATCTGCGCGAGATTTTCGCGGAGAATTTCACTGTCTCCGACAAGATCGATTACCTCCTCCGTGTGACGTCCACCGCGACGTCCGTGCGGTTTGAGGAATTGTTCGCCAACGCCGCCACGCGCACCGAGATCGTGGTGACCTTTCTCGCCATGCTCGAACTCATCCGCCTCAAACAACTCCGGGTGCGGCAGGAGTCGCACTTCGACGAGATTTGGATCGACCGTGCCACGGATACTGTCCCGCTTTTTGCCCAATGATGCCCGACCCCGACACGCCGCTGCACCGCATCCTCGAGGCCACCCTCTTCGCCTCGCAAAAACCCGTTTCCTCGAAAGAACTCGTCGCCATCCTGCGCGGGGCGGCCGAGGCTGCGAAGGAGGATCCGGCAGTGAACCGGTTCGCAAAAATCAAAGCCGAGGACGTGGCGGAAGCCATCGCTGTGCTCGCCGATGAGTGCGTCGGCCGCGCATTCGAGGTCCGGGAAAATGCGGCCGGATGGCAACTCGTGACCAAGCCGGACTTCGCCCCCTGGTTGCGCCAGCTATTCCCCGAAAACCGCTCCCAGCGCCTGAGCGCGCCCGCCTTGGAGACCCTCGCGATCATTGCCTACCGCCAGCCGATCACACGGGGCGACATCGAGGCCGTTCGCGGCGTTGCTGTTGACGGAGTGATGCAGACGCTTCTCGACCGCGGTCTCGTTCGCATCGCGGGGCGCGCGGAGATTCCCGGCCGGCCACTGCTCTACGAGACCACACAGTTTTTCATGGAGCACTTCGGGCTGAAGGATCTCGACGAACTCCCGAATGCCGGCGAACTCCGCCGCATCGCCCTCCCCACAGCGGAAGCGCCGGAAACCCAGCCCGAACTGCCGGAGGGTAGCCCCGCCGCCGAAATGCCGCCCGCGGACGAGCCAGTGAGCGAAACTCCGGAAAGCGCGTCGCCCGGAGAACCGTCCGAGACCGCGTCGCCCGAAGAACCCGCTGGGGAAGCCGAGGAAAAACCCGAATGAGCGATCTTGCCGAATTAAGACAACAAATCGACGCGCTGGACGACCAACTCATCCGCCTGTTGAACGAACGGGCCGCCCTCGCCGCCGAGATCGGTGTGATCAAGAGCCGTGAGAGCCTGCCGATCTACTCGCCGGACCGCGAGATGAAGCTCCTCCGCAGTCTCGTGGCCCGCAGCGATGGGCCGCTTCGCCCGGAAGCCATCCGCGCGATTTACCGCGAGATCATGTCCGCTTCGCTCGCGCTCGAAAAAGATGTCGCCATCGCCTGCGTGGGCGGACCGGGAAGTCCCAGCCACCAGGCCGCACTGGGCAAGTTCGGCTCCAGCGTGCGTTACACCTTCGTGCCCGAAATCGCGGGTGTTTTCGAGGAGGTCTCTGCCGACCGGGCCGACTGCGGTGTCGTCCCGCTGGAGGATCCGCACCACGGACTCTCAAACCAGACACTCGACGAACTCGCCGCATCGGAAGTCCGGATCTGTGCGGAGATTTTGCCGGAAGGCGGCGACGGCTCGCCCGCGCGCTATCTCGTGCTCGGCAGTCAGTCGAATCCGCCCTCGGGCCAGGATTCCACGATGTTGATGCTGCGCATCGAGGACAAGCCGGGCGCGCTCGTCGACGCCCTCGCGCCGTTCAAAGATCTGAAGATCAACCTCAGCCACTTCGCCAGCCGCCCCGCAATGAAGGGGAGTCAGGACACATTTTTCTTCGTCGAAGCCAAGGGACACGAGCGCGACCTCCAGATCGCCGACCTTTTCCGTGAACTCTCGAAGAAATGCCGCGCGGTGAAGATTCTCGGGAGTTATCCCAAGAACCCGGCCGACGAATGAAGACGTTCCTCGACACGATCCTTGAGAACGTGCGGGAGGAAGTTGCCGCCGCGAAGCGGCGGCGGCCCGTGGCCGACCTGCGGGCACGGACGGCCGATGCCCCGCCGGTCCGGGATTTCGCGGCCGCCGTTGCCGGCGGCTTCGGCCTGATCGCCGAGATCAAGGAACGCTCGCCGAGCGTCGGCCCGATGCGCGCGGAAAACGTCGCCGACGCCCCGGGAGCGTATGCCGACTCGCCCGTTGTGCGGGCCGTCTCGGTGCTGACGAATGAATTCCACTTCGGCATGGCTCCGGACCGCCTGCCCAGCCTCCGCGATCGCGTCGGCAAACCGGTTCTGCGGAAGGATTTTCTCATCGACGAGTACCAGATCCGTGAAGCACGGGCCTTCGGCGCGGATGCCGTCCTTCTCATGGCCAATGTGCTTGATGCCTCCCGGCTCAAAGGATTCCACGAACTCGCCCTCGAATTGGGCATGGAGGCCCTCTTCGAGGTGCATGTCCGCGAAGAGATCGCCATGCTCCCGCCCTCGGCCCGCCTCGTCGGCATCAACAGCCGGAAGTTCCGCACGACCACGGGATTTGTCGGCCGCGAGGGAGCGTCGGAGAAAGATTTCAGCCTCGACTACGGCGCCTTTGATCTGGTTTCCGAACTCCCGTCCGGCGCAGTCAAGGTCGCCGAGAGCGGCATTTCCCCGTCGAACCTTGACTCGGTCCGCGAACGCTTCGACGGCGTGCTCGTCGGCACATCTCTCCTCCGCGATCCGCGCGGGCTGCCCGCCTGCCTCGCGGATTTCGAGCGGGCCATCCTCGGTTGACCTGCCGTGAGCCGTCCCCTCCGCAGAGTTCCGGGCCGCGCGGTAGCCGCCGCGCTGATCGGTCTCGGCCTGCTCGCGGCCGCCGGCACGTTCTGGCGCTACGGCTTCCAGCATGAATCCGTCGCTGGCGGGCGGCTTGAGATGGTGGACGGCCGCGCTTTCGTCGTGGCCGAGTTTCCGGATCCCTCCAAAGTCCGGCCCGGCTTGGGCGCCACCGTGACATTTCCGGCAACGGGTGCCGAGCGCTTCTCCGCTGCCGTGGTCGGACGCGAGGCGTCCGGCGCCTTCCGGCTCGCGCTGGCTGTTGTGCCGGAGGCGAATCCACCGGGACCGGCGTCGATCACCCTCGACATCCCGATCCGGTGAACGAAGACATCCTGCGCGGGGTCTCGCGTTCCTTCTACCTCAGCCTCCGTCTCCTCCCGCCTTCCGTCCGACCTGCCATTTCGCTGGCTTATGCCCTGGCACGGGCGTCGGATACGGTGGCGGATTCTTCCGCACTCCCGCCCTCCGAGCGCTTGCAGATTCTCGCCGCGATGCCCGGAGGGATTCCCTCACTGTCGGTGGACGATCCGTCGGAGGCCCGCCTGCTCGCCTCGTTTGATGAGCTCCTCGCCGACTGGAGGGCCTCATCCGACCGGGATCTCATCGAGGCGGTCTGGACGCAGATCCGCGAGGGGCAGGCGATGGATCTCTCGACGTTCCCGCGTGCCACGCCGCTCACGCCGGAAGAACTCGAAAGCTACTGCCAACTCGTTGCCGGCTGCGTCGGCGAATTCTGGACCGATGTCTGTTTTCGTCACGTGAAGGATTACAGTGGGAGCCATCCCGCTGAACTCCGAGGCACGGGGGCCTCGTTCGGCCGGGCACTCCAGCGGGTAAACATCCTGCGCGACCGGCCCGCCGACGCCGCGCGGGGACGCATTTACATCCCGGCCGACCGTGTCGCCGCCGAAATCGAAACCGCACGGCAGGGACTCGGCGACGGACTCGCCTATGCCCGCGCGATCCGCCCGCGCCGCCTCCGCACCGCAGTTGCCCTTCCCGCCCGCCTCGGCCTCGAAACGCTCGCCCTCATCGAGAAAAATCCCTCCACCCCCCGAATCAAAGTCCCCCGCTCCACCGTGTGGCGTTGCCTCCTGCAAGCGTTCCTCGGCTGAAGAGACGCGAGGGCTTGCGCGGAGGGCGGGCTTCGGTTTTACTCGTGGACATGAAGTTCGCGGCGGTACTTTTTCTGGCGCTCGGCGGCGTGGTTTCCGCGCAGGACTTCGTCGCACCGTCGGGTCAGCGCCGCGAAATCGTGCCGCAGATGACGGAGCCGCAACCCTCGATCGAGGGGATCGTGCGCTCGGTTTTCGTGGACAAAAAGCCGTGGCAGCTCGTGAACCCGCTGGCGCCGAAACAATACGGGACCGGTGAAAAGTTCGTGTCCCGCGATTTCGGGCCCGCCACGCCGTTCCACTCGACCACTGTGACTGTCGTCGGTGTCGAGTGGTGACACACCGCGGGTCGCGATTTTCTGCGCGACGTTCCTGAAGCCCGAAATGTGGCACATCTACCGGCATGTCGCCGGTCTGCGCGACTTCCTGCCGGTCGTGATCACGCAAAAGCCCGAAGGCCGGTGGCCGGTCCCCGACCTCCGCGTGGTGCGGCGCTCGCCGTGGCGCTGGATCGGCCGGGCGCGGGAAAAACGCGGCGGTGGCCCGTGGCAGATCAGTGGTCCGGAAGCTCAGGCCATTTCTTCGGCGGCGAGCGGTTCCTGCCTGCTCCACGTGTTTTTTGGCAATGTGGCCGTGCACCTGCTTCCGTTCCTGCGGGCAACAGAAACGCCGTTTGTGGTATCCTTTCACGGGGCCGATGTCACAGGGGGGATTGCTACCGAGCCATTCCGCGGGGCGAGGTTCGAGGTTTTCCAGAGGGCGCGGCTCATCCTGTGCCGCTCTGAAGAACTCGCCCGGCGCGTTGCGGCCCTCGGCTGTCCGGAGGAGAAGATCCGCCTTATGCGTACGGTGATTCCGGAACGGCCGGCCGTTCCGCGCACACCGCCGGCAGATGGCGCCTGGCACATTGTGCAGGCGGCGCGGTGGATTCCGAAAAAAGGAATCACCACGGCGCTTCGAGCGTTTGCACGCTTCCGCCGAAATCACCCTCGCGCCCGCTTCACGCTGGCGGGCGGGGGTCCGATGGAAGCGGAGCTGCGGCATCTGGCCTCCTCGCTCGGCATCGCGCAGAGCGTGCGTTTCTCGGGATTTCTGGATCGCGCGGAGATGGAGTTGCTCTTCGAGTCCGCGCATGTGTTCGTGCATCCGAGTGAGACAGTGGGTGGCGACGTTGAGGGCGTGCCGAATGCCTTGCTTGAGGCCATGATCAGCGGCCTGCCGGCCGTCGCGACGCGGCACGGGGGTATCCCGGAGGTGATTCGGGATGGCGAGAACGGATTGCTCGCCGACGAGCGCGATGAGGAAACCATCGCGGCGGCGCTGGAGCGTCTGGTAACCGATGACGCTTTTCGCGAGCGGATGGCGCACGCCGGGGCAGAGACCGTCCGCCGCGAGTTCGGCGAGTCGCGGCAGATTGCGGCCATCGAGTCCCTTTACCGCGAGGCAGCGGGCCTTTCAGCGTGAGGCGATCACGTTTTCGTTGATCACGGTGCCGGTCGCTTCCGGTTCCTTGGCGGGAACAGGGAGAGGTTTTGCCTCGGGCACAGTCGGGCTGACCTTCCAGAACTTTGGCAGAAACTCATGCCATGCACTGAGCACCTGGCGGGCGCGGTCACTTCCCGTGTGGGTGAGGTGTTGCTGGATCAATTGCTGCAGCACCCGGACATCGGCGGGATCGGAGACACGCGCGGGCGTGACGAGTTGGGGATTGTAAAGCTGCTCGAACTGATCGGCCAGATCCAAAACGTAAGCGACACCCCCTGTCATACCGGCGCCAAAGTTTTTTCCCGTGGGCCCGAGGATGACGACGGTTCCGTTTGTCATGTATTCGCAACCGTGATCGCCCACGCCTTCAACGACGGCGGTGCCGCCGGAATTTCGCACGCAGAAGCGCTCGCCGGCTCGGCCGTTGGCAAAAAGATGGCCTCCGGTTGCCCCGTAGAGAACGGTGTTGCCGAGAATCATGCAATCCTGCGGGACAAATTTGCGAAGCGGCCGGGGCTTCAGGATGATCTCGCCCCCGCTCATGCTCTTGCCCACATAATCGTTCGCTTCACCGGTCAGGACGAGGCGGACACCGGGGGCAAGAAAAGCACCGAGACTCTGACCCGCACTGCCCGTGAGCCGGAGTTCGATCGTGCCCGCCGGGATGCCCTCTTCGCCCCACTGGTAGCCGATCTCGCCGGAAACCTGCGTGCCGATCGATCGGTTCGTGTTGTCAACTTTGTAGGACAGAACAATCGGCTTCCCGTCATTGATCGCCTCCTTGGCGTCCTGCAAAACAATGTCGTCCAAGGTTCGGTCTTCGGGTCCGTCGTTGCGAGCCCGGGTGGCGTGCCGGACGGCCGTCGGGTCATCCTTCGCAACGTTCACGAGCAGGCGGGAGAGGTCGAGGGTATTGGCTTTCGGGTGATCGGGCACGCGACGCTGCCTGAGGTGCTCGACGCGGCCGACCATCTCATCGATCGTGCGGAATCCGAGCGTGGCCATGATCTGGCGCACGTCCTCGGCCACGCCGTTGAAGAAGGCGACGACGTGTTCGGGCTTGCCCTTGAATTTTCCGCGCAGGCGATCGTCGAGGGTGGCGACGCCGACGGGGCAGGTATTCAAATGGCACTGGCGCACATAGACGCAGCCCATCGCAATCATGGCGGCCGTGCCGAAGTTGAACTCCTCCGCGCCCAGCAAGGCGGCGTAAACGATATCCTCCCCGCTGCGCATCCCACCGTCGGTGCGGAGAGTAACGCGGTTCCGGAGTCCATTGAGCATGAGCACCTGGTGGGCCTCGGCCACCCCGAGTTCCCACGGGCCGCCGGCACTCTTGATCGAGCTGAGCGGAGACGCCCCCGTCCCCCCCTCGTGGCCGGAGATGAGAATGATGTCGGCGTGGGCCTTGGCGACGCCGGCGGCGATTGTGCCGACACCCGCCTCGGAAACGAGCTTCACGCAAACGCGGGCGCGGGGATTCACCTGCTTGAGGTCGTAGATCAACTGGGCGAGGTCTTCGATCGAATAAATGTCGTGGTGCGGCGGCGGGGAGATCAGCGTGACACCCTCGACAGCATGACGGAGCCTCGCGATGTAGGCGTTCACTTTGTGGCCGGGAAGCTGCCCGCCTTCTCCCGGCTTCGCCCCCTGCGCCATTTTGATTTCGATTTCCTTCGCCGACGCGAGGTAGGCCGCGGAGACGCCGAAGCGTCCCGAGGCGATCTGCTTGATCGCGCTGTTCGCCCAGTCCCCGTTCTCGCGCCGCTTGAAACGCTGCGGATCCTCGCCTCCCTCGCCGCTGTTGGATTTTCCGCCGATGCGGTTCATGGCAATGGCGAGGCATTCGTGCGCCTCGGGGCTCAACGCGCCGAGTGACATGCCCGCCGTTGTGAACCTGCGGCGAATGTCCTCAACCGGCTCGACTTCCTCGAGAGGAACCGAAGCACCGGGAACAAACTCCAGCAAGTGGCGAAGCGCGAGGGGACGGCTTGCGAGCACCGAGTCGACGTATTTGCGGTAGTCCTCCGCCTTGCCGGCTTTGTCGGCCCCCTTGATACCGACGTAGGTGTGAAAGTTTTGCAACACCGGCGGTGTGACGGCATGGACTTCGCCACCGCGACGGAAGCGGTAGTATCCGGGATCCTCCAGTTTTCCGGCTTCGACGGGAACGGCGCCCGAGAAAGCATGGGCGTGGCGGGCCAGCGTCTCCTCGGCGATCTCGCGGAAACCGATGCCCTCGATCTGCGAGGAGACACCGGTGAAGCATTTCTCGACAACCTTGGACGAAACCCCGATGGCCTCGAAGACTTGAGCCCCGCGGTAGCTGTTGACGACCGAGATGCCCATCTTGGACATGATTTTCAGGAGCCCGGCCTCAAGGGCTTTGCGGATGTTTACAACCGCCTCGGCATACGCACCGGCTCCGCCGTCTTTCTCCAAAATCTCGCGGGCGGTCTCGAAGGCAAGCCAGGGGTTCACGGCACTCGCACCGAAGCCGACAAGGCAAGCGATCTGATGGACGTCGCGGGCCTCGCCCGTCTCGCAGATGAGGCCGGTCTTCATGCGTTTGCCAACACGCCTGAGGTGGTGGTGCACCGCGCCTGCCGCAAGCAGCATGGGTACGGCGGCCTGCCTTTCGTCGACTCCGCGATCGCTCAGGATCAACATCCGGGCACCGGAATCGACAGCCGCCTCGGCCTCGGCGCAGATGCGTGTAACCGCCGCTTCGAGCCCTTCGGTTCCTGCCGCGACCGGCCAGAGCACGGAAACCGTGACTGCCTTGTGCTCCCCGCCAAGCGAGCGGAGCCGCTCAAGATCCTCGTTCACGAGCACGGGCGACTCGATCATGACCATGCGGGCATGCTCGGGGGACTCGGCGAGGAGGTTGCGCCGCCAGCCGAGAACGGTGTGAAGCGACATGACCAACTTCTCGCGGATCGGATCGATCGGCGGATTCGTAACCTGCGCGAAGAGTTGTTTGAAATAGGTATAGAGAAGGCGCGGCTTGAGAGAGAGCACTGCCAGAGGAGTATCGTCGCCCATGGAGCCAACAGCCTCGGCGCCGTCGCGGAGCATGGGCTTGAGGACCATCTCGAGTTCCTCACTGGAATAGCCGAAGGCGATCTGGCGCTGAGTGAGGGTGAGGATATCGAGTTCTTCCTCAGGCGGACGGATCTCCTCTTTTCCGGACTGTGGTATTTCGACAAGATTCGCCGCGAGCCACTCGGCGTAGGGCTTCCGGGCGGCGAGTTGGGCCTTGATCTCCTGGTCGCGGAGGATGCGTCCTCCGGCCGTGTCGACGGCGATCATTTCCCCGGGGGCCAGTCGCCCTTTCTCGACCACGGAAGCCGGATCCAAGCCGGAGACTCCGACTTCCGAACCGATCACAAACACCCCGTCGCTCGTGACCTTGTAGCGCGCCGGACGCAGACCGTTGCGGTCCAGGCAGGCCCCGACGATCAAACCATCGGTGAAACACAGCGCCGCAGGACCATCCCACGGCTCGCAAATACAACGGTGGTATTTGTAGAAAGCCTGAAGGCCGGGTGTGACACGGGGATCAGACCGGTAGGCCGGCGGAACAAGCATCGTCATCGCATGCAGGAGTCCGCGGCCGCTCATGTGAAGCACTTCGAGTGCATTGTCGAGGCTGGCAGAGTCGGAGCCGCCGGGTTGGATGATCGGCTTCAGCAGGTCGATATCCGCTCCCCAGAAGTCGGCTCGCAGTTCGGCCTCGCGGCACTGCATCCAGTTCCTGTTGCCCCGGATCGTGTTGATTTCGCCGTTGTGCGCGAGCATGCGGAACGGTTGGGCGAGCGGCCACGTCGGGAACGTATTTGTGCTGTAGCGCTGATGGTAGATGGCGAGCGCGGTCTCGTAGTCGGGATTGGACAGGTCGCGGTAGAACTTCTCGAGAGATGCGGAAACGAGCAGGCCCTTGTAGACGATCGTGCGGTGCGAAAATGAGGGGATGTAAAAGTTCCGGATTTTGTCCGCCGCCGCGGCGTCCTCGATCTCGTTGCGGGCAAGAAAAAGGCGGCGCTCGTAGTCATCATCGGCCATTCCCCACGGGCGCCCGACGAGAACTTGCTCGATGCGGGGCATCGTCATCTGGGCCTTCTCACCGAGCACGTGGAGGTTCACCGGCACCTCACGCCAACCGAAGAGAAACAATCCGCGTTTCTCCAGGACCTCCTGGGTGATCGCCTTTGCCCGCGCCTGGGCGTAGGCGTTGTCGTGGGGGAGGAACATCACGCCCACGGCGAGATCACTTTCCTGAAAGAGCTTGTGCCCCATGCGCGCGACCTCGGGCCCGAAGATTTTGTAGGGAATCTGTGTGACGATCCCGGCGCCGTCCCCGGTCTTTGCGTCGGCATCCAGTGCGCCGCGGTGCATCAGGCTGCAGATCGCACGCAGACCCGTGCGGAGGATGGCATTCGAGCGGCGTCCGCTCACTTGCGCCACGAAACCCACCCCGCAGGCGTCGTGTTCATTGCAAGGATCGTAAAGCCCGCAGGCTGGGGATAAGGCGTCGTTCATCATGAGTCGTGCTATGGCGGCGTTGCCTTCAAACAGGCTGCCGCCACGTGTGACGAGCAAAATCCATTCCAGCACGGCACCGGCCCAAAGAAGGTTTTCCCTTTTCGCGGGTCATCGTCTAGCGTGCCCGCCTATGCTCAGAGCCGGAATTGTCGGACTTCCCAATGTCGGGAAGTCCACCCTCTTCAATGCTGTCACCCGCACCCGCAAGGCGCAGGCGGCAAATTTTCCCTTTTGCACGATCGAACCGAACGTCGGGATCGTCACCGTGCCGGACGAGCGGCTCGACGCGCTGGCTGCCCTCTCGAAGTCCGAAAAGATCATCCCGGCGGCCATCGAGTTTGTCGATATCGCGGGCCTCGTCGCGGGCGCAAGCGAAGGCGAGGGCCTCGGCAACCAGTTTCTGAGCCATATCCGCGAGGTGGACGCGATCATCCAGGTCGTGCGTTGTTTCGAGAGTTCGGATATCCACCACGTCGCCGGCTCGGTCGATCCCGTCCGCGACATCGAGGTCATCAATACCGAACTCATCCTTGCCGATCTTTCCTCGGTAAAGAAGCGCGCCGAGCGTTCGACGAAAGGCGCCCGCAGCGGGGACAAGGTCGCCAAGGCGGAACTTGCCCTCTGCGAAAAACTCATCCCCCACCTGGATGCCGGCCGGCCCGCCCTGACGGCCGATCTTTCCGCCGAGGAGAAGGAATTGCTTCGCGGGTTTTTCCTCCTGACGTCCAAGCCCACCCTCTTCGCCTGCAACGTCGGCGAGAACGATCTCGCCACCGCGGACACGCCCGCCGCGAAGCACGTTCAAGCCGTGAGGGACTACGCGGCCTCCCACCTGGGAAGCGGCTCGGTGGTGATCAGTGCGCAGATTGAAAGTGAACTCGCCGAGCTTCCGCCCGCCGAGGCGCGCGAGTTCCTTGCCGGCCTCGGCGTCGAAGACAGCGGCGTGAGCCAACTGATCCGTGCGGCGTATCACCTGCTGGGCTTGCGCACCTATCTCACCACCGGTCCAAAAGAAACCCGCGCCTGGACGATCCATGTGGGCGACAAGGCTCCTGCGGCAGCCGGAGTGATTCACAGCGACTTCGAGCGCGGGTTCATCGCCGCCCAGATCGTGTCGTTCGCCGACCTCATCGCGCTTGGCTCGGAGGCCAAGGCCCGCGAGGCGGGCAAGCTCCGGCTGGAGGGCAAGGACTACGTGGTGCAAGACGGGGACGTGGTCGAGTTCCGCTTCAACGTGTGAGAACCCTCGCCGCGGGGCTGGCCGCTCTCGCGGTGCGACGCCCGGCGGTGCTTGTCGCCGCCGCGCTTTTTCTTGCTGTCGCAGCAGGCGCAGTTCTGCGAACGCAGGAAACATTTGACACGGACATCCTGAATCTCCTGCCGGCGGGAAATCCCGCCGTGGAAGGGCTGCGGATCTACAATGCGCGCTTCACCACAGCCCGCGAGCTCGCGTTTCTCCTCGACACCCGCAGCGGAGATTTTTCGGAGACATTTCTTTCCGAACTGCGCAAACAACCTTGGGCCGTCCGGGCACTCGACGCCCCGCCGCTCGAATCACCCGGAGGCATTGCCAACCTGCCCGACCTCGCCGCCCCGCTGCTCCTCTCCGATCCGGATTTTGCGGAAAACATCCTTCCTCTTCTCGACGCCCGACGCGTGAGGGAGCGAATCGCAAGGCTGGCGGATGCGATGCGTGCGGGCTCGCCCATGGCTCGGATCGAACTCTCCACCGATCCGCTCGGGATCCTCTCGCCGTTGGCAGCTTCGTTTGCCGACCGCGTGGATCCGGACGGGACGTTTGATATGCGGAACGACTCAGCCCGCATTATTCCGGTGATCACGAACCAAGAGGAGCTCTCCGCGCCAGCCTGCCGGGCATTGATGAAGCAAGTGAACGCATTCGTGGCCAACTTCACGAAGCGGGAGGGGTTGCCACAGGATGCCATCGGTGTCACCGGCCGCGCGGCTTATGTGGCCGAGATCTCGTCCAGCATGCAGCGTGACATCTTCCTGACCTCATTGGTCTCGCTGGCCGCCGTGACGGTGCTCTTCTGGGTTGCTTTCCGCTCGGTTCTTCCACTTGCGGGTTCGGTTCTGATCCTTGCTTTCACCTGCCTGGTTTCCCTGGCCGCGGGAAACATCGTCCTCGAAAAGCTGAACGTCGTGGCAATGGGATTTTGTTCGATCCTTGTGGGTCTGGGCGATGATTTCAGTTTTCTCCTTTTCCAGAATTACACAGTCGCACGACGCTCGGGTCGTTCGCGCGAGCAGGCTATTGCAGACTCCACACTGCGTGCCGCACCGGGAATTTTCTGGGTCGCACTGACGACGGCTCTTGGCTTCGCGACGTTGGTCTTCAGCGGATCGACCGGATTCGCCCAACTCGGCATTCTCGTCGCCATCGGCGTTCTCTGCGGAGCCGCGGCGATGATCGTCTTTATGCCGCTCTTCGAGCGTCACCTGCCCCACGGTTCGGCACGGGACCGGCTGGATCTTCTCTGCGGCCGCATGCTCTCAGGAGCTTCGCTCACGGCAGGCTGCGCCTTATTGGGAGCGGCAGCATTGGTTGCTGCATCCCCGTGGCGTCCTCTGTCGTTCGACACGTCGCCGCGCTCACTGGAACCGGCGAACATCCCGGCCGCCCAGACGCTCGCGCGGATGATGGCGCTTTTCCCAGACACGTTTGAACCCGCAATGGTTGTGCTTCCGGCCCCGGTGTCGCGTGACGACCTCGTTCGACTCGACGCGGCATTGGACCAACTCAAGGCCGGTGGTGTGCTGACCGGTTTTTCCAGTCCCTCACCCCTTCGCGAAGATCCGTCCCTTCGTTCGTTCGAGCCTCCAACCGGCGCGATTTCCGTGCAGGAGATTGACCACCTTGAAACAGACAACGGCCTCCGGCCCGGCGCGCTCGATCCGGCGAGACGGCTTTTGGAAGGCTTGTCCAAGGGCTCGCCCCGCTCGCTGTCGCTCGAGGCTTCGTCGCCCTGGTGGTTCGTGGTGGACCGCATGGTTTCTCCATACGGCGACATGATCGCTTATCTCCGGCTGGCCGAGACATCGCCGGAAAACCGAAGAGCCGTCCGCGATACCCTGATGGCAGCATTGCCCGGCGCTTTCGTCACCGGGTGGTCACAGATGTTGGGCGACTTGGTTCCGTGGGCGATTCGCGAACTGACCCTCTTCGGCTCCGCGGTGGTTTTGATGGTGCTGCTTGTCCTGCTCGCAACCTACCGCAGCCTCGCGGCCGTCTTGCGGCATGCCCTTTGTCTCGTTCTGGCGCTTGCCGGCACTCTGGCGACGCTCAAACTGACGAATCATCCGATCAATCTCCTGAGTGTCCTGGCCTTCCCGCTGTTGCTCGCCGTGGGAGTCGACTACGGAGTCCACCTGACGCTGGCTGCTCGCGAGGGTGGTCTGGCCGCACTCCGGGTGGTCATGAAGCCCCTTCTCATCAGCGGGCTCACCACGATCGCCGGGTTCGGAGCGCTTGGACTTGCAAGCAATCCGGCACTCAGCGGATTCGGCTTCGTCTGCGCGACGGGAGTCGGTTGGAACCTCTTCGCCGCGGCATGCCTCCTCGCTCCGTGGCTCGCCCGAGAAAGCCATGGCGGTGCGGACGAATCCGAGTAATCTGCCGCATGGAAACCCTCTGGTGGACGCTCACAGCCCTGCTCATGCTGGGCGGTCTGGCGGGCACGGTCGTCCCGCTCCTGCCCGGGACGATCCTCATTTTTTCCGGTGCTGTGCTCAATGCCCTGACTCTGCATTCCGTCGGTTGGCCCACGCTGCTTGCTCTTCTGGCGTTTCTGCTTCTGGCTCAGGCGGTGGAGTTCCTGAGCGGCGCAGCCGGGGCCAAAGTCTTCGGCGCTTCCCGGTGGGGGGCATTGGGCGGATTGATTGGAGCCGTTGTTGGGATTTTCTTCGGCCTTCCGGGACTTCTTCTCGGTCCGCTCTTGGGTGCGGTGGCCGGCGAGCTTCTCTCCGGCAAGGGCGCACTCCCTGCGGGCGTCGCCGGGTGGGGAACATTCCTCGGGACAACACTCGGACTCGTTGTGAAAATCGTGATTGGAACGGCGATGATCGCGACGTTCTGCCTCGCGGCATTCGTTTGGTGATCAGAGCCCGGAGGCCTTGGCGACAATGTAACGCCGGAGGCTGGCAAGAGCATTCACGCGGTTTGGCGAAATCAACGAAGTCAAACCCGCCGGCTCGAAGAAATCGGGCTCGACTGCGAGCACATCCGCCGCCGGTTGGCCTTCATACAGCCCACATACCGCCGCGGCGATCCCCTTGGAGATCGAGGCGTCGGCATCCATCTGGAATCGGCAGAGTCCGTCCACCACGGCGCCTTCGATCCACAACCGCGACATGCAGCCCGGCAAGAGCCGGTCATCCGTCTTCAATGCCTCATCCATGGGAGGAAACTTCCTGCCGAGCGAAATCAAGTAGCGAAGTCTCTCATCCGAATCGGGCAGGAAGCCCAGTGTATTGATCAACTTTTCCAAACGGGAGCGGATCTCCAATCCCGGCGACGAAGACTCGGCATGCGACATGCGGCAAGGATACCGCCGGCGACTCAGGTTGCAATCGCCGTCATTTCCAGTCCCTCGGTTGTCCGGCTGTCGAGCCATGAGGGAAACGGGTCCCGGAACTTTGCCCACTTTTCGGCTCCCAGGTTGAGTTCGCGGTCATCCAAAAGGCACTTCCTCAAGGCTTCCTTCATCTCTTCTTTGGGCAGGTTTTGCCCGATGTAAACCAACATCTGCCGACGGTCGCCGTAAGGCTCCTGCCAATCCTTGAGAATCGCTTTCCACGTCTCATCATCATCGGGCCACCGCGATTTGGGCGCTGCGGCCCACCAGTAGCCCACGGGTCGGTACTCCGCGCTGCCTCCCGCCTGCGACCAGAGGCCGATCATATCGTTGCGACTGGCCAGCCAGAAGTATCCCTTGGAGCGCAGAAGGCCGGGCCATTCGGTATGGAGAAAATCCCAGAACCGCTTGGGATGGAACGGGCGCCGCGCACGGAACACGAAGCTGGAGATCCCGTATTCCTCGGTCTCAGGGGTATGCACGCCGTTCAGCTCTTGGATCCACCTCGCGGAGTTCTGCGCTTTCTCCATGTCGAAAAGCCCGGTATCGAGAACCTCGTCGAGCGGAACGGAGCCCCGCTCGGTCTCGAGAATCCGGGCCGAGGGATTCAAGCCTCGGAGAACTCCCAGCAGTTCCTGACGGTCCTCCACGCTCACGAGGTCGATCTTGTTCACGAGAAGGACATTGGCGAACTCGACCTGATCAATGAAGAGATCGGCGACCGTCCGTTCGTCTTCCTCGTTCATTGCGAGGCTCTTCTCCTTCAGGCTCTGCGCGTCGCGAAATTGATCAAGAAAGTGCGCGGCATCCACGACGGTCACCATGGTGTCCAAACGCGTAAGTTCCTGGAGACTCGATCCGTTTTCGTCGCTGAAGGTAAATGTCTGCGCGACCGGAAGCGGCTCGGACACCCCAGTGGACTCGATCAAGAGGTAATCAAACCGCCCCTCGGCGGCGAGTCGCGAGACCTCCTTCAGCAGATCGTCGCGGAGCGTGCAGCAAATGCAGCCGTTCGTCATCTCCACGAGCTTTTCTTCCGTCCGGCTGAGTTCGGCTCCCCCGTTCTCGACGAGCGAGGAGTCGATATTGACCTCGCTCATGTCGTTGACGATCACGGCCACCCTGCGGCCTTCGCGATTGTTCAACACATGATTCAGCAACGTGGTTTTTCCCGCGCCGAGAAAGCCGGAGAGGACGGTCACGGGCAGGCGCTTGATGGTTTCGGTTTTCATAAAAGCCAGCAAAAATCGCGCTCAAGCAGCCAACGCATTCACGCGGGAATGGGGGCGACCGCGCCCCACCGACGATGGATCCGCCACAAACTCCGCCAGCCACTTCAGGCCATCTTCGGGCTCCAACCATGGACGCACTCCGGGCATGCGAAGCGAATGCCGGAAACAGGCCTCGCGATAGCTTCTTCCGAGATGCTCCTTCACGCCGGACTCATAGCGTAAAATCCATTCGATCATCGGGACCACCAACGTCACCAAATCGTCCGGTGAGGAGTGATCCAGTCTGTAGGAACCTGGACTCGGAGGTTCCCCGCCGGAGCATCCCACGATCCGTCCCAAGTGCCGGATAAAGACTGTTCCCGTTCCATGGGGCGGATACCACCCCGCGCTGAAACTGTGCAACTCCACGATCCCGCCCCCCCATATCGCTCGATAGCGACTGCTTCCCTCACCGGCCGATTGATCAGTCTCCCGCCGCTCCATTCCCATGTGCACGAGAACGTTGCCATCAGGGTGCTTGGCATCGCAGCCCCAATAGACCATCTGCTGCGCCAAGGCGGCTCCAAGATCCGAGAGGACCGCCCGACGACGAGACATCTGTGGGAAATTCCGTGAACTCATGCAAGCAAGTTGCATTACCAAATGTTGGATTGCAAGTCGCATGCAATAAATATGCTGTTGGCTGCTAAATTCTCTTTACAGCAAGCAGCTTGCATGTATTAACGCAACCGTCTTGCTTTAAATTGATGAAAACCTTCTCACTTGCCGCTGTCTCCGTGGTGCTTCTGAGTTTCTCCACGGCCCTCGCCCATGGTCCCGGTCATGTCCACCGTCAATCCGCCAACGCGGTCGACGAGGCCTTGGACCTAGATCCCACGGGACATGAGGAACATGAGGGGCACAACCACGCCGAAGTTTCGCCAACGGGGAAGTCGTTCAAACAGCCGACACTTGAGGAGGTAGACCGCTGGTGGGGGGCCTCCTTGACGACAGGATGGGAGAGCCGTCACATCCATTACGGTGTGAACGAGACGGGAAACTCTGGGGCCTACACGACCGAACTCGGGGTTTGGATCCAAGACTTCACCTTCAACGTCTGGAACGGCTTCGGGACAGGCAATGCGTTTCAAGAGTGGGATTTCACAGCGGCCTACACGGTGGATCTCGGGCCAGTTTTTGTGATTCCCGGATACAACTTCCGCTACACGCCGGGACACGTTGAAGAGGGACATTCCCATGAGGGCGACGAGCACTCGCATGACGAGGAAGAGGGTCACGACGAGCACCACGAAGAGGAGCACAGCGACGAGGGGGATGACCACGGCGGGCACGCCCACGGTGTTTACGGCAACGAACTCTTCCTTGTTCTCGGAACGAACGCGATCCCCTACGTCACGCCCACTGTGAACTTCATCTGGGATCTCAACAACACGCCGGGGGCGTTTCTGGAGTTCCGCATCGACGGGGACATCCCGCTCTACAAGGACATTCTGAGCCTCCAGCCGTATGCGCTCCTTGGTCTGAACTTCGGCTACAACACACGCGACTACCACGGCTGGAATAACTTCCAGTTCGGCCTCCAGGGCTCCTGGCAAATCAACCGCGTGATCTCCGCCTTCGCGGGCATCAACTACAGCATCGCCATGACGGCCCTGCGCGACATCGATCAGGGCAATGAAGTGTGGGCGAACGTCGGGGTTTCGTTCACTTACTGACACCGCCCGGCGCCAGCAACGGATAAAACGGCGAGGCGGACAAGGTCGCGCGAACGATCCGGTCAAGGTCGACGGTTGCCGTCGGACCCGATCTCATCGCGCGCACCAACCGCTTCGCCGCCTCCGCGGCGCTGAGTTTGCTGCCTCCGTCCATCCAACAGGCCCGTCGCGGCCCCTCATCCCGAATCCGCCGCATCCAGGGATTCGCCGCATTCAACATCGGAGCCGCCGCCGGGTGCGAGAGAACTTCCCTCTGGGCCTCCAGCGAGAGGCAACGGAACGGCATGCCTTCGCAAACCTCCGCTCCCTTGAGAAAGGCCCGCCAGCGCCCGGGCACCAAGGCAGCAGACCGCCTCCCGAGCTTTTTCTGGCGCTCCCTCTCCTGGGATAAAGAAAACAACCCGACAGGAACCGCGACATCACTGTAAAAGCTCCCGCCCCGGAATCCGCAACGCCTCAGATCATCGCCGACCACGGGCAGGCGGCGGGCAAGGAGCGGGCGTTCCAGTGAGGCCGCCTCGAGATACGCAAGGCCGAAGCCCTCCATGAGTGACGTGAGAAGAATCGCATCCGCCGCGGCGGTGAGTGCGTCCATCGGAGGAACGCCACCCGCCGAGAAATCGATAAACACCACGGGCCAACCTCCGGCCGCGGCGGCATCCTTCACAGCACGCGCATAGGCCGCCTCGTCGGACGAACTGGCTTCAGCGGCCAGGAGCAACTTCGCCCCCGGATGGCACAGACGCGTGAGGAGAATCGCTTCCAGGACGTTTTTGCGCCGCAGCATGCGCCCCGGACAAATCCAGCACGCCCCGCCCACATGCTCGCGAATCCACCGCCGGGCACGGCGGACCACCGTGTCACCCACGCGGTTCGTCACGACAGGATTCGGCACTTTCCGAACGTGCCAGCCCGCGGCGGCCGCCACGCGGCGGTCCTTCGCATTGATGACAACGTGCGACACGACACCTCCGGTGCAAAATGTCGCCTGCCCCCATTCCGCCACCGAAGAAAGGCCCGCCGCGCGCATGTCCGCAAGGCGGGGCCACCGGTTGTCGAACCAGAAGTCGTGATGGTGGGCCAACACACGAATCCCCGGACGCCGCGCGACACGCCGCACTTCCTCGTTGAGGAGAGGATTCCGGCAAAGGCCCGGATTCTGAAACCAGATCGTCACATCCGCCTCACTGCACAGATGTCCCAGTGCCGACCGGATTGCCCGCCGGAGCACGGCCGGGGTCGCCTCCTGTTCGGCGAGATATCCGAACGCCCGCTCCACGACGCACACCGCTCCGGCCCGCTGTGCGATCTCGCTCTCCCACCCATCCGGTGACGATTCCCCCGTGGCCACGATGGTTCGCGAAAACCCGCCGGCCCGCACCACATGGGAAAGCAGCAATTCCACCACACGCCGCACGCCCCCGGGACGCAGATGGGAATGCAGAACGATCAGCGTGCGGGGCCTGTTCACAGTACGCGGCATACCATGTTTTCCGGCGTTGCTCAACGCAGGGAGAGCAGGAAGACTTGTCGCCATGTCGGACTTCCTCCAATCCGGAACCATCTCCACACTCCACCGGCTCGGGGAGCCGAATCTCGCCCGTCTCGAGGAAGACCTGTTGATTTTCTCAAGAGAGAAGCCCATTGCCCTCGTGCTGCCCTGCCACGCGGACGAACTCGGCACCCCGGCACTCGCTCGCATCGTGGCCACTGTTTCTTCGGCGCCATACCTCACGGAGGTGGTCGTCGGTCTCGACGGCGCCGACGAGAACGCCTTCCGCCACGCGCAGAATGTTTTTACGCCGCTCGGAAACCGGCTCATCCTTCTCTGGAACGACGGACCCGAGATGCAGGCGATTCTCGGTGCCCTCGCCGAAGCGGAGTTGGATGCCGGCCCTTCCGGAAAGGGCCGCAACCTCTGGCTGTGCGCGGGCTGCGTGCTCGCTTCCGGGCGGTCGCGGGTGATTGCCGCGCATGATTGCGACATCACGACCTACGACCGCGAACTCCTTGCGCGCCTCTGCTATCCGGTCGCCCATCCGAATCTCGGTTTCGATTTCTGCAAAGGCTACAGCGCCCGGTTCACGGACCGCCTCAACGGCCGCGTGATGCGCCTGCTCCTGAGTCCGGTCGTCCGTTCCCTGCGCACGCTCGTCGGCGACCACGACTTCCTGCGCTTCCTCGAAATGTTCCGCTATCCCCTCAGCGGCGAAGTGAGTTTCGACATCGAAGTGATCCGGCGCGCGCGCGTGCCACACGATTGGGGCGTCGATATCGGACTGCTCGCCGAGGTGTTTCGCGTGTGTTCGCCGAAAGCGGTCTGCCAGATCGACATCGCAGAGTGCTACGACCACAAACATCAGGACCTCTCGCGCGGTGACCCCACGCGCGGGCTCAACAAGATGGCCGCCGACATCGCACAGTGCCTCTTCCGGACGCTGGCCGGGCTCGGTGTGCGTCTGGACCGGGGTCTGTTCGACACGCTTCCGACCACCTACGTGCAACTGGCGGAGGATGCCATGCGCTCCTATGCCGCCGATGCCGACATCAACGGTCTTCTCTACGACCGCCACGATGAAGAGACCGCCGTGCACACCTTCGCCGCATCAATTCGCAGCGCCGCTTTGCGCCATCTGGAGAATCCCCTCGCCGATCCCATGATCCCCGATTGGAACCGCGTTGAAACGACGTGCCCGCGGGTGTTGCGCGCGCTTTCGAACATCGCCGGCTGAGTGCCCTTATGTGGAAACGCGGAGCCTTTCGAGAATGCCTGCCGCGAGCGACGGGCTGATCCCGGGCACGGCAGCGATCTCGTCGGGAGAGGCTTTGCGCAGTCGGTCGACGGAACCGAACGTCCGGAGCAGGGCTTTCTTCCTCGCGGCATTCACGCCCGGAATGCCATCGAGCACACTCTCGCGCACACGCTTGGCCAGCAGGAGGCTGTGGTAGCCGTTTGCCGTCCGGTGCGCCTCGTCGCGGATACGCTGCAGGAGACGCAGTGCCCCGCTGTCCTCCGGGAGGCGGAGCGGAAGTGGCCGCGCGGGCCGGTAGATTTCCTCGAATTCCTTCGCGAGGCCGATGATCGGAAGATCAAACAATCCGAGTCGCTGGAGTTCCGCGCAGGCGCTTGAGAGCTGGCCGCGGCCGCCGTCGACGATCACCAGGTCGGGCAAGGCCGTCGTTCCCGCCTCCACCGAGGCCCTTGCGGCGGCCTCGGAGGCGGGTTCCTGGTTCCATGCTGCGTCGTCCTGCGACGCCGTCGCCTCACGGAGCACGCGCCCATACCGCCGCCGCACCACCTCCGCCATGCTTGCAAAATCGTCCTGATGGGGAGTGCCGACGATGCGGTATTTGCGGTATCCGGAGCGGTCGGGCACCCCTTCGCGGAAACGCACCATCGAGGCCACGATGTGCGTCGACGAAATGTTTGAAATGTCGAAACACTCCATCACACGCGGCACGACAGCCAACCCGAGCGCATCCCGAAGCGCGAGGAGGTCCGCCGCGGGATCAATCGTCGTGGGCAGGGATTTTCGCGTGAAGCGCACGACCGGCTTCGTCGTGGTCTTCAGGTCCTCGAGCAAGTTTCTTAGCTGGGCCGCCTTCTCGAAGTCGAGACGTTCCGCCGCGGCCTTCATTTCCTCCTCCACCTGCCGGATCATTTCCCGGCTCTGGCCTTCGAGAAATTCACAGGCCTGCTCCACACGCTTCAAATACTCTTCCCGGGTGACCCTTCCGATGCACGGCGCGCTGCAGTTTTTGATGACATGGTCGAGGCAGTGCTTGAAATCCCGTTCGCCCGGCTCGGCGGGACGGCACGATCGCAGGCCGAACTTCTTGCGCATCGCATTCAGTGTCGCACGGAGCGCACCCGAGTGTGCGAAGGGCCCGAAGTAGCGTGCCCCGTCTTCCTTGCGCAGTCGCGTGAGTGCGAAGCGCGGCAGCGGATCCGAGAGATGCACACGTACGAGCAGGAAGCGCTTGTCGTCGCGGAAGCTCACATTGTATTTCGGCCGGAACTCCTTGATGAGGCGACCCTCAAAAAGGACGGCCTCGGCCTCGCTTTTCACGACGTGGTATTCGAGGTTCCAGATGCTTGCGATGAGGGCGCGCGTCTTGGGGTCGGCCGTCATCCGGCGTGACGGCATGAAGTAACTGCCCACACGTTTGCGCAGGTCGCGGGCCTTGCCGACGTAGATGACATGGTCGAGCCGGTCGCGCATCACATAGACGCCCGGCTTGTGCGGCATGTCCCGCAGAATGGCGGAAAAATCAGCCGGTCCGGAGCTCACGTCTCAACAGTTCGCGCAGCCTGTCGGGATTGCAACCTCACTCGTCGGCATCCTCCAAGGAGGCCAGACGGTTCGAGGTGCACGTCCCCCGCTTCGAGGCACGGATGAAGTCGAAAAACTCAGCGGCGGCGGGTCCCCACTCGCGCCGCGAGGCTTCCGCAAGCCCTTCCCGTACGCTCAGCCCGCTGCGGTAAACGAGTTTGAACGCTTCTTTGATTTCCGCCCGTGCCGCGGCATCGAATCCGCCGCGGCGGAGGCCGACAATGTTGATGCCGACGAGAAGATTGCGGAAGTTGGCAGTGACAAAAGGCGGGATGTCTTTGTTGAACGCCGAGAGCCCCGCGATCATGGCCCTGCGGCCGATGCGGATGAACTGGTGAAAAACACTGCCGCCCCCGAGCACGGCGTTGTCACCAACCGTGACATAGCCTGCGAGGAGGCAGTTGTTGGTGATGATGACTCCGTTCCCGAGCACGGTGTTGTGGCCGAGATGCGTGCCGGTCATGAGAAAACATCCATCGCCCACGATGGTCTCGGTGCCTTCCTTTGTGCCGCGGTGGATCGTCACGTATTCACGGAGGCGGTTCCCGTTTCCGATGCGCACATGGCTGCGGATCTCGGGCTTGTGGGCGAAGTCCTGCGGCGGCGCGCCAAGAATGGAACCGTAGCCCACAGTGTTTCCTTCGCCGAGCACGACGTCGGACTCGAGCACGGCATGCGCGGCGATGACCGAACCGGCCCCGATCACAACACGGGGGCCGATCACCACACCCGGGCCAACCTCGACATCGGGAG
Organism: uncultured Chthoniobacterales bacterium; assembly: GCA_964552635.1. Lineage (GTDB taxonomy): Bacteria > Verrucomicrobiota > Verrucomicrobiia > Chthoniobacterales > Terrimicrobiaceae > CAZKHB01. The sequence continues at coordinate 239,594 of CAZKHB010000001.1, forward strand.
CCAGCACGGCCTCCGGATGAATTACAGCGGAGGGGTGGATTTTCACAGGAGACCGGCCTCCCGGAAGCTGAAATAGGGGGCGCGCCCGTCGGCGGGTGTGCCGAAAATGATATGGTCCATAAGTTGAATCTGAAGAAGCGAGGCGGCCTCACGGAGGGAGGCCGTGAGACGCCGGTCCGCACCGCTGGGGGTGGGATCCCCGCTGGGATGGTTGTGAAGAACGACGATCGCGTAGGAACTGTGGACGATGGCAGGCCGGAAAATCTCGCGCGGATGGGCCACGCATTCGTTGAGAGATCCGAGGGCGATCGTCTCGGCCCGGATGAGGCGGAGTTTGGTATCGAGCAGAAGCACGCGGAGTTCCTCGGTGCGCAGGGTCATCATCTCCTGCGCGAATGCCTGGTAGATCTTATCCGGCGCATCCATGACGGGAGCAACGACCCCGCCCCGCGCAAGACGGCGTCCGATCTCGAAGGCCGCTGCGAGTTCCAGCGACTTCGCCTCGCCGATGCCGGGGTTCTTGCGGCGGATTTCCCGGGCATCTGTGCGTCCGAGACCGAGGAGTCCCCCGCAATTCTCCAGCAACGAGGCGGCCACTTGAAGTGCATCGCGGCCGGGCACACCGGTGCGGATGAAAATCGCCAGCAACTCGGCGTCGTTCAAAGCCGCCATGCCGAGGCGGCCGGCCTTCTCCCTCGGGCGCTCCGAGGCGGGCATTTCGCGGATGCGCACGGTCTCCACGCGCGGAGACTAGAACTTCTCAAGGAGGACACGCAAGTGCGCCGAGATGGCAAGGAGGCCGCGGGCGTAGCGATTCTCCGGCACTTGGGCAAGCTGGGCGTCCGCCTCGTCGATGAAGCGGCGGGCCACACCGATCGCGGCCTGGACGGCCCCGGAGCGGTCGAGGAGGGCCGTGAGACGCATCGCATCCATCTTCTTTTCGTCAAGCAGCAGGTCGCGAACATCCTTCAAGTCGCGGCCGGATTGCAGCATGAGGAGCACGGGCAGGGTGAACTTCCCCTTCCGCAGATCCGTGCCGAGCGTTTTGCCGGTCTCTTCTTCGGTGCCCGCCAGATCGAGGATGTCGTCGTAGATCTGGTAGGCGATGCCGAGCTTGTTGCCGAATGTGCGGAGGGCACCGATCACCGGAGGGCTTGCCTCACTGATGAAGGCTCCGAGTTCGCAGGCGGCTGCGAAGAGTGCCGCCGTCTTCATCTCGATGATGCGGTAATAGTCGCCCGTGCTCAACTTGAGGTCGAAGCGGCGCTGGGTCTGGATGATTTCGCCCGAGCAGACATCCGCGGCGGCATCCGCAATGCGGCGGCAGATATCGCTGTTGCTGAAACCCGTCGAGAGACGGAGCGCATGCGCAAAAAGGCAATCGCCGAGCAGCACCGTGATGGCATTTCCCCACTTCGCATTTGCTGTGGGCTGATCGCGGCGGAGTTCGGCCCCGTCCATGATGTCATCGTGGACGAGCGTCGCGATGTGAATGAGTTCGAGAATCACGGCGAGGTCCACGTGGCTCGGTGAGATTTTTCCCGTCGTTCCACCTGCAAGGAGGGCGAGGGCGGGGCGAAGACGCTTCCCTCCGGAGTTGCAGACATACGAGACATAGCCCTCCACCGCCGGATCGAAAGATTTCGCCTGCGCACGAATCCGTTCCTCCACGGTGTAGAGGTGGGGATTGATCAATTCGAAAGCTTGGGAAAACGAAATGGCTCCCTGCGAGGATGTGGCGGACGGCGTCATATTACAGGGATGAGGCTTTCATACGGAGGATCGAGCGGACGATGAAGAAGGGGACGACGAGGGCGACAGCAACCGCCGTGGCGAGCAGCGGCCCGGGTACAACGCGGCAACGGTCCCGGGCAACGGCCACGAGACCCGCCTCGACGGCTTCCCGAGCCGAAACCACAAAGGCGGGGAATGTTTTGAAGTGGGAGACGGATTCCTCATCGCCCTCACGCGTGGCCACATCGAAAAACTCGGTTGGCACGGGTCCGGGACAGAGGGAGGTGACGGTGATTCCCTTGGGACGGAGCTCGATGCCGAGCCCTTCCGAGAAACTCGTGACATAGGCCTTCGTCGCCGCGTAAACGGCCATGTTCGGGATCGGGAAGAAACTCGCGACGCTGCTCACGTTGAGAATCGCAGCGCGGCCGGACTGCACCATGGAAGGAACGAGCAGGTGTGTGAGGTGTGTGAGGGCGCAGATATTCACATCCAACATCGTTTTCACCCTCTGCCAGTCGCTCGTATCGAAGGTGCCGTGGTCCCCAAGCCCCGCGTTGTTGACCAGAAAATCAATCTCCAGACCTTCCTTGGCCAGCCATTCGACGAACGCGACGCGCCGGGATTCATCGGCAAGGTCGGCCCCGTAGCATTTCACCACCAGATCCGGATGGATTGCCACGAGTTCGGCGGCAAGGGACTCCAATCGATCCATCCGCCGGGCCACAAGCACCAACGTTCCGGCATAAGGAGCAAGCTGACGGGCGAATTCCGCCCCCAGGCCCGCCGATGCGCCGGTGATCAATGCTGTGCAGCCCTCGTAGAATTTCATAGTGTGTGCGAATCTCGATGATAGTCCAAAACCTATCCAGTCAAAAACCGTTTACGACCAAGGACGGCTCGCAGATTCGAAGCATTCTTGATCAAACAAACGCCCCCGTGCGCCAGCAGAGCCTCGCCGAGGCGTTTCTCCCGACGGGAACCTCGACCGCCCGTCACCTGCACCGGGCCACCGAGGAAATCTACTTCATCCTCGAAGGCGAAGGGACGCTTGAGGTTGCAGGGGAGACCCGCACAGTCGGCCCCGGGGATGCCATTCTCATTCCGCCCGGTGCCCCGCATACGATTCTCGCCGCGACGCCTCTCAGGTTCCTTTGCTGCTGCGCGCCTCCCTACTCGCACGAGGACACATTCCTCGTGCAAGGTGAGGTGTAATCTTGTCCGTGCCGCTTTTTGAGCGCCATATCGGGATCGACTACTCCGGTGCCGAGACTCCCTCACGGGGACTCCCCGGCCTGCGCGTTTTCCAATCGATTGCAGGTGGCATGCCCGCGGAGGCAAGGCCCGTTGACGGCAAGAAAAACTGGTCCCGCCGCGGGTTGGCCCACTGGCTCGCGGAGGAACTTGCTTCCGCCCCCCCAACAATCGTGGGAATCGACCATGCCTTTTCGTTCCCGCTGGCCTACTTCGTGGCCCACGGCTTGCGGCGGGACTGGCCTGCATTCCTCGATGATTTCCAGGCCCACTGGCCGACAGACGATGAGATTTACGTGGACTTTGTGCGCGAGGGTCTGTGCGGAAGGGGAGGCTTGCGCCAGGGTAACCCGCGGTGGCGGCGCCTCACCGACACAATCTGCGGCGCGAAATCCCCTTTCCATTTTGATGTCCCCGGGAGCGTCGCAAAATCCACACACAGCGGGCTTCCCTGGCTTCGCTTCCTGCGGAACAAGCTCGCCCACCGGGTGCATTTCTGGCCTTTCGACGGTTGGCTTCCCACCCCCGGACGCTCCGTCGTGCTCGAGATTTATCCCGCACTTTGGAATCGCGGAGTGCCCACGGCAGGCCGCGATTCGCACCAGCAGGATGCCTGGTGCTCGGCACTTTGGCTGGCGGCGCAGGATACGGCGGGACACCTGGCCGAGTACATGAACCCCCCCAAGGAAGCCGAAACCGCGGTATTGGGGCGTTTCGAGGGTTGGATCCTCGGCACCGCTCCGCGCAACCGTTGAAGCTTGAGCGGGCCCCCGTGCTGGGGCAGATTCTCCCCCGATGAAAAAACGTGTCCTGATTTTGTCGGCCTCGGTCGGGTCCGGGCACGTGAAGGCCGCGGAAGCCCTCGCAGCGGCGATGCGGAGGCGACCGGATGTGGAGGAAGTGCTGAGCGACGACTCGCTCGACCACACAAATGTCCTCCACAAGCAACTCTACTCGACCCTTTATGCGAAGCTCTCGGCGCTCCTTCCGGAATTTCTGGGCTGGTGGTATGAGTCCAGCGACACTCCCTGGGTCTCCGACAAGAGCCGTCTCGCACTCGACCTGCCGCAAGCCCTTCCCCTCATCAATCTCGTCAAGGACTTCCGACCCGACATTATCCTCTGCACACACTTCATGCCGGCCGGAGTTCTCTCGTGGCTGATCGGAAATGGAAAGCTCGAGGCGAAACTGGGCATCGTTGTGACGGACTTCCACTTCCATGCCTTTTGGATAACGCGGGCCTTCAACTGGTATTTCGTCGCCCAGGAAGATGACAAAATCCACATGGAGGGACTCGGACTCCCGGGAGACCGCATCGAGGTGACCGGCATTCCCGTCTCCGCGTCCTTCGGGAAGCCGGTCGATCGCGCGGCCGTCCTTCGCCGTCACGGGCTCGATCCGGACCGGCCGACGCTGCTGGTGGCAGGTGGCACGCTCGGACTGAGCCCTGCGACTGCTGTCGTCCGGCGCCTCCTCCAACTCGACCGCGACTTTCAGGCGATCGTGGTCTGCGGACGAAACGAGGAACTTCTCGCCGAAGTCACGGAACTCGTTTCGGGGAGGCCGGACGACTTTCGCGTGCTCGGCTATACGAAGGAAATGCCCGACCTCATGGCTTCTTCCACCCTGCTTCTGAGCAAACCGGGCGGCATGACGACCGCGGAGGCACTGGCCCTGGGCCTGCCGATGGTGATTCTGGATCCGATCGGCGGACAGGAGGAAAGGAACTCCGATGTGCTTCTCGAGGCCGGTGCCGCCGTCAAGTGCACCGAGGTCACGCTCGTCACGCACAAGCTCCGCCGGCTTTTGGACGATCCGGAACGCGTCCGCCGCATGTCGGCGAGTGCCCGTGCCCTCGGCAAGCCGCATGCGGCGGAGAGCATCGCGTCGATCGTCATGGAGTCGTCGGACCGCCGTCCCGCCGTGATTTCGAAACTGCGGGAGAAAGCGATCCGCAAGCGTATTGCCACGGATGCCGGCAACTGAGGACGGCATGGCGGCTCCCTCTCCCTTTCTGCTCGGTGTCGCCACGTCCGGCTACCAGTCGGAGGGCGGCTACAATGGCACCGGCCAGCCCCAGAACAACTGGGCGACCTCGGAAGCCTGCGGCCGTGTGGCCACGACAGGCCGGGCAGTGGATTTCTGGAACCGCTACGCGTCGGACTTCGCCCTGTGCGGCGGAATGGGTCTGAACGCTTTCCGGCTGAGCATCGAGTGGTCGCGCGTCCAACCCTCCACTGCCCGTTCGTCTGTTCACGCGCCGGCCTTCGACGACGAGGCCCTTGAGGCCTATGCCGTGCGGCTTGCGGCCTGTCGCGAGGCCGGTCTGGAGCCAGTCGTCACGCTCCAGCACTTCACGCACCCGGCATGGCTCGGCACCGACGCTTGGCTGGAGGACAGCACGCCCGCGGCGTTCGAGGAGTTCGCCCGCCACAGCGTCACCCGGATAAACCGTTCGCTGGTCGCCAAAGGTCACGCCCCGGTGCGATGGTATGTCACGCTCAACGAGCCGAACATGCTCGTGCTCAATACGTACCTGAGCCGCCATTTTCCGGGAGGGGGAGAGACCGGTCTCGCGGTGGGCGTGCGTGCCTACAACCGCCTCCTTGCAGCCCACGTGCGCGCCTACAATGCCATCCACGACATCCACGAAGCGGAGGGTTGGCCGCGCCCGCAAGCAACGATGAACACGTTTTGCAGCGACGTCTATTGGTCCGAAAACCTTCTCCTCGATCTGCTGTGCGTCCGGGAGGAAGGAATCGCGGACCATGCCCTCGGCGCGCACTTGGAGGCCCGTGCGGCGTCTTTGCGCCGGGCGCTCTCCGCGGCAATGCTGCCGGTGCGGCGCGACCTTCTCGCGCGGGCGGGTCGGTTGGTCCACCGGCTCGCGGACCATTTCGCTGCACGCGCGGCGACAGCGGAGGGATTCCGCTTCCTGTTGGATGTGATCGCACGCGCCAAGCGACCGGGGTCGCTCGATTTTCTGGGCATCGACTACTACGATCCGTTTCTCGGACACATCTTCCGTCCCCCGTCGTTCGACGATCTGGAGTTTCCCAACACCAGCCTTCACGGACACCTGATGGATGGCCTCTCCAGCAAGTGGTGGGACTGGCATGTTTTGCCCGGGGGCTTGTCGACCTTTTGTTCGTATTACTCGCAGGCTTTTCGCGGCCGGGGAGTGTTGATTGCGGAGAACGGGATGGCCCAACGCTGCCGTCTCGACAACCAACTGTGCTCACCACGCCGCGACCGCATCACACGCAGCGACTTTCTGCGGGAGCACTTCGCCCAGGTTGTCGCAATGCGCGAAGCCGGCGTCCCTGTCCTCGGATATCTGCACTGGTCGCTGACGGACAATTACGAGTGGGGGTCGTTCACTCCGCGTTTCGGCATCTACCGCATCGATTACGCCAACGACCTCCGACGCGTGGCGGTCGACCGATGCGGGGATTGCCCGTCGGATACCTATCGCGAGGTCGCCACGGCGTTTTTCTCCAAACACCCGGTGTAGAGCGCAACCACACCGAAACAAAACAACCGCGGCGCCCGGGGGGAGAACCCGGCCTCGCGGAAAAGATCCAACATCCGGGCACCCGATGGGAAGCTCTCGATGGACTCACCGAGGTATTCGTAAGCGTCCGCCTGTGCCGTGACCCATCCCGCGATGCGGGGCAGGAGATGGTGCAGATAGACCCGGTAAATCGCACGCAGGATCGGCTGGGGAGGCATGGCGAAGTCGAGCACGTGGAGGGCACCGTCCGCGCGAAGCACGCGTGCACACTCGGCGAGCGCGCCACTCCAAGAAGCCATGTTCCGGAGGCCGAATGCGACCGTCACGGCATCGAACGATGCGTCCGCAAACGGAAGCGCCAGTCCGTCTGCCTGCACGAGGCAGGGCACGGATTTTTTCGTCGCCTCGGAAAGCATCGGAAGGCAGAAATCGCCGCCAACGACAAGGGCGCCCGGGCACTTGCGACGCAGTTCCCGCGCGAGGTCGCCGCTCCCCGTGGCAAGATCAAGGATCCGCCGAGGTCCGGCGGCAGCCACCCGCCGGGCGACCACATTTCGCCAGAAAAAATCCAGTCCGCCGCTCAGAAGGTGGTTGGCGAAGTCGTAGCGCTTCGAGATGGAGGCAAACGTGCCGCGGACAAACTCGGGGTCTTGCTGGCGGAGCACGGGTCGGGTGGAAAAAGAAGTGCTCACGAGAGGATTCGAACCTCCAAGGGTTGCCCCATACGGTCCTGAGCCGTACGCGTCTGCCAGTTCCGCCACGTGAGCGTCGGGGCAATGACTATCGTCCCCTCGTCCGGCCGTGTAAATCGGAAAAATCCCTCCCTACTCCGGCGCATAAATTGTGACCCGCACACCGGGCGAGAAGACCGAATGGCAGGGTGGACGACCGCCGGGGTCAAACCCGGCCTGCAAGAGGGGGGCGTCGAAGCAGCCTCGCGCGGCCACACCGGTGAATCGGTAAGGCTCATGCCACACGCACCCCGTAAGCACCCCCCGCCGCCGCGGAGCGAAGAAGCGGTATCGTTCCAAAAGGAACTCCTCCAGCGTCCCCTCCTGCGCCGCGGCAAACGGCCCTCGGACCGGAAAAGAAAAAACGGCGGACTCGCGCTGCCCCACACGGCGGCAAGTATAGTCCCAACCAACAAGCCGCCGCGAGGCCTGCATCTCCGCATCGAAATACGGCAACCGGAAAACAGCACGGGCGATACGCACCGCGACGGGTTGGGAGCAATCCAACGAATAAAACCAGACGCCGGACCGCCCCGCCGCGTCGGTCACGTAGGTGCGGACGTTCATTTCGAGAAAATCCGAGAGCCAGGGCATGGCGGGAAGTCCCGATGGACGGACGCGTCGCATGAAGAAGGGCACGAGCCCGACATAGGCTCTGCCCTTCCATGTCTGGACGGAAAGCCCCTCAGGCAGGGTGCGCTGCACCGCATCCGGCGGAAAATCCCAGTGCAGAAAGAGCAGGTCTTTCCACTCTTGGAACATGACGGGACGGCCGTCAGGTCGCGGCTGTGCGGACACGGGATTCATCGGGCGGGACTCTCGCACACGCCCGGCATGGCGTCCAACGGGCCCTCGCGCGGGTGGACGCGCCGTGCGGTTCCTGATAATCCCATGAACCCATGAAGCGCCTCGACACGCGCCGCCTCGACACCCCCCGGCTGCGCATCCAATCGGTCACGCCCGAGTTCGGCGAAAACTACAAACCCGGATTCATCGGGTTCACCTACTCCGGCTCGTCCGCGCCCTCACGCGGCATTGCCTACATCACGCGATGGTCGCGACTCAGCGACATCTCCGCGACAGCAGCCCTCGTGGTCACGGGGGAAAATGAAGCCGTCGAAATCGGACGCCAAGGGCGCGTCGCCAAAGTCGCACTGGACCGCTGCTTCGAAGATCCGAAGACGCAGATTTTTTTCCGCAAACCGAAGAAGTATTCGCCGGCCCTCGGACTGCGCATCGCGGGCACGGCGCTGGCCCAGGTCGGCACCCGCTTGGATGAACTCATCCTCGCCGCCTCACTGCTGGAAGGTAGTTTCCTTCGACGCTGGCTGATGTCCCAGTTCCGCGAGTCCTCCCAACGGTTCGCAGCCACGCTCCGTGCCGCCGAGACAGGATGGCTCTCGGCGGAGTTGGCCGCCTATTGCCTCGATGCCCAACCCGAGTATGCAGACCGCGGGTGCCTTGCGGAACCGCGCTGCGCCATCATGCCGCAGCGCCTCTTCGAGGATGGCGAGCTTTTCGCCTCATGGAGCGAGGAACCGGTCGAGGGACCGAAGCAAAATCCGTGACCAGCATTTACCGGGGCCGCCTTGCGCCGACTCCGACCGGACGCCTCCATCTCGGGCACGCAGCCACTTTTTCCACAGCAGCGTCGAGGGTCCGCGGAGGGGAACTCCTCTTGCGCATCGAGGATCTCGACCCCGCCCGCTGCCGACGGGGGTTCGTCGATGCGATTTTGGAGGACTTGCAGTGGCTGGGCATCGAATGGACGGCCGGACCCGTTTTCCAAAGCAAGCGCCGAGAGCGGTACCTCGCCGCCTGGCGGAGGCTTCGCGATGAGGGGCTGATTTATCCGTGCCATCGCTCGCGGCGGGATGTCGCCACCGCTTCGCTTGCCCCGCATGGCGAGGAATCGCTTTTCCCTCCGGCGTGGAGAGCGGATCCCGCGGAGGGACTCGCTTTCAAAGAACCTTCCGGCGTTAACTGGCGATTCCGTGTTCCGGATGAACGCAAGGTCGTTTTCCACGACGGGAATCTGGGTCCTCAGGAAGCCGTCGCGGGGCGTGAGTTCGGGGATTTTCTCGTGTGGAACCGGGACGATGTCCCCGCCTACGAACTCGCGGTCGTCGTTGACGACCTCGCGGATGGCATCTCTGAGGTCGTACGCGGAGGCGATCTGCTCCTTTCGACCGCGCGCCAGCTCCTGGTCTACGAGGCCCTCGGCGGCAGGCCTCCCTCTTTTTTTCACTGTCCACTGGTCTGCGACGAGTCCGGCCGCAGGCTCTCAAAGCGTGCGGGCGCAAGAGAGATCCGCTCCCTGCGGGAATCCGGACTCAGTGCCGCCGAGGTGCTTGCCTTGGCTCGTCAGGGCACGACCTGACCGGGCAGCGGCGCCGGCTGTGTGCTGCCTGCCGAGCCATCGATCGGGATTTGGATGCCGACGCCGACCGATTGCTCGCCCTGAACAATGCGGATGCCCTCGTTGGCTGCGACGGTCTCGGCCACCGTGCCAAGGACGATATCGAGGTAGCGCTCGAGGCGATCCCACGGACTCTGGGGCACCCAGATGATGTCCCCGGCCTGGAGCGGAATGTCGCGCTTTTTGCCTTTGATCACATCGTCGAGATTGACGATCGCCACCTTGGGTTTTGCAAGCCGTCCGCGGATGAGGAGAACACGTTGGAGGAAGGCGTTGCGCCTGTAAGAGCCGACCTCGGAAATCGCCGCGATGAGGCCCATGCCTTCGCGGTAACCGACGGAAGCCGGCTTGGCGACCCAGCCGAGAACGAGAATTTCCTCCGTGCTCTTCGGCGGGAGGTAAATGAAGTCGCCGTGCTTCACGTAGATGTTGTAACGCGCATCGCCGCCGCGAATGAGCGCCTCGAAATCGATCGGGAGCGGCCTGCCATCACGAATAAGAAAACTGCGGGACAAGTCGGCCAGTTCCTCGCTTGTCCCCGTTCCCCCAACAACTTCGAGTCCACCGGCGCGCGCGATCGCGTCGAGAAGGGTCGTCGGTTGTGTCAGCGGATACAGCGCGGGTTTCCACACCTTGCCGAGGACAAAATAGCGACTGCTCCGCACCTCGCGGAGTGCGACAGCCACTTCCGAGCGTTTGTAATAGGGGCGGAGAGCCTCGGTGAGCGCAGTCGAGAGTTCGGTCGTGGTTTTCCCTGCTGCGGGAACACCCTGGGCCAGATCGAAGAAAACCGTACCGTCGGGCATGACAAACGTGCCGAGCGTGCCGAGCGGGTCGTCCGGCTTCGCGTTGAGTCGTGTGATCTGAATCCGATCTCCCGGTCCCAAACGGTATTCCTCGCCTTTGTATTTCGCATACGCCGAGAGGTCCGCTGCGCGATCCACTTCGACTTCTTTCTCGACGGGGGACTTCGAGTCATAGGGATCGAATTGCACGGAAGGCTTGGGGCCGAGCAGCGCGCAACCCTGGAAAAGAAATGCAAAACAAACCGCGAGGAGAACCTTTGCGTGTCTCATTGGGATCCGGAAGTTTGTTTGTTCACTTCCTCCTCGCCCTGCGGAGTGAGGGGGACAATCCCCCGGCGGAAGATCACCGGCATATTCAGACCGGTCCATGTCGCAACCGAACTTTGGAGAAACGCCACGACCGCGGAGTCCATCATCTCCTCGGCTTTGAACCATGGACGCGAACTCACATAGATCACGTCTTTCGGCTTCAACAAAAGATCCGGCGCATCTCCCTTGAGTATGGCATCGGTGTTCACAACGAGTGCCTGGGGGTCCGTGAGGCTGCCGCGCACGATGAGCACGCGCTCGCGAAAGGCATTCTGCGTGTAGCCGCCGCGTTTCGTGATGGCGGACATGACGGAGGCATTCTCGGTAAAACCTTCGCGTCCGGGATCACGCACCGATCCGAGGACGAAGTAGTCGTTCGCGAGAGCAGATGCGATGTGGATGTAGTCGCCGGGTTCGAGTGGGACATTCTGCGTCATATCCCCCTTGAGCATGAGCTTCTGGAAATCCACGGACACGCGCCCGGAACCGCGCAGGAGAAAGCTGCGCCCGAGATCGGCAAGGTCGACGTAGCGGCGATCGAAAAGTCCGGACGTCGTTCCGCCGGCGCGCGCGATCGCCTCGAGGAGGGTCAGCGGTTCATCCAAGGGAAAAATCCCGCTGACCTTGACCATTCCCATCAAGGTGTAGCTCTTGCTCACAAGTTCCTTGGGGATGATGATGAGCCTGGGTGCGCGGTAGAACTCCCCGAGCCGCCCTTCGAGCCCGCGCCGCATTTCGTCGATCGTAAGCCCGGCCACGGGGAAGCCCGTGACACCAAGGTAAGTGATGGTGCCGTCCGGTCCGACGGTAACGTTTTCCTGTACGAGCTCCGGCCTCCCGTAAAATCGGATGTCGATCACGTCTCCCGGTCCGAGACGATACGCGGTCGCCCAATCGGCCTGCGGCGTGGGTGACGGAGCCTGCCCGAAGGCGGATGCCACGAGAAGGGCGAGCAAGACCGCGTGTCTCATCACCTGTCGGCCATCGCAAGGAAACCGCCGAGCGGCCGCCGGGCGGCAAGCAACGTGCGCTGCGTGGACCAAAAATCGCGCACCGCAGCGTTCTTCGTGAACAAAACCGTTGTGCGATCCGCCGCACGGGCCAGCGCGGCCGCCGGCTCGCGAACAAGTCCGCTCGCATGGAGCCAAATTTCGTTCTGGGCGGACCGTGCGGAGGCGAGTGTCGCGAGCGTGGCCCCGAGGGCGTCAATCGACAGGTCGCCCGGAAGTTCCCACAAAGCAACGCGCGGAGCCCCCGTGAGGGCCGTCTCGTGCGGAGCCACTCGCGGGAGTGCGGCGAGCACACTCGGCACCTCCCCGGCAAGATGCACGACAAGAACACGCAAACGCATCGACGAGGCCTGTTCGATCATCACCCGCCAGAAGGCGTCTGTCTGGGGAGAAGGGCACGGTTGCCAGAAAGCGTGCATGCGCCCGGCAGGGGCGAGTGCCCCGACGACAGCCGCCCAGATTTCCTGCCCGAGCGTGGAGGAGGACTCCAGACGTTCATTGGAGGGAAGGGCAAAAATACAGGGCGCAGCCAACACCAGCGACGCCTCGGGCACGGTTCGGACTGTGGCGTCGAGAAACTCCATGAGGGCGGCCATGGCAAGTCCAAGTCCTCCAAACGCCATGGCGGCGAAAACCATGAGCAGGATCTTTTTGAAGCCGGTTCCCTTGATTGCGACATCTTTGGCCGTGGGTGCTTTGAACATCTTGTAATAGCCCGGAGCGATTTCCTCGAAGACCTCGACTTCCTGCATCCTCTTGAGGAGAACATCGCGGGAAGCGCGCAGGGCGGCGGATGTCTCGGCCAACGGGGCCATTTCCAAGGCGATGTTCGGCAGTTCCTTCAGCTTCGCGCGGGCCTCATCAAGCATCTTGCGCACCTGCTCGTTCGTGCGAACGAGCGTCTCCCTTCGGGACTCCAGCTCGATGATCTGCATGTAAATCGCGTTCCCGACAAAGGTTCCGGTGAAGTCCGAGGCTCCGAGCGATTCGGACTTGAGCTCGCTCTCGACCTTCCGCCGGAGGGCATCGACTTTGTCGAGTTCCTCGAGGTAAATGGGATTCTTGTCCGTGTAGTATTCGCCGAGTTCCTGCAACTTGATCTCCGCTTTCTTCAGATCGTCGAATGTGGGGCTGTGCTTGCGGATCTCGGCACGTAGATTGCCGAGTTGGTAATCGACCGCCTCCAGATCGACACGACCGGTCTCGTAGCGCATATTCAGATCCGAAATCGAGGCGAGGTAGGAATCCATTTCCTTGCTCGTGTCAACGACACCCTGCTCCTCGGTGAAGCGGAGGAGCTTTGCGTTCACCTGCTCGATCTCGCGGTCATTGCGCCGGAGTTGTTCCTCAAGATATGCCTTCATTTCGACGCTTTCGTCGGATTGGAGGCGACGCGTGAAACGGATGGCCTCCTCGGCCCATGTCGTCGCGAGTTGGGCGGTTTCGGCGGGTCCATACGGTGTTGAGACCGTGATGTCGACGAACTCGGTCCTTTTCACCTCGGCCACGGTGACCATGTCCAGCAAACGACGCGGGGAAACATCCAGAGCAAGACGGGAAATGACCTCGCGGGCGACCTGGGGGGATTGGATCGCCCCGAGCAGCGTGGTCGGCTGGAGGCGGGACGGGGAATACGAGTGCTCCGAGACTGCGAAGGTTTGCGGGTTCCGGACGATGAGGCGCACATTCACGCTGTAGGTCGGAGAAAAAAGAGCGAAGCCGCCGGCGATGCCAAGCAGGGCCCCGACCAGAGCCAGAGGCACAGGCAGCCACCAACGACGCAGAACTCCCTGTGGCAGCCGGAGCAAGTCGAACCCGGCGTACAGGGTGGCCGGTGGCTTCGGCGGTGTAGGATCGGGTCGATCGGACGGCTCATCCGATCCCGCCGCGGGAGGCGCAGCGGGAATCTGGGGAAGGGAAATCGACGACGATTCCGGTGTGCCGCTCCAGTCACTTACACGCAAAGGCTTGATTTCCTTCATGGCCTAGAGGCGGTTCGCCGCATGGAGCACAGGCATCGTCTGGTGCCTGCGAAGGTCTTCGACCACCGCCTCGACATGCCCCGGCGTGACAAGGGTGGACCCGGCGGCATGGGCCGCCTCAAGCGACAACTTGGCCAGCCGGTTGATCTCGCGCGGCACACCCCGGCTTGCCGCAAAAATCGGATCGTAACTCTCCGGCACGAACACTTGGGCTGTCGTGTGACCGGCGACCTTCAGGCGATGCTCGATGTATCCGCGGACTTCATCGCGGGCGAGATTGAGGAGATGGAATCTGAGACTGATCCGTTGGTCGACGGGAGGCAACGATTCGACCGTCTGACGGAGCTCGGGTTGCCCGATCAGTATCATGGTGAGTTTCCCTCCGATCTCGCCGTTGAGATTGGAGAGTCGTTTGAGGTCGAGGAGAGTTTCCTTGGAGAGATCCTGCGCCTCGTCAAAAACAAGGACGAGTTGACGCTGCTGGACGCGGTGCAGTTCACTCGCAAAGGCCGCGACAAACTCGAACAACCGGCCGGCACCGGCATCGGCCGGGACGTCTTTCATCGCGCCCGTCTTGACGAACAACTGGCGCAAAAGCTCGGCCGTGGGGAAGTGCGAATTCTCGAACTCGACGACGCAATGCTTGGTCCAATCAATCCGCGAGGTGAAAAACCGTCGGGTAATCGATTTGCCGCAGCCGATTTCCCCGGTCAGCATCCCGAAATACATCGTCTGCTGGTCCACGAGATACGTGAGACGCGCGAGGGCTTCGCGATGCTCATTGCTGGCGAAGTAGAACCGCGGATCGGTCACGATCTCGAAAGGTCGCTCACGCAGGCCGTAATGGAGCAGGAACGGGTCCATCCTTGTCACTTAGTTCCTAGGCGCGCGCGTTTTTGTGTCAACGCTTTAGCAGCGGCAAGGCGATAGACGGCAAGGGTTGCAGCGGCTGTCTTCTCCCATCGGAAATCGTCCGCGCGGCGGAGGCCTGCCGCGCTGAGGCGGGCGGAAAGCGCGGGATCCGCAGTCAACGAGGACATGGCGGAGCTGATGCTTTCCGGGGATTCCGGATCCACCGTGAGTGCCGCATCCGCGACAATTTCACGAAGGGAACCGGAGGTGGAAGATACAACAGGGCAACCGCAGGCCATCGCCTCGAGCGGGGGAAGACCGAAACCCTCGAAGAGCGAGGGAAACACAAGTGCCCGCGCCCCTGCATACCAGCCCGGCAAATCCTCGGCAGCGACGAATCCGGTCAGAAAAACCCGCTCCCGCACCGGCGATGCCGCAACGCGTTCGCGAATGGTCTCGGCCCCGTGCCAATCCGCACCAGCCAGCACAAGTTGGCCCGCCAACTCCCCGGCCCGCGCACAAAGGCCTTCGAAAGCCTCGATGAGCCGGAGATGGTTTTTTGCGGGATGCTCGAGTCGCGCCACATAAATCCACCAGCCCTGCCGGAGGCCTTCCGGCAGCTTGAGATGACGCAGCGAGGCCGCCGCGGCATCAGGATGGAACCTCTCGTGGTCAATCCCATTGAGTGTCACCGTGATCTGATCGCGCGGGATGGCGAAAAATTTCTCGATGTCTGCAGCCGTCGTTTCGCTCACGGTCATCACGCCCTCGACACGGCGCGCGAGTGGCACGATGACCCTCCGTCCGTAGAACATCCGCAGAAAATCATACTTCCCGGCGAGGCGGAACGGGGCACAGTCATGAATCGTGACGACCTGCGGACACGGCGGACGCCAAACAATCCGACGGTAACTCGGGATGTGCAGGACATCAGCCCCCGCAGTGGCTGCCGCCAAGCGGGTGTGATGCCAAAGGATGTTCTTCACAGCAGGCCGCCAGGATTCCCCTACACCGACCCATTCACAGGCACCGAGCCACGGCTCGAAAAGCGGGCGGTCCTCGTCAAAACCCAGCAGATGGAACTTCACCGGCCAACCCAGCCGGCGGAATCCTTCCAACAGACCGAAGACGTAGGTGGCCACGCCGGATTTCCCCCGTTGGATGACGGACGTGGAAAGGGCGACCGTTGTCATTCCACTCCGAGAAGTTTCTCCAAACGGGCGACCGCGATGACGTTGCGCACGTTCGCGGAGAGATTCAGAAGTTGGAGGCGGCCACCCTCGCGCTCGCCGACAAGTCTCTGGCAGCGGAGCAGGAAGCCTAGTCCCGAGCTGTCCATCAACTTGGTCGCCCCCAGGTCGAGCCTCAGCAGGCGCAAGGCCGGCCGTGTTTCCCACTCCCTGACGACGGAGGCTGCACAGTCGGCCGCATTGTCGTTCATCAGGCGCTGGGGCAACACCAGCAGCATCGAGCGCTCCGCGGGATCGAGAACAGGACGCAAAAATGCCCCCTCCCGCTCGCGGGCGATAAGGCCGCGGGCATCGGCCAGACCCTTCACCACCGGAATCACACGGTCGAGTCGCGTGAGTTCCAGAACAGAGCGCACTTTCTCCGAGGGAGAACAATAGCAGCCAACTTCGCCGGACGCCCAAGCCTGCCTGAGCGTGCGCAACAAGTGCCCAAGTCCGCGGCTGTCGACCAGAGTGACGAGGGAGAGATCGATGATGAAAGGTTTTTTGTAAGCGGGCATGCCGAGGTGTGCAACCGTGGCCGCGGTCACCGGTCCCTTCCAAAAAATCACCTCCACCTCGTCCTCGCCGACTGCCTCGCTGCGCTGGGCCGAAGCCTCCAGCGGCTCGGGTGCGGGGCGGAGAATGGCTTTGCGCTCCCTGAGAATCTGCCGGAACAGAAAGACGAGGTCCTTCGCATAGCGTCCGAGCAACCGCTTCGGCTCCTGAGCGAGGCGGTAAATCCATTCAAGCCCGAGGGCTCCGATCCACGCAGGGGCCCGCCGCACCTTGCCCGCAAGAAAGTCGATTGTCGCCCCCACACCGATGCTGCACGGGACGCCCAGTTCGCGGTAGTGGGCGTAAATCCATTTTTCCTGCTTCGGGCATCCAAAGGCAACGAGGAGAATGTCAGGCTTCGCCTCGGCAATCCGCGCGGCGATATCGGCATGGTCGAACTCGTGCAGCGCGGCAAACGGCGGCGAATACGCCCCTGCGATCACAAGTCCCGGATACTGCGCCGAGAGATTCCTGCCGGCTTCTTCGACCGATCGCGGCTCACCGCCGAGAAGGTAAAGTCTCCACCCCTCGCGCGCGGCCCGCTCGGCGAGGCGAGGCACGAGATCGGAGCCCGCGACACGTTCGCGCAGCGGACGACCCGTGAGACGCGATGTCCAGACCAGCGGCGTGCCATCGCAGAGAACCAATTCGGCTTCAATCAGAATGCGCTGGAGCTCGACATCGCACGCCGCCTGGGTGGCGAAATCGAGGTTGGCCGTGACCAGATACGACGGCGTGCGGCGCTCCACCATGCGGGCGATCCACTCAAGCGTCTCATCCATGGTCACGTCGTGGAACGGCGTGCCTAACATGACGATCGTTCGCGGTTCGGCGGGAAGAGTCATCGGAAGAAATCCGTCATGTGCTGGTTGGAAAAAATGTCGATGCCGAGAAGAGATTTCAGGAAATAGAGCAGGGAAACCATCACCGCAGCGAGCGCGAAAAGCCCGATCAAGCCCCCGGCCAAAAGCAAGGCGAACTGCGGCAGCCGCCGCACAGATGCCGCGGGCGTGCTGAGACGGGCATTGTTGACCCGCTCGCGATCCAGTTCCTTGTGGGTCTGCGCGAGATTCGCGAGGAGTTCGCTCTGCCGCAGGGCGTGTTCGACGAGGTGCCGCAAGGCCTCGCGGTCGGGCGGCTTCGGGAGGTAGTTGAAGACACTTACCTCGCGGATCGCATGCATGAGGAGCCCGGCATCCAGTTCAGGCGCAAGAAGCACGCGTTGGAGTGTCGGCCAGCGGTCTCGTGTCCGCGCCAGAAACATGAGACCGGTCTCCCCCTCCAGATCGTCGGCACAGAGCAGGACCCGCACGGGGCGGCTGTCGAGAATGCGCTCGGCCTCGCCGGTGGATGTGGCGGTCTCAAGAAACCACGCTGTGCCCCCCACACTGCGCACGGCCTCCAGCGTCGCAACGTCACTGTCGACTGCCAGAACATCCAGCACCGGGGAAGATGGAGAAACATCACTGCTCAACTCCGGCAGATTAACGCACGTCCGCCGCCGGGGCGATCCCAAAAACGATGGCTGTCGAGAGGATTCCAATTTGCACACCAGGTCCCCGCCGTGGCAAGCTTCCGTCCTGCATGTCCGACGACGACGACGCGCTGATCGACGAACACCTCGCGGAAGAGCTTTTCTCCACCGCGCAAGGTCCGGATGCGGTCGAGATGCAGCAGGATATCTGGCAGGGTGTCCGGAACGATCTTGTCGGGGATCTCGCAAGCACCACGACGCACGGCCCGTCTGCCGACACTTTGCGCGAGAACCTCCACCGCATCCGGGGATACGCAGCGACGTGCGCCCTCTCGCGCTTGGGGAACTTCCTCGCCGAATGGGAGAAAACCGATGCCGACCCCGTCGGTTCCACGCCTTCGCGCCTGCCGGTCGCCTTGGAGCTTGCGCGGGCATCGATTGCGGAAATCGAGCGGAGGTACCCCCACCTCGCCTCCTCGGTCTGAGGAATCCTTCCCGTGGACTACCTTACCTTCACATGGTCCTTTCTGTTGGCTCTCTCAGCCGTCTGCGCGTGGTTGGCCGCGGGCTCTTCGGGGCGGGATGCGTGGAGATCCCTCTGCGGGTTCCTGATCGCAACATCCGGCCTTCTCGCGGCGAAGCTTTCCCTCGCGGAAGGGGAACTGCTGGACGGATTCCTGCGAACCCTCGCGGGATTGGCTGTCTTCTTTTCCATCCGCGGGGTCCGGGATTTTCTTTTCCCTCCTCGCGGCGCCGTGGCGGCGAATATCGGGGCAGCGCTTGCAGGTCTTCTCGCCGGACTGTCATCACCCGGCATCCAGGTCTGGACTTGGACGGGTGCCATCGGGCTCCTCGTGACCGGCTTGTTTTTTTCCAAGCCGGATCGCTCGAGAGACCCACTCCACTTCGTTGTGGGAACCGGCGTCGCGCTCCTTCTCTTCACCCAGCCCTTCCGGGCACTGCCCACACCGGGGCCACTCGGGGCTTCGGATACAGTCCCCGTGCTGCTCGCCAGTTTGGGGTGTGCTCTTTGCCTTGTCGGCACCTGGCTTTCCGCGCGGCGGGGCTCGCCCAATGCGCCGCGAACCGTGCACTGGCCGGCGGCCGTCTTCGCCGGCGTGCTCATCGTGCTGCTTGCCGGAGGCCACGCGCTCACTCAGGAATCCACCCGCTCCGCCGATGAAACACTCCGCGCCCAGCTCAAGCAGGAGGCTTCCGTGGCGGCATCCACGATTCCCACCGCTCTCATCGAGCATCTCCATGGCCTTGCGGGAGATGAAGCCCTTCCGGCCTACAAATCTCTCAAATCCGCCCTCGCCGCCGTCACAAACGCCGGGGCGGGGTATCCGTTTTCCTATCTCATGATCAAGAAGGACGGGCGCATCGTCTTTCTTGCCGATTCCGAACCAGCCGGCAGCCCGGACGAATCGCTGCCCGGCGATGTTTTCCACGATGCGCCGACAGAACTTGCCTCGCGCTTCCGCTCGACCGAAACATTCGTCGCCGGTCCTTACCGCGACGAGTGGGGATTTTGGGTCAGCGGCTTCGTGCCGGTGAAGGATGCGGCGGTGGACGGCTCGCCGGTGCGCTTCGGTCTCGACCGCGAAGCATCGGCCTGGGTGGCGGGACTGGCAGAACTGCGAAAACAGAGCATGCTCCTCACACTGCTGCTTTGCCTGATTGCGACGGGTGCCTTTGCCGTCAGCCAACTTGCCCTCGATGCGCGGTCGGCGCAGGCCGCCTCGGAAGAAAGTCTGCAACTCGCCCTCATGGGCGCCGGCCTCGCTGCATGGGAACTGGATCCCGCAACGCGAACAGTCCGGCTCGGAGGCTCCTGGGAACCCCTCATTGGCCGCACCCCGCCGCGAGCTCCGGTTCCCTATGCCGAATTCCTCGAAATGGTCGCAACGGAGGATCGCGAGTCCGTGCGGAGTGCGTTCGACGGGATTCTGGAAAACACCGCGGATCGTCTCGAATGCGAAATGCGTCTTGTGCGCGAAGACGGGTCGGCCGTGTGGGTCTTTAACCGCGGTCGAGTCATCCGCCAGTCCCCATCCGGAGAGGCCCTTCGTGCGGCCGGATCCCTCCTTGACATCTCGGATCGCAAGGCGGCGGAAGGCCGTCTGGAGGTGCAACGTCGGGAACTCGAACTCATGGCCTTGGTCGCCGCGAAGACCACGAACGCCGTCATCATCACCAATGCCCGCGGAGAAATCGAGTGGGCCAACGAGGGCTTCACGCGCATCACCGGCTACCTCCTCTCGGAGGCGCGCGGGAAACGCCCCGGAAGCCTTCTGCAGGGGCCGGACACGGACGCCACAGTCGTTGCCCGCATGCGGAGCGCGATCCGCGAGGGTCGCGCGTTCAGCGAAACCGTCCGCAACTACTCGCGGGAAGGGTCAAGCTACTGGGTTTCCATCGAGTGCCAGCCGCTGCGGGAGGCGGACGGGACCCTGCACGGCTTCATGGCGATCGAGCAGGATATCACCCGGCGGGTCGAGGCGGAGGAGGCCCTTGAGATCCAGAGACAACGCGTCCAGCGCATCAACTCGTCCCTGCTGAGACTCAGCGACTGCTACGAGGAGAACCTTCGCAGCCTGACAGAGCTCGCGGGCGAGATCTTCGAGGCTGATTGTGCGCTCTATAACCGCCTCGAAGGCGAGATGCTGTTCACGCAAGGCCGGTACAAAGCCCCGCCCGACCTTCCCGACAGTGACCGCGCGGAGGGGCATCTGTGCTTTGACGTGATCCGAAACGGATCCCAATTCCTCTTCGTCGAGAATCTTTTCCAGACAAGCTACGCCGAGACGGATCCGAATGTGCGGGCGTACAATCTCGAGAGTTACGTCGGGCATGGTGTCTCGGTCGACGGGGAAACCATGGGATCCCTCTGTGTCGTCTTCACACGCCCCTTCGAGCTCACAGACGACTTGAGAGACTGCCTGTCGATCATCGCGCAGGCGATCGGTCGTGAGGAGCTTCTCCACCAAAACCGGCAACGTCTTCAGGTCCTGACCGCGGAAGAGGCGACCCAGCGCAGCCGTCTTCTCACGTTGCTCAAGAGCTTGGATGATGCCGTGCTCGTCGAGGACGCCTCGCGGGCGGTCACCTTCGCCAATCCCGCCTTCGAGCGCATGTTCGGCATCCCTCTCTCCCGGATCGAGGGCGCGAACTGCGGGGAACTCGCAGATTCGGCAGCCGGAATGTTTGATCATCCCGCTTCGTTTCTTGATTCCATCGACGCGGTTCTCCGCACGGGTGTCCCGAGCCTCGCGAGGGAATTCCGCATGCGGGACGGAAGGCACCTTGCGCGTGACTTCGTGCCTATCGCCGGTGAAAGCACCGGCTCGGGATACCTTTGGAGATACCGCGATGTCACACGCGAGCGGCGCAACCAGAACATCCTGCGCGCCGTCGCCGATGTCGGGGAGTTCATTCTCCGCACGCCCCTGGCCTCCCCTGCGGCCTGGAACGACTTGGCCGGTCTGCTTGGCACGCGGCTGGGGGTTGAGGGTATTGGCGTTTTCAAATACTATCGCGATTCGGGCGATCTCCCTGTTCCGTATCTCGCCGAGATCTGCCGCTGGAGCCGCGAGGCAATCGCCTCCGCCGGTCCCCACATCCCGCTGGAGACCGAGCCCGACTGGCTGGCCCGGGTCCTTGAAGGGGAGACACTCATCGCACGCAGAGATTCCGCAACGGCGCGGACGCTCTGCCTGGTGGAGAGGGGTCATCTGCTCGTCATCGGCCTCTCGGGGGGCGAGGGTTTCCGCGGCTTTCTGGCGATTCAGGATGCCGCGGAGTGCAGTGTCGCGTGGACGCGGGAGGAAATTGCTCTCCTCGAGTCCGCCGCAACGCTCATCGGATCACGCCTTGACTTGCAGCGTTCCGAGCGCGCCCTCGTTCTCGCCCGCGATGCCGCCGATGCGGCAAATCGGGCGAAGAGCGCTTTTCTCGCGACGATGAGCCACGAGATCCGCACCCCGCTCAACGCCGTGATCGGCATGTCTTCCCTCTTGCTTGAGACGGAACTCAACCCCGCCCAACGTGACTATGCACGCACCGTCGCCTCCTCGGGCGAAACCCTCTTGGAACTCATCGACGATGTGCTCGACTACTCGAAGATCGAGGCGGGGCGCATCGAAATCGAATCCGTCATCTTCGACCTCCCGAAACTCCTCCAGGAAACCGCCGGGCTCTTCACGCAAAGCCTTGCAGAAAAAGGCGTGCAGTTCGCAAAAGAGATATCCCCCCAACTTCCGACGACTGTCTCCGGCGACCGGACACGGCTGAAACAAGTCTTGATCAACCTTCTCTCGAACGCCTCGAAGTTCACCGCGGCCGGCTGCATCACACTGGGAGCGGCGCCGCGAAGCGGCCAGGATGTGGTCTTTCGTGTTTCCGACACCGGCATCGGCATGGCTCCCGATGTGATTGAAAAGCTGTTCCAGCCGTTCACTCAGGCCGACTCCTCCGTGACCCGGAGATTCGGTGGCACCGGACTCGGGCTGGCAATCAGCAAGAGACTCGTCGAGCTGATGGGGGGGCGTATCGAGGTGTTTAGCGAAGCGGGACAGGGCACAACCTTCACCGTGACCCTTCCGCTTGCCCCTTCGAAGGGGGGAATACCCGATGCCGCACAAGCCCCCCATCCCAGGGTCGGAAACACAGCAGCGCCCCTCCGTGTCCTTGTTGCGGAGGACAATCCCACGAACCAGAAAGTGATCCGATTGATGCTCCAGCGTCTGGGAGCCGACACATCCATCGTATCCAATGGTGCCGAAGCCGTTGCCGAGGCCCGGCGGGAACCGTTCGACCTCATCCTCCTCGACGTGCAGATGGCGGTCATGGACGGACTCTCCGCAGCAGGGGAACTCCGCACCCATTTCTCCGACAAGGCCCAAAGGCCACGGATCGTGGCGCTGACAGCGAATGCCTTCCGCGAAGACCGCGACGCCTGCCTCGCGGCGGGCATGGACGATTACCTCGCTAAGCCTCTCTCATTCGAGCGCCTGCGCGCCCTCCTCGCGGAGACGGAAAGGATCTCCCCATCATGAGCCGCCTTGCCATCGCCGGCGGGGTGGGCCTCGACACCCTCGTCTATCCGGACGGGCACAGTGAGTCGCGCGTCGGCGGCTCGGCCTGGTATGCCGTGCATGCGGCATCCCTTTTCACAACGACATCGCTTGTCGCGGCAGTCGGGGAGGATTTTCCGGGTGAGGAGCTCGCGCTGCTGCGCGAACGCGGAGTCGATTTCTCGGGCTTCCGCTGCCTGCCCGGGCGGCGGTCGTTCCGCTGGACGGCTGCCTATGCAGAGAATCCGGACGATCGTGTGACACTGTCGCTCGATCCGAATGTCGAGGAGGAGTTCGATCCGCACGTTCCGGCCTGTCCCTTTCTGTTTCTGGCCAATTGCCGGCCACCGCTTCAACAGGCCGCCCTGCGAGGGAACACCGCGGGTTTTGTTGCGCTGGACACCATCGACCGATGGATCCAGACATCGCGGTCCGCCATTGAGGAAATGCTTCCCGCCGTGACGCTGTTTTTCGTGAACCGCGACGAGGCGGCCCTTTGGACCGGGCACTCCGATCCCTCCGAAGCAGCTCGAGCGATCACAGGTGCCGGAGTGAATGCATGTGTCGTCAAACTGGGTGCCGCGGGGGCCATCATACGGACCGCCTCCGGCGAGTCATTCATCGATCCGGCGCCAGTCGAGAAATTCCGCGATGCGACCGGGGCCGGCGATGTGTTTGCCGGCGCCATGCTCGGCTGCCTTGCGGCGCGAGGCACAACGGATCCGGACGATGCAAGCCTCCGCTCGGCGGCAGTGATCGGAGCCCGCGTGGCTGCATGGAAAATCGGAGGACCCGGGGTCGAGCGCCTGCGGGGCGAGCAGACCGCCCTGCGGGAAGTGTTCGGTTCCGTTTGACTTCGTCCGCGGTGCGGCGACTTTCGTCGGCCATGCTTGCCGACATCTTCTGGATTCTTCTCGGTCTTGCCCTTCTCTACTTCGGAGCCGAGGGCCTCGTGCGGGGCAGTTCCTCCCTCGCCCTGAGGCTCGGGCTCACTCCCCTGGTCGTTGGGCTCACCGTGGTCGCCTACGGAACGAGCATGCCCGAACTCATCGTCAGCGTGAAGTCCGCCATGGCCGGCCAAAGCGGGATCGCCGTCGGGAATGTCGTCGGTTCCAACATCTTCAACATCGCCGTCATTCTGGGCGTCGCGGCCGTGATTTACCCGATCCGCACGAACTTCCAACTGGTCAAGGTCGATGTGCCGATCATGCTTGCAGCTTCGCTCCTCGTGATCTTTTTCATGTGGGACGGTTTTCTGAGCCGCGGAGAGGCAGCCGTGCTTTTCGCAGGAATCATCCTCTACACCGTAGGCAGCATTCTCCTGGCGAAAAAGTCGGCCACGCCGGAAATCCGGGCGGAATACGAGGAGTCCGTCGGCGGTCGCCCGAAGGGATCCGTGCCGGTCGACATCGGCTTCGTCCTCGGCGGCCTCGCTCTTCTGGTGTTCGGATCCCGATTTCTGGTGGACGGATCCATCTCGCTGGCGCGCGGATTTGGCGTCAGCGAGGCGGTCATCGGCCTGACCATCGTGGCGGCCGGGACGAGCACGCCCGAGCTCGCAGCAACAATTGTGGCCGCTTTGAAAAAAGAACCCGACATCGCCCTCGGGAACATCGTCGGATCGAACATCTACAACATCCTCTGCATTCTGGGGGTGACTGGACTGATCCACCCGCTTTCACCCGGCGGGGTGACTCCGGTCGATTTCGCCGTCATGTTGGGAACATCCATTCTGCTGTTGCCGATTCTGTGGACCGGCTTCACCATCCGGCGATGGGAAGGTTTTGTGCTTCTCGCCGTTTACGGCGGATACCTCTGGTGGCTGTGGCCCGCGTGATTGCGGCGCTCGTCGCGCTGGCCGCGACCGGAGCGACCGCCCATGCCGAGCGGACCCTGCGCATCGGGCTTTTCCCGAACATAACACACGCCCAGGGTTTGGTGGCTGCCAACATGAGCCGCGAGGGAAAAGGCTGGTTCGAGGAACGCCTCGGCGAGCCCGTGAGAATCGAGTGGATGATTTACAATGCGGGTCCCTCCGCCATGGAGGGCATCTTCACTCGTTCCGTCGATCTCACCTACGTCGGCCCGAGCCCGGCCGTGAACGCGTATGCCCGATCCGGAGGGAAAGAGATCCGGGTCCTCTCCGGCTCCATGCGCGGCGGTGAGGCCCTTGTCGTTCGCGAGGGAATCGCAGCGGCGTCCGACTTGAAGGGCAAGACCATCGCCACGCCGCAACTCGGCAACACGCAGGATGTGGAAGCCCGGGCTTGGCTTCTCAAGAATGGCATCAAGGTTACGCTGGTCGGAGGGGATGCGCGCGTTATTCCAACCGCGAATCCCGACATCCTCACCCTCTTCAAACAGGGCAAACTCGACGCAGCCTGGACGGTCGAACCCTGGGTGACGCGTTTGATTGAGGAGGCCGGTGGACGGATTTTTTTTGCGGACACGAACGCCCTCACAACGATCCTCGTGGGCCGCGTGGCCTTCCTTAAGGAAAACACCGAACTCGCGCAACGTTTCCGCCTCGCTCACGAGGAACTCACCGCTTGGGTTCTCGCGAATCCCGCTGAAGCCCGGCAACGCATCCGGGACGAACTCTCCGCCATCACGAAACGCGAAATCCCGCTCTCCTTGGTCGAGAAGGCATGGACACGCCTCTTCCCGGAATCCGCGATTTCCGTCGATCCGTTCGAGAATTTTCTCGCCCACGCGCGGGAAGTCGGCTTTCTCCGTGCGAAGGTCGACCTAAGCCAACTTTTGTGGAAACCGTGAGCCTCGAATCCGAACTCGTCAATGTCGCGCCCGAGCGCATCGAGGTGAGCGCGATCACCAAGTCGTTCACGACGAAGCACCGTCGTGTCGTCGCGCTCGACAACGTTTCCCTCCGAGTCTCCGAGGGCGAGTTCGTTTGCCTCGTCGGCCCGAGCGGTTGCGGGAAATCGACCCTGCTCAACATCATCGCCGGGCTCGATTTTCCGGATACCGGCCGGGTGCTGGCGAATGGGGAGGAAGTCCGCGGGCCGGGCCGCGATCGCATGGTGATGTTCCAGGAACACGCGCTCTTTCCGTGGCTCGACGTGATGGGCAACGTTCTCTTCGGGCTCAGGCTCAAGCCGGGCCTGACCGAGAAAGACCGGCGTGAAGTGGCCAAATACTACCTCCAGCTTGTCGGGCTCGAGAAGTTCGAGCATGCGAACATCCACGAACTTTCCGGCGGCATGAAGCAGCGCGTGGCACTCGCCCGCGCCCTCGCGCCGAATCCCCGCGTGTTGTTGATGGACGAGCCGTTTGCAGCCCTCGACGCGCTCACCCGCGAGCAACTCTACGGCGACATCCAGCGGATTTGGGAGGCCCGCCGCAAGACGATCATCTTTGTCACGCACAACGTGCGCGAGGCCGCCTGCCTCGGTGATCGTGTCATCCTTTTCTCGCCGAATCCGGGCCGCATCCGGGTCGAATTCCGGATCGACCTCGCGAGGCCGCGGGACATCAACAGCGTGGATCTTGCGAAGTATTCGACGGAGATCACCGGGGCCCTCAAGGGTTTCACGGCTGCGGAGGGCCGGGAGGTGTCGGAATGAAGCGTTTCCTTGTCTCGACATCGTTCTTCGTCGCGCTCCTCGTGCTGTGGGAAATCGCGGCCCGCTCGGGAAATGCCGTGATGTTTCCTCCACCGTCGAATGTCGCGCTTTACATCTGGCAGTCGCTGAAGGACGGGACGCTGGAATCCGCCACCCTCGTCACGATGTGGAGGCTCTTCGTCGGCTACGCCATCGGGATCGTCTTCGGTGTGCCGCTCGGCCTCCTCGTCGCCCGATTCAAGACATGTCAGGACACGATCGGCCTTCTCGCCCTCGGTGTGCAGACCCTTCCGAGCGTCTGCTGGGTTCCGCTTGCCCTAGGCTGGTTCGGACAAACCGAGACCGCGATGCTCTTCGTCGTCGTCATGGGCACGCTCTGGTCGGTCGTTATCGCCACCGCGGACGGCGTGCGCTCGATGCCTCCGATCTACCTGCGGGCGGCACGCACGATGGGATCGGACGGACTTCATTCCTGGGTGAAGGTGATTCTCCCTGCGTCGCTTCCGTATCTCGTCGGCGGGATGAAGCAAGGCTGGGCCTTTGCATGGCGTTCGCTTATGGCCGCAGAGATTTTCGTGACGATTCTCACCGGATTCGGGCTCGGGCAGTTGCTTCATTACGGGCGGGAGTTGCTGGCGATGGATCAAGTCGTGGCGGTGATGTTGGTCATCGTGTTCATCGGTCTCCTCGCTGATCGCCTCTTGTTCCTGCCATGGGAACGCTTTTTGCACCGCCGCTGGGGAACCGGCGTTTTGAAGTAACCCCGCCTGCCGGGCGCATCGTAGCTTCGGGCACATGGTCCACGTGCTCTACAACCGCGGGGTGCACCTGCCGGAGGCCGGCCTTTGGCTCGATGCCGCCGACGCCGTCGGGGCGGCGTTCGTTTCGCACGCCCACAGTGACCACACAGCACGGCACCGGCTCGTGATGGCCACACCGGCCACGCTGCGGCTCATGGCCGCCCGCCTTGGCACATGGGACGGGGAGGCCGTTGCCCTGCCCTTCGGGGAGACGCATGTCTCGGAACGGTTCCGTATGCGTCTTTTTCCCGCCGGGCACGTTCTCGGATCGGCGCAGGCTCTCATCGAATGCGAGGGCGGATCCGTCCTTTACACGGGAGACTTCAAACTCCGCCCGGGATGGACATCCGAGCGGACCGAGAGCCCGCACGCGGAGACACTTGTCATGGAGACGACGTTCGGGCTGCCGCGTTACGTTTTTCCACCGGCGGACGAGGTTCTCGCGAGACTGCGGGCTTTCTGTCTCGAGGCCCTTGAGGATGGTCAGACTCCGGTCCTGCTGGCCTACTCCCTTGGGAAGGCACAGGAACTCATTGCCGCTCTCGGCTCCGAAGGGATTCCCCTCATGCTGCATCCCTCGGTCGAGCGCATCACAGAAATCTACCGCGCCGAGGGCGTGGTACTTCCGACGACGTTGCCATGGGAACCTCGCGGCGGCGCGGTTCTCATCGCCCCGCCCTCCATAGCCGGCACCAGCGTTCTCGCACGCGTGCCGCGGAGGCGCGTTGCAGTCGTCACAGGGTGGGCGATGGATTCTCAAATACTCCACCGGATGCGATGTGATGCGGCCTTCCCGCTCTCCGACCATGCGGGATTCGATGACCTTCTGCGCCACGTCGAGGCGGTGCAGCCGTCCCGTGTGCTGACACTTCACGGATTCGCCAGCGAGTTCGCCGCTGAACTCCGCGCCCGCGGGATCGAAGCATGGGCCCTCACTGCACCGAACCAACTCGAACTCTGCCTTCCGAGGCAAACGTCCCCTCCCCGTCCGCTGGCGCGTCCCACCGAGCCGGAATCTCTGGACGGCCTTGCAGGACTCGCCGCGGTGGCCGCGCGTGTGGCGGCGCATCCGGGACGGAATGCCAAACGCGCGACGGTCGCGGAGTATCTGGCCTCCCTGCCTCCCGATGAAGTCGGCCTCGCCGCGCGCTGGCTGGCGGGCGGCGTTTTTCCGGCAGGGGAAGAGAGGAGCCACGGCGCGGGATCCACCCTCATCCGGCGCGCCCTGCGCCTGGCATCCGGCCTCGGCGAAGCGGATTTCCGAGCCATCAGTCGGCGGTGGAACGACTCGGGCGAGACCGCCGCGGAGGCCATGCGGGAACGCAGCGGCGGGGAGAATCCCACTTTGCCGGACCTCGCCCGGTTTTTTGTCGCGCTCCGGGCCGCCAGGGGGCCTGCTCCCAAGATCGATTTGCTTGCGGGACTCTTCCGCCGCATTCCGGCCTTTTCGACCCGCTGCGTCGTCAAGATTTTGACCGGCGCATTGCGGGCAGGATTGGGGGATGGCGTTGTCGAGGATGCGCTGGCAGCCGAGGCCGGGGCCGACGCGGTGCGGCGCGCCCATATGCTCACGGGCGACATCGGAGAGGTCGCCCTGCTGGCGCGGAAAGGATCCCTTCACGAGGCCAGTCTGCGCTTGTTCCGTCCGCTGAAGTGCATGCTGGCCACGCCAGCCCCGACGGCGACTGCCGTTTGGGAACACTTCGGCGGCGAAATGCTCATCGAGGACAAATTCGACGGCATCCGGGCCCAGATCCACGCGAAACCCGGGCGGGCGGAAATCTTCTCGCGCGACCTTCACTCGCTCACGGCGACGTTTCCGGAACTCGCGCAGACGGCGAGCCAGACCCATCGCGAGTGGGTTCTCGACGGCGAGATCCTCGCATGGGGTGACGGGCGACCGGCTGGGTTTTTCGAACTCCAAAAGCGGCTCGGTCGCAAAGGGGACGATCTCTTCCTCGGAGCCGAGCGGCCTGTCGTTTTCATCGCTTTCGATCTCCTGCATCTCGACGGGGCAACCCTCCTCGATTACCCGCTTGCCGAGCGCCGGGCGCGGCTTGAGGGACTCGGCCTCTCCGGAAACCTGCGGGTGGCGGTGCTGCGGACCGTGGACTCAGCGAAGGCGATCGATGCGGCCTTCGATGAGGCACGCGCTGCGGGGAATGAGGGGCTCGTCGCGAAGGATCCGCGGAGTCCGTATTCACCCGGACGCCGCGGCGGGGCCTGGGTGAAACTCAAGAAACGCCACGCGACTCTCGATGTCGTGGTCACCGCCGTCGAATTTGGACACGGTCGCCGCCGCGGCGTGCTCAGCGACTACACCTTCGCGGTGCGCGATGCCGCGGGCGGGTTGGCAGTGATCGGCAAGGCGTATTCGGGGCTCACCGATGTCGAAATTGCCGACCTCACCGCACACTTCCTGACACGTGAGATTTCGCGAACGGGCAACCGCATCGAAGTCGTTCCCGATATCGTTCTCGAGATCGCCTTCGATGCGATCCGGCGCAGCTCCCGGCATGCCTCCGGCCTCGCCCTCCGCTTCCCGCGCATCGAACGCATCCGCGCCGACAAGTCGGTCGCCGAGATCGACACGCTGGAGTCGGCGGCACGGCTCATCGCATCGTGAGTGGCGGCGCGACACCGGATGTGGCATGAGTGGCCGGTACATGGCCCGCTCGCTCCAACGTTTGCAGGATGTTTTTCTCTGGCTGCTTGTGGCGCTGGCATTTGCCCCTTCGCTGCGATGGCTGGTCGGAGTAGCCTCCACAAGCGTACAGGTGCGTGATGCGGCGATCATCCTCAGCCTTGCGCTGATCACGCTCGTGCGGGAGGGAAAGCAACGGGCACACCTCGTCTTCCGCATGGGACCGCGCGCGCTCGGGTTCGTCGCTGCCGCATGCGCCACAGCAGCAGTGGCCGGCTTGTTTCACGTTCCGCTCGGGACGGTGGTTGCTCTCGGCCTCCTGGCAGGAGGGGTTCTGCTTTACGTGGCGGGCGACAACATGCTCCGCACGGCCGCCGGGTTGTCTGTGGCCTTCTCGCTCCTGACGGTGCTGGCGGCGGTCTTTCCGCTGGCGGATGCCCCGCTGCGCGCGCTCGCCGGCCTGGGGGCGAAAGGCCTGCTCGATGCCATGGGCGCGAAGGCGGATCTGTTGCTCGCGGGGACGCCGCCCAAAATCTACCTGCTGGCCTCAGGCCAGATTTTCGAGGTCGCGACCGAGTGCAACGGCTTCGGATTGTTCAGCAGCAGTCTCCTCATGGCAACCCTGCTTGCCTTCGCGCGGCGGATCGGCGTCGCGGGGAAGATCGCACTGCTCGTCGCGGCCCCGGTGCTCGGCCTGGCTTCAAACATTCTCCGCATCGTTCTCATCGTCCTGATCGCTCCGAAGGCGGGTACCGCAAACTATCAACTCGTCCACGAGTCCGTCGGCATCACGCTTTTTCTTGGAACACTCGCCGCCGTGTGGCTGGTCGCGCAGGCGATTCCGGAGCGCGGCCTCGATCAGACAAAGTCCGACATTTCGTAAAGAGCGGGATCCCGGCGGGGACCTCTCAGACGTTTGCGCGCTTTCGTGACAAGATCATCCTCCGGAGACCCGTCCTCGGGCATCTCCATGTTTTCGAAAACATCCCCGAATTCCTCTTCGAGGCGCTCCGGATCCTCGCCGGCTTCCAAACGACCGATCATCTGCTCCATCTCCGACGGCATTTTCTGTCCGGTGGCCTCGGTCATCCTTCGCATCATGCGGGCCAGCGCGCGGGGATCCGGGTTGGAGTCATCCATCCCGGCCATCTCGCGCTCCATCTCGGCCATGACCTGCTCCATGCGCGGATCCGCAGCATCGGCGGGCGAGTCCGTCTTCTCCTTGGCGCGGCCTGTCACTGCGAAACGCGAGACCACGCGCTCCATGCGGGCGTCCGGACGGTCGGGACACCGCGGCACCTTGTTGCCCTGCGAGAGGCTGCGGGCGAAAAACGAATAGATCTTGTTCGTGTCGGGCGAATAGAATTCGTAGATCGGCATACCCCGATTTTACGGATGCGGTGCAGGCGGTCAATTCGCCGCAAGCGGGTGGGCACGCGGGGCGATGACGGTGGACTCGTCGATTTCGATCTCGCGCTCCATGCCGAGGATTTCGAGAAGCACAGCCACCCGCTGGCGGGCCGGCAACACCCGCGTCACGATGGCCTTCACACCCTGAAACGGACCCGCGATGAGATCCACTTCATCACCGGCCTCGATCCGCGAGGGAATTTCAACCGTCTCTCCGCATGAGACCGAGGCCCGAAGTTCCTCGATGACGCCGTCGGGAACGAACGCCGGCACGCCGCCGAACGAGACGATTGTCGCGACCCCGTTGGCCGTTGCCACCCGGCGGTAGAGCGGAGTGTAGAGGAAGCGTGCAAACACGTAGCCGGGAAACATGGCTTCCGTCACCCGAACCTTGCCCGAACGTCTCGCCCGCTCGAAACGGATCTGCGGGCAAAAGACATCCAGTCCGATGTCGGTCTGCAACCACCGCCGCGCCGTCAGTTCCTGGCGCGGCTTTGTCTTGATGCAATACCACCGCAGCGGCTCTTCATCCATGGATGCGAATTTCGTCCGCGCGGCGGCCGATGGCAAGCCTGCTGGAATGTGTCGAAATCGTCACACAAGGCGTGTTCCCGCCGCCGGGAGGATTGTGAATAACTTTTTCGCGACACCCGATGAACGAGTATCGCACAGTCTGGATTTCCGATGTTCACCTTGGCACGAAAGGCAGCCAGGCGGCCGCCCTGCTTGAGTTCCTGAAAGACACGGAGTGTGAAACGCTCTACCTGGTTGGCGACCTGATCGATATCTGGTCTCTCCGCCGCGGCATCTACTGGCCGCAGGAACACAATGACGTCATCCAAAAAATCCTCCGCAAAGGCCGGAAGGGAACCGAAATCATTTATATCCCGGGAAACCACGACGAATTCCTCGCCGGCTTCCTCGGATCCTACGCCAGCGTGACGATCCAAAATCACGCCATCCACCTCACGGCCGACGGGCGCCGCGTTTTCGTCATGCACGGGCACGAGCTCGACACCGTGGTGCAGAACATGGGTTGGCTCGCGCATGTAGGAGATATCGGCTACACGATTCTCCTGCGTTGCAACGGCCTCCTGAACACCACCCGCCGCGCCCTCGGTTTGGCCCCCTGGTCCCTGAGCGCCTACGTGAAAGCCGGTGTCAAAAACGTGGTGAGCTTCATCGGTCAATTCGAGGAAGCCGTTGTGCGTTACGCCCGCGACTACGATGTCGATGCCGTCCTCTGCGGCCACATCCACACCGCCGCCAATCACGAGATCGGCGGAATCGAATACTTCAACACGGGCGATTGGGTGGAATCCTGCACGGCGATCGTCGAGCACTTCGACGGCCGCATGGAACTCGTGCATCCGACCCTTGCGCATTCCGCGCCGTTCTCAGCAGAGGTCACGCGCGAACTGGCCCCGGCGCGCTGACCGGCTGTCGCCGTGCGGCCTCGCGCAGCCTCGCAACGAGAAGGACCACGAAAAACGCGACGCCGGAAAAAGCCGCCATCATTCCGGCGGAACTCACCGAGCCGATCCCCGTTTCTCCGGTGAGGCGGGACACGAACACCGGAACGATCGAAATGGCCGCAAGGTGTCCGCCGACGGCCGCCGTGGCCGCCAGCACAAGGGTCCAGCCAAGGACGACGCTCAATCGGTGGCTGAGCAGAAGCGCGGTCGCACCGGGCACGATCAGCATAGCAATGACGAGAATGCTCCCCACGCTCTCGAAGGCAACCACCGTGGTGACCGCCGTGACCACCGTGAGGCCATGCGTGACCCCGCGGGCGGGAATCCCGCTGGCTGTCGCAAGCGCGGGATCGAAAGCGGCGATGCGCAGTTCCTTGTAGAAAAGTCCGGCCAGAAGGAGGTTGACGGCGAGCATGCCGCCGGAGAGCCACGCAATCGTCGGGACCGGCCCCACATCGACCACTGCGGTCTCGAGTGCCCCGTAAAGCACACAACCGGGATCGAGGTCGACACGGTCGGCCGCGAGGCGGATCAATACCAGCCCGAGGGCAAACAGGCTGCAGAACACGACCCCCAGTGCCGCCCCGGCATCAACGCGCCCACGGCGGTGGATCACTTCGGTGAGCACACCCGTGAAGAGTCCGGCGACCACGGCCCCGACAAGCATGGGCCACGGATCGCGCGTGCCCGAGACCAGAAAAGCAATCGCAAGACCGGGCAGCACGGCATGGCTGATCGCGTCGCCGAGCATGCTCTGTTTGTTGAGAAGAAGGAACACGCCAGGCACCGCGCAGGCCATCGCGATCAATGCTCCGGTGACCACGATCCATGTGTCGATTTCGGTCCAGGTGATCATGCCGGCTTTGCTCCACGTTCCGGGTCGACCGGCACGAACGACCGCCGACGTTCCTCGTCGAGCAGATCCTCGAGTTCATCCACAAGACGCGGGTCAAGCACATGCTCGATCATGTCTGCATCGCGATCCACACGACCGGGGGCGACCTCGGCATGGTGCAGGAGGTAGAGCTCCCAAAGCCGGTGGTTGCGCACCAGCCGGCGGGCTTCGACCATGCCGGTCTTCGTGAGCTGCACGCTCGCGCCATCGAGCCCGGCGATAACGAGTCCCTCATCAACGGCCCGCCCGACTTCGCGGCGGAGATGGCCCGGCTTCCACGGACGGCGTTCGCCGATCTGCGACAGGGCAACCATAGGGAAATCGATCTCCTCGCCGCATTCGTAAATGGCACGCAAGAGGTGCTCGCGACGCAAACGACGCTCCGCACGGTCCTCCCGGATCGCCCGGATCACCAGGCCGCGTCGGCGTCCGAAGGCGAGGCTCAAAGCGAAAAGCCCGGCGGCGGCCAGCACGATGAGAGCGCCCGCAGGCAACCGCGGAAAGACCGCGCTGGCCGCCACGCCCGCGAGACCGCTGGCGGATCCGATGCCGGCCGCGACGGGGGCCATCACGCCGAGCCGGTCGCTCCAGAAGCGCGCGGCGGCGGGCGGGATCACCAGCAGGGCGACAACGAGGAGGAGTCC
Source organism: uncultured Chthoniobacterales bacterium (assembly GCA_964552635.1). Lineage (GTDB taxonomy): Bacteria > Verrucomicrobiota > Verrucomicrobiia > Chthoniobacterales > Terrimicrobiaceae > CAZKHB01. Next base: position 273,993 of record CAZKHB010000001.1, read on the forward strand.
GACAGCTTGAAGGCCGACCACCGTGACCACAACCACGAGGCCCATCAGGACAACATCCAGAGCCCGCCGCGGCCACCCTGCTGCGGCGGCGAAACCCTCGTCAAAGCAGAGGAGTCCGAACTCTTTGAACAAGGCGACACAGACAAGAGCGACACCCAGAGATGCCCAGAAGATGAAGGCCGCGTCCGCCGATGTCATTGACGCGGTCTTCCCGTAAATGAAGTGGTCCAAGCCCGCCGAGTTTCCCCCGGGAAGTTGTTGGACCGCGCTCACGAGAGTGACCCCCGCCCCGAAGAAGACACCGAGCACAATGGCAAGTGCCGCGTCGTCCTTGATGTGGCTCCAGCGCCGGATGGCCAGCACGGCAGCCATGCCGCAGACACCGGCTACTGCAGCACCACCGAGGAGAAGAGGGAGGGACCGCGTCTCCCATCCGATCGCATGCGCGAGAAGGAATGCCCCGGCCACACCGGGCAACGTGGCGTGCCCGAGCGTGTCGCCCAACAAAGAACGTTTGCGCAGAAGCAGAAAAGTGCCCACGAGCCCCGCTGCGGCTCCCAGAAGACAGACACCCGCCAGCACGACACGCGTGTTGTGGTCCTGCAGGGAGAGAAATCTCCAGAGCGCTTCCATTACCTTCGGGCGGGACGTCCCGGTCGCGAAAGGTCGGCGACGGCCTCGTCGAGAAGCGAAAGCCTCGCCCCGTACGTGCGGCGGAGATTTTCCCGGGTGAGTGTGGAGGCGACATCTCCGGATGCCACCACCCGCATGTTCAGCAGGACGACGTCGTCAAAGTAGTCGGCCACGGTGTCGAGATCGTGGTGAACGCAGACAACCGTGCGCCCCTCGGATTTCAAACGACCGAGAACCTCGAGAATCGCCTGTTCCGTGGCGGCATCGACACTCGCGAACGGTTCATCCATGAGATAGAGATCCGCCCGCTGGGCGAGGGCACGGGCAAGAAAGACGCGCTGCTGCTGGCCGCCGGAGAGTTGGCTGATCTGGCGGCGGGCGAAATCGCCCAGCCCGACATCCGCCAGCGCGGCCTCGGCCAGTTTCCGGTGCGAGGCACGCACCGGGAGACACCATCCGATCTTGCGGTACAACCCCATGGCCACCACATCGCGGGCACTCACGGGAAAATCCCAGTCCACACTCTCCCGCTGCGGCACATAGGCCACGCGCTGGCGCGATTCGGCGTAGGGACGTCCGAAAAAAAGAATCTCGCCGGAGACAACGGGCAGGAGCCCGAGCGCCGCCTTGATGAGTGTGCTCTTGCCGGCGCCGTTCGGACCGACGATGGCGGTGGTGCGTCCGGGGCGGATGGCGAGATCCGCGTCCCACAGAACGAGCTTGCGGTGGTACGCGACGTTCAGCGAACGGATTTGCAGCGGAGTGTCGATCATTCCGCAAGACGCCCCTGCATGCCGCGTGGCGGAGCTTCCCCGCCGAGGGCGCGCGCGAGCGTGGTGGCATTGTGATCGATCATCCCTACGTACGTTCCCTCGTAGGTTCCGGAGGGACCCATCGCATCGGAAAAAAGTTTCCCCCCGAGAACCGGCGAGACTCCCCGGGAGGCCGCCCCTTCGAGCACGGCGCGCACGTTTTTGTCCGGAACACTCGACTCGACAAAAATCGCCGGAACCTTCGCCTTCACAACCTCGTCGACGATGCGATTGATGTCCGAGACACCCGCCTCGGATTCCGTGCTGATGCCTTGGATCGGGAGCACGCGCATCCCTGTGGCGCGGGCGAGGTAGTGGAAGGCATCGTGCGCCGTCACGACCACACGCTGCGTCTCGGGGATCGTCGCCAGGACACGCTTCTGGTAATCGGCCAAAGCCGCGAGGCTCTCGCGGTAAGCCGCCGCATTCGCAGCATACTGCGCGGCACCTTCCGGATCGGCGCCGGACAGCGTTTCGCGCACGACGTCGGCCGTCGTCGCCCACAACGCGGGATCCATCCAGACGTGCGGATCGGCCTCGTTACCCTCCTTCAAAAGACTCTCGGCCGGAATACCCTCCGTCACCGCAACGACCGGTCTCCCACGGGCGCGGATTTTTTCGAATGTCTCCTCCATACGGCCTTCGAGGAGCAGGCCGTTGAAAAAGACAGCATCCGCCCCCAGTAGTTTCGCAACATCGTCCCTCGTGGGCTTGTAGAGGTGCGGGTCCACTCCCTCGCCGATCAACCCCGTGACCAGCACGCGGTCCCCTCCGACATTCCGAACGACATCAGCCACCATGCCGGTTGTCGCGACCACTTTCAACGGCTCCGCCGCACACAGACCGGAAGACAGCACCGACAGCAAAACAACCGCGAGAAGGTGTTTCATTGGTTAAAAATATTAGCACCGCCTAATCTTTTCGCAAGGGGGATTTTTCAGGCTCAAAAAAAATCAGCGGGCGCGGCGCGCTTCGGCGAGGAGCTGACGCTCGGCCTCGATCCAATCGCTCGTGGAATCCCCCGGCCAACCGAGTTTCTGGCGCCGCTCGGCGATGTAGTAGGCGCGGAGGGCGATGTCATCGTTCGAGGGAACGGGGACTTGGGCGACGGGCTTGGCGGCTTTGGGAGGCTTTGTGGTTTTCGCGGCCTTCACGGGCTTTGCCGCGGGCTTGGCGGACGCCTTGGCAGCCTTTGGCTTGGCAGGCTTGGCGACGCGCTTGGGGTCCTTGTCCGTCGCCACGTTCGGGACGAGGACCGGGAGCGGGGGCAAGACAACCTCGGCGGCGGGCGGCTTGGCCTGCTTGGCGGCCTTGGAGGTTTTCTTCGATGCTTTGCCCTGATCTGCGTCTTTCTTCGCCATGGGTGGCATTTTTCACAGTCCGACGCCCGCTGTGGCAAAATAAATCTTCAAAAAAAACCGCCCTGAAATAGTGTGGGAATGCGATGGCTGCTTTCCTCATCCGGTGGTTCGTCACGACGGTGGCTGTCTTTCTTGCGGAGAAGCTTCTGCCTGGGATTCGGTGTGATTCGACGGGAGCCCTCCTCGGGGCCTCGCTCTTGCTCGGCATCATCAACGCCTTCGTCCGCCCGGTCCTTCTCCTGTTGAGCATCCCATTTATCATCGTGACGATGGGTCTGTTTATCTTTGTGGTGAACGCACTCCTGTTGCTCCTTGTGGCGGCTCTGATCCCTTCCTTTCACGTCGACGGATTCTGGAGCGCCTTCTTTGGAGGCATTCTGATCGGGCTGGTGAGTTGGGTGTTGAGTTCCTTTTTCCGCACGAGCGACGGGCGGATCCATGCGATCACATACCATCCGTCCATCAAGCCGGTGCAGGGTCGAACGATCCGATGACTTGCCTCATCCCCACCCGCGCGAGGTTGTTTGCCGATTCACCCTTTGCCGCATGAGCTTCCTCGAACCCGGTCCCACGCGCGTCAAGATCTGCGGTATCACGTCGGCCGCCGATGCCAGGGTGTGTATTGAAGCGGGCGCGGATGCGCTCGGATTCAATTTCTTCCCCGGCTCAAAACGCTTCGTCGAACCCGCGGAGGCGATCCCATGGATCCGGGATCTCGCCGGGCACACGGTGCGCGTTGCGGTGGTGGTGAATCCCGACGAGGCCCTCCTGGGCGCGATCCGGGAATCCGAGGCGTTCGATGTCGTGCAATTCCATGGCGACGAAACCCCGACGGAATGCGAGTGGGCGGGATTTTCCACCTGGATGAAGGCGATCCGCGTGCGGGACCGCACCGACATGGATGCCGCGAGGGAGTATGCCAGCCATTATGTCCTGCTCGATGCCTGGGTCGCAGGCGCCTACGGCGGCACGGGCACGCGGTTGGACTGGGATGTGGTGCGGGACTTCGTCACCGAGAATGCCTCGCTCCACGTCGTGCTCGCCGGCGGCCTCACCCCGCACAATGTCCGGCAGGCGGTGCGCATTGTGCGGCCTCACGCCGTGGATGTCGCGGGCGGGGTGGAATGGGCCCCCGGACGCAAAGACGAGTATCTCGTGAAGGAATTCGTGCGGGCCGTGCGCACCCACGCGAATCCCTGACTCGGCATCCGGTCCCACCCGCTCCCCAAATAGAGGCAATGCCCCATGTGGACTGGCGGGCACAACGCAAAGCCATCTGGGGGGACCGTGTCTT
>CAZKHB010000001.1:278192-289902 GCA_964552635.1 uncultured Chthoniobacterales bacterium
TGCCCCATGTGGACTGGCGGGCACAACGCAAAGCCATCTGGGGGGACCGTGTCTTCAGTGCCGACGAAGTGGCAGAAATGAAACGCTTCGAACAGGAGGGCGAAGAGGGATGAGCGCCTTCGCCGATACCTCATTGCTCTGCGCATTGTATCGGGAGCAGACAAACTCGCACGAGGCAGACACGTTGATCGAGCGGGAGCACGGGGCCATCCACGTCTCCTCACTCGTTCTCTTGGAGTTCCGTCAATCCACCCGGCTCCAAACCTTCCGGTTTTCAAACGATCGGTCGCAGGGCTTTTCAAGAACCCGGGCTCAGCGGATGTTTGAAATGCTTCAGTTCAATTTGGAAGCCGGTCGTCTTGTTGTTTCGCCGGTTCTGGACTGGCCGGCTGTCCACAGCATTGCGGAAGAACTTTCCGCGCAGCACACGGCGGCGGGCGGATATCGGACGTTTTGATGTCCTGCATGTGGCGACCGCGGTTCACGTGAAGGCTGCGCGGTTTCTGACATTCGACACGCAGCAGACGGCATTGGCGCGGAAGGCCGGGCTCGTCGTGAAACCCGCCGGGCGCGTCAGGCGGTAAGGGCGAGCGCGATCCACAGCGAAGCGGCGGAGAGCACGGTGCTCAGAACGATGCTCCCGCTGGCGAGGGCCTCGTCGCCATCCATCTGCTTCGCCATCACATAGGCGGCTGCGGCTGTCGGACATGCGGCCAGAACCATGCCGACGCGGATCTCGTCCGAATGCAATCCGCACAGCGGAGCCAGCACCCAGAAGACTGCCGGAACAAACGCCGTCTTCAAGAGCGCCGCGACAACCACGGCGGGGATGCGTTCATGGATGCGCGCGAGCGCCAACGAGCCCCCGATGCAGAGCAGGGCGATCGGCACAGCGGCTCCCGCAAGCGCGGCGAGAGAGCGATCAAACACCAAGGGGAGTCGCCATCCGGCGAGACCGACGACAAGGCCCGCGACGCCTGCGATGAGGAGCGGGTTCGTGGCAATCGCCCACAGGGCGTCCCCGATGCCCGCGCGACGCGGCGAGCTGCACTTCAGCACGACCACCGCGAGGATGTTGAAAAAGGCCATGAGCGCCGTCATCACAACAACGCCGGTGGCAAAGGCCTCGCGCCCGGGTCCGCGCGCGTCGAAGGCATACGAAAGAACCGGCACCCCGATATAGGCCAGGTTCCCGCGGAAGGCGGCCTGCGCGAGTGTGCCCCGGAGGGCTGGCGGACCCCCGAGCAGAAGGGCAGCCCCCCAACCGGCGGCTGCGCCAACAAGAGTCACAAGAACAAGGAGGCCGAAGAGGTGGAGCGTTTGCGGGCCGGGCTTGTCGGCATGGGCAACCGAGTGGAAAACGAGGGCCGGAAGTGCGATGTAGAAGGCGAGTTTGTTGAGGTCCGCGATAAAGACGGTCCCGAGAAACCGCACCCGCGCGAGCACGGCCCCGAGCAGGACGAGCAGGAGGATCGGCGCGACGATCGCAAAGGTTTCCATCGCGCCTACAAACCGAACCGCTGGGCCACCGGCATACGGCGGCCGATGCCGAAGGCGCGTCCGGTGACTTTCAATCCCGGCGCGGCCTGTTTGCGTTTGTATTCGTTGAGGTCAACCTTGCGTGCGACCCAGCGAACGGTTGCCGGGTCAAAGCCACGCGCCTCGATGTCGGCGATGCCGAGGTTTTCCTCGACGTACAGGCGCAGGATTTCATCCAGCACCTCGTAGGGTGGCAGGGTATCCTGGTCCGTCTGATCGGGGCGCAGTTCCGCGCTGGGAGGTTTGTCGATCGTGCGGATCGGAATCACCTCGCGGCGGGCGGAGAGGTTGATGTGGCGCGCGAGGTCGTAGACGAGCGTCTTCGGGAGATCGGAAATCACAGCGAGCCCGCCGCACATATCGCCGTAGAGTGTGCAGTAGCCGACGGCGAGTTCGCTTTTGTTCCCTGTGGTGAGGAGGAGGTGGCCGAATTTGTTGGAGAGCGACATGAGCGTGAGTCCGCGCAAACGGGCCTGCATGTTCTCCTCGGTCGTGTCTTCGGGAAGACCTGCAAACACACCCGCCATCTGGCCGCGGAAGGCCTCGACGGCGGGCGCGATAGGAATCTCCAGGCAGCGGATTCCGAGGTTGGCAGCGAGCGCGAGGGCGTCCTCGACGCTGTGGGAGGAAGATACGGTCGACGGCATCGCCACGCCGGTCACCGCGCCGGCACCAAGTGCGTCCACGGCGAGACAGGCGGTCACCGCGCTGTCGATGCCGCCGCTGAGGCCGAGCACGACAGAGCGGAATCCGCATTTCTGCACGTAATCGCGCAGTCCGGTGACAAGGGCCGCACGCAGGTCGGCGAGGTCGTCCGCAGCGGGCACCTGCCATGGTTCGAGGATCAAGGAACGTCCCCCGTCAGCCGGTTCAAAATGCGTGGGACCGTTCATTCCCCCGATGTCCGCAAGGAAACTTCCCTCCACAAACCCCGGGGCGGCGAGCCACACATCCCCCTCGGCAGTCGCAATGAAGGAGTGCCCGTCGAAGACGAGTTGGTCGTTCCCGCCGACGGCGTTGCAATAAAAGAACGGAACTCGGTGGCGGGCGGCCTGCTGGCGGATCATTTCGCGGCGGAGGGCAGGTTTGCCGATTTGGAACGGGGAGGCGGAGAGATTCAGAATAGCACCCGCCCCGGCGACCATGAGGTCGTGGACAGGATCGCGGTCGTAGAGGCCGCGGGGGAGATACTCGCGCGACCAAATATCCTCGCAAATCGTCAGGCCGAGGCGGCTGCCGGCCGTCTCGAAGACGAGCGGGGCCGTGCCGGGCTCGAAATAGCGGGCCTCGTCGAACACATCGTAGGTCGGCAGCAGCATTTTGTCCGCCCAGAGAATCTCCTCCCCGCGTCGGAGCACGGCGGCGGAGTTAAAGAACGGCCGGCCGCGGCCGGTCGGGTTCGGACGCACACATCCAATGATCCACACCGCCGAACCCACCTCCCGGTGGAGGTCCGCGAGTGCCGCGAGTTGCGCCGGGACGAAATCCGCCCGGAAAAGGAGGTCCTGGGGCGGATAGCCGCAGAGGGCGAGTTCGGGCGTCAGAACGATGGCGGCGCCGCGCGATTCAAGCGACCGCGCCGCCGCACGGATCTTGCGGGCGTTGCCGTCGAGATCGCCCACCGTGGGGTTCAGTTGGAGTAGGCCGATTTTCACTTACCAGAAGCCCCACTGTTTCGTGGCCATGATGTAGAAGCCGAGCAAAAGGTTGGTCACCGCGTGGGCGACGATGCACGCGGTGAGGCTCTTGGTGCGTACCGCGATGAAGTTGAAGATCAGTCCGGTAAGGAAGGCCGCCGGCCAGTCGGGCGTCGAATGGACGAGCATAAAGAGCCCGGCGACACCGAAAAACGCGAGCGGCTTGTACGTGCCGAACGCCACTTGCGTAAAGTCGTCCCGGATCAGGTAACGCATGAGGAACCCGCGCCAGAAAATCTCCTCGATGAGGGGCACGATGATCACGAGCCGCGCGAAACGCGCGATGACCGTGAACCAGTAGAGCACGGGGTCCGCCTCGAAGACGGTGGGATCGAACCCCGTGAGCCGCGGGGCGACACCGAAGATCACCTGCGGCGAAAGCCAGATGGCGAGGGCCGCAATTCCGCCCGCCACGGCCCACATCCACCCGCCGCGACCGAAGTCGTAGCGTTTCCAATAAACGACGAGCGCCACGGCACAGGCCAGGGTCTGGAGCGGATACACCCAATACTCGGGGCGGCGGAGAAGCAGGGGCGCGTCGGGTCCGGCAAGGGACTTCACCAACGAGACAAGTGCGAGCCCGGCCATGAAGATCACGAAGGGAACGACATAGGCGGCGATCGGTTCCCGGCGTTCAGTGGTCATGCGCATCTTATACGCGCAAGCCCGCGCGGCGGGGAACACTTTTGCTTCCCGCTCTGGGGGCGGAGTGCTACAAGCACGTCGTGACCTCGAACCCGGTCTTCCACTTTTTCCACACGGCCGGGAACCTCGGCCCTGCACTTCTGAGGTGGGGCCTCGCGTGGATCTTCTTCTACCACGGCAGCCAGAAGGCGTTCGGGCTCTTCGGAGGCGCGGGGTGGTTCGAAACGATCGCGCTGTTTGAAAAAACCTTCGGCCTTCCCGCGCCGATGGCGGCGACCGTGATCGTGGGCGAGCTTCTGCTTGTGCTGTCCCTCATCACCGGCTTCTGCACGCGCCTTGCCGGACTCGGCGTCGCGGTCATCATGACCGGGGCGGTCGTTCTTCTGAGCGAAGGCGGCGGGGGCTATGCGGCCATCGAGTTTCCCGCCCTCGTCCTCGTCTGCGGGCTCACGCTCTGCTTCACCGGGGCAGGGATTTTCTCGGTGGATCGCTTCATCAGCCGCAATCTTCTGCCCTCCGTCGGCTGATGCGCCGCGCGGTGGCGGGCGTCGCACTCTTCAGCGCGCTCTTTTTCGTTCTCACACGCGCGTTTCTGCGGACTTGGAAACCGTCACCCGCTCGCGGGACGCACCCCGTGACGTTTTTTCGTCCGCTCAAACCCGGTGAACCCGCGCTGCGGGAGAAACTCACGCGGTTCCTCGCAGGCACACGTCCCGCTGACCGGATTCTGCTTGGAACGTCCTCCGAGCCGGAATACTCCGCAGCCTGTGCTATCCGTGATGAGCATCCGGAAAGGGATATCGTGGTTGTCGCCTGCCAGCCCGGCGTTTTTGCGAATCCCAAAATCAACAAGCTCGCCCAGATGGAGCCGTTCGCCGGACCCGAACGTTGGATCGCCCTCGACAGCGACACGCTCTGCGACGTTGCCACGCTGGAGGCCCTGCGCGGGGAATGGACAGATTCCGACGCGCTCACGGCTCCGTACGTGTTTGTCGGGGCCCGCTCAGTGCCTTCGCGATTCGATGCCGCCGCCACCGCTCTCGGGCTCTGGCCCGGCGTTGCGCTTCTCCGCAGGTTCGGGCCACCCCGTGCGATGTTCGGCGCCTGCCTCGGCGTGACCGCCACCGCCCTGCGGACCCTCGGCGGATGGGCCGCCTTTGGCGACGAGCTCGCGGAAGACAATGCCCTCGGCCGCCGCCTCGCCGCTGCCGGATTCCGGATCCACCTCGCCGGTGTTGCCATCCCACTCGATGCCGGCCGGATGACATGGAAAGATGCCCTGCTCCATCAGCACCGTGTCCAAGCCACCTACCACCGCTGCGACCCCAAAGGAGCGCTCGGCCTGCCGCTGACCCACGGCATTCCCCTGACCCTGGCAGCCTTCGCCGTGCGCCCCCGGCTCTGGCTCCTCGCCACACACACCATCCTCCTCCTCCTGCGCGGTGCGTCTGCCCGCGAACTCCCCGGCCGCCCGCGCCTCTCCCTTGCCGAGATTTGGCTCGTGAGTCTCGCAGAGCCCCTCTTCTGGACCGCCGGATTCCTCAATCGCAGCCCGCACTGGAAGGGATGGGGAAACACGAAGGGCACGATGGGCTCGAAGAGAGAGGGACTGCGGAGGACGCAGAGCACGGAGGGGGCGACGCTCGGCCTGCGCCATCAGCCAGACCGAGGTCACCAAAAAATCCTATGGATCCTGTCTGAGAACGAAGCGCCGTGACAGCGCGCGAATCAGTTCGAGGGCCTGCGCCGGGCGCGCCAGAGGACGAAGGCCATGCCCACGCCGATCAGCAGCCATGTGCCGGGCTCGGGGACAGGGGCGAAGTCGAGTCCACGGAACGCGTAGTTGGTCCCTGCACTCGCAAGCGTCGTGGCCGAGCTGAACGCCGTCCCGTTGAAGGTGAGCGAGAACAGGGTCGAGGGATTCAGCGCATAAACGGTATCCGTACCGCTGCCGAAATCGACCGCAAGGCCGGTGAGCCCCGTGCCGATGATTCCACTCGCATGGCTGAAACTCCATGCGGACCCGTCGAACGTGAAGCGGTTGAGCACCGTTCCGTTCGTGACGTAGGCGATGGTATTGAGGTCGTTGAAGACGAAGTCGTAGGGGTCGCTCGACGCCCCGGTGTTGATGAGGTAGGTGGCATTGCCGGCCGCCGTGGGGGTTCCTGTCCAACCGTAAATGCCGCGGTTCGTTCCCGAAGCCGTGCTGACATAGAGGTTGCCGTTGTGAATATCCACGACGCGCGTGTTGAAGTTTTGGATCTGAATCGGCGTTGTCCCGTCAAAATAGACGACGCCGCTGCCGGTTCCATCCGATCCGGCGAACCAAGAGTTTGTGCCGCTCGTCACACCGGAGCGGATGTTGTCGGCACTATAGCTCCCGTTGAGTGTGACCGTGGGAGAGACCGTGCCATTCGCCGCGACGGTCACGAAACCCCGCGGGGCTTGGACGGCGGTGCGGCCGGAAAGTGAACCGCTCCCGGTGAAGGGCGGCACGTAGCCGGCGATGACGAGTTGCTGGTTGTTGGCCGAACGTGAGAGCGCCAACTCCGACGTCGCCGTGCCGCTCACTTGGAGCCCGCCGCTGGGAATTGCGAGGGACTGCACAAGATTGCCGCTGGTCGTGTACTCCAAAACGGTGATGTTCCCGCCCGAGTTGACGAGTGCCGAGGTTCCGTCCCCGACGCGTGCGACGACAAGATTGCCGACCGTGAACGCCGTCTGCGCCTGTGCCGCTGCCGTGAAAACCACGGCCAGCCCGATGAGTGAGATTGTGGATTTCATTTGGTTCCCCCAGAGCCAAAAGACCGCCCTGTTTCGGCGTGCAGAAAACCCGGGGCGCGACACGCCCGCAACCAAGGGATTGTGACGATTTGGTCACAAAAGTCGGGACCAAGAGGAGGGAGACAGAATTTTCGGAATTTGCAGAATGGACAGAATGCACGAGGCCGACCGTGCGCTCACCACCCGCCTCACACCCTCTGTCGTGGCACAGGCTTCCAGCCTGTTGTCGAAATCCAGTAACGGACAGGCAGGATGCCTGTCCCACGCGTGAGACACGGGTCGATCTCTTGGGTCGTCAGCGCATTCCCGAGGACGATTTCACATCCTTGAGTAGTCTTTGGATGTCTCGGGAATCTGGTTGCTCCCTCAAACGGGATTGGATCAATTCCAACGCTTCCGTTGCTTTACCCTGTCGGATGAGAATAATGGAAAGGTTAGTGAGAGCGGGTATTTGGGAGGGGTTCAGAGCGAGCGCCTGACGGTAAAGCGATTCCGCCTCTTCCACGTCAAATTGTGCGAGTCTTACGTTTCCCAGGTTAGCCAATCCGTCGGCGAAGGGGCCTTGGACCTCAATGGCACGGGAAAGAAGTGTTGCCGCTTCGTCGAGCTCGCCTCTCCGCCCGAGCAGTGTGCCGAGATTGAAGAGGGCTTCCACGTAGTCCGGCTTCACAGCCAAGGCACGTCGGAACGATTCCTCCGCCTTCACGGTGCGTTCATCCTTCAGTTGTGAGGTTCCGAGATTGTTCAGCGCCCGTGGATTCCGGGGATTCTGGGCAACGGCACCCGACCACAACTTGATCGCGGATCGATACTCCAGGTTTCTGCCAAGTGTGAACAAGGCCAGCACGCCGGCAAGCACCCCGCAGACCGGCACGAACAAGCGCTGGCGATCAACCGTCTGCAAGAGGCGACCAAGCACAAGAAGACAGAGCGCCAAAACAAAAACCAACGGCAGGTAGAATCGATGATCTGCAGCGACGGATGTGACGATGGGCACGAAGGACGACGTCGGGGCAAGGATGAGAAGCGGCATCACCATCAGGAAGGAGATGCGCGGATCCCGCTTCAAGAAAGCGATCGCACCGGATACCCATCCCAGGATAAACAATCCCTCCGGGAGGACTTGCGCCAGGCCATCAACTTTCCCCCACCAGTAGTCAATCGAAAGAGTCCACGGCACGAAAACCTTCGCGAAATACATCCAGACTACTTCGATCTGCATGAGGAAGTATCCTGCGCTGCTGACTCCGAGATCTGCACCCACCGAGTTCCTTCTCGGCCAAGCGGCCATTGCAAGGAACAGGACACCCCACGATGCAAAAAGTGCCCCATAGAGCCACCCTCTCTTTGTCAGAGCGTCCCTGAACGAACGCGCATAAAAGCAGCGGTCCATAAGTAAGGCGGCCACAGGGGCTGTCACAAGGGACTCCTTTGTGAGAACTCCAAGAATGCAAGCCAAAGGCGTCGCGACTTTCCAAAAGAAGGGGCAACGTGTGCCCTCGGAGGCGATGCGACTTGTTCCGTAAAGCACGCAGAGGTACCACACGGCCATGAGAAGCTCAGCACGTTGGACAATGTAAGTAACAGCTGCTGTGCCGTAGGGGTGGAGAGCCCACACCGCCGCGAGGCAAAGTGCGAAATCCCCATCCCGACACCATGCAACTCCCCCGCGGGCCGCAAGGAGCCTAAGCGCCAGGCCAAAAACAAGTCCCACTGCGACAAGGTGGAACAGGATGTTGATGAGGCGGAACCCTGCTGGCCCGTCCCCCAGAAGGGCCTTGTTCCAAGCAAGGGAGCCAGCGAGCACGGGTCGGCCAAAAGGTGTGGAGTCCGGTGGACTCGCCCCAGCTGCCGCGAAGGGATTCAGCGATAACCCTTGGTTGAGTTCGATGCCGTCGACATCATCAAAGACGAATGGGCCAGCCAGGGCGACCGCGTAAACAGCAGCAACAGCAACGAACAAAAAGAAAAGCCGGGTGACGCTAGGGTCACCCGGCTTCTGCAAGATGTCGATCGTGGTGGCGATGGTCAGGCAGAGGCAGCGCGCCGCTTCCGGAAGACGACCCATGCAAGGCCGGCCAAACCGATAAGAGCGAAGACCTGAGGCTCCGGAACAGCCGTGAGACTGAAGTCATCGATCGCCATGCCTGCATCTGTCCCAGTATCGTTGGAGTCGACCCAACGCAGGTGAAGGACTTCAGCTGCATTCCAGGTAAGACCTGTGAAAGTTTGCGGAGAGAGAACGGTGAAGTTTCCCGAGGCGAGCCCATCCACCGGACCGGCAACAGTCGAGGTGGTGAGGATCTCATTGATGTTGAACGAAGCTAGACTCGTCCAACCCGTCAGGTCGGTGAGGTTGCCGCCGATCTTGTAGGAAAAAGCCCAGGTTTCATTGGCTGTGCTGGAAGACCCAGTGCGCCATTGGCGGGCCGTGAAGCCCATCGTGAGATCTGAAGCCGTCAGGGTGATGCCACTATTGTTAGTCAGCGAGACACCGAAGGCAGGAACCGTGGTGCCGGACGATATGGAACCTAGGGAACGATTCGACCCAGCATTCAGTCCATAGTTGTAAACCGTTCCGCTGGTCCCGGTGCCGTTATCTGTAGTAAAAGCCGGACTTGTTGCAGAAGTGATGACGGAGGAAGCCGGCAGTGTGCCTGTGCCGCTAACCTTCCAACCTGACCATGCGGTGGGGTAGGTGGCATTACCCGTCGAAGGCATGGAGTTGAAGTCCTCGGAGTAGGTACCGATGTTGAAAGCGATCTGCGCGTGAGCCCCCGCCAACGTGGCAGCGGCGAGGCCGATGACTGCGAGTGTTTTTTTCATTTTGTATGTTTTTGGGTTGGCCGGGGCGCGTGCGCGGTTAAGGCAGCACGGGACTCCGAAGAGGTTTTTGGACGACGAGTGAAAGGAATGGAAGATATTTTTTGTTCTGACAACGGGGAGAATGTGACGATTCCGTTACGCAACGCAGGCCGGTTGCATGCCGAGCGGGGCGCACAAGGCTCGAAACAACGGTTGCGAAAGAATTCATCAACGCCGTTAAGCACTTTCCATACCAAAAACCGCCACCCACCCAATTCCGTCGCAAGTCCCTCGCCTCCAGCCGCCCCCTGCGTCGCTCAACCCTAACCCCTCAACGCTCAACCAATCAGTATCCCCCCGCAACGGCGGCACCCTGAAGGATGGCGATGCCGTTGGAGGTGCCGAGGCGTGTGGCGCCGGCATCGAGCATGGCACGGGCGGCGGCGAGGTCACGGATACCGCCGGAGGCTTTGACTTCGCAGCGGGAGCCGACGGCTTCCTTCATGAGGCGTACGTCGTCGAGCGTGGCGCCGCCGGAGGAGAATCCGGTCGAGGTTTTCACAAAAGCAGCCCCGGCCTCGACGCTGAGGCGGCAGGCAAGGCGTTTCTGGGCGTCATCGAGGAGGCAGGTCTCGAAAATGACTTTCACGCGGGCGGATCCGGCGGCCTGCACGACCTCGCGGAGGTCGCGGAGGACATAGTCAGCATCACCTTGGCGGAGGCGGCCGACATGGAGGACGGTATCGATCTCGGAGGCTCCGGCCTCGACGGCCCGGGCGGTCTCGAAGGCCTTGGCCTCCGTGAGCATGGCGCCGAGGGGGAAACCCGTCACGGCAGCGACGGCAACGCCACTGCCGACGAGTTCGGAAGCGGCAAGGGCGACCCACGAACTGTTCACACAGACGCTGAAGAACCGGTGTTCGCGGGCCTCGGCGCAGAGGCGGCGGATATCGTCCGCCGTGGCTTCGGGTTTGAGGAGGGTGTGGTCGATGGCGGAGGCGATGTTCATGAGAGGCGGACGAAATCCCGGAGGAACTGGCACCAGAGGTAGAACAGCCCGCGGGCGGAGTAGCGGATGAGGTCCGGACCGTCCTTCTGGAGGAGGCCGGAGGCGAGATTGTGGTCGAATTGTTCGCGGAGCTCACGCTCGATGTCATCCGTCGCGGTCTCGGCGACGGGGGCAATCCATGCGGCGTCGCCCGCCGTGCGGACAAGATCGTCGTGCGCCTCGAGAAGTGCGGGCACGGAAAACTCGCCCCCGATGCGCTGCACGCGGAAGGACGGCGGGAGTTCGAGGCTGTAAGCGAAAGGGTAATTCCACGTGAGGAAGGCCCGGCCATCCGCCGCACGGGAGCGAAAAGCGACGTAGTAGAACGCCATGCCGGCCTGTTCCGCGAGGCAGATGATGCCGGTGACGCGCCGCTCGGGGTGGACAAGAATGCGGAAAAACTGGCGCGTCTCCCCGTAGTGCCACTCGACATCGCGGGCATACTCGAAACCCTCCTCCTCCATTTCGTCGTTGAGTTCGCGCAGCATGGGGAACCTCTCGCGGTTCGGCGGGGCCACAGGCTCAAGCCTCCTCTCCAGGGGGAGTCTCATGGCGCGCACCCGCGTGAGGATTTCCACCCACGGAAGAAGAAACCACATCGCCACGAAGGCCACCCCGATCCACACGCTCTCGCCGAGCAGCCATCCCGCGAGAAACGATGTCGCCACCAACCCCAGCGTGCCGAGGCGAAAGAAGACCGGATGCCGGTAGGAACGCAGAGCCGCCGAGAGAACGCCCACGCCCACAACGAGCAGGATATGCGAAATCACAGCTCCCCCCGCTTTCTAAGGAAGGCCTCAAGTTGGGCCACATCGAAATCCGCCAGCACCGCGCCGTCTTCCATCTCGAGTGTCGGGGTGAGCGATTGGCCGGAGATACGCCGCATGTGTGCATAGGCAGCGGCATCTGCGAGCACGTCGACCTGCCGGAACGCCAGCCCGCGCTGCGTCAGCCAACGCACGGCATCAATGCACCACGGGCACCACGATTTCACATACACGACCATTCCGGCCCCAGCATTTTCCGTTCTTGCCACGGGCGCAAGCACGAGTATTCTGACCCTCCCCCATCAAGGCGCGTTCGTCTAGGGGTTAGGACACGGCCCTCTCAAGGCCGGTGCACGGGTTCGAATCCCGTACGCGCTGCCAAGCGCTTCGTTGTTCGCGGAGCCATTCTTGGAAAGCCCTGCCAC
>CAZKHB010000002.1:0-12033 GCA_964552635.1 uncultured Chthoniobacterales bacterium
CGGCCGTGAGTGGCGCAAACCAAACATCAACTCCTGCTTGGATCGAGGTGACCCTCGTCGTGTTGCAGGACCGCGAAAACATCATCCAGCGTGTGATGAAAGACCCTACGTTATTGCAAAAAGCTATTGAGCAGCACGGTCTGCGCCTGACCCGTCGTGTGGCTGTGCGCAACGCACTTTGAGTTTCTCCATGCCAGACTCTTCCATTATCCCCGTTGTCCCCGGTCTTTCCTCGCCCCAAACGGCGATCATCCAATCCGCGATCGATGCGGCGGAGGCCCGGGGTGGGGGGACGGTGGTTCTGCCTCCGGGGGTATGGATTTCCGGCACGCTCCAACTGCGCTCGCGGGTGACGCTGTTCCTTGAGAACGGCGCTGTCTTGAAGGGCAGCGCCGAGATCTCGGATTATCCGGATGTGTCCGGAGGATTTACGGATGCCGTGGGGCAGGTGCGCAACAAGTGTCTGCTCTATGCCAAAGATGCCGTCAACGTGGCTGTGGCAGGCTATGGGACCATTGATGGAAGCGGCGGTGAGTTCGCAAAGGACCAACCCGGCCGGCCGTTCATGGTCCGTTTCGTCGACTGCCGCGATGTGCAGGTCACGGGCGTCACATTGAAAGATTCACCCGGCTGGGTGAGCCACTACCTGGCTTGCGAGAATGTCCGCATTCAAGGCGTGACGATCCGGAGCCGCGTGAACAGCAACAACGACGGGATCGACATCGATTCCTGCCGCCGCGTGCGCATCAGCGACTGCGACATCGACACAGGCGACGACGCGGTCTGCATCAAGGCCACGAGGGCCACGGCCTGCGAAGACATCGTGGTGACCGGTTGCCGCCTCACCAGCGAATGGGGTGCGCTGAAACTCGGGACCGAGTCGGCAGGCGACTTCCGCAACATCATTTTCAGCAACATCGTCATTCGCGACACGAATGGCGGCGGACTCAAGCTCATCAGCATGGACGGCTGCCGGATGGAGAACGTGATCGCCGAGAATCTCATCATGGACAACGTCTCGGGCCCGATTTTCCTCCGGCTCGGTTCGCGGCTCCGGCGCTATTTCGATGACCAGCCCGAGCGTCCTGTCGGCTGCATGCGGGGAATCACGATCCGCAACGTCATGGCCACCGTGTGGGAGGAGGGGTATCCGCTTTACGAGCGCCTGCCGCGCAAGGCCGGGCTCATCGTCACAGGCATTCCCGGTCACTGCATCGAGGATGTCACTTTCGAGAATGTGCGGATTTCGTTCCCCGGCGGAGGTGTCGAGTCCACGACGCCGGTCCCGGAACAGGAGACCGAGTATCCGGAGTTCCCGGCGTTCCACCCCCTGCCGGCCTGGGGGCTTTTCTTGCGGCACTTGCGAAACATTGCATTCCGCAGTTGCACATTTTCCACGCGTGTGGACGATAAGAGAGTTCCCCTGCATCTTGATGACGTGGAGGGTGCCGCCTTCGATGCGGTGCGTTTCAACGGCCAACTGCACAGGGAATCCACGTCCATCTGACTTCCCATGAAACTCCTCCTTGCTTCCCTTCTCGTGGCGGGTGCATCCCCGCTCCTTGCCACCGACATCCATGTCTCCGCCGCGGCCGCGCCGGGAGGAGACGGAACGCCCGAAAAACCATTTGCCACCATTCAGGATGCGCAGGCCGCCGCTCGCATGGTCACCGACAAGCCGGTCACAGTTCTTATCGGCGAGGGCACTTACACGATGCGGGATGGAATCGGATTCTCGGCGGCCGACTCGGGTTCTGCGGAGCGCCGCGTGACGTATCGCGGCGAGGCCGGGGCCCGTCCCGTGCTGCGGAGCGGATTGGTGGTCCCGCCGGAGGCCATGAAGCCGGTGACGGATGAGGCGATCCTCGCCCGCTTGCAGGAATCCGTGCGCGGCAAGGTGCGCGAGATCGACCTGAGCGCACTTGAGGTCATGCCGAAGCGTTTCGCCGACACGTTCCGGGGTCTTGATTTGCTGGAGGTTTACTGGGATGGCAATCGCCAGCCGCTTTCCCGCTGGCCGGACACGGGATTCGCCAAGATGGAGACCGTGGTCGACAATGGAATCGAACAGGGCAAGACGGGCGTCTTCGTTTACCGTGAAGGCACACCGGCCGCGAATTGGCAGGGCGCACTGGAGGAGGGCGTCTGGCTCCGCGGGTTCTGGCGTGTGCCGTGGACCATCGAAGGGGTCCGCATCGCGGCGATCGACCCCGACAAACGCACGATCACCATGGCCGGCCGGATCGGCGGCGGCATCGGATCCAAGTATCACCGTGCGGCGAACAACGGACCCGGCAAGGGCTCGGGCGAGGAACAATGGGAAGCCGTCAACCTGATTGAGGAAATCACCCAACCCGGAGAGTGGGCTGTCCGTTTCGACGACAAGAAGCTCTACATCCTCCCTCCGGCGGAATCCGGTGAGTTGTTGATCAGCGATGTGCAGACGCCGGTTGTTTCGCTCGCGAATGTCTCCCACTTCACCATGGAAGGTCTGCGTGTGAAGGCGGGCCTCGGCGAAGGCATCAGCGTGCAGGGCGGCGAAGACGTGCTTATCGCCGGCAACGAGGTCGGTCGTGTCGCCAAGAGCGGCATTCTCATCCGCGGGGGAAAAAACCACACCGTCCTCTCGAACGACGTGTTTGAGACCGGTCTCGCGGGAATCGACTTCCTCGGCGGCGAGCGCACCACGCTCACCCCGGCCAATCACCGCATCATCAACAACATCGTGAAGCGTGCCGGGCTCTATTTCCCGATTGCCGCAGTGGTTGGCGGCCTTGGCATGCGGGCGGAGTCGGTCGGCAACTACGTCGCCTTCAATCGTATCCACGACTCCTCGAACAGCGGTGTGGTCTATGCCGGAAACGACAACGTTTTCGAGTTCAACGAAATCTACCGCATCGGCCTCGGGTCAAATGACCTCGGGTGCTTCTACACGACCGGGGGATGGACCTCGCGGGGGAACGTGGTGCGTTTCAACTTTGTCCACCACTCGCTGAACGCGAATGCCTTCTACGTGGACGACGGCGACTCCGGCGACACGTTCTTCGGCAATATCGCCTTCCGCACCGAATCCGGCGGCTTCGTCGGTGGCGGCCACGACCAGATCTTCAAAAACAACATCATTGTCGAAAGCCCCCGCGCCATGCACGTGGACTCCCGTGGCGTGCCTCGCAAATACACGGTGGATGACAAGCGCCTCCGCGGCGACCTCGACGCGATGCCGTACAAGGAATCGCCATGGAAGGACAAGTATCCCGAGTTGGTAAACATCCTCGAGAACGTTCCGGAAATGCCGAGCGGGATCGTCATCACCGACAACCTCTTCGTGAAGTGCGAGATGGATCTCCGGAAGTCCGGCAAGCCCTCCGAACTCGGTCGCATCACGTTCGAGAACAATGTCTCGACCGATGACATGGGCGTGTTTGTGGATCCGGAGAACCTCAACTTCACCGTGAAACCCGAGGCGGAAGTCCTCGCAAAGCTGCCCGCGCTGAAGGAGATTCCCTTTGAGAAAATCGGAATTTACCCGGATGCCTACCGTCCTGTCGTCCCTCCCCGGGATATGGAGCTTCTGCGCAAAGGAAATACCGACCGCGGATTCGACAGCCAGACCGACATCGACGCCTCCAACCGACCGGCACAATGATTCTCTCTGGACGTCAGGCGTTCTTCAACGCCCACCACGCGCCGGTGGGTGCCTTCGCCTCGTTCACCCTCGGGTGTGACGGGCCAAGGGGCGGCCTCGGTCTTGAACTCGGCGGGCCTGCGAACGAAAGCATCTTCATCGGTGCGGAATGCACAGAACCCGGCCGCTACGAGGCCCTCCCGTTCTTCGGCAGCAGCGCGGACTCGGCCCGTCGCTACGACGTGGCGGCGGATGCCCCGCTCCGGCAGGGCAAGGTTGCCGCCTTTGCGCCCGAAGCCGTCACGCGCGAGTTCGGGCTCGGTTGTGACACATGGCGTGCCGGGGATCTCACGTTTTCGATCTACTCCCCGCCGAAGCAGGTGCCCGACCCCGCGCGGGCCCGGCGGCAGGACCTGATGGCTGCGGTGGTCCCTGCTGTGTTTGTTGAACTTACGCTGGACAACTCCGCCTGCGGCCGCGGTCGGAAGGTGTTCTTCGGCTACGAGGGCTCGAACCCCTACTACAACATGCGGCGTCTGGATGACGTCTCTGAAGGCGCTTACACAGGTGTCGGCCAGGGGCCTGTCACGGCGATTGTCTCCGACACGAAAGGCGTCTACTCAGGGTCCGGCTTCACGCTCGATCAGGTCCTCGAACCCGACCACGAGGAAAACCTCACCTTCGGCCTTGGCGGCGTTGCGGCCCTGATGGCCGAGGTGCCGGCTGGAAAGAAAAAGTCGTTCCGCTTTGCCGTGTGTTTCCATCGCGACGGGGTCGTGACCAGCGGGCTCCCGATGCGGTATTTCTACACGCAGTTTTTTCCTTCCATCGAGAAAACTGCCGCCTACGCGCTTGCCCATTGGAAGGAACAGAAGGAACTGGCCGTGGCTTCGGACCGCGAGATCGCATCGCGCAAGCTCGCCCCGGACCGCGAGTTCCACGTCGTTCATGCCGCCCGCAGTTACTTCGGTGCGACCGAGTTTCTTGTTACGGAGAAGGGCAAACCGTTCTGGGCGGTGAACGAGGGCGAGTATCGCATGCTCAATACCTTCGACCTCACGGTGGACCATTTGTATTTCGAGATGGACCGCAACCCGTGGGTCGTCCGAAATCAGCTCGACTGGTTCGTCAAGCGCTACAGCTACACGGACAACGTGCGGCTTCCGGGTGACACGACCGAATATCCGGGCGGCATCAGCTTCACCCACGACATGGGCATCGGGAATTGCATCTCGCGTCCGGGCTACTCGAGCTACGAGAAGTTCGGGCTCGACGGTTGCTTCTCACACATGACCCACGAGCAGCTTGTGAACTGGGTCTGCTGCGCGACGACCTACGTGCTCGGCACCGGGGATTCCCGGTGGATGGAAGAGAATGGCCGGATCTTCCGTGCCTGCCTCAAGAGCCTCCTGAACCGCGACCACCCGGATCCCTCGCAGCGCGACGGGGTGATGAGTGCGGATTCCTCCCGCTGCCTCGGCGGCGCGGAGATCACCACGTACGACAGCCTCGACGTCTCGCTCGGCCAGGCCCGCAACAATCTGTACCTCGCCGTCAAAACATGGGCTGCCTACCTCGGGCTCCGCGAGATCCTTTCGCAGCTCGACGCCCGCAAACTCTCGCGCCTCGCCGGCGAGCAAGCCACCCTCTGCGCGCGGACGATCGCTGCCAACATGCGCGACGACGGATTCATTCCCGCTGTGATGGGCGAGGGGAACGAGTCGCGCATCATTCCAGCCATCGAGGGGCTGGCCTTCCCGGTTGTCTGGGGCATGGGCGATGTCTTGAGCGAAGAGTTCGCGGGCCTTCGCGATGTTCTCGCGCGGCATCTCGGGACGGTTCTTGTGCCCGGCGTGTGCCGTTTCGCCGATGGCGGCTGGAAGCTCAGCTCTACGAACGACAACTCGTGGCTCAGCAAAATCTACCTTTGCCAGTTCGTCGCCCGCACGGTCTTCGGCACAGGCGACGACGCCGCCGCCGACGCGGCGCACAAGGCGTGGTTGATGGCACCTGAGAATGTCTATTTCGCCTGGAGCGACCAGATGGTCGCTGGTATCGCCAAAGGCAGCAAATACTACCCGCGCGGGGTCACATCCTGGCTGTGGCTGAGCGAACCGTGAAATATCCCTGGTCGCCGGACAACGGGGACGGGACCTACTCGAACCCCGTGCTGCATGCGGATTACTCGGATCCCGACGTCATCCGCCACGGCAAGGATTTTTGGATGACGGCGTCCAGTTTCAACTGTGCGCCCGGCCTGCCGATCCTCCACTCCACGGATCTCGTGAATTGGACCCTCGTGAACCACGCGATTCGGAACGTTCCGCATCCGTCCTACCATGGCCAGGTCCGCAGCGGCTGCGGAGTCTGGGCCCCGGCGATCCGTTTCCACGCCGGGAAGTTTTGGATTTTTTTCCCGATGCCCGACGAAGGGGTTTACGTCACCTGCGCGGATGACCCGCGTGGCGAATGGGAAGAGCCCTGGTGCCTGGCCGAGGCCAAGGGGTGGATCGATCCCTGTCCGTTCTGGGATGACGATGGCAAGGCCTACCTGCTGCATGCCTACGCCATGTCGCGCTCGGGGTTGAAGGAGCGGATCCACCTCCGCCCGATGTCGCCGGATGGCCGGACTCTGCTCGGCGATGCGGTTGAGCTTTTTCACACACCCCACCATCTTTACCTCGAAGGGCCGAAGATCCACAAAATCGACGGATGGTATTACGTCCTCTGCCCCGGCGGCGGTGTGCAGACCGGTTGGCAGGTCGCCTTCCGCTCACGGAATCTCTGCGGACCCTACGAGGAAAAAGTCGTGCTCGAACAGGGCACGACGGCAATCAACGGTCCGCACCAAGGCGCGCTTGTGGATTTGGAAGACGGGTCGTGGTGGTTCCTGCATTTTCAGGACTGCGGCCCGTTCGGGCGCATCGTGCACATGCAGCCGGTCGAATGGCGCGATGGATGGCCGCTGATGGGGGAAGTGCGGCCGGACGGTGTGTGCCAGCCCGTTCTGCGGGCGAGAAAGCCCGTTGCCGGAGGTGCCGTGGCGGTGCCTGCGACGAGTGAAAACTTCTCGGGGCCGGCACTCGGACTCCAGTGGCAGTGGCATTCGAATCCGGAACCGGGCTGGTATTCGCTCACCGAACGGGCAGGATTTCTCAGACTCTTCGCAGGCACGCACACGTCTGCCGATCTTTCAAAGTATCCGAGGTTTCTCGGCCAGAAGTTTCCGGCCCGCGAGTTCTCGGTGCGCACGCGCCTTGACGCTTCGGCGCTGACCGAGGGGGCTTGTGCCGGGCTTGGAGTTACGAGCGGTTCCGGTTCGCACCAGATCGGCGTGCGGCGTATTCGCGGCGAACTCCGGCTCATGCTTTCGGCATCCGAGGAGGATCTTGGCGAGATTTTCGGATCGGAAATCGACCTTGCTGTTTCCGTGCGACCGGATGGCAGTTTCCGCTTCTCATTTGCCCGTCCCGGCTATGCCACTGCGGAAATTCCGCGCGATTTCGTCGCGAAGGAGGGAGGATGGATCGGCGCCAAGGTCGGGCTTTTCCATATCGCTCCCGCGCCGGGCGGCGCGGCGGATTTCGGCCCCTTCTGTTTTTCACCACCCTGACCGGACCTCTTTCCCATGTTCCTCCCACGTCTCTTTCTCGCGATCTTCAGTCTCGGAACGCTCACCGCATTGGCCGCGGACACCGCGGACGGGCTGCGCGTTCGGGTGGATGCCCTGCCGGAGACGACGGCGGCGGAACGCGTGAAGAAAGCGGCGCTTGTCGTGGCCTTGGAGCGTCTGGCCGGCATGTCGTCCCCGTCCCCACGGGCCGCCGAGATCGAGGCGGCTCTGGTGCAGCCCGCTGAGGATTTTGCCAAAGCAGCAACGAACGCCCCGAACCTCAGTGTGCTTCGCCAGCCGTCGGTGACCGACGGAAATCCCTTCATCGATCACCTCACGCGGGGGGCTCGCGAGTTTCTGGAAACGCCGGATGCCGAGTGGCCGGTGCGCGACAGCGGCGAGTGCCTCTTCGGCTCCGCCACATCACAGGGCGAATACAACCCACGCACGGCCGCGGCCCGGATGGATGCGTTGTTCTGGCTTTTCGCAAATCCCGCGAGTCCGCTCAAGGGTGATCCGGCTGTGCTCAAGCCGCTCCTCGGCCGGTTGCTGGCCTACTGCGACGCCATTCAGCACGGGGACGAATTGCGCGGCGGGCAGGGCATCTACGACGACTTCGCCATTACGCCCGCCTCGACGGTGATCCGCGAGTTCGAAGCGCTGTATCCCGGGATCCTGCTGCCTTCCGATCGCCAGTTGGTGCGCGATGCGATGCGCACGGCGGGGGAAAAGATTCACACGCACGTGAAGAGGCACCTCGACAACCATGACGAGGGCTACGCGAACATCGACATGGCGATGTCACTTCAATTGCTGAATTTCGGACTCTTCCTCGGGAACGCGGAGATGAAGGAAACCTCGCGACAGCTCCTCGACCGCGTGGGCAAATCCGTTCTTCCCGACGGTGGATTCCACTATATCTGGAACCAGAACGAATCCGTCGGCTACCACGATGTCATCATCGAGTTTCTTGGCCGCATGTGGGAGATTTCCGGAGAAGAGGAGCCGTTGCGCATCCTGAAGGCGACGGAGTGGTATGGTCCCGTGAGCGCCGCCCCGATCGCGGAGTATTGGACGGCGCCATCTTGGAAACACACCTGGAACAGCGAACTGCGCGGGACGGCCGGAGGGTTCCAAGTCGCGAGTGCCACCGGGAACCCCTACGTGCGCGGCATCTTGAATCTCCCCGACGTGGGCAATCTGCGCGGATGGACACATTCCCGTGCGCCGATTGCGTGGTATCGCAGCGACATCACCCCGCAGACTGTGCCCGATCGCGTGCTCTTCCCCGATCGGAACATCGTGGGGCCGAGGGGCCGGTTCGGAACGTTCAACTATGCCGCCACGCTGCGGGATCTGCCGACCAGCGAGCCCGGTCATGCCACGCTCGTCGGTGCCATGACGACCACACCGTCGTTCGGATTGAACGCCATCGTCATGGGCGTCGGGCCCCGCGTGCTCGTCGGGTCGAACCGCGAGGAGATTCGCTCGTGGGCCTCGATCACCTCGGGCATGACATCTTCGCAGGTCTTCAGCCGCCGCGCAGCGGCCTTCGCGGCCTCCTACCAGCTCGCACGCTTTGGCTCCTCGCAGAAAGGCCCGACCGTACCCGCGCGCGGCCAGCAGCTTTGGCTCGCGCTGGAGGACCGGCTCGTCGGCCTTCTTCGCATCGAGCCGACAGAGGGGGATCCGACGGATTCCTACGAGGGTGTTCTGCGCCTTGGCACGGGAGGCACGGTGAGTGGTCCTGCTCAGAAATTGCGCCAAACGGAGGATGGACACTTCGCCTACGGCGACATGGTGGTTGTTTCGCACGGGCACAATTTTGCGGCTATCGAAACGGCGGAGGTGCCGTTCCGCATTCCGCGCTATCCGATCACCGAAATCCAGTGGCGGGGTGGCGAGGGCAGCCCCCGTTGGTGGGTGGTCGAGATCCGTCCATCCGATGCGCCGCCGGTTCGTGTGGATATCGGGAATCCCGACTCGTCCGCTCCGGGATTATTGGTTGCGGCCGGAGAGCGGACGTGGGTCGTGGTCACGAACTTCGGGGCGGAGCCGGCGCGCGTCGAGTTGCCCCTGCCGGCCGGGCGCAACACGTTCTTCACGGCCGGTGCTGCGCCTTCCGCCGAACCCCCCGCGACGCTGCCTCCGGGTCAGGTACTGCTGGTTGTTTCCGGCGGTGGCGACAGCGACCACCTGCCCGGCTGGTCCTCTTACCAGGAAATGATCAAAGCCCTCCCAAACCCCTGAGACCCCTTCGAGTCATGAAACTCCCCCTGCTCCTCACATTGCCCCTCGCGTTGAGCGTCGTCCGTGCGTCGAGTCTTCCGCCCGAGGCGTACCCGGGCCTCCGCGATGAAAACGGCCAACTCATCGCCCCTGTGCGCGATTATCTCGGCAAGGACGTGCGCATCGTCGACCGCAAGACGGATCCCGAGCTTCTCAAGCGGCGCAACAACTTCGGCTACACACCCGAAGAGATCGAAAGGTATTTCTGCTCACCGGCGCCGATGATTCTCGACGAAACCGGACTCGATCGCAGCCTCATCAAACCTCCACCGCCTCCGGGGGTGCATCCGCGCGTGATTTTCAATCCGGAGGATGTCCCGCTCATCCGCGAGCGCCTGACCGACACCGAGGCGGGCCGCTCGGCCATCGGGGCGATCCGCTCCGAGTTGGAGAAGACGATCACGGGACCGAATGCGAAGTTCGGTGCCGAGTATGAGATACTGGTCAAGGGCGAGTTGCCCGCGAAGGTGGAGAATCCCCTCGCTTACGCCCTGATGTATGAGGCGTTCCGCTGCCTGATCGACGATGACCAGGAAGGAGGAAAACGTGTGGCAGCGGCGATCACCACGTTTGCCGGGCTGGTCGATCAGGAACTTGACGCCGCCATTGCGGCCGCGAAGCCGGGCGATTTGGCGCTGAATGATCCGACCCAGACGCCACCCATAATTGATGCCCGCACGGTGTCGCAGGGGCCCATGCGCGAGTTTTCCCTCGGGCTCGACTACGACTTCGCCTACAATTTCATGACGCCCGCCCAGCGCGACACTGTCCGCAAGGTGATCGCGAAGGGCACGGCAAACCTCAACGGCATCGGATGTGAAACATTGCCCGCATTCCACGCAGGCTTGAGCAACTGGATCTCCTGGGGATGCCGCGCGCTCTTCGCAATCTGCGCGATCGAGGGCGAGGAGGGATACGACCCCGTGAGCTTTCAGCGATTCGCGCACGCCCAGATGAACTTCATCGCCTCCCTTTACCCGAGCGGCGAGGCCTTCGAAGGGTGGGGGAAAAACTTCGCCTTTCTTGAGCACCTCGTGATCCTCGCGAAGCGCGGCCAACAATACAACGTGCTCGGCCACACCGGCCTTAGGAGCGCCTACAACAATTTCTTCATCGGCGCGATGAGCCCGTGGGGGAATTCGTTCACATTTTATGACTCCCTGGCCCGCTCGGGCGGGAAAATCGCAAGAAATGCGGATGTGCTCATGTACCGCGCATTGTTCCCCGACGACATTGCCGGGCAGTTTGTCTATCGCAACCAGATCGGAGGCGATTACGCGAACGTCGGGCAAAACTCGATCAATCTGCGGCATCCGTTCGCGACGATGGATGCGCTTTGCTGCGCGATCTTTGCAATCGATACCGCGCCTGTCACTCCCGAGGAGGAGCATGCCCGCGTGACAAACGGGCGACCCCTTACTGTCTTCAGCGAAGACACCGGCAATGTGATGACGCGTTCGGACTGGAGTCCAGATGCCGTGTATCTCAGCTATTTGAACCGCTCGATTCCCGGCGGACACCAATACTGCGACCGCTCGCACTTCAACCTTTATGCGGACGGACGTTTCTGGAGCATTTACCAGGGCTCGCGGCAGGTCGGCCCCCAATACATGCCCGTCATGCGTTCCGTGGTGCTTGCGGGGGATGCCGGCCCCTCGACCGCCGAGGCCGAGTGCGTGGAGTTCCGCGACGGACCCTACGCCACCTTCGTCACGACGAATCTGGCGAATCCTTGGAACTACCAGACCTCCGGACTTGTGAAGCCGCCGGGAGGCACCGAGTTGCAGCAAAAGACCTGGAACTACAACGCGTTCCGCCTTCGCCCGTCGCCGGTCGCATGGAAAGATCTCCCCATCGGGCAGTTGCCGAACTGGTACACCTCGGAGAAACCCAAGCCGGGCGAGGCCGCGAGTTGGTACCGGCGTTACGATGTTGTCAGCGCGTTCCGCACGGCGGGCCTCGTGCGCGGCCCGCATCCCTATGTGCTCATCGTCGACGATCTTCAGCTCGATGATGTGCCGAGAGATTACAACTGGGCGATGACCATGGCGCCGGACGTGGTTCTTGAAGCCGCGCAGCGTACGTCCGCACAGCCCGGGGCCTCCGAGGCGGAGGTCATTCTTTCCGAGACCGATACGCCGGATTTGAAGAATGCGACACCCTCGGACACGAGGCGCAAGCTTCTCGTGCGAGTTCTTTCCGCGGATTCTCTCAAGGAAACACCGGCCGAGGTGGTCTCGGTGAATGTCCCCAATCCACCGCAGCCCGACGTGGTGTTGAATCGTCTGCAAATTGTGAGCGACTCCGTGAAGCCCGGCTTCAAGATGCTCCTCTACCCGCACAAGGAAGGCGAAGCGCTGCCCGTGACGACATGGAATGCCGACCGCACCCAACTCACGATCCAATGGCCGGACCAAACCGACGTGGTGACATTCACCCCGGAACAAAGCGGCCGCACTTACGTTGAGATCACCCGCGGGGGAGTGCCCATCATGCCGCGAATTGC
>CAZKHB010000002.1:12133-140954 GCA_964552635.1 uncultured Chthoniobacterales bacterium
GCCGCACTTACGTTGAGATCACCCGCGGGGGAGTGCCCATCATGCCGCGAATTGCGGCTGCAGGATCTTAAGGGACGGAAGGGACAAAAGCGACGGAAGGCGGGACTTAACGGCCATTTTGCTGGTTGGCGCGACGTGCCACTCGGGCGCGCATCATGGCCTCGCGAAGTCCGCCCTTTTCAAGGAAGGCTTGCTCCAAGGCCCGGATTTGTTGGTCCAAAAGGTAGTTTGTCACCTTGATCAAGCCGATGATGACATTGGCACAGATGGCTGGATTGGGGTGCTCGATGCCTTTTCTGAAGGTCTCGTAGTTTGCGCCGGGAGTGCGGTTGAGTTCGCGCAGACGCTTTGCGTAGCGGTGTTCCTTTGGCCATTCCTCAAGGCCACGGTTGCGCAGGAAGTCCCGGTAATCTTCCAGAAGTTCCTGCTGGCTGGCGCGGGCCACGTTGGTAAGTTTGAGTTCTAGTTCCTTGGATGTGCCGGAAATCTGGCTTCCCTCCACGATGTTCTGTTTGCCGGACCGTGCAGCTTGAACCATTTGATCGAAAGTGCGGTCTTTTTTATCCAGGAAGCGATGGCAGAAAGACAACGTGGCGTCATAAACAATGACGGCCTTTTGATAAGAGTGCAGGCCTTCGTAGCCGCCATGAAGAGGGATAAAGCCCCCGGAAACCGAACCGTCGCCCCTTGCGTCTTTTTTGTCCCTCAAGTCCTTTCGGGTCATGGAAGAAGTTTACACGTGCAGTCCTTACATGAAAATCCCTCACTCTTCCGGCTCCCGGAAATCAAAACGTTCGTCATTAATCACGGGTCCGGCATAAGCTCAGCCTACATGAGACCGCCTTCCCCCGCGTCGTGGTGCCGAACCGCGAAAAACTCATTTCTGGTCTGTCTGGCTGCCTGTGCGCTTCCGCATGCGGCCACCGCCGCGGATGGTATCTTCCAGTATTTTCTTCCCTCCAAAGCACCGGATGCGCGGCCGCTTTCGGGGGCTTATCTCTGGGTTCCGCCCGATGCCCCGAAGATTCGTGCGGTGATGGTGGGGATCCACAACGGGCTGCCGGCGACGATTCTCCAGCATCCGGCCGTGCGCGCCGTCTGCCGCAAGCAGGGCATTGCGCAGATCCTTCTTACCCCCAACGGGAGCGAGATCGGTCCTGTGATGCTGAAGGGATTGAACTTCGACGTTACGAACCCCGAGAAAACGGGAGTTTACGACGGCTACCTCGCGGCCCTTGCGGAGATGTCCGGGCACCCCGAACTCGCCACCGCCCCCACGATCCCGCTGGCGCACTCGGCGTATGCCAGCTTCCCGATGGAGGTCGCGCTGCGCGATCCGGCGAAGTGCCTCGGCATCATCCCCATCAAGGCCGGGTTTCCCGATGTCTATAAATCTTACGGCCCGGGCGGGACGGTGAATGTGCCGATGGAGTCTCCGTCCACGCAAGGAGTGCCGATGCTTTTCCTGACTTCCTCCGCACAGGAAACGGTGGGCTGGGGGCCCTTTCCTCGGACGGCCGGGCCATTGAATGCTTATAGGAAAGACGCGGCGGGAACCGGTGATTACGCGCCGGGCAACGAAATGGCCGGGATCGACTGGGACATGATGAGCGGTCACTTCGACATGCTCCCGCGGAATTTCGGGTTTGTTTCCCAGTGGATCGATGCCGTCGCCTGCCTGCGTTTGCCTGCCAAGCCGGGGGAGGCATTGAAAGACCTCTCGCTCTCTGACGGCTGGTTGATCGATGCACGCTTTGGTCCCGGCGGAGGTCCCTTCGATGCGGCCCCGCCGGCGCGGTATGCCGATTTCACCGGCGATCGCAGCAAGGCGCTCTGGTATCCGACCGAGGCTCTTGCCCGGGAGCAAAACGAGAGGCTTCGCGGCGAGCCGGCCAAGGAGATCGAGATGTTCACGTTCCTTGACCCTGATGGGCAGCCGATTCCGCTGACGCATGGCCAGATGGCGGTGATGCCCTCGCCGGAGCGCCTGCTGCGGGACGACGGCGTGTTCACCCTCCAGACCCACCACTTCACCGAGCCTTTCCCGGTCTGCACGGTGAAGGAGAAAGGCCATGAGAAAAAGCCGGATGCCAACTGCACTCTCGAGAATGTTGTCTTCCCGGGAAAAACGACTCTGCCCGTGAGTGGAATTCCGCTGGAAATGGATCTGAACGGCACGGCGCTCGAACTTGTGTCGAAGGAAACGTTCCGCGACCCGCGGGGGGTCGAGGAAACGCGTTTCACGCTGCGACTGAAGTTTCACCGCTTTGCGCCGGACGGCGGATCCCAGCTTCTTTTTCCCAGGGTTTACCACCAAGGAAGTGACCGCTTTGCCGCCTCCGGGCGCACGGCCCAGCTCCAGTGGTGGCTCGGTGGGATTTTGAAGGACGGACGGGATCAGAAAATCGACTTCCCCGAGATTCCCGACACGCCTGCAACAGCAACCGGGATTCCTCTTGCGGCGACAAGCTCCGCAGGGCTCCCGGTTTCCTTTTTCGTGGTGAACGGACCCTGCGTTGTGGAGGGAGCGACTCTGGTGCCCCGGGATGTGCCTGCCGGACTCAGGCGCCCCATCGAAGTCACCGTCGCGGCTTACCAACCGGGGCGTTACGGACCTGAGGATCGCGTCAAGCCGGCCACGACCGTCTATCGTACGTTCCGGTTGGTGCCCTGAGACGGGGCGATTCGGGTTTGCTTGCTCGCCCCTTTGGGCTAATCTTGCATGGCAAAATTCTCCCCCATGCGTCGGTTTCTTTATCAACGTTGCACCAACTCTTTGCGCAAAAATCTTGCGCTGGGTTTTTGCGTCATCGGGGCCATGTCCTGGGCAGCACCGTCGTCGCGTGCAGCCACGGTGACGTGGCTGGGGAATTCCAGCGCCAATTTTGAAGATCCGCTGAACTGGTCCAGCCTCCCTGTGGGGAACCTGACGGCTGACGTGGCGGCAATCGGTGTGGGCAGCGCGGCTTTCCAGCCGCAACTCACCGCGAACCGCAGCATTGCGGGTCTTGCGTTTCCTGCACCCGCCGGAGGATGGACGCTTTCCTCCTCAGTTCCGGAGGTGGTTCTCCAACTCGGGGTCTCTGGGGTCTCCCTGGCGGGACAATCCTCCGGGGTGAATACCCTCTCTGCGAACGTTTCCCTCGGAGCCAACCAGACATGGACTGTTGGCGCGGGCGGGTCGCTGCGGGCCACCGGCTCCGTGCTCGCCGGGACCTCGGCGAATGCGACATTTGCGGGCCAGATTTTCATCGGTGGAAATGCGTCTTCCGGAGAGATCGTCTGGGATCCTGCCGCAGGCCGCGAAGTGGCGATCTACTCCACCGTGGCGAATTCGGGAGCTGTCGTCGTGAACAGCCGGTTGGCCCTGGGCTCGGCACCGGGCTCGACGACTTCGGTGAACACGTTTTTCAACTCTTCGAGTGCAGGCCTCCGGATTTCCAATACCGGAACGGTCGAGGTTCGTTCAGGCACATGGCGGACGAATGATGCGGGCTCGAACAATACCGGGGCATTCACCGGAACGCTTCTCGTCACGGGGGGAACCTTCGCGACCGGCGGGGGACGTTACGCGGGGCAGTTCAACGGATCGACCGGCACGCGGATCGTTGTGAGCGGCGGAAACTTCACCGTCACGGGCGGGGGGAACACAGTTTCCAACTCCGGTTACCTGGGCTTGGGCACGCACTCGGCATCGCTCGTGCCGGGAGCATCCCTTTCGATGAATGTGACCGGAGGTGTCGTCGATGTGGCGCGGGGCAACGGCACACTGCCGGCAGGCGTCGCCGGCGCGGCTTTGGTGATTGGTGGCCAGGGAAACACAACGGCTCTCTTCAATCAATCCGGCGGTGTCGTGCGGGTCGGTCTTTCTGCGGGTTCGCATGTGCTGACCGGAGCAGCCAATGCCAATACATTCGCCAATCTCTCGATCGGATCACAGACCGTTTCCAACAACGCGGCCTACACGCTGGCGGGAGGTTCGCTCCTGGTCGCCGGCAGTATCGAGGGCGCGGCCTCTTCCGGCGGCGTCTCCAACTTCAACTTTCTCGGGGGCAATCTTTCCGTGGCGACTTTCAATGCGACGCTCCTCGGCCACTCGCCCACGGCCAATGTGATGGCGAACCAGACGCAGACCTCTACGGCCGTTGGAACGCTTGTGAATCGCGGCGGCACGCTGGCACCCGGTGGACAGGGAACGGCGGGCCGAACGGTCATCTCGGGCAACTACTCGGTTGTTACGGGCGCGCTTCTCGTCGAGATTGGCGGTGCCACACAGGCTTCGGCTTTTCAGACCGGGCAGTATGATTTCCTGAGCATCACGGGCAGCGCGACGCTGGGCGGCAATCTGGCATTTCAGCTCCTCCCGGGTTTCACGCCCTCGGCGAATCAGACCTTTACCGTGCTCACAGCAAGCGGCGGCCTCTCGGGAACCTTTGCCAACGCTCCGGCCGGCCAGCGAATCGTCAGTGCGAACGGGTTGGCGACGTTCCTCGTTTCGCAGACAGCGAACTCCGTCTCTCTGGGGCAGTACTTGCCAGTGACTGCGCCTACCATCGGAAGCGTCTCCTCGCCGACGCAGGTCCTTCCGGGGGATACTGCGGTGCTGGGTGTCACGGCAAACAGCCTCGCTCCGGTGACGTACGAGTGGAGAAAAAATTCCGTCCTCCTTCCGACCGAGACGGCCTCCTCGCTCACGCTGACGAATCTCCAACCGGAGGATTCCGGAACCTACGAAGTCACGGTGCGCAACGCGGCCGGGGCGATCACACGCACGTTTTCGCTTGTGGTCTCGATGCCGCCCTCAACCCAGCGTCTCGTTGTCGATGCGGGGGGGAACCGCACGTTTTCTGCGAATCCCGGGGCTGCCTCCTACCGCTGGATTCTGAACGGGGAGGATGTTTCGACCACCCGCAACTTCACTTACACACCGGCTCGCCGCGATGTCGGCACGCACTGGATCCGCGCCGTTGAAACCTACGCGGACAACTCGACCATCACGCGACACTGGGCCGTGCGTGTGCGCATCCCGATTCCCTCGCCGACCACGATCTACCATGTCTCGCCAAATGGCTCGGATACGAACAACGGCTCGGCCGGAGCGCCTTTCCGGACGCTCGAGCGCGCCCGGGACGTCATCCGTGCCCTGCCGCGCCCGCTGCCCGGGGGAGGCGTCATCGTTTATTTGCGAGATGGCATCCACCGCCGGACAGCGACCTTTTCCTTGAATGCCACGGACTCCGGGACGGAAACCGCCCCCGTGATTTATGCCGCTTTCCCCGGCGAGAATCCGATCCTCACCACCACCAAGCCCGTCACCTCCTCGCAAATCCAACCGCTCGCCGCCTCCGAGCATGTGCGTGTCGCGCCGGGGATCGATCCCGCACGCATTTGGGAAATCAGCGTTGCCGGCAACGCGCGGGCCAATGCGTTCCCAAACGTTTTCAATGAGTGGGTGATCTTCAATGCGCTCCGCGCCTCCAACAACGGCGGACTCATGGAGGTTTTCCAACAGGGGGAGCGGCTGAGGATCTCCAGATATCCGAACCACAACCTGACCAACGACATTCTCACAGCATCCCTTTCGATGAACGGCGTG
This sequence comes from uncultured Chthoniobacterales bacterium, assembly GCA_964552635.1. Classification (GTDB taxonomy): domain Bacteria; phylum Verrucomicrobiota; class Verrucomicrobiia; order Chthoniobacterales; family Terrimicrobiaceae; genus CAZKHB01. The sequence continues at coordinate 17,730 of CAZKHB010000002.1, forward strand.
GCGACGGGAGCCGCCACCGACGGATCGACTTTCCTCAACGGGGCGGGCAACTACACGATGAGCAATGGGACCGTCACGATGGTTGGCGGAGCGTTCCATTATGGATCCGCCGATGCCAGCCGCATCGCCCGCTGGCAGACCGCCCTCTCGCGCGGAGGGCTGTGGCTCATGGGCTATTGGCGCGTGCCGTGGCAGTTGAACGGCGTCCGTGTGAGCCTCATTGATCCGGGCAAGCAGGTCATCGGCCTTGTGACGAACTCCAGCAACGCGAGCAATGCGCTCGTCTCGCTCGGCGTGGGCGACAAGTATTCCCGCCCGGCAGGGAGCCGCAAGGAGCCCTATTGGGTCGTCAATCTGTTGGAGGAGATGGATCAGACGGGCGAATGGGCCATAGATTTCAGCCGCCAGCGGCTCTACGTCCTCACCGAAACAACGACACCTCCCGCCGATGGAGCGATCGAACTCTCCGACGTCGGCACCCCACTTATTCAAGTCAACGGTGGCTCGGACATCATCTTCCGGGGCCTGAACATGCAGCGCCACCTGGGCATCGGCATTCAGGTTCTCGGAGGCACACGTGTGTTGGTGGCGGGGTGCAACTTCCGACACATCGGCAACATGGTCGTCGATATCAACGGTGGGACAAACCACGGCGTGGTCTCATCGAATTTCGACAACCTCTCTTCCGGGGGGGTAATGCTCCGCGGCGGGCAAATCTCGCCGGCCATCGTCCCCGCGGACCACTTCGCGGTGAACAACAAATTCCGCAGCTTCGGGGAGGTCGTGCGTGTTTACCAAGCGGCTGTCGATGTCGGATACGGCGGGCCTCTGGGCAGTTGGGGCCAACCGACCGCCGGCATGCGCGTGGCGCACAATGACATCCGCACCAGTCCGCACCCGGGCATTCTCTGGAACGGCTATCAGAACGTCATCGAGTACAACGAGATCTCGGACTTTACACGCATCTCGAACGACCTCGGGGCCATTTACCGGTTCGGCAGGAACATCGACGCCCGCACGATCATCCGCTACAACCACATCTACAGCAGTCCGCAGGGCGAGGGGATCTACAACGACCTCGACCACATCCGCACGCCGATCTACGGCAACACGGTCAACCTCAAGACGCCCACCACGTCCTCGCGAGGATACGGATTCTGGACGACCACGAACACCGCTGCGGGCGAAGCGGTGCTCGGGATTCCGATGACATTGAATATCTTCAACAACATCTCGGTCAACGGGCGGGACAGCTATTTCTTCCACTCGCAGCCCGGCGGTCGCATCGAGAACAACGTGTCGTATCGTGCACTCGACACGGCAAGCCCGATCAACTGGCGCCTCATCACCACGAACAACTCGACGCTCACGCACAGCGTTTCCACTTCGAGCGCCAACGTCCTCGCCTCGGGTCCGAATACCCATTACACAAGCGATCCGGGCTTCATCGATTTTGCCAACGACGACCTCCGCCTGCGGCCCGATTCGCGCATTTACCGCGAGATGCCCGGCTTTGTGCCGATCCCTGTCGAGATGGCGGGGTTGGACAGCGATGAGTTCCGCACCGAGAGCCGCACGTGGACGCCGTTCGTCGTCACGGGGAATGCCTCGATCGTGGGCGCGAACACGGCGACGTTCACCGGCACGCTGGTGTATCCGCAGTTCGACCCGAACGCCACCGTCTGGCTCTATTGGGGAACGAGCGATGGAGGGACCGATCCCGCCGGATGGCAGAATGCGACCTCGCTCGGCACGCCGGGATCGGGCACGCTCATCCACACGCGCAGCGACCTCTCGCCCGGCACGCGGTATTTCTTCCGCTTCTACGCCGTGAACCCTTCCGGTGAGCATTGGGCGGAGCAAACAAACTCGACCACCACCTTCCCGGCGGATGCCGTCACGGGGGGGAACGCCACGGCCACCAACGCGTTGCTGCCCGCCGCGAATGCTTTCGACGGCAACGCCGCCACGGTTTGGCAGACGGCCAACGGCACCACCGCCGCCACGCTTACCTACGCGCTCTCCGGCTCCACCCCGGCCCGCGTGACGCAGTATCAGGTGACGAGCGCTCCCGACACGCCGGCCAACGATCCGCGCGACTGGACGTTCGAGGGCTCGTATGACGGTTCGACGTGGGTCGTGCTCGACACGCAGACCGGGCAGAACTTTTCCTCACGCGGTCAGGTGCGCACCTATGGATTCTCGACCGGTTCGTCGTTCCGGTTCTTCCGTCTGGTGGTGACCGCGAACAACGGCGGAAGTGCTCTGCAACTTGCCGAACTCCGTCTCTTCGCGCCGAACCTTACTCCGGATACCACTCCGCCGGTCATCACGACGCCGGGCAACATGACGGTCTCGGGCTCTGCAACGGGGGCGACGGTTTTCTTTGAGGTGAGCGCCGACGACGCGGTCTCTGGCAGCGTGCCGGTCACTGCTGTCCCGCCCTCCGGGTCCTTTTTCCCGATTGGGACGAGCACCGTGAATGTCACGGCTTCGGATGCTGCAGGAAATCCTGCGAGCGCTTCCTTCACGGTCACCGTGACCGCCCCGCCGCTTCCGGCTCCGTGGACGATCCAGCAGATTCGGCCCTACTCGGGGGTGGCTGCCGGCAATGCCACGGTTCTCTCGGCGAATTCCTTCCGCATCGTCGGTGCGGGAGGCGCCTCGACGGGTGGTGCCACCGGAGACCTCTGGACAGGCACGAACGATTCGAACACCTACGTTTCCATGCCCTGGCAGGGCGATGGTGTGTTCACGGCGCGTCTGCACTCCTTCACCTCAACCGACTCTTCGGCAAAGGCGGGAATCATCTTCCGCGAAACAACAAATACCGGCTCTCGATACAGCACCATCTACCTCATCCGGAACAGTGGGGGAGCCGTTCTCTACCAACACAAGACGGCCACGAACGGAGCCTCGACGAACGTCAATTTCTTCAACGGATCCGTGACCAACCGAGGGATCCCGGAGTGGATCCGCCTCGTCCGGCAGGGCGATACCTTCACGTTGTTTTACTCGGAGGATGGAGCCGCGTGGACCCAACTGGGCGCTCCTCGCGCCAATGCCATGACCGGCTCGCAGTTGAGCGTCGGCTTTGTTGTCGCACCCCGCACCGGAAACACCACCGCCACGGCGGTTTTCGACAACATCAAGTTCCAAACCCCGATTCAGATTTGGCAGGAGCAGTATTTCGGGGCATCGACCTCGGGGAATGCCGTGCTCACTGCAGACCCTGACGGCGACGGATCCTCGAACCTCCTCGAGTATGCTCTGGGAACTTCGCCGGTCGACGCGAACGCCCCCGTTTCCCTGATTCCGGAAATCCACGAGAATCGGCTGACCTTGAGTTTCGACCGTACGGCGGATCCCCAGATCACGTATCGCGTCGAGGCTGCGAACAGCCTTGTTCCTTCGGACTGGGCGGAGATCTGGCAATCCACGGGTGCAGCCAATTCCGGCGGTCCAGTCACAGTTCCAGATGTGATCGATCTCTCGACATCCCCCGGTTCTTCTCGTTTCCTTCGTCTCCGCGTGACCTCGCCTTGACGAGGCTGGGGGAGGGCGCGGGCTGTTCAACGCATTGAACGCGATCTCCTTTGTGCTCCGGCGAGTGCCTCGCCAAGCTGGTGGTGAAATTTTTCTGAAGCCCCGAGTTCCTTGACCCCTCCTTCTCAATGGTTCCCCCCTTCCTCATGCTCCGACAAATCCGTATTCTGCCACGATTGGTCCGGTCCCTTTGGCGTTTGGCCTTGCTGAGTGTTTCCGCCGCTTTTTCCCCCTGCCTGATTGCCTCGGACACGCCGGTTCGTCATATCCCCGTGCCGGATGGAGACTTCGAGACGGGTGCTATGAAGTGGAATTTCGAATCCTCCCGCGCCACGGCAACCATCGCTGCGGGCTCCGGTGTCGCCGGTTCGCAGGGGCTCCGCATCGAAAGTCAGGGGGATGACAAGGAGGCGTTTGTTTCCGGACCGCGGATTCCGGTCGAGGCGGGCATCGCTTACACACTCTCATGGCAAGGGCGCATGCAATCCGGAACGGGCACGAATGTTTACCTCCGTTTTTTCGACGCTGGGGGTGCTGAGATTTCGCGACAGGAGGGACGCATCACGACGGACAAGGGCTTCCAGTGGGATACCTACAAGCTGGACGCGATCCCGCCCGAAGGCGCGAAAGAGATGGAGATTTTCATCCAGAGACCGACGTGGCGTCCGTTTCCCTACGTCGCAGAGGTCGATAACTTCCAGCTCAAGGCGGCGCCGATTCCCGTCACCGCACCCTGGGAGGGGAGCTACAAGATCCGGCCCGATGAGAGCACCAGACTGACGGCGGCCGATGTCATCGGGCCCGACGGGAAAGTCTATCCGGATTGGACATGGGCAGGCGTGCCCGGAGGGATTCCGGATCGTCCTGTCGTGGTCCGCTTGGCGGAACTGGGAGCGGTCGAGGGCAGTGAGATCGCCGGTCTGCTCGAACAGGCTGCGGCCCAAGTATCCGCCGCGGGCGGAGGTGCGGTGGAGATCGGCGAGGGTACGTTTTCTCTGGAGAGCCCGGTCCTGATTTTTTCCGACAACGTCGTTCTGCGGGGTGCCGGAAAAGACAAGACCCGCCTCATCTTTCGTTACCACATTCCGAAAGGGGAGATTCGCTTTTTCCGGCTCAAACCGGACCAGGTCGTGGGCCAGAACGTGACTTTGGAGTTTCACGCAAACCCCTCCGGCCTTGAAGCATTGGAGTGGCGATCGGGCAACGCGACATTGCGACGCGCCGTCCGGAAGGACCACTGGGGAAACACCTTCGGCCTCCGCATGAGTGCACGCGAGGCACTATCTTTGCTTGGCGAGGGACCGCACGTCCTGACGGCTTTGGCGGAGTACAGGGATGGCTCCCGCGTGGAACAGTCGATCCCTCTGAACCTCAGCAAAGAGTGGATTGGCGAGACGGCACCAATCCAGCTTGGTGCAATCAATTTCGTGGGTCGCGGTGCAGTGGGTAACCGTGTTCCTGTGCAGTCCGACGTCAAACGAGGAGACCGTGTGCTGACATTGCCCGCCGATCATGGGTTGGAAGCGGGTGACCGTCTGAACATCGTGGCCCCGGCCAGTTCGCGGTGGCGGGAGCTTGTCGGCCACAACTCACCATGGGAGATCCAGGCTCAGGATTTGAGCGAGGTGGTTGCGGTGGATGGGGGACGGGTCACTCTCCGGCAACCGCTGCGCATCGCTTTCCTCAAGGAAGACGGTTCGTTCGTGCAGAAGTATTCCGTCTTGGAGGGAGCCGGAGTGGAGGATCTCTTCCTTGAGCAGGAAATTGTGGCAGGACCCGACGGCAAGCGCCGCCGCCCGTCTCCCGACTCCAAGGAACCCACCGAAGATCTCTGGATCAGCGGCGTGATCTTCAACAGCGCGTGGGGCGGGTGGCTGCGCAACGTGACAATCAAAAATGCCGGCCGCAATGCCACGTATTTCCCGATGTCCAAACACATCGAGGTTCGTGACGCATTGTTTGACGACTCCCTCTTCAAAGCCGATGGCGGCACGGGCTACATCGGGTTCGATCGCAGTTTCGACTGCCTGATGGATGGCGTGGAAGCCCGCAGGATGCGGCACGGTCCCAACGCGCAGTGGAATTCCTCGGGCAACGTCGTGCGCAACAGCCGATTTCTGGGGAGCGACGCCCAGTGGCATGCAGGATTCGCTCATGAGAACCTCTACGAAAACAACTTCATCGATGCGCGAGGACCCTTCGGCAGCTACGGGCATGGTCTTTACGCTTCCGGCCCTTCCAGCGGCCTCCATGGCCCGCAAGGTCCCCGCAACGTCGTCTACAACAACGACATCGTTTGTCGCAAAGACGGTCTTCACATGCTGGGGAGCAATGAGGGATGGATGATTCTCCACAATCGCTTTGAGATGGACGGAGCCGGTCGCGCGGTCTTTGCCAAGGAGCGGAGCTTCGATCACATTATCGAGGGCAATGTCTTTATTCTGCGCCGAGCTCTGAATCCACCGGTGTTCCTTGGAAGCGACAGCGTCGGCGTCGAGTTGATGAACAATCGGTTTTATGGTGTCTCCGGACCCATCGCAGGCTTTGCCGGGGGGCTGACACGACTTGCGAAAGACGAAGGGAATGTTGTCGAGGCTGAGGTGCCTGTTCCCGTGCCGGATCGCCCGAAGCCGCCCGTGCCTTCCATCTTTCAGTGGCAACGCGACAACGCGAAGCTCTTGCCGAAAAATACGCCGTCTCTTCCCGATGCGGCGACTCCGGCGGCCTTGCCCGAGTGATGGAATTTCCTGCGAAACGGGAGGCCGAGCAGATTCTTTCTCTTGCGCACCTCTTTGGTGTTGCGTGATGGGGAAGCCCGTATTACGGGTTGCAACATGCGCCCCCCAAGCTGCAAAAACCTGTCTCGCGTTGCATTTTTTTGCTCCGTTTTTGTGACTTCGTCACTCGGAGCCCAAACCCCGGCACCCTCGCCGCTTCCACCACCGCCGCAGGACCAAGGACTGCCCTACACACGCTCATCGATTCCGGAGGCCTTGAAAGCGCTCGGCAACACGCCGGCTGTTCTGACAGGCAGCCGGTATGGATACATCGATGGCCTGCGCGTGCGGCTCAGCGACAGCGATCTGCTGCGTGGCGAAGCCTTTTCGCAGGAGGGGAAAACTTTCGTGCCGCTGGAGTTCGCGCTTCTCCTTGCACCCGGCCGCGTGGCGCCTCCTGCGGTGCCGTCGGACCTTGCTCCGATTGCGGATCGTTGGGTGTATGCGCCATCGGAATGGAAAACCGGCTCCGCCGCCCTGCCGGACGGGGTGGCGGTGTTGGAGAAAAACGGAGGGAGATGGGTGGCCTTCGAGGACGCTGCCAAAGCCTTTGGTTTGCCGACCATCCGACTGGAGTCGGGCGTCGTTCTCGCAACAGCACAAACCCCGGGAGTGTCGGCGGCAGTGCTGGAGAGTGTGGTGACGCTCTTTGATACACCTGAGAAGTTTGCCGATCCGTCGATCGCGACGCGTCACATTCCGAACCTTACCCGTCAAGGCCCTTGGACCGAGCATGTCAAGGTCACCCCCGAGCAACTCGCGACGCTCAACGGCACAGTGACCGATTGGAAACTGATCCCGAAGGAATCTTTCGATACCAAAGGCGTGAACAAAAGCCTGCTCGGTTCGGCGGTGCCATCCCCCGGCATTTTTCCGCGGTTGTTTTTCAGCCCTGAGGATCTACCGGCATTGCGCCAGCGAATCACCTCCTCGGTCAACGGACAGAAGTCGCTGATCGAAATGGAAGTCATCCTGGAGAAGACGTGGTTTGATCCTTCCAAAGACGACGGCCGCCTCTTTGAGAAGCTCTCCACGGGCGATCTCGCCGGTCTGGAGTGGGAGGTCCCGCCGGGCAAGGCGCCATTCCAGATCGGGCACCAGCTCAAAGGATTCAAGCCCGGCGTCTACGCCTCACACGTCGCTTATGTGCCCGAGTGCCTGACAGCGATCGCGCTTTATGCATTGATCAAGGACGATGCCGAGTTGGGTCGGAAAGTGGCGACGGCGTTGTCAAACTATTTCCGGCTCCTGGAGCCCATCCTCGATGACTACTTGAAGATCAGCGACTCGGAATTCGGTTCCTCACTGAAGATGCCCGACGGCACGCTGATCGAACTCAACGCCGCGGGGGCTCGCACGCATTGGCGCAACATCCATGGCTTGGTTGCCCAGCAGAATCTCGCCCAGGCCCTCGACTTCGCCGGGACGTGGATGACGCCCGAACAGCGCGATGGTCTCCGGCGGTTCATCGCCAAGGCGACCTACGGCCGCCGGTCGCACGGACAGGATGGTCCGGTGCGTTTCCGCGATGTGAACTGGATGGCGTGGGACCTTCCGCACTTCCTTGCTGTCACCGTCATCGAGGGACTCCCCGGTTTCGATCCCGAGGCCTATGCCTCCGGGGTCGAGAGTGTGCGTGCCTTCTGCCAGTGGGGGGTCGATCCGCAGGGGGTTGTTTTCGAAAGCAACGGGAAATCCGCTGGTGCCCTGCAATTCCAACTGCTCTCCATGGTTGCCGCTTCGCGCCGTGGCGAGGGCAACCTCTTCGGGCACCCGCATTGGCGGAATTTCCTTGAGGGCCAGGCCTTGATGACATCGCCCGATGGGAAGGTGATCGTCAACAGCGGAACGCAATACAATCCCCACAGCCGTGAAAAGCTCTCGTTGTCGTTCGTCAGCCAGATGAAGGCCTTCTATCCGGAGAACCGCATCGCCGACTATCTGCTCTCGACGAGGTTGATCGACGGCGAGAAACCCGCGATCAACTTTCCGCTGCCCGATCCCGGCTTTGATCCCGCCGCTTACCGCGCCGAGGTTGCGAAGACCCCGCGTGTGCGCCTTCCCAGCGCGAGTTATCCGGGCTTCGTCCGAAACGTCCTTTTCGACGCCGACACTGTGCGCACGCAGCGAAAGGATTTGAACCTCCCCTTGAATTTCAGCGCCCCTGTCCACGGCGTCTTCTCGGCCTACAGTTCGAATCAGCCCGATGCCGCGTGGATGAACATGATGGTGCGCCCGAATCACTATCTGGGTGCCGGCCACCACCACGCCGATGCCGGCATGTTCCACTTCTCGGCGCTCGGTGTGAACTGGATTACCGAGTCCCCTTTCACCCAATGGTACACCGGAAACGTCCACAATCTCGTGCAGGTCGATGGGCTCTCCCAGCCCGAAGGTCTCGATGGCGTCGTCAATGGATACAACGCCGCTGCCGCCTACCTTGGTGCGAACCTTGGCGATGAGGCTGCCAGTGCCTCCGCCGATCTGACCTATGCCTACTCGTGGAGATGGAACACCCAGCCGCCACAGATCTGGCCCGAGGCCACACGCGCCCTCGGCTGGGAGTTTGACCCCTCGCCGGCCATCGAGAAAATTTTCGCCGGCACGGCGAGAGACAAACTCCGCCCCTGGTGGTCGAACTACACTTATGGCAACTACATTGCCACGAGCCGGGCCGCCTTCAACCCCATGGAGCGCGTCTTCCGCACCACAGGTCTCGTCCGTGGCACGCACCCGTTCGGTTTCCTCGTTGACGATGTGAAAAAGGACGCAAAGGACCGCCTTTACCAATGGGTTGCCATGCTGAATGGCGGGGTTTGGCAGGCCAGGGTCGATGGACTCCCCCAAAATGCGATTGCTCTCGCATGGACAGGCAAGGACACGAATGTTGCCGATGCGGCAGCTCTCGCACCTCTTGAACCCCAAACCGGTGATCCGCTTCTCCTCGTCGTGGCACTCGGAATGGAGGCCCCCTCCGGCCTTCCGCTTCTTGTCACCGAGCGTGTGCCCGGTCAGGCCTCCCGAAAGGGCGAGCCCCAATTCATGGACCGTCTTGTCGTCAATCACCGCGGGCAAGAGGCAGCCTTTCGCATCCTGCTCCTGCCGGTGCGTGCCGGAGATCCGATCCCCAAGGTGACGTTCAAGAAGGGGGTGGCCACGGTGGCCTACCCCGGTGAATCGACGGAACTCACTTTCGACGTCGACGAGCGTTCGCGCACGAAAACCTCGGCCGCACGCAATGGCAAATCGATCCTTTCCGACGCGATTACCACACCGCCTGCGGGTACCCTCCCGGGTGCTTGAGCTCTCCCCTTCTGCGCCCCCATGATGATCCGCCCCCCAGCACTCCTCGCCCTTCTTTTGCTCTCGGTTGGAACTCTTCCGGCCGAGACCGAAAATGCTCAACAACCTGCCGTGGACCCCTTGGTTTCCGCCTCGTCCTACCGCGACAAGGCCGTGTGGTCCTATCATGGAGGAAACGACGAACCTGTTCCATGGAGCCTCTTCAAACCACGCGATTTTGGTGCGACAAAGGTGCCGTTCAGCGGCGAGGGGGTGAGGTCCGTCGGCAAGGTGCCGCCCCCCGGAGTCCACCCGCGCATTTTCTTCTCCCCCGAGGACCTGCCTGCCATGCGCAAGCGTGTTGCGGAGGATCGTGGAGCCCGAGAGGCGTGGCTGAACATTCTCGCATGGTCGAACGCCCTCAAGCTCACGTACGACGAAAGTGCCGAGTATGCGCTGCCGGACCGTGCGAATGGATCCTTCCGCATCAGGGGGCGTTTCGTGGATCTGCACCGCATCGGCGGATACGACCCGAATCGCGAGGACTATTTTTCCATCCTTGCCGAGGGGGGGCGCCCGAAGACTTACGAAAAGACCTCCCCGGCGGAGTTTTTCAAACCCGCTGCCACTGAGGCCTTCCGGTGCCTGATGGATGAGGATGCCGAGGGGGCAAAGCGCCTCGCGGCCGCGACGGTCACCGCCGTGAAGCTTGAGCAGGAGCGGCGAGCGAGAGAGGACAAGCCCGTCAAAGACGGCCACCCACCGAGGCCTTCGACGTCGCGATCGGCCGCCTGCGCCCTCGGCTACATCTACGACTTCATCTACAATTGGATGACGCCCGAGCAACAGGATTTCATCCGGAAGGAACTTGTGACGCTCTCCGCATGGGCGGACAACTACGGCACTTTCAACAATGCCGAGGCCAGCAGGAGCAATTGGGCGACGTTTTCCTATTGGGTTTTCGACCTCATGGCCATCGAGGGGGAGCCTGGCTTCAACGATCTCAAGTTCCTCGGGCTCTATAGAGGTTGGAGGAATTTCTACACCTATGGTTTCTTCGACAGCGGGGCGGCCTACGAAGCGGAGGGCAAGCTCCTCTTTGGCCTTGATGCAGCCGTCGCATTCGACCGGATCGGCCATAAATACGGCCTTGAGCCCCTTACACACCATCCGCTGCCCCGCCGCTATTACTCGGACTTTTCAGCGCTGGCGATGCTTCCGACTCGCGACAGCTTTGCCGTGTTTGACATCCTCGGCGGGATGGGCGGTGGATTCACCACGCCTCAGGATTTGGTCATAGCAAAGTATCTCTACCCCGAAGACAAGACGATCGACTTCGTCTATCGCGCGATGGTGGGTGATGAATACGAGAGACTCCCGGTGAGTCTCCACTTCCACTGGCACCAGGCAATCACATCCGCCATCTTCGCCACCGCCTACAACCCGGAAATCGCACCCGAGAACCTCGCTACGCCCCTCACGTTCTTTTGCGGGCAGCGCGGTCTCATGATGACCCGTTCGTCATGGGACAAGGATGCCACGATGCTCACAATGCAGGTGCGGGGTGCCAGCGGTGGCCATCCCTACAGAGATCGCAACGGCATCATGATGTCCGGGAAAGGCCGCACGTGGGTAACCATTCCCGGAAAAGACATCGGAGGATGGGCGATGAACACTGTTCTCATCGATGGCAGCGAACAGAACGCCAGCACGCCGGCGCGCGTGGTGGATTTCTCCGACCAGAAGGAGGCCACGTTTCTCACAGGAGACGCCAAATACTCATGGGACTGGGTTTGGAGATCCGCCGGCAAGAACAAACAGGGTGGCCCCGTCAGGGCAGAGGATGTCAAGGGTGCCAACGTGGCAATCGGTACGGAATGGAGTCTCGTCGACCAGACATTCAACGATTTCGCATGGACGAAGAAAGAGAACCCCGTATTCAACCGGCCCCTGAAAATGCAGGCCTCCTGGATCGGGATGGACGGCGTCCTGACCCCGATGATCCGCCAAGTGAATACGCCCGTGCTGCGGTCGTTCCGGACGGCCGGTGTGGTGCGTGGGGCGCATCCTTACGTGCTTGTGGTTGATGATATCGAGAGGGATGGGTTGCCGGCCCGCTACGATTGGAATCTTACGCTCCCCGGCGACGTCGTTGAGGTGAAGCGCAACCCCGGTGAAGGAGCCGAGGGGGACATCATTCTCGCCGGGAAGAACTCGGTGGATTCGGAGGGTTTCTTGCTGCCGAACAGCCCGGCGCTCTTGATCCGGCCCATCGATGTTAGTGGTGAGCGCATGAAGTGGTCACTCGGTGAGCGGGAAAAACAAAATATCCTGTCGCTGAGTACGCGGGCGACGGCACCAGATTTCAAAGTTCTTCTCTACGCATTCCGCCAAGGCGAACCTCTGCCCGAGGTGGCCCGTCATTCGTCGGGACGCATGTTCGCGGTCCGCTTTCCCGGGCAGGAAGACATCGTGGAGACCACAGTGGGAGCGACAGGCAAAACGAATGTGACCGTCACCCGCGATGGGAACACCCTGGTTGCGATGACCCGGGATGTCCCGCCGCTGGGAGATGCCGCTTCCGACGAACTCACAGCTCGGTTGAAAACATTGCCAACCCGGGCCGCGGAGGTTCGAGCCTCCGGGTTCGATCCTGCCAAACTGCCGGGTTTTGTCGCAGGCTGGAATTTCGACAAGGCTGCCGACGGGGTGTGTCCTCCCATCCTAGGGAGTGATGCTCTCGCCGAGCCGGCGGCGCTCGGCTCTGCCACCATCGTCGAAGGAGTCGGAGGGACGAAAGCCATCCGCACAACCAAGGAGGCTCTTAAAATTCCCCTTACTTTCGCAGGTCAACTCGAGGGGGCGTTCACCGTGGATTTCTGGGTTCGCACCAAGAGCAACCCGAACATGGGCAGCTTGGTGAGCATGAATTCTCATCAGGGCCTTGCGCTTTCCATCCTTCAGGGGAACCTCAGAGTCAGCGCGGCGAGAAACTGGGACGTGGCCGGACTGGCGACCTCGATGTTGCCCGCGTGGACCCACTTCGCAATTGCTTCCGACGGAGCGAACCTCGAGGTCTACCGCAACGGAATCAAGCTGGTGAGCGTTCCGGTCGAGAGCGCGAATATCAAGCTGGGCAAGGAACTCAGCCTCGGGGGGTCGAACGGCTACGGCGAAGCGGATGCCGAGATCGGGGCCATCCGCTTTTACAACACCGTGCTCCCAATGGAAGACATCGAGAAACTCTACGTGTCACGCAATGGCGGCAAGTAATCTCAGACATCCCTCCCAATGAACCGCCTTGCAATCCCCCTCTCCCTCGCTTTGGCGCTGCCGCTTGCAGCCGAGACCCTCGTGGAGCCGCTGGATCGCGCGATGGTGGAACGCAAAAGCAACTTCGGCTACACAGATGCAGAGATCGAGGAGTTCTTCAGCCGCCCGTTCGTGCTGGAGTTGAACCGCGACGGGCTCGACCGGGACTACCTGAAGCAGCCTCCGGCTCCGGGAATCCACCCGCGCGTCCTCTTCAATCCGGAAGACCTTCCGGACATCCGACGGCGTCTGGAAACCACGAAGACCGGTCAGATTTCGATGAATGCGATTCGGGCACATCTCGACAAGCAACTGCGCACCCCGTCGAATCCCATAGCCCAGATGTATGAGCGTTTGGCGGAGGGCAAGGACCTGGATCAGTTGACTTCCGGCGACGTCATGCACACGGCCTTCGTCACGGTCTACGAGGCCTTCCGTGCCCTTATCGATGATGACAAGGAGGCCGGCCTCCGGGCCGCGGCGGTCATCACCTCCCTCGCTGCCATCACGGAGCGGGAAGTCTCCGCAAACATCGAAAAGGAGAAGGCGAAGCCTCAGCCGTGGATGAACTTCCAGAATCTCGCCAAGGGGCCGAGCTATCAGGGCACTCTCGGGCTGATGTATGACTTTGCCCATCAATGGATGACCCCCAAACAGAGGGACTCCGTCAGAAAAGCCATCTCTGTCAGCCACGCGGGAATGACTCTTATCGGGGCCGAGACCCTCCGCGCGCTCCACACAAACACGAGCAACTGGATCTCTTGGTCGTCGCGGATGATCTTCCTCGCCGCCGCCATTGAGGGGGAGCCGGGTGCCGATCCCGAAGCCTACAAGCGCGTAAGCGACGCGATGACCGGATACATCGGCACCTACTTCGACAGCGGGGAGGCCTACGAAGGTTGGGGCAAGAATTTCATGTTCTTCGAGCACCTCGCCATCATGGGCAAGCGCGGCAAGGACGTCCTTGCCGCCGAGCGCTTGCGGAATGTGTTCGATACATACTTCATCAATGCCATGTACCCGTGGGGTGGAGGGTTCACATTCTATGATTCGCAGGGTGGCACCGGCAGTCCGATCGCGAGAAACGCGGATATTGTCATGTACACATTCTTCTTTCCGCAGGACGCCGCAGGAAAGTTCGTCTTCCGGAATCAGGTGCGCGACGACCCTGCGAACATTGTGCCCGGCAACCGCGTGAACACCACGCATCCGTTCTCGGTCACGGATACGCTCTGCGTCGCCATTTTTGCGAATGACTACGATGCCTCGAAGCCCTGGTCCGACGAACACGCCGAGATCGTGAAGGGTCGTCCGCTCACCCTGTTCTCCGAGGATACAGGCAATCTCATCACACGGTCGTCCTGGGATCCGGACGCGCTGTATCTCAACTACCTGAACCGTGCTGTGATCGGCGGACACCGCTACGCCGACCGTTCGCATTTCAGCCTGTATTCCCACGGGAGGCATTGGAGCATTTACAGGCCGATGCGGCAGATCGATTCCCAGCGACGCCCGCAGAACCGCTCGGTGGTCACGCTGGCGGATGATGGCCCGGGCTACGCACCGGCGAAAAATGTGGATTTCATCGAGGCCCCCGAAGCGACCTTGATCGCGACAGATCTGCGCGTTCCGTGGGACTACGGCAACAACGCTCCTTACACTTACAACTACTACCGCCTGCATCCGAAGGAAGTGCCTTGGATGAACATGCCCCTGAATCAGATGCCGGACTGGCAGACCTCTCTTAAGCCGGTTCCGAAGCCTGGTCAGGAAACCGTGCAGCCCACCCGTAACCCGCTCATTGATCACGCCTATCGCACGGCCTTGCTCGTCCGAGGGCCGCATCCCTATGCCTTGATCGTGGATGATATTCAGGTCGCCCAAGAGAAGCGCGACTACCAATGGGGCATGTCGCTCGCGCCCGATGTGACGGTTGGCGAACCTGCGGCCGTGAAGGATGCCGGTGAAGGAGTCGTCGATGTTTTGCTCGGAGAAGCGGAACCCAAGGACATCCCGCGGCATCTTCTGGTCCGGATCCTCGACAGTGAAGCGCCGCCTCTTGCCGACCCTCCGCGCCGGGAGGACTTTGTCAGCAACAACCCCCCGCAACGGGACGTCGTTGTGAACAGGTTTGTGATTCCGAATCATGCCGTGGCTCCGCGCTACAAAGTGCTCCTCTACCCGCACAAAGAGGGCGACGCCCTTCCCCGCACCGTTTGGAACAAGGACCGCACGCAAGTCACCGTTGAGTGGCCCGACCAAACGGACACGATCACGTTTTCCCCGCACGAGGATAAACGCACGCGCGTGCAGATCGTTCGCGATGGCAAGAACCTTCTTGCCGCAGAGTAATCCGCTGCATGCGATCAAGTCACATGCAGCGTTCCTGAACGACATGCTGGAATTGAAAACGACCATGGTATGAAACCCTTTCTCCTCCCAGCCGCGCTCGCGGTGTTCGCAATCCTCCCGGGCCTGGCCGCCGATCCCATCCCTGCGCACCTTCCGGGCGAAATGTCCGCCGAAGACATCCTCAATGGGCGCTCGCCGTTTCCGCCTTCGCCGCAGGTCGAGGTGCCGGTCAATCTCGAAGGACTTGATCGTGCCCGCCTGGGCAAAGTACCGGCTCCGGGTGTTCATCCCCGCATTCTCATCAGCCCGGATCAACTTCCCGATCTCCGCAAACGTCTCAAGGAGACGAATGTCGGACGTGCGCTCTCCGCCACCCTTCAAATGCGGCTCCAGAAATCCCTGCGGGATCCGGCCTACTGGGGCAGCGACCTTTACGAACGCCTTGCTGCCGGGGATGCCGCGGGGGCCGAGAAACTCGTCGCAGAGAAAGGGGATTTTCCTCCCGGTGTCGGGCACTACCAACCCTACCTCTACGCGATCGTGCTCGAAGCCTTCGATGCTCTGCTCCAAGAGGACAAGACACGGGGACGCGCCGCAGCCACCGCCATCGCCACTTATGCGGAGTTGATTCTTCCGGGCATCGAAGCCGCAAAGAAAACCCCTCTCAATGACGACGTCTGGCGGGCGAACGCAGACCCTGCCCAACTCAGCTCGGTTTTCGCGAAGAAGGGCATCCGCGACGGAGTGGGAGGGCATCTGCTCGGATATGCCTACGACTTCGCCTACAACTTCATGACAGACGCCCAGCGGGACGTCGTGAGGCGCACGATCGCATCCGCAACCTCAGGTCGGCTCTGGCTCGGAGCGCGGCTTCCGCAGCACTTCCGCAACTGGAACTGGGTGGCTGTCGGCCTCCAGAAGCCTCTCCTCGCCCTCGCGATTGAAGGCGAGCCAGGCTACGACCCCCGCGTCTACAAACTCGGGGTCGAACTTGCCCGGGATTACCTGACCTACGGCATTTCAGCCAAGGGCATCTCGACCGAGGCGGTTGGCTACACCCAGTTTGGACTCGTATGGGGGAATCCGTTCTTCATTGCCGCGCAGCGGAGAGGGGCAGACCTCCTCGGACATGGCCACCACCGGGCCATGATCGACTGGTATCTGCAAACGACGGTTCCTTCGCGGGATGCATGGCTGAGCCATGGAGACGGTGGCGATGCGGGCCCGGCCATCTGGACGCTTTCCATGTGGCGTTACTTTTTTCCGAACGACCCCAAGATCGCCGCCCTTTGGCGGAGTCTGTCCTATGCCGGGGGCGGGGAGAAGTTTCTCAACGGAAACTTCCACCTCATCGAGGCGCTCATCTGTGCGGCTGACGATCCGTTCCTTGGCCAGCCTGTGCCGGCCGATGGTGCGGACCTTGCCGCGCTCGGTGTGCCTCCCGTCATGTTCGATCCCGAGCGGGGCTCGCTCATCGCACGGAGCGGATGGGGGACCGATGCCGCGTTTGCGCAGTTCGAGTGCCGCACGGATTCCGTCGGGGCCAGTCATGAGCATGCGGATCGCGGCACGTTCACGTTTGCCGCCCTAGGCCGCGTTTGGGCGAAGGACAATTTTCGCTCGGTGGAAACCCGCCACCACAACAATATTCTTGTCGATGGTCTGGGACAGGGGTTCTGGCCGGGTCCCGGCGTGTGGCTGGGGCTTCAGGAGTTCGGCGACCTTCTTGTCGCTGCCTGCGATGCCAAAGACGCTTACGCCTGGTTCTGGCCCAAGCAGATCGTGACGGAGGACCCGGAGACTTTCGTGCGTTTCTCGTTCCCGCGCTGGGCAAACTACAAGACCGAGGCGGCTGCATTCCGAGAGCGGATGAAAGGCATTCCCGGCGAGAAGGACACCCGGCCGGCGGTCGAGAAATTCTGGAAGGGATTTGAGACGACGGATCCCCGGTTGTGGGACGAGGACGGTTGGCCGGTGCGCTACGCGCATAACCCTGTCCAGCGGGCCTTTCGCACGATCGCTTTCGAGCGCGGCAAGAACCCATGGTTGTTGATTGTGGACGACATCCAGAAGGACGACACCGAACGGCTCTACGAGTGGCTCATGCAAACCGGGCTGAATACTGAGATCGCATCAATCAAGGAGAACGACATCATTCTCTGCGATGCGAGCGTGCCGCGTCGAGGCGACGGGCAACTCCAGCCGAAGAAGGGCGACAGGCAGTTGCTTGTCCGCATCCTCCGCATGAATAATCCAAGGCTCGAACGCGACTTCCAGGCGCGCCCGTCGGTGCGGCTCGAAACCTTCGAACGCCGTGATACCATCATCCCCGGCGACACCGGTCTCGGCGGACGCACGTTCGGCCTCGACAAGCGGCTCGTCATTGCCAGCCGATCCAAAGCTCCCGACTTCTGCATTTTGCTGTATCCGTTCCGCAATGGCGATCCCCTGCCACAGACGGAGTGGAACGCGGACCGCACGCAGCTCACGGTGTCCACACCTTCCGGAAAAAACGTCCTTGCGCTGACGACCAGCCCCGAGGGCCGCACGCTTCTTTCACCTCAAAAACCAACTCCATGAACAACTCCTTCCCCCACAATCCCCCCGCATGGTGGACCCACGCACGATTCGGCCTCTTCGTCCACTGGGGGGTTTATGCGGTGCCGGCAGGTGTTTACCAAGGTCGCCACGTGGCCGGTGCCAGTGAATGGCTGATGCAATCGGCCCACGTTCCGGTGGCCGAATACAAGGCATTCGCACCCGGCTTCACTGCAGAGAATTACGATGCAGATGCCTGGGTTCGGGCTGCGATGGATGCGGGAATGGGGTATGTTGTGATTGGTGCCAAACACCACGACGGTTTCTGTCTTTTCGAGACGCAACACACCGACTGGAACGCGAAGGATGCCACACCCGCCGCGCGTGACGTGCTGCGCCCGCTCGTCGACGCTTGCCGTCGGCATGGGATTCCGATCGGGTTTTACTATTCGCATGCGCAGGACTGGATCAATGGTGGAGCAACTTATGCGGGGAACTGGGATCCCGCTGCGCAGGATCGCGACTTCGACGACTATCTCGACAAGTTGGCGATCCCGCAGATTCGTGAGCTTCTCACGAACTACGGCCCCGAGGTGCCCGCCGTTCTCTGGTGGGACACGCCGGCGAACATGGACTCCGAGCGGGCGGCGCGGGTGAATGCTGCTGTGCAGGAACTCGCCCCCGGCATTCTGCAGAACGACCGCCTCGGCGGAGACTTCCGCGGCGACTTTGACACACCCGAGCAGCGCATCCCCGCGACGCGGCCGGGTCGGGCGTGGGAAACCTGCATGACGACCAATGAGTCTTGGGGATTCAATCTCCACGACAACGACTGGAAACCGCCCGGCCTTCTCATCCGTCAATTGTGCGAGGTTGTTTCGCAGGGTGGAAACTATCTGCTCAACATCGGACCGAAGCCCGATGGCACGATCCCCGAGCCGACGCTGGAAGCGCTGCGCGTCATCGGCGGATGGTTTGCGCGGCACGGGGAGGCGATCCGTGGCGCCGCGGCTGGTCCGTTCCCATACAAAATGCCCTGGGGTGTCGCCACGGCGAAAGGTTCCAAGATTTTCCTCTGCGTTTTCGAATGGCCCGAGGATGGACGTCTGTTCGTTCCCTTGCTCGACCGGCCCGCGTCGATCGAAGCCACGCCGACCGGTGCTGTGCGCGTTGCGTCCGACGAAGCCGAGGGCGGGTTTTTCCTCGAAGTCCCCGCGCAAGCGCCGGATCCGCTGGTGAGTGTGCTCACGCTCCATTTCGCGTCCGCTCCACGCCTGGGGAATATGCCGCCAAGGAATCGTCCGCCGGTGATCCCGCAGCCGGCCGATGGCGCGCTTTTCCTGCGTGCTGCCGAATGCGAACTGATGGGCGAGCACATCGCACTCAGCGCCGGCACCGAGCCGCAGGTCGGCTGCTGGACGTCGCTGGAGTCCTATCCGGTTTGGCGGGTGAACTTCCACAAGCCCGGCCGCTACTTTGTCGAGTTGCTCTACGCGCTTCCCAAGCACCGCGAAGGCTCGCTGGCGGAGGTTTCGGTTGCAGGGCGCACGGTCGATTTCCGCGTGGGCGGCACGGGGGGATGGGAGGAATATGTGCGTGCCCCGGCGGGAGTTCTCGAAATTGAGGCTGGAGACGCGGTCGAGGTGAAGGTCTTGCCAACAAGCATTCCGGTCGGTGCCGTGATGAATCTCCGTGGCGTCTTTCTGACTCCGACCTCTTAGGAGCCGAGGTTCCTTCGCATGAATTCCCCCTCCCCGAATGCCGGATCACCCGGTTCTGCAAAGAGCCGTGAGACGCTCTTGTGTGACCAGGGATGGAGGTTTCACCTTGGCGATGTTCCGATGCCGGTGGTCTCTGGACACCAGATGACCTATTTGAATGCCAAGGCCGGCATCACGTGGGGTGCTGCGGCGAAGGATTTCGATGACAGCGACTGGCGGGTGCTCGATCTTCCCCACGACTGGGTGGTCGAGGGTCCGTTCGATCCGAAAGCGAATATCGCCCAAGGTTACCGTCCACGGGGCATTGCTTGGTATAGACGACATTTCCGCCTCGAAGAGGAGGACCGCGGCAAACATCTCGAACTCCAGTTCGATGGCATCGCCACCCATGCCAAGGTGTGGGTCAACGGACTCCTCGTGCACAGGAACCATTGCGGCTATACCCCGTTCCAAATCGACATTACTCCGATCGCGGAGTTCGGTGACCGCCTGAACACCGTTGCTGTGCGTGTTGATGCTGAAGAGCAGGAGGGTTGGTGGTATGAGGGTGGGGGAATCTACCGGCACACTTGGCTGATCAAGCGCCCTCCCGTTCATTTGCAGACGGATGGTGTCCATGTGTGCCCGGAGCGGGATCACGAGGGGCGCTGGAACGTAACTGTCGAGGCAGTCGTGGACAATATCGGCCGGGCATCTACCGAAGCCACTGTGACGGCGGAATTGCTCGGCGCAGGGGGAGACGTGGTTTCCGCAACCGAGACGAGGAGCAGAGTTGATCCTTTGTCGCCGTCTTGTGTTCGAATGGATCTGAATCTCACTGTTCCGCCGCGGCTTTGGTCTCCGGATTCTCCGTCGATGTACGCGGTCCGTGTCCGTGTCCGGGATACAGCCGGGTGTCTTGATGAGGCGGTGGTGCCGTGTGGTTTCCGCACACTCCGGTTCGATCCTAACCACGGCTTTTTTCTCAATGAGGAACCCCTGAAGATCCAAGGAACCTGTAATCACCAGGACCATGCAGGCGTGGGAGTTGCCGTTCCGGATGCTCTCTGGGATTTCCGTGTGCGTCGCTTGAAGGAAATGGGGTGCAATGCCTACCGGTGTGCCCACCATCCGCCGGCACGGGAGTTTCTCGATGCCTGTGACAGGTTGGGCATGCTGGTGATGGACGAGAACCGCGTGTTCAACCACACGCCGGAGTATCTCGGACAGGTGCGCGCGATGGTCCGCCGAGATCGCAACCATCCCTGTGTATTCCTCTGGTCCGTCTTCAACGAGGAGCCCATGCAGGGCACACCGCAGGGGCGGGAAATGGTTCGCCGGATGGTGGCCGAGGTTCGCCGTCTCGATTCAAGCCGCCCTGTGACCGCTGCGATGAACGGGGGAATGGACAACGAAGAGGGGGTCTTCGAAGCGGTCGATGTCATGGGATTCAATTATGCCCATCACAGCTACGATTCCTTCCACGGGCGGCATCCGCATCTTCCACTCCTGAGTTCGGAGGATACATCGGCCTTCATGACGCGCGGGGAGTTCGAGAACGATACAGGGCGGAATGTCATCGCGTCGTATGACTGTGAGCATGCGAGTTGGGGACTCTCGCACCGCGAGGCTTGGAAGGTGATTGCCGAACGTCCCTTTCTTGCGGGGGGATTCGTCTGGACCGGATTCGACTATCGGGGCGAGCCCCAGCGTCTGGAGTGGCCGTCGGTTTCCTCGGTGTTCGGAATCATGGACACGTGCGGGTTTCCGAAAACCGCCTTTTGGATTCATCAGGCGGAGTGGGTCAAGGACAGGCCGGTGATTGCCATCGCGCCGCATTGGAATTGGCAGGGGCGCGAGGGGCATCCGATCCGTGTCCTTGTGATGACCAATTGTGCGAGTGCCGAGCTCTTTCTCAATGGCGTTTCGCTGGGCTTCAAGACGCGCGCGGCCTACGATGTCCTCGAATGGAACGTCCCTTACGCACCGGGACGCTTGGAAGCTGTTGCCTTCGACGGAGCCGCTGAGGTCGCCCGCACGGCGGTGGAAACAACGGGACCGGCGGCAGCGGTTGTGCTTGAGCCGGATCGACAGGTGCTCTCTGGTGACGGCCGGGATGCCATGCCCGTGACGGTTTCTGTGGTTGATGCCGAGGGGCGTGTGGTGCCTGGCGCCGACAACGAAATCACGTTCCACATTGCGGGTCCCGGCGAGAACATTGGGCATGGCAACGGCGATCACAACAGCCACGCGCCTGAGAAGGGCGCCACGCGCCATGTCTTTCACGGTCTGGCCCAGTTGATCGTGCGTTCGCGCCCGGGCTCCGGAGTGCTGACGATCCGTGCGACTTCGACAGGTTTGCGCGAAGGGCTTGTTCATTTGGAGGTTCATGATGCGCCTCCTCCTCCCAGTCTTCCCGCCGCAGTCCCGGTTTTCGCCGTGTCGGCGTGGAGGGCTGCGCCGGCCTCGAGTGAAAGACCGGATCCTTCGGTGGCCATGTCCGGGGACGATGTCAACACTTGGGCCTCCGTGACGCCGGGCACGCTCCAGAGCGTTTCATCAGACTCCTGGGTGCTCTACCGTGCCGCCTTCACGCCGTGGCGTTCACTGGACGAACGCGGAGGCGTGATGCGATTCGCATCCTTCCATGGAACGTGTGAGGTGTGGATCGGTGGCACTTGTGTGGGAATTAAAACCGAACCACGCGCAGAGAATTTCGAATGCCCGATTGCCCCGGGGGTGCGTGAAGTGACCTTGCTTGCGAGGCCGATCCCCGGCGGGGAGATCGGTTTCGGAGGTTCTGTCACGCTCCGCGAACCGCGGTGAGTGATATTCCGCAATTTTATGAACGCGTCCTCCCTCCCAACAACAACAGACGACAACGCTTGGTTCGACGAGGCCCGTTTCGGGCTTTTCATTCACTGGGGAATCTACTCCTTGCTCGGAGGCGAATGGCGTGGCCATGAAGTTCCCAGCATCGGGGAGTGGATTCTGAAGAATGCGCAGATCCCCGTCGCGGACTATGTGGCGCTGGCGAAGGATTTCACCGCTTCCGGTTATGACCCCGCCTTCTACGCCGCGCTGGCCAGGCGTGCGGGAATGAAATACGTGGTCATCACCACGAAGCACCACGACGGGTTCGCGCTCTACGATTCTGCAGTGAGCGACTGGAATGTGACGGCCTCCGCCGCCGGCCGTGACCTTATCGGACCCCTTGCGGAGGCGGTTCGGCGGGAGGGTTTGCGCTTTGGCGCGTATTATTCCCAGTCGCAGGACTGGGTGCATCCGGGAGGTGCGGTGGCCATGGGCAGCACGTGGGATCCGCAGCAGGCGGGAGACTACGACGTCTATCTGCGCGAGACAGCGCTGGCGCAGGTGAGGGAACTGATCGAGCGCTATGATCCGTCGATTCTCTGGTGGGATACGCCTGTCGACATGACCCCTGAACGGGCCCGACCGTTTGCAGAATTGCTCGCCGAGCATCCCCGCATCCTTTCCAACGATCGTCTGGGCGGCGGCGTGCCCGGTGACACGATCACGCCCGAACAGCACATTCCACCGCGAGGCTACCCCGGCAAGCGCTTCGAGGTGTGCATGACGATGAATGACACGTGGGGATTCAAAAAGAACGACCACAATTGGAAGAGCGTGCGCCAACTCCTGCGCAACCTCTCCGACATCGCCAGCAAGGGCGGGAACTTTCTCCTGAATGTCGGACCAACCGCCGAAGGGGAGATTCCGCCTGAGAGTGTCGAGCGGTTGGAAGCCATCGGACGTTGGATGGACGTCAATGGAGAAGCGATCCATGGGACGCAGGCCGGGCCCTTTCCCCGCCGTCTGTCATGGGGACGCGTCACCCGCAAAACGAATGTCAGACAGGCGGTTTGGTACCTGCATGTCTGGGACTGGCCGCCGGATGGCCGAATTCTTCTGCCCACGGTCGACGCCACGCCGGTTGCTGCGCGTCTTCTGGGAGGAGAGGCGGCGATCTCGTGGAAGCCCTCGCCCGAAGGCCTCGTCCTTCTCCTCGAGGGCCGGCCGAGTCACCCGGATGTCAGTGTGGTCCGCGTGGAGTTCACCTCCGAGCCGAGTGTGACACAGAGCGAGTTTGTGCCGCCCGATGTGGAGGGGCGGATTCGTCTGTCGCCGTTGGATGCCGATGCGCACGGGCATTGGGATGGCAACATCCAACTCAAAGAGGAGGCCGACGGCATGTATCTTGGAGATTGGAGAAAGGCGAATTGGTTTCTCAGTTACCAACTCCATGTTCCCAAAGCGGGACTTTGGACTTTGCAGGCCGAGGTGATGGTTGAAGCCCCTGTTCGCGTGAAGGTGGTCGTCAACGGTCACGAGAAGCAAACGTTCATCCAGGCAACTGGCGCGGAATGGAAGGTGATTTCGCTCGAGGGCATAGACTTGCCAAAGGGCGACACTCGTATGGACGTCCGTGCTGTCGAGGAGGGTTGGACTCCCCTTTCCGTGCGGCACCTCACGCTGATACCCGTTCGAGCTCTTTCATGAAAACGTTGCTTCTTGCCTTTGGCTTGGCCGGTTTTTTCGGGCTCACCGCTCTCGCCGAGTCTTCGACGGATCGCACGCAATGGTTCGAGGAGGCCCGCTTCGGCATGTTTATCCACTGGGGTGTTTACGCTGTGCCCGCCGGCGAATGGCAGGGCAAACAGATCGGAGGGATCGGGGAGTGGATCATGAAAAACGGGAAAATCCCGGTCGCCGACTACAAGGCATTCGCCAAGGATTTCAGTGCATCGAAGTACAATCCTGCTGCTTGGGCTGCCCTCGCGAAGCGTGCCGGCATGAAGTATGTCGTGATCACTTCCAAGCACCATGATGGCTTCGCGCTTTACGACTCGGCCGTCACCGACTGGGATGCCGTGAACAGCTCGGCAGCCGGACGCGATCTTCTCGCTCCCCTCGCCGAGGCCGTGCGCGGGGAGGGCCTCAAGTTCGGACTCTACTATTCCCAAGCGCAGGACTGGACCCACCCGGGGGGAGGGAAAGCCGGTGGAGGCGATTGGGATCCCGCCCAAGCCGGTGACTTCGACGCCTACCTGCGAACTGTCGCACTCCCCCAAACGCGCGAGATCATCGAAAAGTTCCAGCCCTCCATCATTTGGTGGGACACGCCGACGAACATGAACACGGAGAGGGTAAAGCCATTCGTCGAACTCCTTGCGCAGCATCCTGAGATCCTGACCAACAATCGACTCGGCGGGGGTGTGGCGGGTGACACCAAGACGCCGGAACAACACATCCCACCGCGTGGTTATCCCGGGGAGATGTTCGAGGTGTGCATGACGATGAATGACACGTGGGGATTCAAAAAGAACGACCACAATTGGAAGAGCGTGCGCCAACTCCTGCGCAACCTCTCCGACATCGCCAGCAAGGGCGGGAACTTTCTCCTGAATGTCGGACCAACCGCCGAAGGGGAGATTCCGCCTGAGAGTGTCGAGCGGTTGGAAGCCATCGGACGTTGGATGGACGTCAATGGAGAAGCGATCCATGGGACGCAGGCCGGGCCCTTTCCCCGCCGCCTGTCGTGGGGCCGCGTCACACAGAAACGCGGCAAAGAGGGCGCGACCACGCTCTACCTGCACATCTGGGACTGGCCATCCAATCGACGCCTTGTGCTGCCTACCGTCAAACAATCCCCGAGGTCCAGCCGTCTCCTGGCAGGAGAGGGCAGTGTGACAACCGAAACATCCCCCGAGGGCCTAGTTGTGACACTGCCTGCCACG
The DNA here is from genome assembly GCA_964552635.1 of uncultured Chthoniobacterales bacterium. Lineage (GTDB taxonomy): Bacteria > Verrucomicrobiota > Verrucomicrobiia > Chthoniobacterales > Terrimicrobiaceae > CAZKHB01. The sequence continues at coordinate 42,996 of CAZKHB010000002.1, forward strand.
GCGGCGGATCCCGATGTTTCCGTGGTTCGCCTGGATTTCCCCGGGGCGGTCGAAGTCACGCAGGAGCCCTTTCTCACGCCGGGCCCCGATGGCTCGCTGACTTTCGGTGCCGCGGATGCCGACGCGCACGGACACTGGGACGGCAATATCCAGCTCCGCGACTCGGGCCCCAATGCCTACCTGACGGATTGGAAAAATCCGAAGTGGCGGCTGCAATACACGCTCCGGACTCCCGCGGCGGGCAAGTGGACCGTCACCGCCGAAGTCGCTGCGCCCGAAGCGACCCTGCTTGTTCTCGCCGTCGGAAAAACCGAAACCCCCGTGCAAGTCCCGGCCACCGGTCACGGGCTCACTTGGCAGACCATCCCGCTCGGCACCATTGAACTTCCTGCGGGCGAAGCATCCTTCGAACTGCGTGGCGGGTCCTCCGGATGGAAAGGCCTTAGCGTTCGGCACGTCACCCTGAAGCCATCGCCCTGAATGATTCCATGATCCAAAATCCGATTCTTCCCGGCTTTAATCCCGACCCTTCCATCTGCCGTGTGGGCGATGATTTTTACATTGCCACTTCCACATTCGAATGGTGGCCCGGCGTGCGTTTGCACCATTCGCGGGACTTGCGGCACTGGCGGCTTGTCGGACATGCGCTGGATCGTGTGAGCCAGCTGGATATGCGTGGATGCCAGAACTCGGCGGGGATCTGGGCGCCATGCCTCACGCATGCGGATGGACTCTTCTGGTTGATCTACACGAATGTCCGGCATCACGGATCGAACATCGTGCATGACACACCGAACTACCTCGTCACCGCGGAGCGCATTGAGGGGCCTTGGAACGATCCCGTCTACCTGAACTCCAGCGGATTCGATCCGAGTCTCTTCCACGACGAGGACGGAAAGAAATACATCGTCCAGATGCAGACGGGTGAGGCAGGAACACCGCGCCGGTTTGATGGGATTTTGCTGCAAGAATACGATCCCCGGACGGGATGTATGGTCGGCGAGCCGGCGAATATCTGGCCCGGTTCGCCCATCGGAATTACCGAGGGTCCGCATCTTTTGAAGAAGGACGGATGGTATTACCTCATTACCGCCGAGGGTGGCACGTCGGCGAGGCATGCGATCAGCGTCTGCCGGAGCCGTTCGATTTACGGGCCTTACGAGATCCATCCGCAGAATCCGATCCTCACGGCATGGCAAAAGGACAACATGCCACTCTGGTCCACCGGCCACGGGTGCTTTGTGGATACGCCTCGCGGGGAATGGTTCACTGTCCACCTCTGCCACCGACCGCTTCAGCGTCCGGGTCGCATGGTGCTCGACCGGGAGGAAAACAAATGCGCGCCGCTCGGGCGCGAGACGGCCATCCAGGCATTGAAGTGGGATACCGACGGATGGCCCCGGCTCGCCCATGGCGACAACGCGCCGCGTCTTCAGGTGCCGGTCGATTTGCCGGAGCATCCATGGCCGCCGGTGCCCGGGCGCGTGGAGTTCCCCGGTCCGGAACTGCCGTTCGGATTCCACACGCTGCGCGAACCGGGTGCGCCGGATTGGATGAGATTTGAAAACGGGAGCCTGCACTTGCGCGGGCGGGATTCGCTGGCGTCGCATTTCGACCAAAGCTTCGTGGCCCGGCGGCTCGAGCATTTCAACGCACGCGCGACGACCCGCATGCGATTCGCGCCGCACAACTTCAAGCAGGCCGCCGGATTGATCAGCTACTACGACCACCTCCACTACCACTACTTCCGCCTCACAGGAGCCGGACCCGGCCGTGCCAAACTCGGCGTTTACAGCTCTGCGGGAGACAAGCTCTCGCGCTGCGAGGCAGCCGATTTTTCGCTCGAGGAGTTGTCTGCCGGCATCGAGCTTCAGATGGAAATGCGGGGCGTCGAGTTGCGCTTCGCGTGGCGACTGGGCAGTGGGCCGCTTTGCCACGTGGACCGCGTGTTCGAATCCACCCAGATCGGCGACTGGGCCTGCGGCGGCGGGTTCACCGGGACGTTCTGGGGCATTTGTTGCCAGGACCTTGCGGATCGCTCGGCTTGGGCGGAGTTCGCCTTCTTTGATTACGAAACGCTTTGAAAATGCGCTACGTTCTCACACTGCTTTTCGGGTGGATGGCTCTGACGGTCGGCCTGCGTGCCGAGGCGGAGTGGCAGTTCTCCATTCCCACGTCGGACGGGAAGGGACGTGCTTTCCTTTGGATTCCGCCCGGCTGCGACTACGTGCGCGGGGTCGTGCTCAGCGGTCAGGTCATCCTTGAGAAGAACATGATGGAGGATCCCGCCATCCGCGCCGCCGCCGCGCGGGCGGGGCTTGCGCTCGTGCTCGACATGAAGAGCACGATCGGGATTGGAACGGACCTGCGAGAGGGTGGCGAGGGACGAAAACGGCTGCAGGCGATTCTCGATGGCCTTGCGGACGTGTCGGGATATACGGAAATTGCCCGCGCGCCCCTGCTTACGATCGGACACAGTGGTGGCGCGATTTTTTCTTGGCACGCCGGTTATGCCATGCCCGAGCGCGTCTTTGGCGTCATCGGTCTCAAGGCCGCGCCCATAGGGCCTCCGGAGGGCATCAAACCTCAGAAAGGTGACGGTGGTGCGGTGCTTAACAACATCCCCGTGCTGGTCATCACGGGTCAGTTTGAAGCATGGGGAAATCCGGTGCGGACCCCGGAGTATCACTGGCGGTGGGTTCGCGGGGGGTTGCTGGATTTCCGTGCGCGCGGTCACAACGCTCTGATGAGCGCCCTTGTGGAGCCCGGCACCGGCCATTTCAGTTGGTATGACGATCTGGCCAACTACGTCGCGATGTTCATCGAAAAAGCCGCCCGCGCCCGCATTCCCGCGCAGCGGCCGCCCGAGGGCGAATCTCCCGTGTTGCGCGATATCCCGCAGGAGGAAGGTTGGCTGACGGATGTGAACTTTTTCGGGAAGCCGGTCCACGCCACAGCACCGTTCACGCAGTACACGGGCGACCCTTCGATGGCATTCTGGCATTTGGATGAGGAACTCGCGCGGGCGAACGATGCCTTCGGCGCGAAGCACAAGGGCAAGGCGTTTCAGCAGTTCACATTTTTCGACGGCGACAAGCCGCTGGCGCCGGGATGGATGATGGAGGTGCCGTTCCGTCCGCTGGAGGATGGACAGAGCTTCCGCGTGAAGGCGGATTTCTTGACGGAGACCTCGCCGGACTTTTCCAAACCGACCGTACGCTCCCTCACACATGCCGACGGCCCGATCACGTACCGCCTCATTGGCGGTTGGGCAGGCGGTGGCCGCCAGACGGGACCCGATACCTTCCGGCCTGCCATGGACAGGTTTTCTTGGGTCAAGCCCTCCGAGAGCGTGATGGTGATCGCCTCGCATCCCGGCGACGAAGATCATGCATTCTATGAACAACCTGCGTCGATCAAGCACGGGGCGCGTTTGAAGGAAGGCGTGACACAGACGATCACGTTCACACCGATTCCCGACCAGCAGGAGGGGGCCTCCGTCAAACTCTCCGCTGAATCCAGCGCAGGCCTGCCGGTGGATTTCTTTGTTATCGAGGGACCTGCCGTGATCGAAGGCGACACGCTCCGCGTCACGCAGATCCCCGCGCGGGCCAAACGGCCTGTGAAAGTCACCGTCGGTGCGTGGAGTTTCGGCCATGCACTCGACCCCAAGGTCCAGTCTGCCGATCCAGTCACCCAGTCGTTTTCCGTTCGCTAACCCCCCAACATTATGTCCCCCCGCCTCAAGAAGATCCTTGCCGTGGCCACATTGGCCGTTTCGTCCTTCGCCGCATCGGCCGCAGATAAAGTCCAGACCGTGGACGGCACCGAAGTGCGCGTGTTCTCCAAAGTGCCGGAGCCGGGAGTGCATCCGCGGATTTTCATTTCCCCCGAGGATTTGCCGGGCCTGCGCGATGCCGTAGCCAACTCCCCCGCCAAGTCGGGGCATTATGCGAACCTCAAAAAAATGGTGGCAGAGACGCTCGACAATCCCTCCAAGCCCGAGGGGAAGGTCCTCGCAACCGTGGCAGCTGGAAACGTGCCGACCGACGCGCAATTCGCAGCCGCCACCGGCCTGAGCCAGCAACTCGCGCTCGCGGGGCTCGATGCATTGATCACCGACGACAAGGAACGCGGAGCGTTGCTCGCTCGCACCCTCTCGCTCCTCGGCGCATACCAGTTGCGGACGTGGGTCCGGCAGCCGGATCCCGTGGGACTGCACAATAGCTTCGATCCCCAGTTCTGCCTGGCTTACGATTTCATCGCCCCTTGGATGGACGAGGCGCAGCGCAAGCCCGCGCGGCAGTTCATCGCGAAGATGATCGATGGCATCGACATCTTCACGCACGACTGGCCGTCCCACATGCGCATGTGGAATTGGGCCGGTCTGCACGTCTACCAAGGCTGGGGATCGCTTGCGATCGAGGGCGAGGAGGGGTGGAATCCCCACCTTTGGAACCAGACCCGCGAAGTGATCCGGGATTTCTTTTCCTACAATGTCCATCCCTCCGGTGCGCTCACGGAAGACATCACGTATTTTTCCTTCGCCATGCGCGGGGCCGGTCCGGCGGTCATTGCCATGGCCCGTCGGGATGATTTGGATGTGCTCGGCAAAGGTTCGAATCTCCGCCAACTGCGGAACCATCTTGTCAACCAACTCCACCCGTGGGGCGAGGGATTCATGAGCCACCAGGATGGCGGCGGCGACGGGTTCTATGCGATGTGGCCGATCTTGAAGTATCTCTATCCCACCGATCCCGCACTGGATTTCGCGTATCGCAACCGGGTCGGGCCGGATTACATGAAGGGCGTTGGAGGAAATGATGGGGACATTCGCCCGTGGGCGACCGTGCTTTTCGGCACCGAGTTTCTTCCCGAACCGGTGACCCCGGCCGAGCAAAAGCTTCCGCTGACCTACTTCTGTCCCAAACGCGGCTACTTGATTGCGCGCAGTGCCTGGGACAAAGACGCCGTGAAACTCGATTTCGAGGCGAAGACCGACTATCCGACGGTCGGGCACAACCACGCGGATGCGAACAACTTCACGCTCGCCGCGCTGGGCCGCGAGTGGGCCACCGAGTTGGGCTACCATGCCTCTGCCGGCCACCTGCACAACAACGTTGTCATCGATGGACGTTCCCAGTCGCCGTGGCCGCAGCCGGGCGGGCATTGGGTCGATCTGGTGGATTCGCCCGAGGTCACGATCGGCGTGAGCGATGCGCGCCACCCCTACACCTATCGCTGGACGAACTCGGGCTGGGGCGTGAAGAACGATCCGCCGCCGACCGACACGAAGTGGGAACTCGAGACGCTGCCCGAGGTGCGGGAATTCGTTCGCGAACAGGCCGAATCCGGCAAGGGCCGCCAGAGCATTTTCGAACATCATGGTCCGGTGCTGCGCGCCGAGTGGAACCCGGTGGAGAAGGCCTTCCGCACCGCCGCCCTTGTGCGCGGAGAAAATCCCTACGTTCTGCTCATCGACGACATTCGCAAAGACGATGCGGTCCGGCTCTATGAATGGGCGATGTTCCTGCCCGAGGACGTCGAACTCCTGCGAAGCGGCCCGCAGTGGGTCGTGCTCGGCGCGAAGGAACTTCCGGCTGATCCCAAGGCGCCGAAGGATGCCAAACGCCAACCCGACAACCGGAGGCTCCTGGTGCAGATCGTGGAAGTCGACGTGCCCGTTGAGAACGAGGGCCTCGCGATTCGTCTCGAGGCCACACCGATTCAGAACGAGGCCTTCAAGGGAGGGAGCAAACTCCGGAACCGTCTTGTGATTCCGGCCCGAACCAGCGAGCCCCGCTACAAGATCCTTCTCTATCCCCATCGCGAGGGGGATCCGCTTCCCGATGTGAGGTGGAATACCGAGCGGTCTGCAGTGGATCTGGTGTTTCCGGAGCAAACCGACCGATGGACGTTTGCCGAGGGTGCTGGCGGACGCACGGTGTTGACCCTTCAACGCGGGGACAAGCTTCTTGCCACAGTCAGGGGAATCCCTGCGGCGCCTGTCATCGAGAGTTCGGAACGAGTGTTTACCGACCGGATGAAAGTCGCATTCGAACTCCCGGGACCCGGGCAAGACATTCGCTATACATTGGACGGCAGCGAGCCGACGTCCGCGTCGCCGCACTACGCCGCTCCGTTTTGGCTTGATGCGACGACCACGGTGAAGGCGGCGACTTTTGCACGGGTTTGGCCGTTTGACCAACGGAACAGAAGTGATGTGAGCGAGGCGGTCTTCACAAAGGCCGTGCCGGGCGAGGCGGTCACTCCCGGAGCCACCGAACCGGGTTTGCGCGCCGATGTGTATCGCGGGTTCTGGAACGAGCTCCCGGATTTTTCCAAACTCACGCCTGAGTTTATCGCCGGAGCCGGCGCGTTCGAGTTGCCGCCTGCCACTCCGAACAAGGGATTCGGGGTAGAATTCACCGGCTATATCCGCGTTCCAGCCGATGGGGTCTATACTTTTGCGACACGCAGCGACGATGCCTCAAAGCTTTGGATCGGTGACCAACTCGTGGTGGACAACGACGGCGCCCACATCGTTCGCAAGCGGACAGGCGAGGTGGCGCTCAGGGCGGGTCTGCATCCGATCCGTGTTGCCCACTCCGATATGGCTCTTGCCCTCGGCACGGGGAAGGGCGACGGATCTTGGGCTTTCGAAGTCCTTTGGGCTCCCCAAGGCTCCGAGCTCGGGCCCGTCAGCGATACGGTGCTTTTCCGCGATGCGGGATTGAAGGCGACTGCTCCGCAACCCGAGAAGATCGCCGGTGCCGGCAAGGTTCGGACGACACCCGGGCTTGTGTACTCGACTTACGACCGAACCGGGGACATTGGAAAACCGGCCTTCTTCGAAAGTCCCAAGGACACGCTGCGTTTGCGCACCACGGTACCGACTGTTCGCGATCCCGATTCTGCTCCCGGACTTCTTCACGTTTACGAAGGATTCCTTTCCGTTCCGCATGCCGGAGTCTATGAATTCGATCTCGCCGTTTCCGGCGTTGCCGAGCTCGCTCTCGGCGGCCAAGTCGTCGGGCGTGTCGGCGCGGGAGAGGCGAATGTGTCCCGCGCTGCCGAGCTTCCGGCCGGGCTCGTGCCCTTCACTCTCAAGCTCGGAAAATACGAAGGCGGACTCCGCTGGCGAGGACCCGGGATGAATTGGCAGCCTGTCGTTGCCGCCGACTTTTTCCGCAAAGACGAGGCAGTCAAGACCGTGAGGCAGGGTGACCTCCTTGGCCACTGGAGCGCATCGCGCATCAAGAACCAGCAGATGCCGAATCTGGCTGGCGGCGGGGCTGGTCCGCTCAACATTCCCGAAGGGACCCCGGTGGTCAATGATCCGGAAGTGGGCAAAGCTTTGCGCTTCGAGGATGCCGGAATGATCCGCCTCGCGCCGACCGGCATTCTCTCGAACGAACTGACGGTCAGCCTCCGCCTGAAAGGCGAGAAGAATGCCTCGTTGTTCCGCTACGGCTACGCCCACACCGGCATCTTCGCGGACATCCGCAACGGCGATCTGCTCACAGGCGGCGGGCGCATCTTCGTGGTGGCTCAGACCAAGGGCGAAAAACTCAAAGACGGCAAGTGGCACACCGCCACCTTCACCTTCGGGGGTGATCCGGTGCGGAAGATCCAGATTTACCTCGATGGCGAGTTCCAAGCCGAGGGGCGCAGTCTGGCACCTTGCCTGACCGATAATCTGGAATTTCTCAAGGACTTCACAGGCGAACTCGCCGAGATCCGGCTCTACAACCGCATCCTCACTCCCGAGGAGATCGCAGCCCTGTCGTCGAAGAAGTGAATGGTTCCCCACACCCGCAAGTCGAAAGCATGAAACCAACAACCACCGCATTCCTCCCTTCGGAGCTCCGGCTCGCACCGGGACTGTTCCTTGATCGTTTCAATCTGGTCCGCCGTTACCTGCTCTCCCTCAAGTCACCCCAGCTGCTGCGGAGTTTTCACCTGGAGTCCGGTCTGGTGGACTGGTCGGTGGTCGGTGGCACGGACACCCAGCAGGACCCGGACGCGCACAGCGGTTGGGAGGCGCCCTCCTGCCAGTTGCGCGGCCACTTCCTCGGGCACTGGCTTTCCGCTGCAGCCCAGACGGTCGCTTTGACGAAGGATGCCGAGCTCAAGGGAAAAGCGGACCACATCGTCGCGGAACTCGGGCGGTGCCAAGAGGCCAACGGCGGCGGATGGCTGGGTCCGTCGCCGGAAAAATATCTCGAGTGGGCGCGGCAGGGCCGCCCGGTGTGGGCGCCCCAGTATGTCCACCACAAGACGTTCATGGGGCTTCTCGACATGCATGTCTTTACCGGCAGCGCCCAGGCGTTGGATTTGGCTGTGGAGTTTGCCGGCTGGTTTCACCGCTGGACCGCTCCGCTGAGTCGTGAGCAGATGGATGATCTCTTGGATTCCGAGACGGGCGGGATGCTTGAGGCATTTGCCGATCTGCAATCCTTGCGACCCTCGCAGGAGCACTTGGACCTGATCGAGCGCTACACACGCGGGCGACTCTTCAATCCTCTGCTGGAAGGGTGCGATGTGCTCACGAACATGCACGCCAATACGACGATCCCGGAGATCCTCGGCGCAGCGCGCTGCCATGAGGTGCTTGGCGACGAGCGATGGCGTCAGATTGTCGAGGCCTATTGGAATCTCGCAGTCGAGACCCGGGGCGCGTTCTGCACGGGCGGCCAAACCGCCGGTGAAGTCTGGAATCCCCCGGGGAGACTCGTCGATCGCCGCGGGCCGAGAAATCAGGAGCATTGCACCGTCTACAACATGATCCGCCTGGCCGACTGCCTCTATCGCTGGACGGGCGCCACGCGCTACCTCGATTACATCGAGCGCAACATCTACAACGGACTGCTGGCACAACAAAACCCCTCGACGGGCATGGTTGCTTACTTTCTCCCGATGGAAGCAGGTGCGCAAAAGAAGTGGGGCCATCCGACGCGGGACTTCTGGTGCTGCCACGGCAGCATGGTTCAAGCGCATCCGATGCTCCAGCGGATGATCTCCTACCGCACCGGGTCGGGTGTGATGATCGGACAATTCATTCCCTCGACGTTGGACACGCAGATCGGAGGCGTCCCGGTTTCCATCGAGATGCTGTTCGACCATCGGACGGGGCATGTCCATACGCTGAAAAAGGGAACGTCCGCCGCCGAGCAACCGGCCTGCCGTCCTTCCGCGTGGCGGATCGTTCTTCGTGTGCGGTGCGCAAAGCCCGTTGCTTTTCCTTTGCAGCTTCGCGTTCCCGCATGGACCCAAGGCAATCCACGGCTCGAACTCAACGGAACCGCGCAGCGTGCCGAGATAACTGACGGCATCGTTACCGTGGACCGCGAGTGGCAGGACGACCGAGTGACCATCGAGTTCGACAAAGTCCTGCGAGTCGAGTCTCTGCCAGACGAGCCGAACACAGTGGCCTTCCTGGATGGCCCCATCGTGCTTTCCGGACTAGCAGCCGAGGAGGTGCGTCTGGAGGCCGACCTCTCTGATCTTTCATCGGTTCTCGCACCATCGAACGAGCGCGAATGGGGGCGGTGGAACCCCGATTGGCGCACCGTCCACCAGCCGAGGAACTTCCGCTTCAAACCTCTGCACCAGATCGAAGATCAAGTGTACACGATTTATTTTCCCGTGTGCAGCCCTGTCGGAAGCAACGGTAAGAGGTCCTCTTCCAGATGAAGTCCCTAAGTCCAGCGAACATGCACCCTTTCCGCGTTGGTTATGCGGGACTGGGTTTGGAAGCCTACTGGCCGCAGTTTCCCGGTCTGAAGTCCCGGTTGGAGGGTTATGCACGTGTGGTTACCTCCCGGGTCGCTTCCGCAGGGAGCGAGGTGGTTGATCTCGGCTTGGTGGACTCCCCGGAGGCGGCCGTAGAAGGAGGTCATCGCTTCCGGCGTGAGGAGGTGGGGCTGATTTTTCTGCATGCCACGACCTACGCCCTCAGTTCCACCGTTCTGCCGCTAGTCCGCACGGCGGGCGTGCCGGTCGTGCTTCTGAATCTTTCTCCCGAAGCGGCGATTGACTACGAGCAATTCAACAAACTTCGTGATCGGACACGAATGACCGGGGAGTGGCTTGCACAGTGCGGAGCATGTCCGATTCCGGAGATCGCCAACGTTCTCAGCCGGGCGCGGATTCCTTTCCACCAGATCACCGGATGCCTGGAGGGAGACCCGACCGTTGACACGGAGATTCGCGATTGGGTGAAAGCTGCGCGCGTGGTTCATTCCATGGCCCACAACCGGGTGGGCGTGATGGGCCATTACTACAACGGGATGCTCGACATCTATTCCGATCTCACGCTCCAAAGCGCGGTGTTCGGCACCCATTTTGAGATCATGGAGGTGGACGAACTCAGCGCCTTGCGCCGCGAGGTCGATGAGCCGGATATCGCAGAACGCGTGGCGCTCTTCTGTCGTGAGTTCGATGTGCAGCCCGATTGCGCCGAGTCCGAACTCGCCCGTGCCGCCCGGACATCGCTGGCCTTGGACAGGCTTGTGGAGAACAAGAGACTTGGTGCGATGGCCTATTATTACATGGGCAGCGGCATCGCGGAGAACGAGGACACGCTCAGTTCGATCATCCTTGGCAACTCCCTGCTCACCGCGCGCGGATGTCCGGTGGCCGGAGAGCTTGAAATAAAGAACGTCCAGGCGATGAAGATCATGGATCTGCTGGGTGCGGGGGGATCCTTCACCGAATATTATGCCGTCGATTGGAAGGACGATGTGGTCCTGATGGGGCATGATGGACCGGGGCACATTGCAATCGCGCAGGGAAAAACGAAGGTGCGTCCGCTGGATGTCTATCACGGCAAGGTCGGACGCGGCCTGTCTGTGGAAATGTCGATTCAGCACGGTCCGGTTACCCTGCTCAGCGTGGTGGAGACCGCCGACAATTGCCTGAAGCTTCTGGTGGCCGAGGGAGAGTCCGTTCCCGGGCCGATTCTAGAGATCGGCAACACGAACAGCCGCTACCGTTTCCCGATCGGAGTTCGACGGTTCATGAATGAGTGGAATGCCCAGGGCCCCGCACACCATTGCGCGGTCGGCACAGGCCACACGGCAAGAGTGATCCAAAAGATCGCGCACTGCCTTGCCATCGACTGCGTCACTGTCTGCTGATTTCACGAACGCATGATCACTCATCACGAGCACAGTTCTCGAGGCGCCCAGCGCCTCTCCCGCGAACGCCTTGCGGAGTTTCGTCAACTTGGCTACGGCATGTTTCTCCACTTCGGCATGCCCACATTCGAGGGGGAGATTCCCGATGGCAACGCCGGGAAGATCAACCCGTATCGCGCTGTTCCCATCGAGGCGTATTGTCCTTCCAAGCTGGACGTGAACCAATGGGTCCGCACGGCCCGCGACGCAGGAATGCGCTACGCGGTCCTCACGACCAAGCATCACAACGGTTTCTGCCTCTGGCCGAGCCGGCATACGAACTACCATGTCGGCAACAGCCCGGTAACGACCGATGTCGTCGGGACTTTCGTCGAAGCCTGCCGCCGCCACGGTCTGGTGCCGGGTTTGTATTACGCCAGTTGGGACGAATACGAACCCCATCGCTTCGGCAGCAAAGTGGCTTCGGAAGTCGGCTGGGGAAACGACTACACGACGCATGCCTACCGGCAGTTCCAACTCGCCCAGATGGAGGAATTGCTCACGGGTTACGGTCCGATCGACTACTTCTTCATCGATATCCCGCGCTACCTGGGACCTGAGGGCCGCGTCGTTCAGTACGAACAGATCGCCCGGTTCCAGCCTCAGTGTGTGATCAGCTTCAATCAGGGATTCAGCTCGGGCGACACGCTCGACACCCGCGACTCCTGGCCGACCGACATTTGCACCATGGAGCGCCGTCTGCCATCCCACCCCTTCCATCCACAGCAGCGCTATGAGGAACGCTGGATGCTGAAGTTGCCGGGGCGCGGCGACTCCACGGAGCCATGGTTCATCCCCGGCGAGGTCTGCGATACCATCGGACGCGAATGGTTTTTCCGTCCCGGCGACGTGCCGCGCAGCGACGCCGAACTCCTCGGCATGGCGCTCATCTGCCGTGAGCGCGGGGTGAATTTTCTCCTGAACGTCCCGCCCGACGCCGACGGTCTGATCCCCGAGATGTACGTCGGTGCGCTCCAACGTCTCCGTAAAAATCTCGAGCAATTCCCGGCTTGACGGGTTCCTCGCTCTTGGCTCCCGAGCTTTCCCGCCGACAGGGGAGCGGTGCTGTTCGCTGTGTGGAGTTTTGTCTGCTGAACCTGCTCAAGGAACCAGCAAACCCGCCAGAAGAATGGCTGCGAGCTGAAGAACCGGCGCGGGTTGTTCGCCCGCTGATGAAACAGTCACGCCCTCTTTTTGGAGGATGGCCTCCTGGTTCGGGAGGACGCCCAGAAATTCGATCCTCACACGGTGCCGTCCCTTTGCGAGGTCCTGCGGATAGAACCACGCCTTGTGGCTGACGCGTCCGGCGTAGGAATACGAGTCGAAGAAGGTCGCTTCGATCGGGGGACCGTCGTCCACGGTGACGCGGAAGAGGCCGGTGGCCGGACCGCGAAATCCGGACAATCCGAATCCCTGGCCTTCGAAGGCGAACTCCAGGGTCTCCCCGGGCCGAGTAGCCTCCCACACGCCGGGAAAGTATTCGCTGATTCGCTGGCGTTGCTCGGTCTCGCCGGGCGGCTCGATTTTTTGCCATCCGGCGCTCCGACGCACCGCCGGGTCCTCGATCGCCACCATGCTGGCGTTCTCCCAATTGTCCGGCTCCAACGGCGCGGGCAGTGCGTGGGAACCCGGCTGCCCGGTCGCTCGGATCGCGGGCAACGAGCGCACGATCGCCTCGAGGTAGAGCTTGTGGCCGGTCTCGTAAAGCGGGTGGACCCCGTCGGTGCTGAAGACCGGCGGCCCTGCATCCGAGGTGGAGTTTCCGGTGAAAACCAACTGGCCTTCTTTGAGCAACCGGACCACGCTGGGTCCGAAATCGATCGTGGGAATTCCGTAATGGTCGGCCACTTTTTTCATGTTGGTGACCACCTGCGGAGAACGGTTGTCCTTCAGTGAATCGATCATTCCGTGGTGCACGGTGAAAACAAAACAGATGTCGGTCGTTGGATCGTTGCGGCGGATTTGACGAACGATCCCTTCCATCGACTCGACGGCCCGTTTGTCGGTCGCCCCGGCCCCGTTGACCGCGAACTCGATGAACACCAAATCCGGCGAGTGCCGCAAAACATGGTTCCGCAGGCGGCAGGCACCGAACTCGGCGCCCGTTCCCGAGATGGTCGCCCGAATTTGCTCCACCCCGGCCTTCGGATACTGCGCGGCGAACCAATCTCGCGAAAAGTCGCGCCAACCCTCCGCCTCCGTAATGCTGCCGCCGACGTAGGCAATTCGCACCGTTCCGCCCGACTCCAGTTTCGCAAAAAAGTTGGGCAGACCATTTCGCGGCTCACATTCCGGAAGTTCAGGGACCACTTCGCCAAAGGCCAGCCAGCCCGCCAAGCATGAACCAGCGACGAGGCCCTTCGAGAGCAAACGTCCAAATCGTTGCAGAGTGGCTGGGGAACGGGTGGCGGGAATCACAAGGCCATCAACATACCAAGCAAGGCGCCCCTGACATCCAGCCAAATGCCGCGAAACATCGTTGCGGCAAAATGAACAAATCTCGCGCAATCGCTTCTGGGCACGGCCTACGCTTCCTGTAATCTAAACACTCCCCTCTGAGATGGAACACCCCTTGTTCGATCCGCGTTTTGCCATTTGGCGGCTGTGCCGGACACGCGTGCATCCGTCGGCGGATGTCCCGACGGGGTCGTTTGCAGAGCGGATTTTTAGCGACTGAGATGGCATCATTCAAAATCCCTTATCTCCGCTGGTGGATCGCCGCTGCGCTCTTTCTTGCGGCGGTGCTCAACTACATTGACCGGAGCATCCTCGGACTGCTTGCGCCGACGATCCAGAAAGACCTCGGCCTGACGGACGCCCAATACGCGGGCGTGGTAAACTGGTTCCTCGTCGCCTACACCGTCGCCTACCTGCTCTCCGGCCGCGTGGTGGACAAACTCGGGGTGCGCCTCAGCCTCGCCTTGTTTGTCGGCTGGTGGTCGATCTCGAACGCGCTGACCGGTCTGGCGCACTCCGTCCGTTCGCTCGCGTGTTTCCGTTTTATGCTCGGGCTGGGGGAGGCGGGCGGGTTCACCGCTTCGCCCAAGGCGGTGTCGGAGTGGTTCCCGCCTGCGGAGCGCGGCATCGCGGTCGGCATCTACAGCCTGGGTGGTGCGGCGGGCGCCACCATTGCGCCCTTGCTGGTGGCGGGCATCAGCGCGCACTACGGCTGGCGCTGGGTTTTCTTCGCCACCTCGCTGCTCGCCGTGCCTTGGCTGGTGTTCTGGTGGTGGCTCTACCGCCGCCCGTCCGAGCACCCGCGCATCACCGAAAAGGAACGGCTCTACCTTGAGGCCCATCTCGACGCTCCGGCCGCAGCGCCGTCCGGCGGCCAAGCGCAAGGGGGTGCCTGGCTGCGCGTGTTCCGTGATCCGCTGGTCTGGCGGCTGATGGCCGCCCGGCTGCTGACCGATCCCGTGTGGTATTTCATCCAGTTCTGGATGCCGAAGTATCTCCACGCCGACCGGGGAATGGACCAGCAGCAACTCGCCATCATGTGGGTCGTCTTCCTCGCGGCGGATTTCGGCTTCCTGCTCAGTGGCTTCTTCGCCGGCTTCCTGATCAAACGCGGAGGCTGGCCGGCCGCCTCGCGCCTCAAGGTGATGCTGGTCAGCGCCCTGCTCGTGCCCTGTTTCCTCCTCGTCCCGCAGGCGGGGAGCTGGCCGCTGGCCATTGCCCTCGTCGCTGTGGTCGCCTACGCCCACACCGCCTGGCTCGCTTCACTTACCTCACTGGTGGTGGACGTCACGCCGCGCCCCATCCTCGGCACCGCTTTCGGTGTCATCGCCTGCGGCAGCACACTCGGCGGCATGCTGATGAACCAGGCGGTGGCGTGGACGGTGGGCCAGGGCTCTTATGCGCCGTGCTTCCTCGTCATGGGCCTGCTTCATCCCGTGGCGTTCTTGCTCATCCGCAGTCTGGGCCAGCGTCCGACCATGCCCGCCGTCCCGGATTCCGCTCCATGAAATTCCAGCCTCTCTGTAGAAATTCCAAGCAATTCGCAGGCTCATCCAGCATCTGCCTTGCGCCGATTTCCGCCGAATGAAACCGGGTCTTTTGTGCTCGCTCCCGCCGATCCTTCTCGCGATTGTCTTCGACGTGAGCGGTGCCCGGATTGCTGGAGCTGGCAACCTTGGTCGACCCGGACCTGCGGGAGCTGAAGGGTTCCACGATCCGGAGTGGCACATCTGGTGCGGGGCGCCCATTCAAGGAGATGACGGGCGCTTCCATCTGCTCTACTCGCGCTGGCCCTTATCCGCCGGTTTCGCGCCGGGCTGGGCACTCCGCTCGGAGATTGCCCACGCGGTGGCGGACCGGCCACTCGGACCCTACCGGCACACCGCGGTCGTGCTTCCGGCGCGCGGCCTCAATCCCGCGACGGGTGTGAAGTATTGGGATGCGGATGTGACCCATAATCCGAATATCCTCCGCCTCCCCGACGGGCGTTTTGCGCTTTTCTACATGGGCAACCATGGCGATGGAAAATCCTACCCGATGCACCGCAACAACCAGCGGATCGGGGTCGCGCTGGCGGACCGTCCGGAAGGCCCCTGGAGGCGCTTCGACCGGCCAGTGTTGGATGTCGGTGCGCGTCCGGGGGATTTCGATTCGCTCTGCGTGACCAACCCAGCCGCGGCGGTCACCCCGGACGGCACGATCCTCTTGGTTTATAAGGCGGTGACGCAGGCACCCGGCAAGGAAATGGGCGGCGTGGTGCGGCACGGGGTGGCCCGTGCGGAGAAGATCGAGGGCCCCTATATCAAGTTGGGCACCGATGTGTTTGAGGGTGAGGGCACTGCGGGGGCCGCCACCTGGATGCTGGTGGAGGATCCCTTCATCTGGTGGGCGGACGGGGCTTGGCATGGCCTTGGGCGCGATGCCGCCGGACGCTACACGGGGGACAAGGGTGCCATCGCACGTTTCGTTTCCGCCGACGGACGGCATTGGAGGCCCGCCGTGCCTGCACTCTTTGTGCCGGGGGCTTTTCGTTATGCCGATGGCCGGGTGAGCGACCACCGGCTGGAGCGTCCGGCGCTTCTCTTTGAAAAGGGACAACCCACCGTGCTCTTTGGTGCAGCCGATGGCTACCCCAAGAAACGCGGTGTGGTCTCCCGCAATGTGCAGTTCCCCCTGATTCCTCCATCCCCATGAAGCATTATTGCATCTTAGCTTTGCTCACCACGATCACCACCGCCTTCGGTGCGCCGCAGCCGATCCCGCTCACTTCAGCCACAGCCAACTCAGCCCGGGCGGGCAAGGGGCCGGAACTCGCAATCGATGGCAAGCGTGGTGACGATTCGCGGTGGATCGCCGATGGCTCCACCGGCTGGATTGAGGTTCGTTGGGACGGAGTTCGCGCTGTCGCAGGTGTCCACTTCTTCTCGGGCTTCGGCGCGGGTGATGCGGTGACGGCGTTCCGTTTGCGATTTTGGCGAGACGGCGCCTGGCAGGACATTCCTTCCGCCGTGGTGTCTGACAATACCGCCACCGCGCTGGCTCTGGCCTTTGATGGCACCGTCGAAGTCGTGACCGACCGACTGCGCGTGGACATCGAGGCCTCGCCGAAAAACGCCATCCGCGTTCGTGAGATCGTCGTCTGGCCCGCCGGTGGCGCGAACCTTCCGCCACTCCCCGTTGCCGCGCCCGCTGTGACCGCGTCAGTACCGTCGACCCCGCAGGAGCAAATCGTGCCGCTCTATCTCAACCAGAGTGGATTCAACCTTGGGAAGCCGAAGCGCTTCACCGCGCCGACGTTGGCCGACGGCACCGGGTTTGTGGTGCGCGCGGTGGAGGGGGGAGCGCCCGTGTTTCGCGGGAAGATCCAGGGACACATCGGTGACTTCACGGCATTCGATCCGGAAGATGAGCGCGACTGGGTGGTGGAGGCCGGCGGTCTCACATCCGTTCCGTTCCGTATCGGGCGCTGGTGGATCGAGCGGGTGAGTTACCAGGACACAATCGACTTTATGATCGACAGCCGCCACCACGTCGGCAACGACCGCGCCACGTGTGTCGGCTCCTTCGGCTGGCGCGATGACCACCACTTCGGCTGGGAACTGCATGTGCTGATTCCACAGTTGCTCTCGAATCCCTCGGCTTACGAAGAAATGCCGCGCCAGATCACTTATGAGGCACCGGACGAACGCAAGCTTTGGGGGGAGTTGGAGCCTTACAGCGACAACGCGCCCGACATCGTGAAGCTGATCCATTGGGGCGCCGACATCATCGTCACCCAAAGGCTTTCGCACGAGCACCTCAAGGCCCAACTTGCCTATTTCCTCTACGCCTGGCCCCTGCTGAAGCAGTGGCTCCCGGAGCAAAACTACGCGGCCGTGCGCGACTACGCCTTTGCCCGCTGGAGCGATCCCGTCGCCGATCACAAGTATCCCTACGATCGCAGTGCCGACCAAAATCTCCTCGCGCTCAAAACCAAAATGGGAACCACCAAAGGCGAGTTGCCCCCAGGGGCCTCCGTGCAGCCCAACCTATTGATGCACGAGGTCGCCCTGCGCGAAGGCCGTCCCGATGCCGACCTGTATCTCGAAGCCGCGCGGAAGCAGGTGGAGTGGATGATTCAGAATCTCGATTGGAACGATCCGATCACCACCAAGGGGCAGCGGATGAGTGAGTTTCTGACCGTCACGGGAATGGCCCATTTTCTTCAGGCCCATCCGGAGAATGCACCCGATGGCCTCGCGCAAAAAATCGAGGAATGGGCGAAGGTCGTGGTCCTTCGCTCCGACAATCTCTGGGATTTCCGCAAGCTCGGCGACGCACCCGATCAGTGGACGCCGATGGGTGAGAAGCCGCAAATGTGGAACGAGCCGGGCAATGTCGCCGGGCTCCCGGCGATCATTTTTGCGGCTCTGCCGGCCATTCAAGATCCTGCCCTCCGCGCGCGGTTGGAACAAATCGCGTGGGCGCATATCGACCAGGTCTTCGGACGCAATCCCGTCGGGCGGCATTTTTCGTTCGACGCACCGCGTGAGGTTGATGGAGTCGAGCACGGGTGGTTCCGCTTTTACCCCGGCGGCATCGGACGTCTTGCCAATGCCCGTTTCGTCATCGATGGAAGCCCGAAAAATGCCCACTACCCGTGGCATCCGGAGAAGGGGGATATCGGTTGGACCGAGGGATGGATTCAGCACAACTTGCCGTTCAACCTCAGCCTCGCCTACTTCGCCCGGACCGACACCCGCATCACCGTCCGGCGCGAAGACGCTACGCTTCACATGGAAATGACCGGACCCGACATCGCCGCCGACCTGAACGTGCCGCGCACCCGCGCGGTCCAGGTCCGCGCCGGGGACGATACAGAAACCGTCATCCTGCAATCCGTGCCCGGCGAGCGCGGCCTCTTCCGGGGCAAGTTTTCAGCCAAGTCCAACACACCCGTCGAAGTGACCCATGGCTTTGGTTGGATGGCTTCACGCTCGAACCCATGACCCCCTCACTTTCTTACTTCCTCGATTCCATGATTCCTCCATTCTTCCTTCGCCGACTCACGCTTTCCGTTTTGCTGCTCAGTGGATTCTTGCCTCCGGCGTTCGGCACTCTCTCGATCGCTCCGGCATTCGGAGACGGCATGGTCCTGCAGCGCGAAATGCCGGTCCGGATCTGGGGCACCGCCGAGGCTGGAGCGGAAGTGGGAGTTTCGTTTGCCGGTCAATCGGTCAAAACGACTGCGGATGGCTCTGGTGCCTGGCGGGTGGAACTGGCGCCGCTCCAAGCCTCGTCCGAGCCCGCGGTGCTGACCTTGGAAAGTGGCTCCTCCAAACAGGAGATCCGCGACGTTCTCGTCGGCGAGGTCTGGCTTGGCTCCGGTCAGTCAAACATGCAACTGACAGCGCAGCCGTTCATCGAACCTTCGCCGCCCGGAGGCAAGCCGGTGGACAATTCCCCCGGCGACGCGAACCTGCGGGCCTTGCTGGACAAGGCACCGTATCCACGCGTGCGGCTCGTCTGCACGACCTTCAACAACAATTCCAACCCGCCAAAAGAAATCCGCTGGCAGTCGGCGACGCGGGAGAATCTGCTGAACTTCTCCGCGCAGCTCCAAACGATGGGCGTGCAACTCTCGGAGCAGCTCGATGTGCCCGTCGGCCTCATCCTCGTCGCGGTGGGAGGCTCGCCATCCGGACGCTGGATAGCGCCCGAAGTGCTGACGAAAGACCCCACGACCGCCGCCGCTATCGCAAAGGCGATGACCGCCTTCGATCGACAAGCCGAGGAGGGCAAGTATCGGGAAGCGATGGCGAAGTATGACGCGGATCTCGCCGCTTGGAATGCGTTGCCCGAAGACCAGAAGAAAGCGGTGAAACAGCCCGGCAAGCCCGCGGCGGTTGTTGCACCCGGAGAGGGTCAGCGGTGGCCAATCGGCGATCTGCGTGCGGCGGTGTTGACTCCCTTCATCGGCTACACGATCCGCGGCGTTTTTTGGGATCAGGGCGAATCTGGAACAATGACGCGGGCTGTGGATCAACTCTCGATGATGAGCGCGTTGATCACCTCGTGGCGCGCGGACTGGGGGCAAGGGGAGTTTCCATGGGTGTTCATTCCGAAACCGAGCGGGGGCGGGTGTGCGTTCGATCCGGCGGATCCCGTTTTCGGTTGGGCGTCCGAACCCTTCGCGCCGCTGCCCGATGCGGTTCCCACAAAGTCGCCGGGCCGCGAAGTGTATCTCAACATGGGCAAACTCCCCAAAGCTTACATGGTTCCCAGCAGCGATTTGGGCACGGGATTGCATCCGGCCAACAAATTCGCCTATGGCACGCGGGCGCTGAATGTGATCCTCAACCGTGTTTACGGCCGCGATGTTCCTGCCAGCGGGCCGGTCGTGCGTGACACCGAGGTGAAGGAGGGGAAAATCATTGTGCGGTTTGATCAAACGAAGGGCGGATTGCTTACCCGGCACGGGAACGGCCTGCAAGGCTTCGCGGTTGCCGGGCAGGACAAGAAGTTTGTGTGGGCGGACGCCAAGATTGCAGGCGATGAAGTGATTGTCTCGAGTCCGTCCGTGCCGCAGCCGCGCTATGTGCGGTACGCTTGGGCTGACGCGATCCAGTGGGCCAATCTCTTCAACGGTGCCGGACTGCCGGCCACCCCGTTCCGCACCGATGAATGATTTGCGCGCGGGTTTCGTGTCTCCGCCGAAAGGTTTCGGCGAGGTGGCGTTTTATTGGTGGGTCGGCGGCAAACTCGACCGCGAGCGCATTCGCTGGCAGCTTGATCAACTCGCCGGTGCCAAGATTTCCGGACTTCAGGTCAATTACGCCCATGGTCCGACAGGCGGAATCAGTTGGGGCCTCAGCTATCCGAGTGATCCTCCCTTGTTCTCCGAAGAATGGTGGGAACTGTTTGCATGGTTCAAAGGTGAGGCGAACGCCCGAGGCATGGCGGTGAGCCTCAGCGACTACACGCTTGGCATTGGCCAAGGCTGGTTTTGCGACGAGATCGTGCGTGATCCCGCTTTGCGGGGCAGCGTGTTGGAGGCCGTCGTGCTGGAAGCCGACTCCGATACTTCCGCGACTTGGACCCAGGATACCCTTGCCGCCTATGCCGTGAGGGGGGGAGGCCACGAACCGGCTGTCCTACGGCGTCTGCGGCCATTTTCCGGCGGGGTGGCCTCCCTGCCGGAGGAGACGGTCGTCCTCGTCCGCGCTGTCACGCGTCCGTATTCCTTGGATCCGATGAACCCCGAGGTCGGCCGCCGTTACATCGCGGGCTTTTTCCAAAAGTTCGAGGATCGTTTCCCCGGCGAGGGCGGGCTGAATTATTTCTTTTCCGATGAACTGGATCTCGGTGTGGCGGGTTGTTTGTGGACCGCACGCTTCGTGGAGGAATTTCTCCGTCGCAAGGGATACGACCTCATGGATGAACTCCCTGCTCTGTTCATCGACATCGGGCCACGCACGCCGAAGGTTCGCCTCGACTACCGGGACGTGATGGTGGCTTTGGAAGAGGAGGCGTTTTTCAAACCGATCTACGATTGGCACGAGTCGCGCGGCATGACCTACGGCTGCGACCATGGCTGGCGCGGGCACAAGACGACAGAGTTCGGGGATTATTTCCGGACGCAGCGCTGGAACCAGGGGCCGGGTTGCGATCAGCCACGATTGGAGGCCGATGTGGTGAGGAACAAAGTGGCCAGTTCCATCGCGCATCTCAACCAGCGGCCGCGGACTTGGTTGGAGGGATTTTACTCCAGCGGCTGGGGCACGACCTCCGCGCAGGTCGTCGATGCGGTGTTCCGCAACTTCGCCATGGGGCACAACCTGCTCACGCTGCACGGGCTTTACTATTCGACTCACGGCGGATGGTGGGAATGGGCGCCGCCCTGCAATCACTTCCGCATGCCCTACTGGCCGCACTTCAAGAGGTTTCTTGAGTGCTCGGAGCGGCTCTCGTTCCTTCTCTCACGCGGTGTGCATGCCTGTGACGTGGCGATTCTCTATCCGGTGGCGGCCAGCGAAGGCGGTGCCGGAGGGGCGCTGGCTTCCAAGTCCGCGTTCCAACTTGCCGATGCCCTCTATCGATCCGGCATCGACCTGGACTTCATCGACTTCGAGTCGCTGCATGCTGCGGAGGCGCGGGACGGCGGACTCCACATCGCAGGGGAGTCTTACCGTGTGCTCGTGATTCCACCGATGCCGGTGATCCGCTTCTCCTCGCTCGAAGCGGCCGAGCGCATGGTCGCAGCGGGAGGATGGGTGGTTTTCTTGGGTGATGTTCCCGTTGCCAGCGACCGGGCCGGACGTCTTGATCCGGTGCTCGACGAGCGGTGCACGGCTCTATCTGCATCCCCGCAGGTTCGGCGGTTTGATTCGCCGGAGGCAGCACTGATTTTTCTGGCACAGGAAAACCCCGACTTCCGATTGCTCGAAGGTGGCGGCACACCCTACGTCCAACATCGCATCATCGAGGGAAGGCATCTGTTTTTCCTCTACGGACTCGAAGCCGGGGCGCTCGTGGAGCTTCGGGCGACCGGATGGGTGACGCGCTGGAATCCCTGGGATGGGACAGAATCTGTTGTGCCGGTGGAGTCCGCCACATGCGACCGCACGCGGCTCCGCCTGAGCGATGGGGCGGCCACCCCGTATTTGATCTGGTTCGCGGAGGAGGACGAGGAAGCTCCCGCAACAAGGCCTCCAACGCCCGCTCGTCACACCGTCGAGGGACCTTGGACGTGCGAGCCCGTGCCATGTTTGGACAATCGATGGGGCGATTTTCGACTGCCTGCCTTCGAGGGATTCATCGGCCCGGAGATCCGGGCTGTCGAGGTGGCCGGTCCGGAAGGCGAATGGCGGAGCCACGCCTGCGGCACCGGGCCAGTGTACGAATGCTTCGAGGCTGCCGAGAGTGATCAACTTCGTCAGCGGCTTCTCTCCGGCGTTGGGGATCTTGGAAAACCCCTCGAAGCCTCGTGGCGCTGGGGCTTGCCGGAGGATGCCGGGTTTCAGGGATGGCACGGATTGAAGGGCCGCGTGCACGATGACTTGTTTTCGTTCGGGGAGAGAGACGCCGTCCGCTTTCTGCGCGCCCTCGTGCATGTCGAATCCGACACGACGGCCATCTGGAACCTCGGCGGCACGGCGCAGCCCGTGGCTGGGTGGGTGGACCGGAGACCGGTCGATCTCGCCACTCCTCTGGCGCTGGGCTCAGGGACGCACGAGGTTCTTTTGGAGTACTCCGGAGCCGGACGTGGCTATGCGGTGCTGGCCTCCGAGAGGATCGAGCCTGTGGCGGCGGAGCCTGCGTGGTTCGGTCCGCTTCACACGCGGTGGTTCAACGATGCCCGCGTGCTGCCCATGGGTCTGTCGAAGTCCACGGAAACTCTGCGATTGCGTTTCCGGATTCCCGCCGGCACACGCTCGCTCACCTTCGGATTGCTCGGGGATCTTCTGGAAAGCCGCATCGACGGAGTGGTGCTTCCCGCAGAACGTGTGAGTCGTGATCCGGCGTTTTTTCCTTCGGAAGAAACGGACGTGTGGGTCCTTTACCTGCCTTCCACCACGGCCCACGCCGAGGTTCTGCTGCAGGTGCGTCCCCTTGCCGGTCTTTCGGGCGCGCAGGTCGTGCCAGACGCCATCCAGTTGAAGGTGGAATCGTTCCCTGCAAGCTTGGGAGACTGGGCGGAACTGCCGGGATTCGAGTGCTACTCGGGAGGGATGCGCTACACAAAGGAAGTGGATTTGCCCCCAGAGCACACCTCTGGCGTTCTGGATCTCGGCGACCTGTCTTCCACGGCAGAAGTCTGGGTCAACGGGGAAAGTGCAGGCGTCCTTTGCGCTCCGCCGTGGCGACTCGACATTTCGACTCACCTTCGATGCGGACGGAATCGCTTCGAGATCGAAGTCCGCAGCGCGTTGTCGAACCACTATAAGACCATTCCCACGGATTATCGTGGCGAGGAGCGTTGCGGGTTGTTCGGTCCGGTGCGATTGGAAACAAACGGGAAGCAGGTGAGGGAGAGCCCGTGAACAAAAAAGCGTCCGTTTCTGATTCCAACCATTTGAAATCCGCGTCGATTCAAACTGGTTTTCCCCGCCTCACGGAGTGTTCGTTCCGACACATTAGTTTTTCAGGTTTATGTTATATAAGTTCGTTCTCGCCTTTGTGATCACAAGTCTCCCACTCGTTGTGGCGGGTTCCCCTGCGACCCCGGAATCCAAGGTGGATTGGCCCGCGTTCCTCTCCCGCCACGACCTCACTTGGGAGCAACTGCCCCGCCAGTGGAACGAGGGGGCATTCACCGGCAACGGTCAGCTCGGCACGATGTTCTACACCGACCCGTCCGGAGAAGCGTTGATTTTCCACGTCGGACGCGCCGATGTGACGGACCACCGCAAGGCCCCGGATCGCAAAACCTCGATGGGCACTCCCGGTGCGGGGGTCATGTACGACCATCCGCGGCTCGACGTTGGCCGTTTTGTGCTTCGTCCCGGAGGCAAGATTCTGGGAGGTTCCGTGCGCCAGGACCTCTGGAACGCCGAAGTCGTTGCCGAGATCCAGACCGACCGCGGCGAGCTCCGTGTTCGTTTCTTCACGCCGCGTACTCGGATGGTGCAGGTGTATGAGGTTTCTTCAACCGAGAAGGATTCCTCAGGGAAACCCTTGCCGTGGCGGTGGGAGTTTCTCCCGGGGAATCCCGACTCGCCACGCGCTCAGATCGAAGCCGCGCAGAACAAGCCGAAGGAGGGCTACGAGTCGAACCCAGACCCGATTGTTACGGAGATCGACGGCACCTCCGTCTGCGTGCAACCGCTTTTGGCCGGCGGGGATTATGCCACGGCATGGACTCAGGTTCCCGCCGGTGAGCACACCGCGCGGCTCTTTGTTTCCACCGCCAACGAGGTTCCTGCGACCGACCGCTCAGGTCTCGCGGCCGCTGCCGAGGTCCGTCGCGCCGCGACCGAACCCTTCGTGGATATCGAACGCGAGCACCGGGAGTGGTGGCATGCATTTTATCCCCGGACATTCCTGAGCATTCCTGACGCGCGCCTAGAGGCCTTCTATTGGATCCAGATGTATAAGCTGGCCTCGGCATGGCGGGAAGATGCGCCGGCCATTGATTTGAACGGGCCATGGTTCCGGGTCACCCAGTGGCCGGGAGTTTGGTGGAATCTGAACATCCAACTGACCTACTGGCCGGTCTATGCCGGAAACCGTCTGGAGATCGGAGAGAACTACCTCGATCTTGTTGATGGTCTGTTTCCGACGACATTCGTCGGAGCCGCCAAGGGCAAGACATTCGGCGACTTCGTCTGGGCTCTTCACAACTACTGGTGGCAACTGCGTTTCGCGGGCGACTGGCCCGGGGTGCAGGAACGCTGGGTGCCGAAAGCGCGCAAACTGGCGGATGCGTTCACGGCCCGCCTTGTTCCCAACGCCGAGGGCAGGTTGGGACTGCCGGGCATGGGCTCGCCGGAATACAAGGGCTTCCAACCCTTTGATGACACTCCCTACAACCTCGGTTTGCTCCGTTGGCTGCTCACCGCCCTCACCGAAGCCTCCGAGCGCGCAGGTCAGGGCGATTCCGTGGAGGTCGATGCATGGCGAAAAACACTTGCTGACATGGTTGACTATCCGACCGATGAGAACGGGATTCGCATTGGGCGCGATCAGGCTGTGGACATGTCGCATCGGCACTACTCCCACCTTCTGCCCCTTTATCCGCTCTACGTCATGGATCCCGATGATCCGGCTGCACGTGAACTCCTCATCCGCACAGCCCGTCACTGGCACGGCATCGAGCAAGGCAAGGCGCTGGCTGGGTATTCCTTCACGGGAGGTGCGTCAATCTACGCATCGCTCGGCTTGGGCTCCGAGGCGCACGCCATGCTGAACGACTTTCTGAACAACGCCCGCGGCGGAGGCAAGGTGCTGCCCAACACGTTTTATGTGGAAACGGCCGGGCGCAATCCCGTCATCGAAACTCCGCTCAGCGCGGCTTCCGCCACCATGGACCTCCTTCTGCAAAGCTGGCGGGGAAAGATCCGGATTTTTCCTGCCGTGCCGCCTGACTGGCAGGATGCTGTCTTTCATCGCTTGCGCGCGATGGATGGATTCGTCGTAAGCGCACGGCGGGAGGCGGGGCGCACCGCGTGGGTTCACATCGAAAGCGAGGCGGGCGAGCCTTGTGTCCTCCGTGTCGCTGATTGGAAGGGACCGCTTGCCACGCGGTCAACGTCGTCTATTCCAGTCGAGGAGGTGTCGCCCGGCGAGTATCGGGTCGGCCTGAAGAAGGGGGAGTCGGTACTTTTGTATCCGCAGGACGCTACACCCCCGAATCCCCAAATCACGGCGCTGCCCGCCTCCAAAGGTAACCCCTATGGCGTCAAGGTCGGCGGCGAGTTAAAGGGCGACCAGACATGGCCTGTGCCCGATCGGGCGCTGCCCGCATTCCCCATCCCATGAGGCGAGTTTTGGCAATAGGGTTCTTTCACATTATCACGCCCGTCATGGCTTCCGCACTCACGCTCTATGTTTCTCCTGCTGGGGACGACTCCGGTCCCGGCACTGCAGTCGCGCCGCTCCGCACGCCTGAAGGCGCGCGGGACCGTGCGCGGGGAACTGTCGGAAGAGAGGCGGTGGAAATCGTTTTCCAGGATGGAGTCTACCATCTCCCACAGACTATGGTTCTCGGGCCAGAGGATTCCGGTTCCAGCAGTGCGCCTGTGATCTACCGGGCCGCTCGCGAGGGGGGAGCTGTCCTGAGTGGTGGCGAGGTGCTCCGGTTGGAGTGGATCGAATGGAAAGACGGGATTTGGCTTGCACGGACCGAAGCCGGTTTGGAATTCGACCAGCTTTTCGTCGACGGCCTTGCCCGGCGCATGGCCCGGTTCCCGAACTTCGATCCGGCCAAGCCCACCGAACCCTATCAAGGGTGGTCACCGGATGCCTTCTCCCCGGAACGCGCCTCCCGATGGGCCAATCCCGAAGGGGGCTTCATCCATGCCCTGCACTCCGCCCGTTGGGGGGGCTACCATTACCGCATCACGGGCAAGAATGCCGATGGCAAGGTAACCTTCGAAGGTGGTTGGCAGAACAACCGCCAGATGGGCATGCACAAGAACTTCCGCATGGTGGAGAACATCTTCGAGGAACTCGACGCACCCGGCGAATGGTTCCATGACGCACGCGAGAATTGGCTCTATTTTTACCCGCCGAAGGAGGTGCGGATGACCACTGCCCGTGTCGAGGCTGTGCGATTGCGCCACCTCGTTGAAATTCGGGGCACAAGCGGGCAGCCCGCCCGCCATCTGGCGTTGCGCGGCTTCGTCTTCCGCCATGCGGCCCGCACGTTCATGGATAACCGGGAGCCATTGCTCCGTTCCGATTGGACCATTTACCGTGGCGGTGCCGTGGTGGTGAGCGGAGCGGAGGATATCACAATCAGCGATTGTGAGTTCGATCAGGTAGGGGGCAACGCCGTCGTGGTCAGTGGCTACGCCCGGCGTGTCATTATCCGGGGTTGTCACATTCACGATGCGGGTGCCAGCGGTGTCGTCTTCGCCGGTCTCCCCACCGCCGTCCGCGATCCCTTGTTCGAATACAACCAAACCCAGTCGATTGCGGAAGTGGATCGGACGCCCGGCCCCCAAACCGACGATTATCCTGCGGATTGTGCCGTGGAGGACTCGTTGATCCATGGCATCGGCCGCGTGGAACGCCAGGCTGCGGGCGTGCAGATCACCATGTCCGCCCGCATCACGGTCCGTGATACGTCGATCTACGACTGCTCCCGGGCCGGCATCAACATCGGGGACGGTTCGTGGGGCGGCCATCTCATCGAGGGGTGCGACGTCTTTGACACTGTGCTTGAGACCCATGACCATGGCTCCTTCAACTCATGGGGGCGTGACCGCTACTGGGCTCCCAAGCACCGCGAGCATGCGGAACAGGCGATCAAGGCCGAGCCCGGACTGCCTTTTCTTGACGCGGTCGAGACCTCCGTCATCCGCCACAGTCGCTGGCGCTGCGACCACGGTTGGGACATCGACCTCGATGACGGTTCCTCGAACTACGACATCCACCACAACCTGCTCCTCGCCGGCGGGCTCAAACTGCGCGAGGGCTATCGCCGCCGGGCGTGGAACAACGTTTTGGTGAACAATGGACTGCACCCGCACGTCTGGTTTGCGGACAGCGGGGATGAGTTCACGCGCAACATCGTCATGCGAGCGCATGCGCCTGTTCGACAGCCGGAGCAATGGGGCAGCGGGATCGATCACAACCTCTTCACCGACGTGGATGATCTCGAGAAACACCGCGCCAGCTCTGCCGATGCGCATTCTGTTGCGGGGGATCCGCTGTTCATCAACCCAGCGGAGGGCGATTACCGTGTGCATCCGGGATCTCCAGCGCTCGCCCTTGGGTTTGAAAACTTCCCGATGGACTGTTTCGGAGTGAAGAAGTCCACCCTTCGCGCCATCGCCCGTACGCCGGCCTTGCCCGGCCTTGTCGGCAAACCATCCGACGTTGCTCCTCCAACGAAGGTTTCGGTCTGGCAGGGACTTTCCCTGCAAGACATTTCCGGGCCCGCACTCTCTGCCTATGGGGCCTCGATGGATGCCGGAGGCGTTGCCGTGATGGGCATTGCCCCGGGCTCTCCCCATGGTGGCCCGCAGGGTCTGCGGGTCGGTGACCTGGTCCAGGCCGTCAACGACAAGCCGGTGCGCTCCGCAGCTGAATGGCGCGCACTGTGGGATGCGGGCCCAACGGCACACATTCGCCTCCAGATACTGCGTCACCAAAGTCCGCTGGTGATTTCGCTTTCTCCGGCAAAACCATGAGGTTGGCAGCCTTTGCGTTCACGTTGGCCAGTCCTTTGCGCAACAGCGCCGCGGCCGTGGCGTTCGGGCTCGACTTGGTGGGCGAGGCTCCCGTTTTCGCCGGGGACCAGGGAAATCCCGCGATACGCTACGCCGGCATGGACGCTGATTTTCGCGAACAGCTGCGCCACGCGCTTGCCCGGCTCGCCCCCCCTGCAAATCGGCCAGCGCGGACAGCTCCAGGAATGGGATCGCGATTACGCCGAATTTGAGCCCGACCACCGTCATGTCTCCCACCTCTACGGCCTGTACCCCGGCGAGGAAATCAACCCCCGCCACACTCCGGCACTTGCCGCTGCCGCGCGCCGATCTCTTGAACTGCGCGGCCCCGAAGGCACCGGCTGGTCGCTGGCATGGAAAATCAGCCTCTATGCCCGGCTCGGCGACGGCGAAGCGGCCTACCGCTCCATAGCCAAACTCTTTTGCCGCATAGACCCCGCCATCACAAATGCCGGCAACCCTGGAGGCGGGCTTTACCCTAATCTCCTCGACGCCTGCCCTCCGTTCCAGATCGACGGAAACCTCGGTTACACCGCCGGAGTTGCCGAACTGCTCCTGCAAAGCCACGGCGGTGAAATCAGTCTCCTTCCCGCACTGCCTGATGCCTGGCCTGATGGCTCCGTGCAAGGCCTGCGTGCCAGAGGCGGTGCGCAGATCGCCATCATCTGGAAGGACCGCACCCTGCAAAGTGCTACGTTGATTCACTCCGAAGGCAGCTCTGTTACTCTCCGCTACCGCGATAAGACTCTCCCCGTCACTCTGCAGCCCGCCGTGAGCATGGATGTTGACGCCAGAAGTTTCGGATAGTCCGATCACATTGCGGCTTGTTGCTATTTCGATATGTAGCGGGCTTCTTGGGCCTATTGTAACGTGATGCGGAGCGTTTGACCAAATGCCAGCTGTTGAAGGCCGGCAAATTCAACCTCCACATGACGGTCAGCTTGAATCCATCGGGTTTCCACATTGTTGCCATCGACGGTGCATGCAACCGATCTGACTCGCAGCACCGAGGGCGAAACCTTGAACTTTTTGAGAGCCAATGTGCCCCATAAAAGCCTCAATTCTGCGCAGAATGTCGCGTTTGATTCGGTTTGCTCATAACTGCCCCAACCTGATGCGGCCGTGAACGCTGCTTTGAAGTGCTCTGGTGTCAGGCGCGGTGTAAAGGCTATCAACCCGGAGGGACCATCGTACTCAAAGCCACAGACGGCAATGTAGGCACCGTAGCCGGCCATCGCACGCGCGTAGTGGCTTCCGCATTCCACCTCATTCCATGGGTTCCGCTTCGCACCATCATAACGGTCATGAATCGCCCGCACGATCGCCAAACCCTCGGCAGTCATTCCTTCCCAAATCATATGGCTGGCAACCTGATACTCGAAGCCGCTCATGCACTCGTTGAAGTAGCCCGGGAATGGACCACTGCCTGATGCTTTCACGAAGTCCCAGTCCTTGTCCGGGAACGTGCACATGACTAGCCCCGCCTCCCCCGGGAGCGCATAGTTCCGCCCCTCGGGTCGTGTCTTCCGGTAGGGGCCGACGTCGGTGGTGAAATTGTTTCTCCACAGAGCATTCAATGCAGAAAGCGTCTGCTCGCGTTCGAAAACGCGGGGAAGCCCGACCTGAAAAGCCCAGCTCTGGCCAAGTAATTGGTCAATATGGCATCCCAATCCTGAATTCGTTGTTTCCGGTCTGGCAGGATCGACCAAGTTGATGAAGTAACCGTTCCGGAACAGTTCAGACGAGAGTGCTCTGGAGCCCGCTTCCGCACGATTGCGGCATTCCTCTGCCAATGTCTCATCCTGGCAAGCTCTGGCCATGGCTTCCCCGGCGCGAAGCGCCGCGACATACAGACCGCTGATCCACGCAATGCGACCATGCCAGTCTGTGTCGAGCGTATTCCACTGTGCGCCTTGGATCAGGCCGCTGCGGTCGGCGTCCATGGCAAACAAGGGCTGCAAACTCAAACGGATCGCCGGCCAGTTTTGCCGGAGATAATCTGCATTGGTCGATAGCAAATGCTCCCTGTAGAAACGGAGAATGGTCCCTGCCTGTCCATCCACGGCCCGTGTATCGGAGTTTTCCCCCCGCGTGCCGATCTGGCCTGTCTTGGAATCGAACGCGAGGCCCAGATCCACCATGACTCGAATGCTGCGCTCCAACGAGGGGAAAAGCCGGGCCGCCGCCTGGGCGTAGTGATAGACGTGAGTGCACGTTCCCGGGCAGCTGTAGCATCCCTCGTAACCGTAAAATCGACCATCCGCCAAGGCATAGAACGTGCTCGATGCCAGAACAGCCGTGTTGGCAAACGTGCGATCCCGAAACCATCCGGGCAGAGTGGAATCATCCCACGTGTCGCGCCACAAAAGGGTTTGATGAGTCAGCGGTTCAAGGTCCTCGAGGATTGATTCGACGACGTGAACCGAATTCCGAAATCGCTTGGCGTTCGTGCGCTTTTTTTCGGTCTGAATCAGAAGGTTCGTGGCATGGGGATTGTGCCACGCCAGCACGCAGGTCACCCTGCGAGTGCATCCGGACCTCAGCGAGAATGTCGCATGCAAAGCCCCCACTGGCCGGATTCCTTCACGGGCTTCTGAGAATCCGATCTGAGCTTGCTCCCGTGGTGTGGTCTGGAAGCAACCGGCGGGCAATTCCTCAACCAGCGGACTTCCGCGGAGGTCCATGGGATCCTCCGAAAAGAATGCCAGGCACTGACTGCCGATGTCGCTGTTCTTCGAATGCGCCGTATCGGGCTGGCATTCGAGCACGAGCGCCGGTCGCCCGGCCAGCATGGCCAATCGGTTCAAAAAATTTCCGCCTGCGATGTGGCGGGTTTTCCATGCATTCCCGTTCTCAAGCCAACCGGCAAACGAGCATTCCACGTCCTTTTCCGTTGGATTTGTGAAATCAAAGCGGAGGATCGTTGCGGGATAGGTGGAGTTCTCGATGTCCAGTGGGATGAAGGGAGAGAAAGCGGTAAGTCGCACCTCCAACGGACATTCCGGATCCCGATAGTTCACCTGGCCAACGGGATAAGCACCGCGGAATGTGATGTCTTGGAATCCGTCCCGGTCCAACGTGCGGGCGGAGCCGCCATTGGTCCGGATCGCGAATCCTTGCATCAGACTGTTTACGGGATGACGGGTTCGCTCGTCCTGCTTCAGGGGATGCTCGTACTCGACCCCCGGCTCATACCAGAATTCCGCGTCGGGAATCTCGGCGTTGAAGATATCCCAGCGCCAGAGCTTGCCGTCGCCACCCAGGTAAAGCATTCCCTGTCCGATGCCTCCGACTGGCATGCCGATGAAGTCGAAGTTGCTGCTGTCGGATTTTGTGTAGACGCGCGGCTCTCCCCTTTCGAAGAGACTCCCGAGCCACCGTGGGTCGAATTTCTTTTCAACAGGCAGCGGCCCGTCGGGTGGGCGGCTCCAGGCATTAAGCATCGAAAATACGGATTGCATTAATCCCTGTTTCCCAACTCCAGACGTGGATTGATCGTGGTTGTCATTCACACTAAAAGCAGAATGGCCAAGACGTCATCATTTGGACAATCGGTGGACCAACCCAGAAAATACGTGAAACGACAACAACTGCTTGCGGGGGCGCCGGTCGCCGTTCAACGCTTCGAGGCCTCGGCACAGACCAGGATTCTCTCCTTCCCTTGGGGAACGAACGTGGGGTGGCCGCTGCGCGAGATCGGGGTTGTCACTGCAGGGATCGACCGATTGCAGGGACGTTTCAAGGCGGGAACCCCCTGCTCTCCCACACACCTTCTCTATTTCGTGGTCGATGGCGAGGTTTCCGCTGCCTCGGAGAGGCCCGCGTTTGTCCTCCGCAGAAGTGAGTGGGCAGTTTTCCCCGCAGGTTGCCCGCATTGGATCCAGCATCGAAAAGGCCGAGCGGAAGCCATCTGGGTTCATCTGCTCGACATTCCACGTTGGTCAGAGCTGAAAGCCTCGGGCCCACAAGCCCGCCCGATTCATTCCTTGGAACCCCTGCACCACACTCTTCTGAGAGCGATCGAGGAAGCCGAGGGGAGGCAGTTCGGATCCTATGAGAATGCCATGGCTTACACGGCGATTTTTCGCAACATGCTCCTGCGCGAACTGCGCGCTCATCAACCGGATGCCAATGACCGTGCGCGTCGCCGCTTGGCGGATCTTTGGGCGACGGTCAATACCTCACTTGCGGAGAGTTGGACCGTCCAGCGGCTGGCACGTCATCTGCACATGAGTGAAAGTGCCGTTTATCAGCAGGTCGTGGCCTGCCATGGGATGAGCCCGATGCAGATGGTGACACAATTGAGAATGGAGCGAGCCAAAGATCTTCTCCTGCACTCGAACCAAACGTTGCAGGCTGTTGGCGAGGCGGTGGGCTACCAGACCGCCTACGCATTTTCCGACGCCTTTCTTCGGTATACGGGGCGTCGTCCCGGCCGTTTCCGGCGTCCCGCTGCGGATTGAGTTTGGAGTGACGACTGTGCCTCTGGCGGGTAATGATTGCCGGCCAGATATGACTCCCCCTGTCCAGCGCTTCCTCGATTGGAAATTCGGCATGTTCATCCATTACAGCCTCGCGACCTATCACGACCGTGAGTGGGCGACCGGGCATGAGGATCCGGCCACGTTTCAACCGACCCACCTCGATTGCAGTCAATGGGCCGGAGTCGCAAAAGCGGCAGGGATGGGCTACGGGGTTTTTACCGCCAAGCATACCGATGGATTCGCCCTCTGGCCGACGGAGGCATCAGCCACCCACACCGCCAAGGCTCTCACAGGTTTTCGCGGCGGGGAGGGGGACTTGGTATCCGAGTTTCTTGAGGCCTTCCGCGCCGCGGGACTCGGGGCCGGGCTGTACTACTGTTTTCCGGGTGATTTTTCGGGAGAACATCTGGAACCCGGCCAACGTGATTTTCACGGTCTCGCCCCCGAGGCGGGTGACGACATGGCCGCCTTCATCCGCTTGCAGCTGCGCGAACTGCTCACCGGTTACGGGCCGCTGGATGTGCTGTGGATCGACCAATACGACAACCGCTACACCGTGCAGGATTGGCCGGCACTCCATGACTTCATCAAATCCCTCCAGCCGGATTGCGTCCTCGTGGTGAACAATTGCCAGACCCCCGGCCTCACCGACATCTTCAGCTACGAGTATCCCTGGATGATCACGCGTGAGCCGCATCGTGCGCTGCCTCCCGAGGGCAACACGATCCCGGCCGAAGTCTGTGACACGCTGGTCCCGGGTTGGTTCTGGCGCAGCGGGGAAGAGCCGGAGCAAATGAAATCGCTCGAAGACCTGCGATCTCTCTTGAAGATCTGTGGCGAGCGGAACGCCAACTACCTGCTCAACGTCGGCCCCGATCGATCCGGTCGCATTCCGGAGTATGTCGCACGCCGGCTCGAAGAATTGGCTCCTTAGGCTGAGGGCAACCGCCCGCGTGATGCCCTGCGAGCGGCGCGTTGTCAGGCCTTCGGCATCTGCCGCCAAGCCCGCGGGGAGACTCCGGTAATGCGGCGAAAGCTGCGCGAGAAATAGAGAGGATCCTCCCAGCCGAGGCGGGCAGCCACGGTGGCGACCGGCAGGGTCGTCGTGTCGAGCAGTTCGCAGGCCCGCTGGATGTTCAGACGGCGGTGGTGTTCCTTTGGCGGATATCCGGCGAGGCGGCGGAAGATGGCGCAGTAATGCGGAACCGACAGGCCCGCCTTGCGCGCCAACTTGTCCAGGCTCGTGCGTTCCGAGGGATGGTGACGCATCCATTCCATGCTTCGCCGGACGCGCGATTCGCTGTCGCCTGTCTCCGCGTCCGCTGTCCATGAGTGCAGTTCCACCAGAAGCACCCGCAGCAACAGCGAGGCCCGCAGAAGATTCGCCGGTGTGTATCCGCCGCGCATGAGATCATAGATGGCGGGGAATGCCTCGATACCGTTCACCGCATCCGATCCGCGCCAGACGCGCAAGCTGTGACCGGCACCGAGAAGTCTCTCGAAAGCGGCTGCCGCCCGTCCTTGAAAATGAACCCATTCGATTGTCCATGGAGCCGTCTCGTCCGCCGCGTAGGAGTGAGGCACGCCGGACGGCAGGAGGATGAGCATGCCAGGGTGGATCTCGACCCGCAGGCCGGCTTCCACCCACCCGCGTCCGGCGGGCACGTGCAGGAGCACCGTGTCGCTGAGGCCGCGTGGCCTTTTCACGTCGTGACCGAGGGCCTGATCGAAGCGGCCACACCCGTTGACGTGGAGATCGCCCAGCACTTCATCCGAAGCCAACTCCCGCTTCAGAGACTCTGGCATCACCCAGAGACGTCCCTTCGGTGGAACGGACGGACGTGTTTTGCGCTGGCTCTCGGGTAACATAAGATTATCCATATTTATCCGAATTGCCTCCCTTCACAAGCGGGACATCTGGTGCCAGCCTGAGAGCATGAGCACCCGCATTGTTCTCGATCCCACAGCGCCCGGACGAACCTTTGATGGAGTCGGTGCCGTGAGTGCTGGTGCATCCAGCCGGCATCTGATCGATTTCCCGGAGCCCCAACGGTCCCAGGTGCTCGATTATCTCTTCAAGCCCGGTTTCGGTGCCTCCCTGCAGCATTTGAAGGTCGAGATCGGAGGCGACGACAACTCGACCTGCGGGAGCGAGCCGAGCCATGTGCGTTCGCGTGCGGAGTTGGCGTCGCCGAAGGAGCGCGGCTATGAGTTTTGGTTGATGGCGGAAGCGCGCCGCCGCAATCCACGGATCCAGCTCGAGGGGTTGCCGTGGTGCTACCCCTCCTGGATCAAGGAGCGCTTCTCGCAGGATTCCGCCGACTGGTTGGTCGCGTTCCTTGAAGTGGCGCGCCGGGATTTCGGCATGGAGATCGATTGGCTGGCGGCGGCACATAATGAAATGGGCACCGACCTTGCGTGGGTGGCGGATGTGCTGCGTCCGACGCTCGACCGCCGGGGCTTCGGTGCGGTACGCCTGCAGGGGCCGGATGACAGCAAGGATCACTGGAAAGTGTTTGAGGAGTTCGCCCGGGACCCGCGCCTGGGACAGTCACTTGACGCCTGTGGCTACCACTATCTCAGTGGATGGCTGCCGGAGTTGGCCAACGACGCGAATGCCGTGCCGGAGGAGGTCAAGGCTACCGGGAAGCCCCTCTGGGCGAGCGAGGATTTTTCCTGTAGCGGACGGACGTGGGACAAAGCCCTGCTGTGGGCCCGGTTGATCAACAAGTTTTACATCCGCGACCGCGTGACCAAGGTGCTGGCGTGGTGTCCGGTGGATTCCATTCTGCCCGGAGTTGAACTGACCGGAACCGGTTTGATGCAGGCCTGCGAATCGTGGTGCGGTCACTATGCGGTCTGGCCGGCCATTTGGGCCACCGCGCACACCACGCAGTTCGCCCAACCCGGTTGGAGGTATCTTGACCCGGCCTGCGGCCGGTTCGATTCCTCGGACTGGTGTGGCACGCATGTGGGTTTATGTGATCCGACAACCGGGGATTGGAGTGTGATCGTCTGCACGTCGGGTGTGCAGGAGATCGAGATCCGGGTGGCAGACACGCTCAAGCAGGGGCCGGTGTGGGTGAGACGTTCGACCGCGGCGGCGCAGTTTGAGGAAACTCCCGGACCGGTCGCAGAGGCCGGGATTTACCGTGTGCGGTTGGAGCCGGATGCGATCTATACGTTCAGCACCGTGTCGTCCGCGACGAAGGGTGATCATGGCCCTATTCCGTCCTCCCAGCCGGTACCGATGCCCTTCCGGACGGATTTCTCCAGAGATACTCTAGGACGCTCGCCGCACTTTTTTTCCGACCAGGTGGGCGCATTTGAGGTCGTGGAGCGGGAGGATGGTCCCGGGCGGTGCCTTCGTCAGACGGGGGCCGGGCGCGGGATCCTCTGGATGCGCGACTACCGCACGCCCTACACTGTGTTCGGTGATCCCCGATGGACGAGCTTCATCATCCAAGCGGCGGTGCGGGTGGTGGGGGGACACGTGGAAATCGGCGGGCGGCTGGGGCGGCGGGCTTCGCTTGATACCTGCCTCACGCTGGCGGAAGACGGGCAATGGGCGCTCATCGCACACACCGAGCGGTATGATGCGGAGAAAGCTGTTTGGAAGGCGGAGCCCCACACGCTGGCATCGGGAAGCGTGGAGGCGTTTGATCCCTCCGCGTGGCATACCCTGCGGTTGGGCTTTTTGCAGGGCGTCGCGAAGGCGTGGATCAACGGGCGGTATCTCGGGTGGTTTTATGTTCCGGGTCCAGAAACCGGCCTCGCCTACCTCGCCAGCAGTTGGCATCCCAACTCGTTCGCCGATATCGTGGTCGAACCCATGTGACCCATCCGCCCGGACTTCCGGACAGTCAACGGGCCGCGGCGGCAAAAATGAGGACGTAGCGGGTGCCGGGTTGGGTGGGGAAAGTCAGCACGCCTTTTTCCCCGGGTTCAATGGTGAAGGCCACTGTTGCGCCGTCGGCATCCCTCACTTCGCGCGCAGGGAGCCCGCCTGCGCGAAGACGAAGAGGGCCGCCCCGAAGCGAATGTACTTCGGCGCGGCTCACCCTGCCATCCTGCCATGCGGCCGAGACTTCGAATGCGCCAATCGCGCGGAGTCCGGCGAAGGAACCCGTGCCCCATTCCTTTGGCACAGCGGGCAGCAGATCGATGAACCCCTCGTGGCTTTGCAGGAGCATGTTCGCGATGCCGACCGTCCCGCCAAAATTGCCGTCGATTTGAAAAGGCGGATGCGTGTCCCAGAGATTCGGCAGCGTGCCCTTGGAGAGCAGCGTTTGCAGCAGGGATAGACAGCGCTCGCCGTCCTTCAGGCGTGTCCACGCGTTGAGCCGGTGCGCCATCGCCCACCCAGTGCTCTTGTCGCCGCGCAGATTCAGCGTCACGCGCGCCGCGTCGATCCATTCCTTTTTCTCCGTCAGCAACGTGCCCGGAAAAAGGCCGATCAGCTGACTAATGTGGCGGTGCTTGGGGTCTCCGAACTCTCCATAGGCATCCTCTTGGCGGAATTCCTTGATTTGACCTGAGCCACCGATCAACACGGGCGAAAGCAACGGCAACTGTTTCTCGAGGGTTGTGAGAATCGGGTCGCTTTTCCCCAGCACCCGCGCCGCCTCCAGCGTCATCCGGTGGTTTTCATAAGCGAGTTGCTGGTCATAGGCAGCGCCCGGCAGGTTCACGTAGGACCCATCGGGATTCTTTTGTTCCGGGGACCAGGACGGATCGCAGAGCCATGTGCCATCGGGTTGTTCCACAAGCGCCGAGCTGAGAAACCTGCTTGAACCGAGCAGGAAGGGCCAGATCTGTTCCAGTACGTTCGGATCGCCGCTGTAGAGATACCATTCCCAAAGATTGAGGATGACAAAAGGTCCCGTGCCCGCGCCAGAGGTGGGGCCCGGTGCCGAAACGCGGAAGGGGCTGTTCGCCGTGCCAGCAGTCCATCCGCCCGCGGCTGGCGGTCGCTTCCACGAGTTGAGCGAGCGCGCGGCATTTGCCTGACCGGCCGGTAACGAGGCAGTCCAGAAGGCGGCATAAGGCTCGAAGGTTTCATCGAGACCGGTGACAAACGCCGGCCAGTAATTCATCTGGATGTTAATGTTTGCCCAGTAGCCGCCCGTCCACGGAGCCTTTCTCGTCATGTTCCAAGTCCCTTGCAGATTGGCTGGGAGCGTGCCCGGACGTGATGAGGCGATGAGCAGGTAGCGGCCGAACTGGAAATACAACTCCTCGAGGTATCGGGCGGCCGATGGCGGGAGATCTGCCGCCGCTTGGAGCTTGTCTGTAGGCAGGAGCGGGTCCACCCCACCCAGATCGATGTGTGCACGCCGGAAAAGCGAAGCGTGGTCGGAAACGTGACGGGCGCGCAAGGTGTTCCACGTTGCCGATCCCGCGGCGGCGAGGCGTTTCTGGATCTCCTGCTCCGGCACTGCGAAGCCTTCGAGTTTTTTGTCTGGCTCACTCAGAAAAACCTGAGACTCCAACCGGTAATTGGTGCCGAGAGTCACATAGACCTCCGCAGAATCCGCGCCCTCGACGGTGATCTCGCCGCTCGCACCCTCGGCCGTGGCCACCACGCGGCCGCCGTCGGTCTTCACCGCCACGCGGACTTGATACCTCAGTCCATAGGGTGCCGTCTGGCCATCGAGCACCAGTTGATCGCCCTCTGCGCGGGCTTGTCCGGAGCGGAAATCACTCAGGTAGGGATGGGTCGCTTGGAGACGGAAGCTGATGCTGCCGGGTCGGGATGCGCTGAGCCTTACCGCGAATACGTTGTCGGGATAACTTGCGAAATGCTCGCGCACATAGTCCACCCCACCGGCTTTATAGCGGACCAAGCCCACCGCCGTGTCCAAGCTGACCTCCCGGCGATACGCAGTGACATCCTCAAACCGTTGGCCTGTCAGGAGGCGCAGTTCGCAGAGGTTCGACAGCCCGACCGCATCGTAGCGTTTCTCCTCGGTTTCCGGATCTCTCACGTAAAGGCTTTTCTCGGCGAACTGCCAGAGTTCCTCTTCGACACCGCCAAAAAAGCTCACCCCGAAATGCCCGTTGCCCAGCGGAAACGAATGCCGCTCCCAACCCTTCAGATCAAGCGGTGCGGGTTTGTCGTCCCAAAGCACATAGGCTTTTGCGGGCGGGGCTTCGGCGAGGGTGGGAAGGCTCATGGTCGCAAGGTAGAGCAGAGCATTGATGAGGATACGGTAGGATGGCATGGTGGATTGCTTTCCCCGCGTTTGGTGCGGCGCTCAGTCAGGGATTTGTCGGCGGCGAGTGATCTCGAAGGTGTCCGGTTTTTCCTTCTTCGGTGGTGGCGGTGCGGGGATTGTGGCCCTTGCGGGGCCCCGCATTTTCTTTCACTGCCGCAATGTCCGCCATGGAACGAAAGGCAATCACCCGCTGTGTGCCCCAGCGCGGGATGCCCTCGGAGGGTTCCGGTTCTTTCTCGTGGAGGCACTCGTTCTCGATGAAGGTGTTGTCTTTCGCGCCGTTGACCGAGATGTAGAAGCTCGGCGTGTTGACAATGACGTTGCGGCGGACGGTGACGAACTGCGTGTAGTTGTCGAGGTAGATGCCGGCCAGCCAGACATTGCCGGTCCAGGGACTGCGGACGAAATCGGAGATGTAGTTCTCCTCGATGCGGGTGCCGTGTTGCTGTCCGCCGAGTGTGTAGATCCCGCCGCCGTCATCAAGGAGTTGCATGACGCGGTGGATGCGGTTCCACCGGATGAGATTGTTGTGACAGCCCCAGTCCCTCAAGCCGCCAGGCTGGTTGCCGACCTGGATGGCGGAGTAGGGGAGATCGGAAATCTCATTGCGGTCGATGATGAGGCCCTCGACGAAATGGGCGAGGATGGCACCCCCGTTGACGTATTGGCGGCCACATTCGCGGATGCGGTTGTTCCAGATCGCGACGCTTTGGCTCCGGTAGCGGTCGAGGCTGCCGGGGTCGCCCGGGCCTTCCTTTTTCATGAATGTGGTCGTCTTGGTCGCGGCATCGACCTCAATGCCGTTGGCCATGACGGGACCGATTTCGTTGCCTTCGATGTCCGTGTGGTCGGCATTGCCCCAAATCTGGATGCCGGTGGCTCCGGCGTTCCTGATGCGGCTGTTCCGGATGGCGACGTGGTCGGTGTGGCGGATGCGGATCATGCCCGGCGGATAATCTTCCCCTTCGTAGGACTGGGGTCCGCCGTAAGGCTGGGCGAACTGGGTTGCGGGAAATCCGCGCGTGGAGGGGCGGATCCAGTTGCTCGTTTCGAACGTGAGTCCGTTGAACTCGATGTGCCGCACAGGATCCGATTCCGTGCCCGCAATTTCCACGAGCACTGCGAGACGGGGAATCTCGATGGTGTGCGCGTTGGGATCGGTGCCGGGCGCGAACTTCACGCGCAGTTTGCCCGTCGCGGGATCGTGGTGCCACTCGCCCTCGGCATCGAGAAATCCGGGTGCTCCCTCGAAATGATACGGAAACTTCGTGAAGTAGCTCACCGGTTTGACGAAGAACGAGCCTTCGTCCGGCGAGTCGATCGCGAGGGCAACGTGGTCCGGTCCGGCTTCAATGCCGCCGACCTTCGCACGGAAGTGGGTCCAATGGCCGTTCCACACGATTTCGATCGTCGCATTGCCGGCCAGCATTTTTGCGGCCTCCCACTCTTCCGTTCGCAGGTGCAGGCGGCGTTTCTCGACATCCGCACCGACGAGTCGGAGAAACGGACCGTGCCACCCACCATTCGGAAAGCGAGCCTGCTGGAGAAGTTGTCCATCGAAATAGACCTGACGGAACAATGTCGGCCCGACGTGCGCCTCGAAGACGCCGTCCCCGGTCGGCATCCAACCGGTCACTGCCTCGCCACCGCTGAGCGTGGCCTGCTCACCGGGGGCGGAGCGGTAGATCGTGGGGGCGTCGGGACGTCCGGAGTCCTGCGCTTCGAGGCGGAACGTCCCGGTGCGGCGGTGGATGCCGCCGAGCAAGTTCACGATGACCGGCGCGTCCGTCTTCCCTCTCTCGGCGCGGGCGGCGTCGCGGGCCGCCTCGAGTGTGGCAAAGGGGCGTTCGCGTGATCCGTCGCCGGAGCCAGGGGCGTCTGGCGCAACGAAAAACTCAATGGGAGTGAGGCCGGAGGCGGCAGGGATCGGTGACATCGCCAGGATCAGGAAAGCGAGGACGGACGACAGCTGAAGGCAGGTGGGGGGAGACATGCGGAGTTCACTCTTCGGCCTCGATGCGAAACGTCCAGACAGGAAGTTCGCCGGGGCGTTTCTGCGGAAACGCGATCGTGAGTCCGGCGTCCGTCTGCTCCCAGTCGATCGTCGCCTCCGAGCCGAGAAGTGAGACGGACTTCACGCGGGGCGCACTCATGCGGCCGAGGCTTCGGGCAACGACTTCGGGATCGGTCCAATTGCGCGCGATGACGTAAAGCGCGCCATCGGCACCCACAGTGAAGCGAAGGTCCGGTTTCTCGCTTCGGGAAATCTGGTCACGGACGGTGTCGGCAGTCGCTGGGGATGCGTTCCCGTTGGCCGCTGGTTCTTCAGCCCCCTCGCCGAAGGTCTTCCACGGCCGCGCCCCGTAGATGGCGGGGCCGTTCGTGGCCAGCCATGTTCCGACGGGAACCATGTGTCCGGCCGCCTCCGGCGGAAACGTCCCGTCGGCTCGCGGCCCGATGTTGAAGAGGAGGTTCCCTCCTTTCGACGCGACATCCGTCAGCAGGCGGACGATCTGGGTCGGAGATTTCCAATCGGTATCGCGCGGATGGTGGCCCCAGTTTTTTCCGAGCGTGGCGCAGGATTCCCATGGCGAGGGAAGTGCGCCTTCCGGCACCTTTTGCTCGTGGGTATCGAAATCCCCGAGCCGGTTGCCCACTCGGTCGTTCACGAGGCAGCCGGGTTGAAGTTCACGGATGAGATCACGCAACTCCCGGCTTTGGTCGGCCGAGATGCCCTCCGGCGTATCGAACCAGAAGACATCCACCGTTCCGTATTGGGTGAGGAGCTCGCGCACCTGCGGGAGGACCTTGCGGCGGAAGTAACGATCGAAGACCTTTGCGTCTTCGTCCGGATAATCCCACGTGTTCGACCGGCCGCCCTTCGTCGGCCAATCCGTCGGGGCATCGGGATCGTGCCAATCGCGGCCGAGCGAATAGTAGACGCCGAACATGAGCCCGTGCCGCCGGCAAGCTTCCGCCAGTTCGGCGACGGGATCACGCGGGAAGTCGGAGTGATCCACGAGGTTGAACGGTCCCGACGGCGACCGGAACATCGCGAAGCCCTCGTGGTGTTTGGTAGTGAAAACGAGGTAGCGCATCCCCGCACCGACGGCGGTTCGGGCGAGGGCGTCGGCATCGAACGCATCCGGACGGAATCCCTTGGCGAACGCCTCGTATTCCGTCACTGGGATGCGGGCTTGGAGTTGGAGGAACTCCGTGAACCCTTTGTGCTTCCACGGTCCCTCGGCTGTCGAAACCCACGAGCCCTTCCATTGCCCCTCCGCCAGCGAATAAAGCCCCCAGTGGATGAAGAGGCCGAATTTGGCCGACTGCCAGCGCTTCAATGTGGATTCGATTTCCGGAGTGGGAGTTTCGAGCGGGGACTCAACCGATGCGGCCGGGAGGTGGGGAAGGCTCATGAGGAGAAGAGAGCAAAGGGTGGCACGCATTATCTCACGGCTGCGACTCCGCCTGGCGGGCGCGGATCGCGGCGAGGTTGTCCATCTGCCATTGGTAGATCGAGGGCACTGGCGGAGACGGTCGTGCGGGGAGGGGATCCGGGATCACGGGCTCGGCGACATTGCCCTTGTCGACAAGCAGCTTGTTTTTGCCACCGGCAAAACCAACGAGCGGGGGCGTCACTCCGTAG
Source organism: uncultured Chthoniobacterales bacterium (assembly GCA_964552635.1). Classification (GTDB taxonomy): domain Bacteria; phylum Verrucomicrobiota; class Verrucomicrobiia; order Chthoniobacterales; family Terrimicrobiaceae; genus CAZKHB01. The sequence continues at coordinate 85,860 of CAZKHB010000002.1, forward strand.
AATGCGTTGTCCACGAGCTCGACTCCTGCGGAATCCGCGCCGAGGAAAACGGGGGGCGTCACGGCTCGCGTAAGGATGAAGACGTTGTTCGCAATGATGTGGTCGAAGCTCTTCTCCCGCGCATAGACCGCCCGGCCGTTTTCGATTTGGAAGCGGTTGAAGAGCACCATCCAGGCTTCGTTCCCGCCAAGCATGTGGAGGCCGTCTTTGCGCGAGACGATGTCGTTGTTGTAGACGACGTTTCGGGGTCCCTGCGGGCCGTGGATGCCGCTCGTCGGGCCGGAAGCGTAGAGTCCATGGCCGTAGCTGCCACCCTTGCCTCGCGCGTCGATGAAGTTGTTTTCGTAGAGATTCTCCAGCGTCCACCCCGCATGCCACTGTCCGTCGCTGCCGAGGAAGCGGCTGTTCCTTACCACGTTGCCGGCGGCGTTCCATTGGTTGTTGGGCGCGTGGCGCATTCCGCGAACCTCGATCGTGTCGATGAGGCTGTCCCACGTACGGTCGAAGCCGACATAGCCGGTGCCACCGCCGCCTTTGAAGATGGCTTCGTCGAAGAGACAGTCCCGGACCTCGATGTGTTTCGACATCAGGAAATACGCGGAATTCCGGCCTGTATTGCGGACCGTGACGTCCTTCATCCAGCATCCCCACGCAAAGTGCGTGATGATGCCGCTGGTCCAGAGGTCCTCGATCGCGTGCCAGATCGTTTCGCGAATCACGGGTCCGCGCGGGCCTTGGTCGGGCACCTCGATCTGCTCGACGAGCAGGCCCTCGACCCCGCCGCCTTGAACGAGGCGGACCTTCTGCACGGTCGGTGCATCCTCGACGAGAAACGTCACGCGCAGCGGCTGGCTGAGCGTCACCGAGGATTCGTCGACTGCGGTGATTTCGTAGAAGTTCTGCGCTTGGATGTCCCAGTGGGAGCTGTGGCCGACAAGTTGTTTCCAGCGCTCGCTGGCTGGGGCGACCAGGCTGATCTTGTCGCCCACGGCGAGCCCGTGCCCGGCGGCGAGCCCCAGCGTGCGGCTCCCGCGTTCGGCGGTGGCCTTGAGCGGGATCTGCGGGCCGGTGGGTCCACGGCCCACGAAGCTGATCGCCCCGAGTTGATTCGGAAGCGGATCTCCTGCGGCGCTGCGCACAAGCCGCAGGGAGATGGTTTGCTCCACGCGTCGGCCGTCCGAATACTCCGCGATCGCTGTGAACGGATGCGTGCCCTCGCCCAAGGTCCCGATGGCCTGCGAGCCGCTGATGCGGAGCGAGAACGTGTTGCCCCAGTGGTCGCGGCGTTCTCGTTTGCTCAGGCTGCGCTCGCCCGAGCGGAGTTCGAGGCCCACGAGGTTCTTCGGGTTGGCGTGGAATTCGATGGCGCCGTTCATGCCGACCTCCTGATCGGGGGCGAGACGGAAGAAGCGGATTTCGCCCATCGGCACGCGGTAGCGGAAGAGGAGTTTGGTTTTGCCTGACCCCGCGCCCCGGAAAACGACGTTGTCGTGGAGCACGATGACCGGGGCATCGAGGTGGTAGGTGCCCTCGCCGATCAACACCGCCCCGCCGCCCGTGGCAGCCACTTGCGCGGCGGCGGTTTCAAGGAGGCCGGAAATGTCGGCACCGGGTTTGGCACCGAGTTCCTCCAGGCGAAGCGCCACGGAAACTTGCGGGATGCCGCCGGGCACGCCAGCCCATGTGAAATCCGGATACACCCGCCCGTCAGGCCCCACGACGTCGGCGGCGGTGAGCCGCGCGGTTTCCGTCGCGCGGATCTTGTAAGTCCCGGGCCATGGCGGATCCGTCGGAATCGGCAGCGAGGCGAGTTCGAAAGCGTCGAGGTCGATCTGATAGTTCGGCGTGCGAAAACCGGGGCGTTGGATGAATACGTCGAGGCTTGCGGTGTTCTCCGGCGGAATGGCTTGGATACGATACGGCATCCAGCCCCGGCCTTTTTCTGCGGAGATGCGGCCCTCGTCGCGCTGGAGTTCCTTCCCGGCCGCATCGAAGAAGCGGAGGAAGACGTTCGTCCCCGTCCCGCTGAGGACTCGCGCCTGCCATGTCAGCCGGTAGGCGAGGCCGGGCTCGACGGGGAGCCGAGCGCTGGCGAGCGTGACGCCTTTGTCGTTCTGGGGACTGTCGAGGCGGAGACCTTGGGTGCCTGCTGCGGCAGCTTCAGGGGTGACGCTGGCAATGCTTCGGGCGGCGTCGAGTTTCCATGATGCCTCGCCGTCTTCAAAGCCGGCATTCGGCAACTCGACCCGCTGCAGGTCCGTACGAGGTGTCGCATCCGGAGGGGAAGGCGGAGTCGTCACCGTGGGATCGGAGGGTTTGCCGCAGGCTGCGAGCATTGCCAGGATGGTGATGGCCGCTGTGAATCGCGCCGCGGACCAGAGCACGTCCCACCGCGGGGTGGGCAAAAAATCGGGGGGACTTTTCAACATAGGGGGGCAGCACCTCCAGGTGGGGGGGATTTGTAAAGCTCTGGGAAAGCCCGTGCCATGGCAATCCCGTGGCTGTTCGATTCGTTGAATCCTCTGCCCAGCAGTGCTCCTGCCCCTCAATCCCCATCCGTCGCCGCTGTCCCGAAAACTGCAAAATCCACGAGGCCGGGGCGGATTCCTTGGGGCCATCCGGTGATCTCCAAACGCACGCGACGGGCGCGCACCGGGGCGGGAAGTTCGCGGTAGTCGACAAGGAGATCGATCGCATTCGATGAGGCATCACAGGCCGTTTGCCATGTGGCGGCCTCCGTTTTGTCCTTGGCCAGCAAGCGCCATGCGAAAGGCCCCGGGAGCCTGCCGCGGTCGTAGTCCAGACCAACGTCTTTCCAGACAAGGCGGATGGAATGAAGCACAAAGGGGGCTCTTCCGAGATCCACCTCGATCCAAGGAGCGCGATCCTCAGGAGCGGGTTCCCACCAAGTGACCATCGATTGGTCGAGCGCGTAAAACGGGGGACGTCCCGGTGCCTCGGTCGACGACCAACTGCGGCGACGGTAGGTCAACGGCAGCCAGCCCGCATCGTTGCCGAGGCCGGGTTCCGCCCGGATGCCGGGTGCCCATTGCGGAGTCTCCGTGACGGTGACTTGGAGGCGACCGTCGGCGTGCACCTGCACGGGGTCCATCCCGATCCGGCGCTCGAAGACGTGCTCGTAGCACACGCGGCAGGTGTAGAATGCCCAGAGCGTTCCGCTCGGACCCTCGACGAGGCAGCCGTGTCCGGGCCCCTGAACGAGGCCGTTCGTCTTCGTGCAGAACGGGCTGCAGGTATCATAGGTAAACGGGCCGAGAGGATGCGAGGCACGATAAGCCCCGAGCGCGTAAGTCCTCCACTCGGTCCCTGGAGAGGCATAGGTCAGGTAATATGTTCCCTGCACTTTGACCATCCACGAGCCCTCGTTGAAGTTTGTGAGCGCTGCTTCGTTGTGATCGCCCCCGCGTTCCCAGATGTGGGAGGGATCGAAGGAAAACAGGACCCGCGGGGCCGTGAGCAGGCGGGTCGGTTGGTCGGGATCCAGCTCCGCGCCAAGAATCCCCGGGGCACCCAGCCCCCAATACGCGTAGAGGCGTCCGTCGTCATCCGCGAAAAGCATGGGATCCATCCACCCTTCGACCAGCATCCCATCCGGCGAGACGAATCCTCCGAATTCGGTCCACGGACCCAGCGGATGCGGGGCTCTCCACAATCCCGCTCCGCATGCGGTCATGAGAAAGCCGCCCCGGTGCCGCACGACGGTGGGCGCGTAACCGATATCTCCCGGCGTGAGCGGATGGTGTTCCCATGTCACGAAGTCCTTGCTCACCCACGCCATGTCGCACGAGGGGAAGAGATACCAGCGGCCCTCGTGCCAAATGACGGTCGGATCCGCGAGCTCGCGGAAGTCAGCCGGTTTTGCATGCCTCCAGAACCACGCTTCGGGCGAGCTCTCAGGGCCGGTTGTGAGTTTCCCGCGCGGATAGTCGGGGATGGACAGGGGGTTGCAATACGTGGAGGGCATCGCAGGAAGGCCTAACAGCGCCGGCCCCTCCGGACAAGGTTCAGCCCCGGCAGCGCGGAGGAAGGGTCTCCGTCTCGAGGTCCAGCCACATGCACTCTTCGGGGGTGAGGATGAGCGAGGCACTTCGCAGGGTGCCACGGAGTTCCTGCACGGAGGCCGGACCCACGAGTGTGTGGACAGGAAACGGCTGCGAAAGCACCCACGCGAGCGCGACGTTGATCTCCTCGCATCCGATCACCTTTGCCAGCAGTGCGGCGCGGCGTTTGCGTTCCAGATTGTCCGGCGATACCCAACACCGAAGCATTTCCTCGTCGGGTGTGCGGTCGGTGAAAAATCCGCGCGCCTGGCTCGACCAGGGGAAGAGGGGAAAACTCTGTTCCCGCAGCCAAGCCATGGACTCCGGGTCTTTCGCCGAGAGGCAGCCGGTCCAAACGGGATCAACCATCCGGGCAAGGCTGAGTTGGTTGTTGAGCAGGCTGAAACCGGCAAGGCCGTGACGCGCCGCGTAATCGTTGGCCTCTCGCAGCCGCGCCAGCGACCAATTCGAGCATCCGAAAATCGCAAAGCGTCCCTCGGTACGCAGCCTGTTGAGGAGGTCAACAAACTCCCCGACGGGAATGTCCTCATTGTCGCGGTGCATGATGTAGATGTCCGCGTGGTCGGTTTGCAGGGCCTCAAGGCTGAGATGGAGCTGGGAGACAAGGGCCTCGGGATTGCAGTGCGGCGTGTGGGCGCCTTTGGCGATCACCACAAGATCGTCACGGATCCCGCGGGAGGCCATCCAACGTCCGAGCGCGCGGTCGCAGGCGCCGTTTCCGTAGGCATAGGCGGTGTCGAAGGCATTGCCGCCTTGCTCAAAAAAATCGTCGAGCACGATCTGCCCGGCCACGGAGGTGGCAGTCATGCCGCCGATGACGATATGTGAAACAGGTTTGGTGAGTCCGGGAAGCGAACTCTTGGGCAGGGACCCGCGCCGTTGGAGAGGGATGCCGGAGAGCGGGGTGTCCATGCGGGTCGCATCGTCACAGGCGTAAGTGATGCCCGCTGCCGCCCGCCACGCGTCGAGCGTCTTCATGTTGCCGAGCGTGTCGTTCCAAGTCATTGCGGGGGCCTCGCCCTGCGTGAGGTAGGCCGCCACCACATCAATCTCGTGCGCGTAGAGGTCCGAAGCGTCCTCCGTGGGGATCACCTCGGAGTTTTCTCCCTCCTGCAAAATCACCTGTGCGCCTGCCGCCCCGGCGAACCAAGGCGAAGTGACCGTGAGGCTCCCCTTTCGGCCCGTGACACGGACCATGCCACCCAGGTGCAGTTGCACTCCGGTCGCCAGCGTCGCCAGGATTCCACCCGGAAACTCCAGAACCGCTGTGGCGAAGAGATCCGTGCCCTCCGCCGGATCCCGCACCGCCACACCTTTGACCGACACGGGTTCAGCCGGGCCCTCGAGCCCGGTCGCGGCCCCGGCGAGCAAACGTGCCATCGAAGCCGTGTAGCAACCGACATCCAAAATCCCGCCTCCTCCCAGGGCGTTCGCGAACAGACGGCTCCCGGCCCGGTAGCCCGCATCGAAAGAGAACACAGCCTCGATGTGACGCACCTCGCCGAACCGACCCGAACGGACGATCTCCTGCACCCTCGCGGTTTGGGGATGACAGCGATACATGAACGCCTCCATGAAAAACACCCCCGCCGCCCGCACTTCCGCAATCACGGCATCTGCTTCCGCGAACGTCATGGCGGCCGGTTTCTCGCAGAGAATGTGTTTCCCGGCGCGCGCCGCGGCAATGCACCAGCGGGCATGTGACGGGTGGGGCGTGGCGATGTAAACGGCATCCACCTCCGGATGTGCGAGGAGCATCCCGTAATCCGCAAAGGTCTCGACACCCTGTGCCGATGAGAAAGCGGCGGCGCTTTCCGCACTGCGGCTGGCGGCCGCGCGCAGCACGCCCGTGCGCGAAACGGCAAGTGAGGAGGCGAAACGACGGGCGATGTTTCCTGTTCCCAGAATACCCCAGCGGAGAGTGCTCATGGCCGGAATCCTAGGCTACTTGGAGAGGGCTTATCCAGTGGCAGAAAGTGATATGTATTGTAAAAAACAGAGAAATTATCACAAAAGGAGCAATGGAGGCGAGTTTTCTACAAGAATCAGCATCCATTCCCCTCAGTGTCTTTCATGAGGAATCCCTGCCCGGCGGCTTTTCCGGCACGCGGCACCGTCACGGGTTCCACGAGTTGGGAATGGTCCTGGAGGGGCAGTGCAGATGGCACCTTGGCCGCGGCCGGCGTGTGGAGTTGCAGCAGGGTGACGCGGTCGTTGTGCCCGAGGGCACATGGCACCGCGAAAAGAGCGAGGCGAGGGTGCGGTTGGCTTGGGTCGGATTCAACGGACTGCGCAAGGCGTCTCTCCTGCCATTGGGTCGGGCGGTGCACTTGGCGACGGACTCCGAGGCCGCCTCGTGGCTCTTGCGGGAAATCTACCGGGAGCAGGTGAGGGAACGCGCCGTCTCCCTGCGCCTCACCCGCCTCGCACTGGAGCAACTCCTCGTCATCGTCGCGGACGCCGGGGCCCGTGACCGCGCCACCCCTGTGAGGAAGCCAAGGCGCGGCATCCCCGAGCACCGGCAACGCATGGTCCGATCAATAGCGACCCACTTTTCCCGGAATCCGGAGCAACCGCTGTCCCTGGACGAGATGGCGCGCTACCACCGCATCTCCAGCAGGCACCTGAGCGTGCTGTTCCGGCAGGTCCTCGGTGTGCGACCGACAGACTACCGTCAGCAATGCCGTCTCGGGCGCGCGAAGGCCCTTCTGCGCGGCTCGGACGGCGCGAGCGTGAAGGAAATCGCAGCCGCGTGCGGGTTCGCCGATGCTGCCCATTTCTGCAAGGCCTTCCGCGCTTCCGTCGGAAAGTCCCCCACGGAATGGCGGATGGATTTGTGAAAAAAATCTTGCCATGTGTCACAAAAACGGTTTGAACGCTTTGCACTAAGTTCCCAAGCGTTTCAGTCCGCTTGAAACGGACCGTTCGCTCGAACGAAGTCCCCACCCCCCCCAACAACGAACCGGCTCGAGTTCCCCCCAGGTTCCCGAACTGGCTCACCTCCCCCCAAAGAGCCCCATGAAAAAGGCGACATTCCGCCCTGCCATGCTGCGGTCAGCGACCGCGGCGATCCTCTGCACATCCACCCTCCTCCTTTCCGGCCCGCGCCTCCATGCGGCGAGCCTGGTTTGGGACGCCGATCCGGTGACGCCCGGCAATCAGGACGGCGGCGGCACATGGTCGGCGCAGGGGGTGAATTGGAATGCTTCCACTGCGGCGTGGACGAATCTGCCCGCGGACGTGGCGATCTTCGGCTCGGCCTCCGGTGCCGCTGGAACGGTCTCGGTGCCCGCCGATGTGACGGCAAACAACCTGACCTTCCAGGCGACAGGCAGCGGCACCTATATCCTCCAAGGCACGGGCGGTATGCTGCGTTCCGGGAATGCCACTTCCGGCACCATCGTGACAACAGTGGATGCCGAACTCGCCGTTCCCGTCGCTGTCAGCGCCAACCACTCATTGACGAAATCCGGCAACGGGACATTGACGCTCTCGGGGACTGCACCCTCATCCTTTGGAGCCTTCCGCGTGGGGGCGGGAACTCTCGTGCTTGCCGGCACAGGCGGCGGATCGTTTGTGCATCCGACTGTGATGGGCGGTCCGCTTGCGAACACATCGAACCTTTCGGTGATCCGTGTCAATTCGGGCAACTGGACCGCCGGAGAGCTTGGCACCAACAACACCGGGGCCTCCTTCCGCGGGACGCTTGAGGTGCTTGGCGGTTCACTCTCGTTCGCGAACGGTCGCTTCATCGGCGAACCGACCGGACGATCCCGAATCGTTGTGAATGGCGGTGTGTTGCGCTTCCTGCAATCCAGCGGGACGAACCCGCAGTTCGCTCCCGGGTCGGCAACAAGCACAACCGCGGGGCCCGCAACCGTCGAAGTTCAAAATGGTCTGTTGGATGTGGCGACCAGCACCGCGAACTCCTTTGGCGGAGCCTATGGCGGCCAGTTTCTCGTCTCCGGCGGCGAGGCCCGCATCGGCGTCACAACCGGTCCGTTGGCATCCAATCGCGACCTGCGCATCGGTGGCAGCACCGCGAATTCCCGGAGTGCCGTGCATCTCACGGGGGGAACGCTGGTCGTCGCAGGAACCATCTCCGCCCCCGCTGCAGCAGGTGCAGGCGGCGTGAACAACCTGAACCTCCGCGGCGGCGTGCTGGCGGCGGCAGGCATCACGACGGCCAATCTCGGCAGCACCTCGAATGCGACAAACCCCGTGGCGGATTCCGTTTCCCCCGGCGTGCTGGTGAATCATGCCACGACACTCGCACCCGGCGGAAGGAGCATCGCCGGACGCACTCTGGTGACCGGTTCGCTCCAATCACTCGGGGGCGGGATCGAAGTCGACATCCTCGGCCCGGTCCAGGCGAATGCCTTCCAGGCCGGAAGCCACGATTTTCTGAGCGTTTCCGGAAACGCGACACTGGCAGGCAATCTCGCGGTCGGCGTCGGGCTCTACACTCCGGGCGGAACAGATTCCTTCACCGTGCTCACGGCAGGCTCGCTCTCCGGGGCGTTCGCGAACGTGGCATTCGGCTCCCGCCTGCTCACCACGGACGAGCGTGGCACCTTCGAGGTGGCCCGCGTCGGGAATTCCGTTGTCGTCCGCAACTGGGTGGCCACGCCGCCGCCTTCAGTGGCGCAGGCCCCGCAGAATGCCGAGACATCCATCGGCGGCAACGTCACCTTCACGGCCTCCGCGACCGGTGATGGAACGATCACTTATCAATGGTACCGCTTCGTCTCCGGCTCATGGGTGGCCTTGCCCGGAGCCACTGGCCCCTCGCTTTCAGTCGGCCCAGTGGCCGCCGGGGATTCCGGCACACAGTACGGCGTGGTGGCCACGAATGCGGGCGGCTCCACCGCCCCGGTCGGCGCCGTGCTCACCGTGCGCACCCCGCCGGTCGTCGTCCAAAGCCCGTCGGCCGCCTCGACGATCGAGGGGACCGCGGTCACATTCTCGGCAAACGCCACCGCTTATCCCGCACCGACGGTGCAATGGTTCGCAGACTCCGGCTCCGGCTTCCAAGCCGTCCCCGGTGCGACCTCTCCAAGCCTCGTGGTGAATCCCGTGAAGGCGCAGGACGGCACACAATACAAAGCGGTCTTCACAAACTCCGAGGGCAGCACCGACTCCGGCGTCGCGGTCCTCAGCGTGGATTGGAACGACGTTTACAACATCACCTACACCCTCGAAGAGACAGGCCCGCGCCAGCCTGCGTTCAACTTCTCCGGCGTGCGCCGGTTCTCGCCCGCTCCGCCGTTCGGTGTCCACCCGCGCATTTACTTCGGACCGGAGGACCTTCCGGAGATCCGCGCGAGACTCCGCACCTCGGCACCCGGGATCGAGGCCATGAAGCAGATCGCGGCCTACACGAAGATTCTTGAGGTGGGCAACGCGGGATACGATCGAAATGCCGCCTACGCCAAGGATTCCAGCGGCACCGCGCGCATCTCGAACACCGGTCTTTTCGACCGCAAAGCGGGCTACGATGCTCTCGCACTCGGCAACGCCACGATTGCCAACGCGTATGACGGCACCGGCCGCGGCGTGCTTGGCGGATTGATGAGCGTCGAGGCCTTCGAGTGCCTGATCAATTCGGATATCGACCCCGTGGGCACTTCGGCACGGTTGACGAAACTCGCGAGGGCGATGGAGGTCTGGGCGGCATCCAAGCTTCCCGACCCCGCCCTGAACCACGCGAATCGCCACCTTCTCGGAGGAGCGGCATTCAGCATCGCCTACGACCTCGCCTACAATGCGATGACCCCGGCCCAGCGTGACACGATCCGCCAGGCGGTTGCCAAGATTGCGCCGAAGGCAGGGGAAATCTGGGGCGTCGGCATCACGCCGGCGGCCCTGACCTCGAACTGGGCGGCCTTGAACGCCTACCAGGTTCCGATGCTTCTCGCGATCGAGGGCGAACCCGGCTTCGTCGAGGACCGCGTGCACGAGTTCGCCGAGGTCTATTACAACTTCCTGACCTACGGCTACCACCCGTCGGGAGCGATCTACGAAGGTGAGGGCAAAGGCTGGGTTTTTGCCACCGAGATCATCCCTCTCGCCAAACGTGGCTACAACTTCTTCGGGCATCCGCACATGCGGGCGTTTGCGAAGAACCGCCTGCCCTCGATGCTCCAGCCCTACGGCTACGCCTTCTCCCTCTGCGACACCCTGGGAGGCAGTGGGACCGATCCGATCTTCGGACGGGCGAAGGTCCAGTACGAGGATGCGGCCGGCCTCCGCTATGTCTATCCCGACATGCCCGAGATCGACTTTGTCTGGAGGAACATGATCGAGAAAAATGGTGCCTACGATTTCATTCCCTGCTCTCCGCGCGGAGGCTACGGCACCAACCTCATCCAGACGGCTGTCTTCGCCATGCCGTTCTCCTCGCTCCCGTGGGCGCAGCAATCGGCACAGGTCCAAAAACCCTCCTTCATTGCGGCGGACCGCGGGCTTGTGGACATGCGCAGTGCTGTGGATAACCCGAATGCCATGCAACTGCAGTTCTTCTGCCGTCAAAACATGGGCGGACATACGTATGCGGACAGGAATTCGTTTGCGCTCAGCGCCCTCGGGCGCCTGTGGGTCCGCATGGTCTCCAGTGGCAACAGCGTGTTCCTGGGCGAGTCGCGCCTCATGAGCATGCCGCTCGTCAACGGCCTTGGCGTCAAGACGAACTCCAAGGAAGGCCAGAAGGCCCGCCAGCCCCAGCGGTTGGCGGCCGTCGTTGACAATCCGCTCGCCACGTTCGCGACGGGCGACGCCACGTACGCCTACTCGTGGGAATACGACTGGTCGGCCACGCAGAATGCCACAAGCGCCGAGACGGCGACGGTGCCAAGCGGGTGGAGCCGGGTCACGGAGACCTACAACTCCTTCCTCCGCGATCCCATCGCCGATCCGCATTACGACATTCCGTTCTACAAATATCCGGCCTGGAATGCCGTGGGCAAAGTCGAGTTCGTTCTGAAGAAGGCCTACAATCCCCTTCGTCAGGCCTACCGCACCGCCGGTGTGGTCCGGAACGGCTCCACTCCCTACGCCTTGCTCCTCGACGACATCCAACGGAATACCAGCAGCGCGAACTACACCTGGCTGGCCCAGATTCCGGATGACTTGAGCATCGCATCGGCCACGGCGTCGAACGGGCAGCGCGATATCATCCTCGCGCCGACTACCGGCACCGGACGCCTGCTGGTAAGGTTCCTGCGGGAGAATGCCACGACGCAGTTGCCCGCAGTGACCGACTTCTCCACCGTGACATCCGGGAACGTGACCTACTCGTTCAAGCGTCTCGTGGTGAACACGAACAGCGTGAACCCCGGTTGGATCGTGATGCTCTATCCGCACAATGCGGGTGACGCACTCCCGGTGACGACCAGGATCTCGCCCACGGTCTTCGAGACCGCCGTCGGCGGAACCGTCGACCGCCTGACCCTGTATCCGCGCACAACAACGGCGAACGGGAACAGCGTAACCATGACCGAGTTCACCATCGAACGCGGCGGCAACGTGCTCGTCGACACGCGGAACACGATCAGGCCCATGGGTTCGCCCTGAGGCACCAAGTTGAAAGCAAAGCACCCCGGGTTTGCCTTGTGGCGGACCCGGGGTTTTGCACATTTGAGGCACCCCGCTGCGCATGCCACCCCTTCAAAACCCTCTTTGGTTTTCGCAACCTGCCCGCGAGTGGATTGAGGCAATCCCTCTGGGCAACGGTTCCCTTGGAGCCATGGTGCATGGAGGCGTCGCGCAGGAGCGTCTGGCACTGAACGTGGACACTCTATGGATGGGGGTACCGCACGATTATGACGCAGCGGGCGCTGTGGATTCCCTCCCTGCAATCCGTCGACTGCTCTTCGCCGGGAAGGAGGCCGAGGCCATCAAGATTGCCTCGCGGTCTTTCATGGGCGTGCCGGCGTGCCAGACGGCTTATCAACCGCTTGGAGACCTCTGCTGGCATGAGCACGGTGGAGCCGAGGGCAGTGACTACCGGCGCGATTTGGATCTTTCGAATGGCCTCGCGTCGGTGCGCTACGAAGGCCCCCACGGCCCCCGCTACCGTGAACTGTTTGCGTCTTTTCCCGATGACGTTCTCGTGGTGAGGATTTGGGGCGGCGGGCCGATCCGGCTCGATGTTCGACTCTCGTTGGCATTTCCATGTTCCACAGTCGAAGAAAGCGAGTCGGGGATCCTGCTGGCCGGGCAATGGATCAACGATGGAACCGCTCGCCCGTGGACAGCGGATGTTCGGGAGCCGGGACTGCGTTTCGCTGCGGGGCTGCGGGTGTTGGAAGGTCGTGCGATGGTCGAGGAGGGCACGCTTCGAGTCTCAGGCGGTGAGAGTGTTGTTATCGTTCTCAAAGCGGCAACTTCGTTTCGGGCATTTACCGACATCGACGGCGACCCCGTCGCCAGCGTTCGTCACCGACTGGCGGCCGCGCGCTCTTTTGACGAACTCCGCGAGCGCCACGTTGCGGATTTCAGCTGTCTCATGGACCGGGTGAAACTCGAGATGGGCGATCCTGCTGCATTGGCAAAGCCGTTGGACGAGCGGTTGAAGAAACTGCGTGATGGGGGGGCTCCGGACCCTGCCTTGGAGGGTCTCCTCTTCCAGTTTGGACGCTACCTCCTGGTTTCCTCGAGTCGGCCCGGCACCCAGCCCGCCAACCTGCAGGGCATCTGGAACGAGCACATCGCGCCGCCATGGGGCAGCAAATGGACGACGAACATCAATCTGCAAATGAACTACTGGGCCGCGGAGACAGCGAATCTGCCGGAGTGCCACACGCCGCTGTTCAATCTCATTGAGGATCTGGGGATCACAGGCTCAAAGACCGCTGCGTGTTATTACGGCGCGCGGGGTTGGGTGCTCCACCACAATACCGACCTCTGGCGCGGCACGGCACCCGTGGATGGGATCTGGGGCATCTGGGCAATGGGTGCGGCATGGCTGACACGGCATCTGTGGGATCACTATGTGTTCAGTCAGGACGAGTGCTTCCTCCGGGACCGTGCCTGGCCGGCCATGAAAGGCGCGGCGGAATTTGTCTTGGATTTCCTTGTGGAGATTCCTCCCGGTTCCCCCGGTGAGGGGTATCTGGCGACGTGTCCGTCCCACTCCCCCGAAAACCATTTTATCCGACCGGATGGCTCGAAGGGTTTGTTCACCTATGCGGCCACGATGGACCTTATGATCGTGCATGAGCTCCTGACCCACTGCCTCGCTGCCATCGATGTGCTCGACCTCGGGGAAGCGGAACGGGAATTCTGCTTGTCTCTGCGTGAAGCTCTCCGGCGGCTCATGCCCCTGCAGATCAGTCCGAGGGATGGTCGCCTTCAGGAATGGGTGGAGGATTATCAGGACTGGGAACCGGGACACCGCCACGTTTCCCATGCGTACGGGCTCCATCCCGGACAACAGATCTCGCCGCGCGGCACCCCCGGACTCGCCTCCGCACTCCGGAGAACACTCGACGGGCGGCTGAAGCATGGCGGAGGCGGAACGGGCTGGAGCAGAGCGTGGTTGATCAATCTCTTCGCCCGTTTGGGAGACGGCGAAGCTGCACACGCACAGCTCCGCCAGATTCTCTCGGTCTGCACGCTTCCGAACCTTTTCAACACTCACCCTCCCTTTCAGATCGACGGAAACTTCGGCGCCTGTGCCGGTATCGCAGAGATGCTTCTGCAAAGCCGCTGGATCGAAGGCGACCTCTTCGAGATCGAGCTTCTGCCTGCACTGCCCGCTTCATGGGAATCGGGTCAGGTGCAGGGCCTGCGTGCACGGGGCGGTTTCGAAGTCGCGGCGCGCTGGGAGCACTGCAGGCTGATGGCGGTGGAGGTCACATCCCGTGCCGGACGCCGCCTCCTCGTGCGCTGGCAAGACCGCCAGCTTTCCCTGAATCCAAAAACGAATGAGACCATCCAACTGACGGTGGATTCTTTTTCTTGAGAGATCCTCTTCCGCAAACCTGCCTTTGTGTGGCGCGATCTTGTTTCTGAGAGCGCCTCAAGCGTCCGGCTTTCCCTTGCGACCGGTGCATGGTTCCCGCAGGGTGGATGACAAATGAAAGCCCCCGTTGTTCTCGCCTCGCTGATCGCCTTCGCGACGTCTGCTGCCGCCGGGGATGTCGGTCGCTTTTTTCCGGTGAGCGGGGACTTCGCCGCAAACATCTATGCCCGCACAGCGCTTGCACGCGTCGACAAACTTCTGGCCGGGCCCCCGCCGCGGGAATCGGCCACTCCTGCGGAGCTTGCGCCGAGGTTCACCGGCATCCGGGATTTCGCGGAGGAAACCCAACTTCTCGTGTGGGCGTATGTGCACCCTTCCTCACCGCACCGGGCCGACCCGGCGGTTGCGGAGAGGATCCGGAAGCGTTTTGGCGCAATGGCGCGGTTTGTGCGCGGCGGGAGTTTTTTCGAGGTATTCCCACCGGTGGTCGACAATCACTACAACGTCTTTTTCCACGAATCGTTCGCATTCTCCCTGCTGGCGTTGCGGACGCTGAGTCCGGACTTTTTCCCGCCCGACGAGGCCGCGCGCTGGGAGCAGCTTGTTCGCGAGGGACTCGCCTTCCAGATGCAGGATTCCCGAGGCCACGAGAAGGACGGGGAGTACGGGATCATTCCGAACATCGACATGCGCTATGCGAACTTCCTCGTCCTCTCCGCCGAGCTTCTCGGTGACCCGGCGTTGCGGAAAAAAGCCGACGAACTCGTTGAAGTCGTGGGCCGACACCTTCTGCCGGACGGGGCCTTCAACTACATGGCCGGCGAGAACGAGAGCTTCTCCTACCACGAGTCTGTGATCCGCGACCTCGCGCGGTTCCATTTTCTGACCGGCAGTCCGCGGGCGAGCGAACTCATCGTCCGCTCGAAGGCCTACTATCCGCTCAGCATGGAACCCGGCGGCGTGGCCGAGTATGCCTCGGCGCCGAATTGGAAGGCATTCTGGAATGGCACCGGCATGCTCGCCGGACCCGAAATCGTCGCCCACTTCTCGGCCGATCCGGTCAATCGCGGCATCGCCCGCGAGCAGGCGCGCCTCAATCCCGCGATGGAGACGGTCTACCCCGCCGACCTTCTCATTGCCGCTGCGTGTTACGATCCGTCGGCCCCTACCGCTCCCCAGGCCGACAACGGGATGTTCTCCGATGCGAATATCGGTGGATTCCGCGGACGATTCGGACGCTTCTCGTTCCTTGCCGGGGCGCGGGACCTTCGCAAAACCATCCCGCCGATCGCCTCGGAGAATCCCGCCCGCGATTTCACCGGAAGCCACCAAGGGCGGGCGACGTATGTCGGTGCGGTGGTGACGGACGGTCCCACGCGGCTCCAGCCATTGAATGCCGCGCTCCTCCGCGTGTATTCGAATGTCCAGATCGAGGCCGACAAACCACTCTGGCAGGGCAGTGCCTATCTCTCGCACAACTCGACCGAGACCACGTCGCTGACGGGTGACGCCGGAGCACTCTCCGCGCGGTACGAACTCGCGAGCGCTGCCTTCGGTCCGCGTCTTGTGCCGCGGGCCGGATGGGTGGGGAGCGAGGCGTGGGTATTCGAAAAGAACCGCATGGCGGGCGTCGTCGCAGTCGAAGCCACGGAGGATACCTCGGTCGAGTCGCTCAGCGGCCGCATCGCACTCGGCTTCGGGCGCACGGGGCCGGGCCTCCAACCGAAGACCCTCGAAAATCTCGGCGGCGGAATGTCTGCCTACGGCGACCTCCGCGTGCGGGTCGTCGCTCACAATTACGAGAAAATCGAGATCGACCCCGCCGCGCCGTATTTCCGCGACGCGGCCCGCACCGCCACGGAGATCGTTCTCACTTCGCGGGGCGACGGAGCGCGCCTCGCCTGCCCGAAAGGCACGCGGCGCTTCTTTGTCGTCGAGGTCTTCCCCGCGTGGGCAACTCCCGCTAAAGTCGAATTTCGAATGACGCCCGAAGGGCTTGGAGTGCTGGAGATCGACGGGGGACGCCGGACCCTCGTTTTCAACCCCGGCGGTGCTTCACTGCCTGTGCCGGATTCTTCAAACGGTGCCACGCCAATCCTTGCCCCGGGGGCTCATGTTCTCCATGCGCGCTGACATTTTTTGCCTCACCGCATTCGTGCTGGCCTCTGCCGCGCTCGCTCACGCAACCACCGCATTGCCGCCGGATGTGTATCCGGGACTCCTTGGTCCGGATGGGCGGTTGTTGCCGGGCGTGGCGGGCCATCTCGGCCGCGATGTCCGTGTCTTGAACATCCCGCTGGACCAAGAAATGGTGCGCCGGAATGACAACTTCGGCTACCCGGCGCCGGAGATCTTGGCGATGTTTTCGCGCCCGCGTCGTGTCGTTCTCGACGAGTCCGGCCTCGATCGATCGGTGATCGCGCCGCCGCCCGCACCCGGCATTCATCCGCGCGTGCTTTTCAATCCGGACGATCTCCCCGCGATCCGCTCGCGGCTTTCCACGCCGTTCGGAAAGGCTGTGATGGACGGCATCCGGAAGGGCCTCTCCAGCCAACTCACGGGCCCCTCGGCGAAATTCGCCGCAGCCTACGACAAGCTCGCCGCCGGTGAGTTGCCGCCGGATTGGGACAACCAACTTGCCTACCTTTTGATGTATGAATCCTTCCGCTGTCTGATCGATGCCGACGAGGCCGGCGGTCGGAAGGCGGCCGCGGCTCTCACAACGTTCTCGGGTCTTGTGGCCAAGGATCTCGAAGCCGCACGGCGGAAGGCCTCGCCCGGACCGATCGACCTTTCCGTGCCGACGGCCGATCCGCCGCGCTATGATGCGCGGACGGTTGCGCAGGAAGCGACGCGCGAGTTCTCGCTCGGACTCAGCTACGATTTCGCGCACGGGTTCATGTCCGATTCGCAACGCGACACGGTGCGCGGCGTGCTCGCCGACGCGACGCGCGGGCTCACCGCGCTCGGTGCGGAGGCGCTTCCGGCCAAACTCACCGGATGCAGCTACTGGAATGCCTGGGTGGCGCGGGCGCTTTTTGCGCTCGCGGCGATCGAGGGCGAGCCCGGTTACGATCCCGAAGCTTTCCGGCGGCTTGCGAACACACAGACCGCCTTCATTGATGCGATGTTTCCGTCCGGCGATGCCTATGAAGGGTGGGGGAAAAACTTCGTCGCTCCCGAGTTGCTCATCCTGCTGGCTAAGAGGGATCCCGAGTCGAACCGGCTCGGCCACACCAGCCTCCGCGCTTTCTTTAACTCGTATCTCCCCGCCGTCATGCTCCCGTGGGGAGGCGGATTCAGTTTCGTCGACTCGTGGGGGCAGTCCGGTTCCCTGCTCACACGGACATCGGATGCTGTGGTGTACCGTGCGGTTTTTCCGACGGATCCCGCTGCGGGATGGATCCTCCGCCAGCAGGTGAGCAAGCCGGAAACGGTTGCGAAGCTCTTCAATCCCCGGCATTTTCTCGCCGTTTACGACGCTCTCCTGTGTGCGATCTTTGCGTCGGATCCCCCCGAAGAGAGCGTGATTCGCGGACAATGCGTGGCCGATCGTCCGCTCTCCCTCTTTTGCGAGGATACGGGAAATCTCTCCGCGCGGTCGTCGTGGGCGCCGGACGCGCTTTATCTCGGACACTTGAACCGCTCGCTCGCGGGCGGGCATCCGGTGGCCGACCGTTCGCATTTCAATCTCTACAGCCACGGCAGAATCTGGAGTCTGTATGCGCCCGTGCGCGATCTTCCCGGCCAGTGGGGACCGGAGGCACGGTCTGTCGTTCTTGCCGACGGTGTCGGCCCCTCGACGGCAGAGGCGCGATGCGTCGACCACCGGGAGGAGCCCGGAATCAGCCTCGTGGCGACGGACCTCTCGAACGCCTGGAACTTTCAAACGAACCGGATCGTGAAAGCCCCGGAGGGAACCGCGCTTGGCGCGAAGGAATCCTCACTCAATGCTTTCCGCCTCCGCCCGTTGAACGAGCCATGGATGGATCTTCCGATCGGTCGGCTGCCGGATTGGTATACGAGCCGCCAACCCGGAACCGGAGCCTCCGGCGGAGGGGCCTCGCGGCCGGATTGGTACCGCAGGTTTTCCGTGAAGCATGCCTTCCGCACGAGTGTGCTGGTGAGAAACCGGAAACCCTTCGTTCTCGTGTGCGACGACGTCCGGCTCGACGACGCCAGCCATTCGTACGTTTGGGGAATGACGCTGCCGCCCGATGTCATCGTGAAGGAGTCCGGGCCGTTCGAGGCCGCGGGAGCGCGCATCGTGTTGGAGGAACAATTGCCCGCAGCGTCCGCCGGACAACCTCCGCGCCGCCTGCTTCTATGTTTCCTGCCGGGAACGTCCCAGCTGCGAATTCCCGGGGCGACTGAGACTGTTCTCCTTCCGAACGGCACACAGCCGGAGATGCGCCTGAACCGTTTGCACGTCGGGTGTGACGCGGTTGATCCCGGCTTCCGGGTGCTGATGTTTCCGCATGTGGCGGGGGATCCGCTTCCCCTGTTGAAGCCGGCTGCGGACCGCTCGGGTGTCGTCATCGAATGGGAGGGCGAGCGCACCGAGATCACATTCGGGGTCGATGTGCACGGACGGACGATCCCGGGCTTCCCGGCCTCCAAACCTGCAACTTAGTTTTGTGGGGCGGACCAGCGATTTCCACTGGAATCCGTCCAAGTTCTGCACAAAGTTCCCGCTTCCCTTTATGAAGTTGCTCCTCCCTGCATTCGCATCGCTTGTCCTTTTGGCAACCCCCGCCACCGCGCGGGAAATCCATGTCTCCGCCACGGGCGACGATGCCGCCGCCGGAACGAAGGAAAAGCCGGTCGCCACGCTCGAGCGGGCTCGGGATCTGGTTCGCCAGGCCCGTCGCGAGGCACCGACCGAACCGGTGACGGTGTGGATCGGCGCTGGGGATTATTTGCAGGGGAAGCCGCTCGTGCTCGGCAAGGAGGACTCTGGCACGAAGGAGGCGCCGGTCGTCTGGCGCGCGGCGGAAGGTGCGCAGCCCCGGCTGTTGGGTGCCAGACGCTTGAAAGCGTCCGACTTCCGCCCCGTGACCGACCCTGCCACCCGCGCGCGGTTGACCCCCGAGGTGGCGGACAAAGTCGTCGAGGTCGACGCGGCCGCGCTCGGGCTCACGAAGCTCGGACCGTATCCGGATGTCTTCTCCGACACCGGCGGGATCATCTCGCTCTTTACTCCCGAGAAGCGTCTTCCGCTCTCGCGTTTCCCGAATCGCGGGTTCATGACGATCCGGAAAATCCTGTTCAACGCCGGCGGACCCACCACCCGCAAATGGGAGGGAGCCGCATGGCATCTGCTGGAGGACCACCCGACGGGCGGCATCTTTGAGTACCGCGACGAGTTCGCCGACAAACACAAAATCTGGGCGAAACAACTCGACCGCGGCGTGTGGATGAAGGGCTACTGGCGCATCCCGTGGCAGAACGAAGCCATCCGTGTTCTCTCGATCGATACGGACAAGCAGGTCCTCACGCTCTCGAAACCGATCCCCGGCGGCATCGGAAACAAATACACCCGCCCGGAGGGCAATGGCCGCGAGTCGTACTGGGTCATGAACCTCCTCGAGGAAGTCGACCAACCCGGCGAGTGGGCGCTCGATTTCAAGGATCGCAAAATTTACCTGTATCCGCCGGGCCCTCTCGATCAGACCGAGATCCTTGTCGCCGATACGGCGGACCCGGTGGTCATCCTCGAAGACGCCAGCCACATCACCCTGCGTGGTCTTCTGGTGACGATCAACAGCGGCCCCGGCATCCGCATCTCCGGCGGAGCCCACAACATGGTTGCCGGATGCACGGTCCGGCTCGTGGACGAATACGGGATTCGTGTCGAAGGCGGGATGAACCACACGGTGCGCAGCAGCGAACTTACCAAGCTCGGTGCAGGCGGCGTTTTCCTTGCAGGGGGAAATGAGACCGCCACGCCGCGCATTGCCGCCGGTCACCTCGTCACGAACAATCACATTCACCACTTCTCCGAACTCCAGCGCGTTTACACGCCCGGCGTGAACATCGGATTCACCGGCGGAGGAAATGGCGGACACCACACCTGCGTGGGCATGACTGTGAGCCACAATCTCATCCACGACACGCCCCACGCGGGCATCCTTCTGGGGAGCTACGACAACCTGATTGAATACAACGAGATTTTCCGTTTCGCGATGGTGTCGAACGACATGGGTGGCATCTATTCGTACGACCGGTATTTCCAGTTCGGAAACCACACAATCCGGTTCAACTACATCCACTCCAGCGACGACGGCGACGCAATCTACTTCGATCACGACCATCCGGAGATGACCGTCTTCGGCAATGTCGTTCACCTCAAGAGCAAGGGCAAACGCGGCACGAGTTTCCTTTACAAGATCGGCTACCAAGGCAAGTTCCCGCAGACGATCAACTGCCAGAACAACATCGCGATCGAGTCGAACTTCGGCTACGAGTTCGTGAGCGCCCGGCCGAAGGAATCCCTCATCGCCAACAACGTCGCCGTCAAGTGCAAGACGCCCTTCACGTGGAGCGATGTCGTCGACGGCAAAAAACGGAAGACCGATCCGTTCCCGAGCGGACCCCTCGCGGTCTATGACGAGGATCCCGGTTTTGTGGACCTCGCGGGCGGCGACCTGCGTCTGCGACCGGATTCGAAAATCTTCAAGGATCTTCCCGACTTCGTGCCGATTCCGTTCGAGAAGATCGGCCTCTTCGTCGACGAATACCGCACGAGTCTGCCCGATCCGGCCTACATCGACCGGGCCGGCAAGAACGTCGTCCACGACGCGCTCGAGGGCTACCAGATCCTCGACCGGAAGTAAGGGCGGGGCCACCTGCTCCAGAATTCAACCTCTGGCGGCGGGGCGGCCGGGCCTTTGCTTTCGCTCAGCGGCGTCGGTTCTCCGGACCGCGTCAGAGCGCGGCGAGGGCGCGGACGGCGATGTAACAGGCCATCAGCAAAACGGCTGCGGCAAAAAACCGCCGGAGAACGGTCGCGCGAAGGAGCGGTTTGATGGCGGCCCCACCGGTCATGCCCAGCGCGGCGCCTGCAAGGAAGAGAATGGGCTGCACCCACCCCGGCCAATGGGGCACCAGCAGCAGGTTTGAGATCAAGCCGGATGCGGAGATCAGGAAAATCGCCACAAGCGAGGTGGCCAGTGCCCGGCCGATCTCGATACCGGTGACGAGCAGAAGCGCCGGAACCAGAAGAAATCCTCCTCCGACACCGAAGATGCCCGAGAGGATGCCGGAGACGGCGCCGGCGATGAGCAGTTTAAGGGCGCAGAGCGTGCTGAACTTGGGGAGTCCGCACTCATCCTGCTCGCAGCGGATCGCAGACAGCGGAACGTCCTCACCCGGAGGCGGCGAGGCTTTGAACATCCGGAGCCCGATCACGATCATCAGACCTGCGAACAAAAGCAGCGCCGCGCTCTGAGGGAGGAACACACCGATTTTTGCGCCGACCGGGGCGAAGAGGATTCCGCCCAAGCCGAGCACTCCGCCGGCACCCCACAGAACCTGTCCGCCGCGCGTCTGCAGGACGGCTCCGTAGAGCGCCGTGAGGCCCACGACAGCGAGGGAAACGACAACGGCATCGCGAAAGGCTAGGCCGAGGCCGAAGACCAGTAGCGGCACGGCAAAGATCGAACCCCCGCCGCCCGTGAGTCCGAGGGACAGTCCCACGATCGCGCCGTAAAGAAGAGGTTCCCCCATGGCTGAGTCAGCCCGGCGAGCCGGATACTGCGGGGAGATGGTTTGTCAAAACGCCTCACCCTCCAGCCGGGCGATGCGCTCGCACTCGGAACAGATCCCGTCCACATGCACCACGGTGTGGCCCAGAGCCGCTAGGTAGCTGGCCGCAAGGCCGGCGCGCCGTCCGCTTCCACAATGCAGATAGAGTCGTTTGGACTTATCGAGTTCCTGCACCCGCGTCTTGAGACGGGTATAGGGAAAGTGCCGGGCGCCTTCGAGATGGCCACGTTGGAACTCCGCCGAGGTGCGCACATCGAGGAGTGCACCGTCGGGGATTTCCGAGGCTTTGAAATCAACGAAATCCATGCGTTCGATTCGGGCACTGAGCAAGCCGGCGGCTTGCAACTCGCCGAGCAAAACCCATCCCGTGCAGCCATCCAAACCCATGCGGTAGAGCTGCGCTGCGGCCTCGGAGACCTGGAATGCGGTCTCCACCACCAGAAATGTCGGTTGATCCGGCGCGACATACGAACCGGTCGATGTCGAGAAGAAGGGAGTCCCGAGCGGGGCGGAGAGCGAACCGATGAGATGCCCGGCCGCGAAGGCCGCTTTGTCCGACCGCACATCAATGGGAAGGCTTCCCTGTGCTTGCAGCGATGCCGCTTCCTCGGCCGTGAGATGCGGCAGGTGCGGAACCCCACCTGTGACCCGGGTCCCGCTTTTGTTCACCTTTTTCATGTTGGCGAAGTAGAGTTGCGGTTCCGGTTGGCCGGCGAGAATGTGCGAGACAAAAAGCTCGGGGTCGCTTAACGCCTCGCGCCATGCACCGTTCGTGCGGCGCTCATAGCCGAGGGAACTCACGGGCACTGCCCCGAGCGCTTTCCCGCATGCACTGCCGGCTCCGTGCGCGGGAAGAACGAGCACGTAGTCGCCGAGGGCTTTCAGCTTGTGCGCGAGAGAGGCTTGGAGCGTCCGCGCCGAGGATTCCATCACGCCCTGCACCCCGGCCGCTGACTCGAGCAGATCGGGCCGCCCCACGTCGCCGACGAAGAGGAAGTCGCCGGTCGCGAGCGCCATGGGATCCTCCGCCCCGCCGCCTTCATCGGTGATGAGGAAACTGATGTGCTCCGGCGTATGCCCGGGAGTGTGGAGAGCCTGCAGGCGGATGTTCCCGACTTTGAAAACGTCCCCATCCTTCAGGTAGGTGACGTTTGCGCGGTCGCCCGGCCACTCGTACTGCCAATCGGCCCCCCCTTCGGCCGAGAGGTACAAACGCACGCCGGGATCCGCGGCGAACTCCGCGGTACCGCTCACAAAGTCTGCATGAATGTGCGTCTCGGCGACGGCGGTGATGCGGAGCCCGTTTGCGGTGGCCTCCGCTTTGTAACGCTCAATGTCGCGTTCGGGGTCGATGATGACGGCTTCGCCGGTGCGCTGGCAACCCACCAGATAGGCATATTGGGCCAGCGCGGGATCGAAGAGTTGGCGGATCAGCATAAGTCGGGAGAGGGGTTGAGTGTCAGGAGGGCTTCAGCGACTGCAACACGCACCGCCTTCGACGCGGTTGTTCCATGGCATGCGGGCGAGAAGGAGGCCCATCCCGCACCAGTCCGTGACTCCGGCGAAGATGAGTCCGCAGCCGACGAATCCACTGAGGATCAGAAACAGGGGATTCACAAACACGCCCAGCAACACGCCCGCCAGCACCAGCGATCCCGCACCGATTCGGACCTGGCGCTCGATGGAGATCCCTTTCTCTCCACGGTTCACCGTCAGCCCCGCCTTCTCCCAGGCGACGATTCCTCCCTCGATGACCTGCACGTCGTGGAGCCCCGCCGCACGCAGTTTCTCCGCCGCGGCACTCGCGCGGTTCCCGGAGCGACACATCACATAGCAGGGCGAACCAACAGACATTTCCCGAACTTTTCCGGGATCCAACTCGTGGAGGGGATGCAAGACGGAGCCCGGAGCGTGAATCTCGCGGTACTCCAGCGGAGTACGCACATCCAGAATGAAGGCGTTGGTTCGTTCGGCGACGGATTTCGGGGCAATGGTCTGCATGGAAAGGACATTACTATATCGCGATATAGATGTCCAGTGGATTATGAAGAAAAGTGGAAGCGGCCTAGTTGGGCGGGATGCGGTGAGACACGGCTTCGACCGGAAGTAGTTCGGTTCAGAGCAGGCCGCAGTCCTTCAAGAGGCGTTCGGTGACCTCTCGGGCGTCCTTGCCCCCGAGGCCGGGGCCGAGGACGAGACAGGCGAAGACGAGCGGGCGTTCGCCGGAGGTGACAAATCCGACGAACCAGCCGGTGTCGTAGTCGACGCCTTGCCCGCGGGAGCGGACAAGGCCGCTGCCCGTCTTGCCATAGAGTGGCCCTGCGACGTGCATGACGTCCTTGAGCTTGGCGAGGTTTTCCGGACGGACAGGCAACTCGCTTTGCAGAAGGCGGACGAGGAGGTCGGCTTGTTCTTGCGGAGAGATCAAGACACCCTCAAGTCCCTCGCGCGGGAGCCAGAAGGAATCCGGCCGTCCCGCCATGTTGCGGTCGCCGTAACCGATTTTGTCCAGCCACTCCTGCATGCGCCCGGGACCGATCTTTCGCGCGAGATCCTGAAAGGCGGGAACGCACGAGACGCGGAAGGCGCTGCGCCACGTCTGGTCGGCATTCCATCCCGGGAGGCTGCGTTCGATCTTGTCCCATGTCCAAAATGGAGCATCAGGATCCGACAACACGCCCGTCTCCAGGCCGATGAGGCTGTTCCAGATTTTGAAGCTGGAGCAGGGCGGGAAGCGGGCGGCGGACGTTTCGGGATTGTGGGCGAGGGTGCGCCCGGTTCCGCATTCCCTCAAGACGAACGCACCGTCGCGGCCGTCGAAAGCGCGGGCGATTTGTTCCGCTGTCGGCCATGTTTCCGCCGCCGTCCCGGTGAGGGTCCCGAGGCAGAGGACCGCGACGGAGGCCAGCACGGAGCGGGCCCTCTCAGCGCCGCGAGCCGAGAAAGATGCGCAGCACATACCAGAACATGAGCGCAATGCCGGCAAAGAGCTGGATCGCCGCCCCGATGTCCGCATCGCGTGAATACCCGCCGCGGAGGATCCCCGACGTGGTGTGGAGCACCGAGCCGCCTGCCAGCAGGATCATTGCCACCGAGAACCATGTGCCCAATTCAAATTTAAAGAGGACCGCGCACACGATCACGGCGAGGCCGAAGAGTCCGCCCCAAACGAGAAATGTCCGGAGAAACGAAAAGTCTTTGCCGGTCAGCATCACGACTGCGGTGAGGAGGAGGAATCCGCCGATGGTGACCTGGGCGGCCGTGGCGATGACCCCCGGCGCGCTGCTCTCGGCCACGGCAAGCAAGGGCACGGTGATGAGCGCCTGCAGGCCCACGTAAAGGACGAACCCGAGGTATTGGGCCGGGCGCGGGATCTGAGGCGTGGCGAGCCACGTGGCCACCCACGAGAGGAGCATGAAGCCCCCGAGAACGATCAACCAGGAGACTCCGGAAAACACACCCACCACCGCCTGCGCGATGCCACTCTGGAAGAACCACACCTCCAACCCGACAAAGAGCAGGACCGCCGCCACAAGGTGGGCATAGACGCGGGTGAGGAACGAGGATTGCGCGCGCGCGTCGTCGCGCACGTCGGGGGAGGCGAAGGAATCCATGGCGTGTTATTCGAGGGCCTTCTCGATGTCCGAATCCCTCAGCGTGGCCGGATGCCCCTGCCACACGATGATGCCTGCTTTATTGGCGAGGAATGCGGAGGGAATGCCCGAGACGCCCATCTTCTCCGCCAACCGGCCGCCATTGTCCGTCGCGGTCGGATACTCCATCGGCACGTCTTTCTGGAACTTCCGGATCACTTGGTTCGACTCCGCCGTCACCCCCACGATCACCAGCCCGCGGTCCTTGAATTTCTCGTAGAGCTCGTTGAGGTGCGGAATGCTGTCGCGGCAGGGAGGACACCACGTCGCCCAGAACTCCAGCAAAACCGGCTGTCCCTCCAGTTTCGGACTCGTCCCGAGGAAGTTCACCGTGAGCCTCGGCAACTTCTCCCCGATCCAACTTTTCTCGGCCGCCAGGGCCGACATCGTGAAAACCAACCCGACAGCCAAAAGCGCGTGCAGTTTCATCAAGGCCGATCAAACCCCACCCGAGCCCTCGCGGCAAGACGGGAGTGAAGCATGGCAACTTCTGTTGCCGGATGAGTCCGGGCTGGGTTTATGACTGCCAACAAGTTTGCTTTGGCTCTCTGGCTGGGACTCAATGCTCGGCGCCTAGAAATGGTATTCCACGCTTTCGTTGTTTCCAATGCTCAGGCGCTTTTCCTTGCAGAGGGTAGCGAGAACCTCCTCGGCCTTAGCCTCTGCGGTATCTTTGCCGAGTTGGGATTGGATTGTTCCCAGCAGAGTTTTTTTCTTTTTCGGGCGGTTCTTGGCGTTCTTTTTCAAATGGGCAACCACGCGTAGCAGCGCATCGTCAGGTTTCGGAGCCTCTCCTTTCGGTGCTGCGGCGTTGTGGGAGAAAGTCAATGTGTCGAAGCTGTCGTGTCGGCGAATGCGGACGTGCCGCTTCTTTAGATGTTCGACGAGAGGGTCAAAACCGGTGTCCCGCGACACGATGTGGATGTATGAGCCCGGATGCGCACTTGTTGTCCGCCCGACGTAGTAGGCGATCGTGAAGTCCAAGGCGTTCTTGCCGGAGGACTCGAGGCGAATCATCTTCACGGAGCTTGCATGCTCCATCAACTTCTCGACGAGATCCGTTGCGAGCTTGGTTTGTTTCGGCCCCAGCAGGATCGTGAGGTGTATCGACTTGTTCCCGATCAATGAGAGGTCGATCTTCGGCACATTTTCGAAGTCCACGAAAACATGGTTCATCGGCGGCGTGGTGTCGTGGGACGAGGACATGCCGGTAGGTTGGCAGGATCTCCGCGGAGCGTCCAATCGATGCTCTCACTTTTCGGACACGGCGAGCACCATGGCAACAAGGACGGGGAATCTCCCAGCATTCATTCACAAAATGGCATGTGATAAAGGGATGCCATCATGATCAAAACGCAGGTTCAGCCGGAAGACTGGCAATACGCGGCGTTAAAGCGTGCTGGCAATGAGAAGGATCGAAGCCTTTCGGATCTCGTTCGCGAAGGCGTGACTCTGTTTCTTGAGCACAGCGACTCTGGAGGAAGTGGCTGGCAAATACGGGCCCGGAAGCATCAAGAACCTCAAAGCCCACGATCGGGGCTGGGCAGTGACGATTTTCTCGTTTTTTCGCAGGCTGCGGATGAGGCAAGAAAATGCACACGCAGCCCCTTTCCGGACGCCGTCAGTAGGCGAGGAGATGCAGATCCGCAATGCGGTCGAAGTGGGTGTCCTTGCTGAGGAAGGGAGCCCGTTTTCGAAGGGCCGGGGCGATCTACTCGGTCTCCGGTGGGAAGATCGTCTTCCAGTCGTTCTTCATGCTTATGATTCTCCAGCCAAGCTTAGGCCCTTCATCGAGGCCGCGGGCGAGGTGGCCGATCGGGGAATCGCGATCGTAGGCCCACTCGCGCTTGGCGTCGTCGTGGTGAACGATGATGCCGAAGCGGGGGCCTGCGCCTGCGGTGGTCCACTGGAGCATCTCGAAATCGCCGTCGGAATTGCCGGCGGCGAAAATGGGACGACGGCCGATGTGTTGCTGGATGCCGACCGGCTTCCCGGCCTTGTCGTCGACAAAGTTCAACTCCGGCAGCCAGACGATCACCGGCACGCCATCGCGCACCTCATACTTCATCTTCATGCTGCTTCCAACGACCTGTTCGGGAGGGATGCCGTAAACGCGCTCGGTCCACACGCGCATGAACTCGATGCCGCCGCCGGAGACGATGAAGGTCTTGAATCCGTTCGCGCGCAGATACGCGAGCAATTCGAGCATTGGCTGGTAGACCATGGACGTGAAAAGCCTTCCGGTCTTGGGGTGCCGGGCCGTGGTGATCCAGTCGGTGACGTGGTGTTTCGCCTCCTCCGTCGTCATGCCGGCCTGTGCGGCGATGGACATTTCGAGAAGCGCTTTCGCGCCGCCCGCCAGTGCGCCGTCCATGTCTCCCCGGAGGACGGACGCGAACGGTTCTTTCTCCTTCCACTCGGGATGCTGCGGCGCGAGGGCCTTGATGCGGTCGAAAATGAAGAGCGCTTGGAAATATACAGGCTGCTCGGCCCAAAGCGTGCCGTCGTTGTCGAACGTGGCAATGCGCTCGGGAACGGGCACGAAATCCGGCGAGCCTTCGCTCGTGACTTTCTCGACGAACGCGATGATCGCCTGCTTGGCCGCGGTGTCGTTCCATGAAGGCAGCGGATCGGCGAATGCGGCCGGGCCCGCAAGAATCCCGAGAAGCATGAGCAAGAGGAAGCGTGGCATGAGGTCGGAGGGTGCGTGCGTTCCTGCCAGTGATTTCAGAGTTCGCCCCGCTTGTCCACGTCCACGCGCCGCGCGGCTCGCAGGTTGCCCTCTTCGAGACCCCGGAGGGCGTCAGGAGGCGAGGCACGGCAGATCCGGAGGGGGGTCGCGGTGCGTGTCGTTGCTAAGGGATGGCTCACGGGTTTTCGCGCAGTGCCGCTTCCAGATACCGGATCAACTCCCAGCTCGGACGATGATCCAGCAGCACGTCCACCGCTGCGGATTGGTAAAGGAGGACGATGAGCCAGAAGACGAATTGATAGCCCGGCTTCGAGCACTTGTGGCGCAGTCCCCGCTGGGCAAGGAGTGCCCCGGGCCATCCGCCAAGGACTTCTCCGAGATGCAGCAGATTCTCCGGCACCCGCCATCTGCTGGAAACAGCCGCATGATTGTCGCGGGCATACAGCGCGTAAGTGATGAGCGAAGTCACTAACATGACCCCTGCCCCCATCCACCATGGGAAGGGCAAGCGTGTGAGAGACGCAAGAGGCAGCGCTGCCGGCAGGAGGACGAGCAACCACGCCCCCTCGCTCACCCGGGCGCTGTCCGCCTTCACGAAAGTCACCCGCTTCGCACGGGGCCGCCCTTTCGCATCCACTCCCGCAACGAACAGCCCTTCCTCCCCGGCCGACGGTCTGCGGTGTCCCCGCCGGAAATCCTTGATATGCACAAAAAGCCGGGTCTCCCCCGACTCCACCCATCCATAGCCCTTGTCGTCGAGCCATTGGACAATCGTCCCCCGTCCGAGCACCCGACCGAGCCGGAGAGGATTCATCGCCTGCCTCCGGGCAGAAAGTGAACTGCTCCTGTCATCGTTCGGATAATCTCTGGCTCACGGGCTTTAGCGTCCAGCCTGAGCTCGCTGAAGGGGCGTGTCATTGGACAAGGCTGCGAGACGGGTCACGGGTTATCACGGATCGCGGTGGGGGGACTTCGGGGATGATGCAAGAAAATGCACACTGACCCCCAGTTCTCACGATCCGGAGAGGATTCATCGCCTGCCTCCGGTCAGAAAGTGAACTGCTCCTGTCATCGTTCGGATAATCTCCGGCTCACGGGCTTTAGCGTCCAGCCTGAGCTCACAGAGTTACGCCGAGGGGCGTGTCGTTGGACACGGCTGCGGGACGGATCAAGGGTTATCGCGGATCGCGGTGGGGGAATTTCGGGGATGATGCAAGAAAATGCACACTGACCCCCAGTTCCCCCAGTTCCCCCAGTTCCCCTGACCCCCAGTTCCCCCTACGCTGAGAAAACAGCCGTTATGAACGCTCGGATGGAGATTAGGCCGCGGGTCCGCCCTGTTTGGGTTGATTGCCCTTCAATAGTTGATCGACCGGCAATCTATTCTCGTCGCTCAAGAGCTTGTTGGGTGGGATTCCCTTATCGGCTGAGACCTTGGAGGCATATTCACGCTTGGAGAGGATTGCACGCGTGAGTCGCTTTAGCGAAGGCTCCTCCTCATGCTCCAAATCCCCAAGTGTGACCTCGTGCGTCAATTTCCCAAACAAATCACCAAGGTAGAATGACCTTGGGTGTAAGAGATTGATGTAATTGAGTGTCGCGTCACGCCAGCCTTCTGGTCGAAGGGTAACAACAAACAATGCTATCATATGCTTCTGAAGCATGGAATCAGTTGCCTTGAAGCATTGGTTTAGTAGAGGACCGATTTTCTTTGATGCCAAATCGCCACCAAGCATCCTAACAATGTTGCTGGGATTGCAGGTTATGATCTCCTTAAACCGCTGATCCAAATTCGCCGAGAAGCCATCTGACAGCCTAAGCGCGAAGCCGTCGTGGATGGCGTGACCATCTTTTGCCAATATAGGAGAAATCCAAAAGATCACCCTCGATATCTCTTCCCATCCCTGAAGTATTGCGCTGGTTATTTTATGTTTCAATTCAACGTCAACGAAGGGACTGCTCCGCAACGCTCGGGATGCAGCCTTGATGCTGCTCAGAAGACTCAGCACTGAATAGTCATTCAAAAATGTGCTAATGCTCTGGTCATAGGGTGCTGCTGATTGATACTGACTGTCTGCATGCTTGTCCTTGATGCTTGCCGGGAGATTTGAAGGTCCTACTTTTTCGGCGATCTGGCTTCGCGCCTTCTGAATGAACTCATCAGACGGATTCCAGAGTAATGGCGATAGTGGATCGAATGAGGCCGCTATACCAATTTTCTTTTCGACTTTATCAATCAGCGCAGTCAGGTCAGCGAGAATTGTTTCGATTGCGTCTGCTCGCTTCCCATCTATTCCGGCGTAAAACTCTATGATCTCAGGATAATTTACATAATTTCGATCCTTCAGTATAAACTGCCTGAACTCGTCGTCGTGCCGCATCCATTCTGCTGCAAAATAAAAGACCCAAAATCTGTGCCGGAATGCCATCCGATTCCCCTGCCTGACGAGGATCTTGTTCTCAATGAGCGCATCGAGCATAGCGTCGATGTTTAGGACGATGCACTTTGACCTGCATACGTCCTGCAGTTCTGAAACTAACGTTGCGGAGTCAAACCAGAGCCTCGCCTCCTTGATTAAGTCCTTGCAGAAACATCCCAACACGAACGCGCATTCCTCAACTTCAGGCTTGTTGCTCAAAAACGAGAAACTGTTGTGATCCGTGAAAAGCACGAACAAGATGGCCTTTAAGAGCTTGCTCTTATTGGTAAGTTTCTCGTTATAGCTGCCGTCTAAGACGCGCAATAGGGTATAGCAATTAAGGGGGGTGCGGTGGATGTTGATGGACTCCAAGTGTTCAGCCACGCTCGACAGCAGGACATCTTCTGTTCCGATCTGCTTGGTTGCGTTGTAATTCGCGACTAGTTGTCGCATGGAGCTTTTGCTCAGAGCTTGGAGATGAAGAAGTGCAAACTCCCTGTTGAGTTTTGAAAGATTCCCCGTGGCGTCGAGAAGCAGAGAGTCTTCAGCGAGGATAATTAAGGGCAGACCGGGGCACTTAGATGCGATATTCTTGACAATTGTGAGGTGGTCGAATGTGCCAGCGTTCCAGCTATCCAGAACGATACATTTGAGATCAGATAGAGTCCGATCATAATGCAGAAGCTCTTTATCGATAAAATCAGCGATTTTTCGGCCCTTTGTCTGTTCTGCGTCAACGTATAGCCAGAAAATGTCTTTTTTATAGGCTTCAAGCTGCAAGTGCAACCCGAGACATGTTAAGCCGAACTCGGGAGGCGCAATTATGAGCGTGTCGCTTGGTCTCTCCATCAACTCATGGAGTTGATTGGGTTCGTCATTGAACTCGCGGGTCTTTGATAGTTTTGGCTCAAGGAATACTGTCGGTTGCCCCTTGAACGCTTCGAGGGCATTCTGCAGCTGCAGTTCCATTTCTTGGAGATGCCGTTGGCAGGACTTTTTCGAGTGGTGACTACCTTGCTCGGGCGGCTCATCCTCATGGGCACTGTCATCGCTGGACATGAGATGCTCCCTCAACTCGGCGAGTGAAGAGCTAATGTTGTCTTTGAAATCTTGGAGGTTGTTGAAGACCGCATAGACACGATTCACGGCGGAGCTTGGGGAGATCTTCTTGGCGCGTTCACGGAAGGCGTTGAGCTTCTTTTCCTTCTCGGTGTCATTCTCGAAGTCGTCCTTGGTCCCTTGATGCTTATCTCCCATGACGAAGAGGAGAATTGGCCGCCCGAGGCGCTGGGCTTCATTAAATTCCAGTTCGGTGATGGAGAGTTGACCGGGGTTTCGTTTAGGGCACTCAGGCGTCTGGCCGTATTTCAGGCTGATGACGCCAATGTAGGCCGCACTGTCGCGCACCATTTGGAGAGAGGACTCAATGACGTCCACAAGACGAGCGGAGTCATTTTCCATGACGTTGGGGTGGAGCTTGTGGCTGTTAATGGAATCGATGAGCGCAGCGCGATGCTCCTGCAAATCAGTAAAGGTGCTGGAGACCATGACCTGCGGAACCGAAATTGCCTGATGAGTGGAAATGTTTGGCATAAATTTCTAAATTGGTGCTGCCGGCGGTTGGTGAATTCGGCTTCGCGCAATGTTGTGGATGATCTGCTGCACCCAGTCGAAGCTGGCATTTCCCTTCGGCAAGAGAGGGAAAACTCTGAATCCCGAATTTCGACTGTCGATTGAGGCTCTCATGGTTCTTTCGGCATCACGTCTGGATATGGCCCGAGGAACCGTTCGCCGTTGAAGTGGATCATGTGGTCGGGGTCCTCGGCGATCCAGACTTCGGACTCCCAGGCAATGTGCGAGACGAAGGTCTGCATAGTGCGGCGAGCCTCGAAGGCGGTGACGAACACGAGGCCCGCTCTGCAGCTAGCGAAGAGGTCTTTGAGTTCCTTGCGGCGCTTGCCATCCACGGGGCCGGCGCTGGTGACGGCTTCGATGAGCAGTAGCCAGTTTCGCTTGGTATCGTGGACGATGACATCGGGAATCTTGGCGGCGGAATCCAAGGTGACGCCGAGTGCGGCCAAGCCTGCGGTTTCCAGATGGACGAATTTGTTTTCGGTGTCGCCGATGTAGAGGACCACCCCGCCGGGAGCGAAAGCGGGGCAGAAGTGTTCGATGATGGCTTTGATGAGAGGATTTTGGCCGCCGGGTGAGAGCCCGACTTGGGATCCGTCGGGCAAGGTAACAGGTACGCGGACGAGGTCTCGCTTCCGGGCAATCTCGTGCTTGAGAGTTTCGCGACTGGCGAGGTAGTGCGCCAAGGCAGGAGTCCAGTCGAGGGTGCCAAACTTGCGGAAGAGCGCCAAGGCGGTTTGTTCGATTTGATAGACCGTCTTGCCGCTGTTGGTCGGGCGATTGGGGTCATCGGGATTGCGCAGCAGCAGTCCCTCCTCGACGAAGAACTTCACCGCATCGTCGCGGATGGTTTCGCGGGTGTTTGGTGCGTAGCGGTTGCCGTAGGCGGTCGCGATGAAGTCGATGATGGGGGTGATGCCACGCAAAGGAGCCTGCGCGTCGGCCCATGCGGCATCTGGCTGAAGGTCGAGCAGGGCCAGCAACGTGTAGGCGGCGGTTTCATTCCGCTGCTTCGGGCCAAACTGCAAAGCCGTGAGCGCTTCGATGGTTTCGGCGAGCCGCTTCTTCCGGGCGGCAGCTTTGCGGTTGGGTTTATCGGCGGGCATGAAGGTGCTTGGTGACGAGTTGGTCTATTTCGTCCTGCGAGAGGTCGAGGGTCTTTATTTCGCGGCCCATCGCTTCGAGAGTGTCCCGGTCGGGATAGGCGAGGGTGCGGAGGTCGGTGGCGTTCACCTGCGTGTGCCCGCTGAAGCGCCGGAAATACTGGTCAACGACTGTGGAGTTCAGGAAGGCGTAGAGGCCGACGGCGAGGGTGCGCTCCAAGCCATGTCCGCTGGCGTGGAAGTAATTCAGGTGATTCTCGAAACCAACCCACTCGGCTTTCACTTCGTCCGGGTCGAACAGGCAGGCCACGAGACGGCGTCGCTCTTCCTTCGACGTGAATCGCTTCGTCAGCAGATACACACCGGACGGCACGAGCCACGGGCGCGTCTCGTCGTTGTCTAGGATGGCGTTGGGCTTACGGGCTTCGAGCTTGGGCCAGTGAACCGTGCCGCCGTTGAAGTGGCAGGGGTAGAGCAGCGGCACGGTGCCGCGCTCGGGTTCTTTGCGGAGCGCGTCCTTGAGCCGGAAGTCCACTATTCTTCCGGTGGAGACGGTGACGCCCAGCGAGGCCAAACTGTTGCGAAGGCCATCCATGGTTTCCTTGGCCGTGGCGTGACTGGCCGCAGAAGGAATGTGGATGAACTTCTCGCGGTCGCGCGGATGGACGATTTCGGCGAAGGGGAAAACGGTCTCGGTGATGTCGTCGCCGTGCTCGCCGCTGCTGCTGGAGATAAGCATCTCGTCGGGCTGCTTCCTGCCCTTCACCGCGTGGAAGATGATGTTTTCCTGCAAGACGCTGTCGTCACGGAAGGCAGCTTGGCGTGACTCGAAGACATGGATTCGGCGCAGTTCCAGTTGGCTCAGCAAGTCTTCTCGGAATGGGCGAAAGTAAGGGCCATTGCAGAAACTCCGGGGCGTGATGCCGACGAGTTGGCCTCCGGGAACCAACAGCCGCTGAATCAGGGCGATGAAGCCGGTGTAGAGGTTGCTGGTCTCGATACCAACGGAACGGAGGGCACGCCGCTCGGCGGAGCCGGTGCTGATTTTGCGGTAGGGCGGATTCGCAATGGCAGCATCGAACGCGGGCGGCTGGGTGCCGAACAAATCGCCTGCGACACATGCCGACATTTCTTGGATGAAGTCGACGGCATGAATGGTGAACGTGAAGCGAATGCCCGCTTCGGCGCAGCGATGCTCGCACTTGCGCATCGTATCGTTCAGCGCTTCGAGGATTTCACCGTCGAGTTCATAAAGCGTGGCTTCGATGGCGCGAACACCGTCGCGCTTTTCACAACACCGCGAGACGAACGCTGCGGTGAGCGAGCCAGCACCGGCACCGGCGTCGAGCA
Source organism: uncultured Chthoniobacterales bacterium (assembly GCA_964552635.1). Lineage (GTDB taxonomy): Bacteria > Verrucomicrobiota > Verrucomicrobiia > Chthoniobacterales > Terrimicrobiaceae > CAZKHB01. The sequence continues at coordinate 120,523 of CAZKHB010000002.1, forward strand.
GACGCACGGTTCGCGGTAGAGGCCCAAACATCGAAGCCATGAAGTCAGCCACAGGCGTCGCGGTGAGGAACTGTCCGAGTTCCTCCTGACGACTTCTGGGGTTTTCGATGGCCGCGAGTTTCATGGCGTCAGGCTACCAAGCTGAGTTCCGCTTCGCCATCGAACAAACGGGTATCGTTCGCCGAATCGAGCGTGTTGTTTTTCCCGCCGAAACAGAGGCAGACGGGAATCTGCGTGCTGTAGAAAAGCTGGCCGGGGAGGGCGACCATGTTGTTCTTCGCTTTGCTCAGGACCTGTGCAGTGGCTTCGATTTGGGGGAAAGCGCTATCGCGCCGGGCAGTGTCCACGAGGTCGGCCTCGATGAGGGCGCGGTCCCGCACCGCGGGATCGCGTTGCCTTGGCAGGCTCTGCGGTTTGGCCTTCGGCTTTGAATATGCGCTCCGCGCATGGCAGTCGCCGGACTGGTTGGAGGACATGCTGCCATTGGCGAGGACGAAGCCGGCCATGTTATCCTTCGCTTCGCGAAGGCTCCGCCAAATGGCTTCGCGCGGCAAAGATGCGCTATCGCGCAGGGCGGTCTTGGGCGTGCCGCCGAATTGATGAACGCTTCCGCGTTCACCCTGCGGGCTGCCTTTGGCAGTCGATCTCGCTCCGCTCGGTTGCCGGCGCACGTCGTCGTCCTTGCGCATGATGTCCTGGATGGTATTGACGAGGTTGGAGACGTTGGGCATGGGCTATTTGGAAGATCGTCCGGGAGCAGGAAGCCGCTTGGAGACGCCGGCAGAAAGCAAGGTGCGGAGTTGGCTGATGGCGATTTCGTTGAGCTTGAGCAGGCGGTCCGGCGGGGGAAGACCCTGGCGGATGAGCACGGAGTTAAGGCTTTCGAGGTTCGTCAGGACGACGAGTTGCTCCAGCGAGGCGTGATCACGGATGTTCCCCTCTGCGTCAGGATGGGCATCGCGCCATTGTCTCGCCGTCTGGCCAAAGAGGGCGACGTTGAGCAGGTCGGCCTCGTTGGCGTATGTCACTGCGGCCTGCGCTTTGGTGACCGTGGGAGGAATGAGTGTGTCACGAATGGCGTCGGTGTGGATGCGGTAATTGATTTTGGCGAGGGTGCGTTGGAGGTTCCAGCCGAGCTGGAGCCGATTGTTTTCCTCGTCCTTGAGGCGCTGGAATTCCTTGATGAGATAGAGCTTGAACTCGGGGCTGAGCCAGGAGCCAAACTCGAAGGCGATGTCCTTGTGGGCATAGGTGCCGCCGTAGCGTCCGGCGCTGGCGAGCAAACCTGTGGCCCCCGTGAGATCGATCCACTTCTTGGCCGAGAGGAAAAAACTGTTCCGACCCGCTTCATTTTTAATTCCCTCGAATTCGAGGGAATTAAAATCGGGGTTGTTGATGCGTTCCCAGACCCCGAGAAAAAGGACGGTGTCCTTGTTTTTGAGCCACTGCTCAATCAGCGCACCTGCACCATCGAAATTCCGCACCATGTCCGTAAGCGAAATGTAATCGCCCCCCGGCTGCGAAAGGATGGCGACGGTCGTTCCCTGGACCTCAATGCTGGTTCGTTTTGCTTTGCTCATGTATCAGGCAGCTTTCTGGTAAATGGCGGTTTCTAGTTCGCGGATGGCAGTGAGGTAGCCATCCCGGCCTCCGAAGAGTTTGACGATTTCCACGGGAGTGCCGTGGGCAGTGAGCGGGTCCACCTTGAGGATTCCCAGCGACTCGACGCTGGCGATGCCGCTGTCGGCGTATTTCTGGAGCAGTGCGTCGAGGACGGCTCGGGTGGTGGTGGGCCGGTCGGGGATCGAGGAGCGTGCAAGCATCGCGTGACGGTGGGCTTTTAGCGCAGAAGGGGCATGGGAGCAAAGCGATTCGGGGTGGCATTCTGAAGGGGGTGGGGAGCCAAGTGTTGTCCTACCCCCGGGATTTCTTCGGAGAAAATCTGCGCGGGCGGTCCGGGGCGACGCGGAACGGTTGGTGGTTTATCAGGGGCGGACGGAGCGGTAGCTGGCAGGCGCTTTGCGGATCGTCAGTGGCCCGCGAGCGGATGTGCGCCGAGCCGATGGCGGAGGGCGCGTTTGCTTTCCATGATGGCGTTGAGGCCGAAGGTCATGGTGATTCGTCCAAGAACCGCCGCGTAGATCGATTCCAGCCCGCCGCAGTGACGATCGGCGTGGGCTAGAAGCCCTGGCGTTTAGCTGACCGGGATGAGGTGAAATGCCATCCGGCCCCCCGCGACCAACGCGGGATCAATGCCGGAGTCGAATGTCGCGAAGCGGCCTTCGTGTTTCACCGCGAGCCCGAGAAGGTAGAGATCGGTGAGATGCCGTGAGCCGGGAAGACGGGGAAAAAGTCGCTCGTCCTCCAGCGAAACGTCGTCCGGCCAGAATTGGTGGCCGGGGGAGGAGAGCAGGCTTTGCAGGAGCCTGCGCGCAGCGGTCGGCGAATCCGGACCACGGTGCGACCCGGGGCGGCCAAGGATCCGAAGGGCACCGTTTTCTGTGAGCGGACAGGTTGCCCAGCCGTCGGATTGGATGCGGGCGAAAAACCGCGTGGCCGGCTGGTGGTGAGTGTGGGCTTGATCGACCAGTGCGATCAACACGTTGACGTCCAGCAGCGTGATCACGGCGTGTCCGGATGAAGGGCCTTGCGGCAATCCTCCGCGTCGAGCTCCTCCTGAATGGCACGAATCTGCTCCGGTGTGACGGGCTGGTCACCCGGGCGGGCCTTGATGACAAGAAAGCCGAGCGGCCCGATTTCGTAGCGTTCGGGATCCGGGTTTTCCGTATCGGCCCGGGACCGGATCTCCCGACGGAGTGCGCTCTCGATCAAGGCTTTGAGGGTTGTCCTGCGCCGCGCAGCCAGGGACTTGGCCTCGATGAGAAGGTCGTCCGGAAGCTCAAGCGTGGTCTTCATATGGGGAACAATATGGTTTTATGGGCGCCCGTCAATCCAACGGCTCCAGACCCTCGGAATCTTCGAGCCCGCCGCAGTGACGATCGGCGTGGGCTAAAAGCCCTCGGGGTTCGGGACGTGGGGGAGGCGGCAGGCCTTCAGGTAGTTGAGGGCATGGACCTGACCGGTCATTTCGAGCGGGCCTTTGTAGACGTCGTCGTGCCAACCCTCGATGTCGATGGCGCCCCGGAATCCGCCTTTGCGGAGGTCCTCGATGAGTCGGGTCCAATTGGTATCCCCAAGGCCGGGGTGTTTGTGGAAGGCGAACTCTTCCGTGCCGAGCACGCCCTGGGTGCGCACGACGTCGTGCAGGACCTTGGCATCCTTTCCGTGAACGTGGAAAACGCGTGGCAGCCACTCGCGGAGTTGGGGCAGGGGATCGATGAGTTGGCAGAGTTGGTGGCAGGGTTCCCACTCGAGGCCCACGTGGGCATGCGGCACGTGCTCGAACATCAGCTCCCAGGCCTTCGGGTGGAAGGCGATGTTCCAGTCCCCGGAGGCCCATCTGCCGCCCATCGGACAGTTTTCAAAAGCGAGGCGGACGCCGAGTTCCCCGGCGCGGTCGGCGAGCGGACCGAAGACTTCGGCGAATCGCGGGAGCGACTCGGGCACGGGGCGGCCGGGGAGGCGTCCGGCGAATCCGCACACGAGATCACAGCCGAAGCGCGAGGCATTCTCGATGGCGGCCAGCCAGGCATGGCGGGTTTGGTCGTCGGTCTCGGTGGTGCCGAGCGGGTTCCCATAAACGCCGAGGCTCGAAATGACAGCGCCGCTCCCGTCGAGCACAGTCGCCACCTCGTCGGCGAGTTGCGGGAGGTCCGCGTCGAGGTGTTGCCAGAAGCTGAGCTGAAACGACTCGAAGCCGTGCGGGAGGATTTTCGCGATGTATTCGGGCGAGCGCCGGCCCTCGCGGACCATGGTGCCGATGCGGATGTCGGGTGTCATTTGGCAAGGCGGACCGTGCGGCCGGTGGCATTGCTGGCCTCGCAGGCGTCGAGCACGGCCTGGATCTCCGCCCCGCGGGCGAAGTCGGGTTGGTCGGGCACGCCCGTGAGGATGCTGCGGATGAAGCGCCGGTAGTTGTTCGGCGTGGGCTTGGCGGTCACGGTCTGCCACTCGCCGACCGTGCGCCGGCGGACGCGGCACATCTCGAACGTGGTGCCCGACTTCGCGAGGTCCACACGGATGGCGCCCTCGTCGCCATAGAGTTCGAGCGAGACGCCGTTGTGGTGGCCGGTCGCCCAGCGTGTGGTCTCGAGCACGCCGACGGCCCCGCTCTCGAAGGTCGCCGTGATGAGGGCGCTGTCGTTTGCATCGAACACATACTTGCCGACGCGCGCGGGGGTCTTGCGAAAAGTCTTCAAACGGCAGTCGACCGCCGTGACGCGTCCGGCGGGATACGAGGCGAAGTCGATGAGGTGAACACCGATGTCGCCGAGTACCCCCTTGCTCCCGTGCGCCGTCGAGAGTCGCCAGAGCCACGCCGGGGTGCTGTCCCACGGGCCCCAGTGGTCGCCGCAGAGCCAATCCTGAAAATACCGGCCGCTGATATGGCGGAGTTCGCCGAGTGCGCCGGAACGGACCTTTTCTGCGACGGCATGGATGGCCGGAAAGTCGCGGTAAGTAAAATTCACCATCGCGATCGTGCCGGCTTTCGCCGCGGCACGGGCCATGCGGCGGGCGTCCGCTGCGCTGGTGGCGAGGGGTTTCTCGCAGAGCACGTGCTTGCCGGCTTTCAGAATGGCGAGGCTCGCGGGGCAGTGAAAGGCATCCGGCGTGACAACGCTCACCGCATCGACGCCGCCGTCGCCGAGCAGGGCGTCGAGGCTCGGGAAGGTGGCTGCGATGCCGTGCTTCGCGGCAAAGGCACGGGCTTTCGCGGCATCGATGTCGCAGCAGGCCACGACGCGGCACTCGGGGATGCGGGCATAGGCTTGGGCATGGGCTGCGGCCATGCCCCCGGTGCCGACAATGCCGACACGGACGGGACGGGGGGTCTTCTTCATGACCCGAGCATCACAAACCGCTCCGCGCGCAAGGGCAAGGGGGAAACCGTTCGGCGGATGCTCAGGCCCGGCGGCGGCGCGCCAGGAAGACGGCGAATGCTGCGCCGAAGGCAAGGAGCGCCCAAGTCGAGGGCTCGGGCACGACGTTCAGCACGATCGCGCCGTTGAGCGTGTCGAGACTGATCGCGGCGTCGAGTCCGCTGATGGTGCCGTTGAGCGAGGTGCCGAGCGAACCGGAGAGCGTGGTGTAGTCGAAGAGCGTGTAGGTTCCCGCGCCGAAGCCGGCACCGGCGGTGAACGCAAAGTCGTCGAAATCCAGGAAGCCGACTCCGATCGTGAGGAGGCCCTGGACGTCCACGACCGTCGAGCCCGGTGCGGCCAAGGTGAAGATGAGACGGCCGGTCTCCGTGTCGATCGAGTTGTTCAGAGTGATGGCCGACGAAGAACCGCCCACGATGGTGAGGGTATCGGCGCTCGATGCCTGGAGGCGCCCGGTGCCGCCGCTGACGAAGTTGATCGTCCCGTTGCTGCTCGAGAGATTGATCGTCCCTGTGCCGCCGAGAATGCCTCCCACACTGTAGCTGCTGCCGCCGATGTGGCTGCCGAGAACGAGGAATGTCGCGCTGGTGCCGATGCCCGTGGTGCCGCTGTAGGTGTTGTTCCCGGTGGAGGTGATGACCGAGGCGTTGTTGAACTGCATGCTCCGCGTTCCGGTGCCGCCGCCATTCGTGATCGCTCCGAGTTGGAGATTCGCGGAGCCGGACGTCGAGAGCACAACGTTCGCCGTCTCAGAGCTGTTGCCGATGGCAAGGCCGCCGAGGATGAGGGTGTTGCCCGAGCCGTTGACCACGAGCGAGCGGTTGCCGGAAACCGTGTTGTTCCAAACCGAGGCGCTCGAGATGGTCACGCCGGTGCCGTTGACCGTGAGCGTCCGGCTCATGTCGGCATTGATCGCGTTGGCGCCGTTGAACGTGATGTTGTTCGCGGCCGTGTGCGACGCGTCGCCGAATGTGTAGGCCTGCGAGGTCGCGCTGAAGCCGAGGGAGGCGTTCGTGGTGATGGCCGAGCCGGACGTGTTCGCCAGCGTGGCTCCGGCGCCGTTCATCGTGACGTTCTGCGTGGACGCGAGTGCGGTGGCGGCCCCGAGGTTCACGCGAACATTCGAGCCGAGGCGCATGTCGGCGCCGATCCCGGTGGTGTTCGAGCCGCTGAAGGTCACCGTCGAGGCGTTGGCCCCGCCGTTGAAGACGAAGTTCCAGGGTCCGCCGGTGGCGACGACGTTTCCGGAGAAGGTGAGAGACTGCCCGGCCGCACTTCCCATCGTGAAGGTCGCGTTTTGGTTCAAGGTCACCGTGTTGTTGAAGACGACGGCGCTGTTCGCGCCATTCAATCCGTGGCCGCTGCCCGTGTTGAAGCGGAAAGGATTGTTGAATGTCTGGGTCTGACTCGAGTTGTTGGTGAATCCGCCGGTGGCGACCGTCAGCAGTCCCGTGCCGTTGAACGTGTAGGCCGCGCCGCCGGGTGTGAAGGTGAGGGCCGGCCCGCCGCTGCCACTGTAGCCGAGGTTGATGCCTGTCGCGACGTTGATCGTCGTGCCTGCCGATCCACTGGCGCCAAAGATCGCGGCATTCGTATTCACCAGCGTGACGGACGGCGACCAGTTGGCCGCGTCGGTGAGAAGCGTGGAGTTGTTGCCCACCCAGGTCTGGGTTGTGTTCTGCGCTTGCAGGCCCTGAGTGGCGAGGAGTGTGGCTGCTGCGATGAGAGGGAAGAGAAGAAGGGAACGTGTTTTCATGGACTGGGCAGTTGAGAGGAAATCCACAGGAGAAACTAACAAACTGCCTGCATTCCGTGGAAGCGGGAAAATGTTCAAATCGTTGAACAGTTTCAGCGCCGTCGATGTGCGTTGCTGACGCAAAAGCGCAGCGCACGAATTCGCAAAGCTTGCGGTCGTGTTGCAGCCGATGCATGATCTTTCTCCCCCCCAAGATGCGAGCTCCTCTCTCCCTCGTTCACAACCAGACCGCCTTCCACAACGTGGCGGCTCTCGAGGAGACACGGGGCGGGGGAGTCCGGCTCCAGCGGTTTCCCGGGGCGATCCGGAACCAACTCGGATTCAAGACGCACAGTCGCGGGCGGTTTTTTGCCGAGCGGGCGGCGGGGTGTGAGATCCGGTTTGTGACGACGGGACCGTTCGTGCGTGTCCGGCTGATGGCCGTCGAGCGGGACGCGCGGGTGGTTGTGTATCGCGGCGACCATGCGCATTCCATGCACGACTTGGCGGCCGGCCGGGAGACCGCGCTCTTTTTGGAGGACCCGCCGTTTTTTGCACAGGTCGCCCCGGAATCGTTGAAAGGCGGCCGCTTCGCACCTTCGGTCTGGCGTCTGGTTTTCGATCAGGACGCGGTGATTGAATATCTCGACACGGAGGGCCTCGGGCACGCGACGCGTCCGCCCGCAAAGGACGAAGTGCCGGCGATGCGGTTGCTGGCTTACGGGTCGTCGATCACGTTCGGAGCGAATGTGTTTTTTCCGCCGAATGCCTACGTGCTCCGCGCGGCGCGCCTGCTCGGTGTGGACGTCTTCAACAAAGGCCTGCCCGGCTCCTGCCTGTGCGAGCCCGGGACGGCGGAATGGCTGGCGGGCCTTGATTGGGATGCGGCGTTCCTCGAACTCGGCGTGAACATGCTTGAGCTGGCCACGGTGGAGGAGTTCGCCGAACGCGCGGGACACCTCGTCCGCTCCCTCCACGCCGCGGACCCGCAGCGGAAGATTTTTGTGACAGGAGTGTATCCGAATCGCGGGCTCCATTTGCGGGATGCAGCCGCACCGGACGCCGGGAAGATGGCGGCTTTCAACGAGGCCACGCGGGCGATCGTCCGCGGGATCGGAGCGGCCAGCGTGCACTTTCTCGATCCCGGACATTTCCTGCGCTACCCCGCCGGACTCCACACCGATCTCCTGCATCCCGACGACGACGGCCATCTGACCATGGCCTCCGCGTTGGCCGGTGCCCTCGAGCCCCACCTCACTGTCACTTCGCCATGAAAATCCGCCCGCTCCTCCTCGCCCCGGCCCTTGCGCTGACCGCACAGGCCGCCGTGACTCCGCACCCGCTCTTCACCGACGGTGCCGTGCTCCAGCGCGGCCAGCCCGTTCCGATCTTCGGAACCGCCGATCCGGGCGAGGCCGTCGAGGTCGAGTTTGCCGGACAAAACGTCGCGACGAAAGCCGGGGAGGACGGACGGTGGATCGCAAAGCTGGAGCCCTTGGAGGCCTCTTCGGAGCCGCGCGACCTCGTCCTGCGTGGCACGAACACTGTGACGGTGAAAAATGTCGTCGTGGGCGATGTCTGGGTGCTCTCGGGCCAGTCGAACATGGCGTCGCCGATGAGCTCGGGCTCTGCCGCATCGGCGCTGCCGGAGGCGACGGATCCGCTCCTGCGCTCGTTCACTGTCACGAAGAACGTCGCTCCCGCTCCGCTCTTTGCCCCCCAAGGCAAGTGGGAGGCCTCGACACCCGAGGCGGCAAAGAATTTTTCCGCGGTCGGCTACTTTTTTGCCCGCGAACTGCGCAAATCCCAAAACGTCCCGATCGCTCTGATCAACTCGTCGTGGGGCGGCACACCGATCCGCACATGGATGTCGCTGGCCTCGATCGAGGGTCCGCCGCCGTCGGCTGCTTATCTTGCCGAGTGGAAGAAGGCCTCTGAAAAAAGCAGGGCTTCGGGCGGGGATGCTGCCGCGCTGCAGGCGTATTATCAGGACCGCAAGGACTGGGAGGAGAAAGTGGACAAGCCCTACCGCGAGGCCCGCAAGGCATGGGATGCCGCCGCCGCGGCTGCAAAAGCCGCCGGACAAGCCCCGCCGCCTGCCCCGCAACCGGAGCGTCCGAAACCCGAGTCGCCCGATCCGCTCGCGATGCCGGCTCCGGGCACGAGCGATCGTCCCTCGGCGCCCACGGGATGTTACAATGCCATGATCGCGTCGCTCATGCCGTCCGCGATCAAGGGTGTCCTGTGGTATCAGGGCGAGGCCGATGCCAGCCGCGGTCTCGAATACCGCGATCACCTCAAGCGGCTGATTACCGGGTGGCGCACAGCGTGGGGGCAGGGGGATTTTCCGTTTCTCGTGATTCAGCTCCCCGGCAACGGGAAGGATACCGAACCCGTCGCGTCGCAGGGCATTGCCTGGCTGCGTGAGGCGCAGGACATGGCGCTCGCCTTGCCCGCGACCGGGCTCGTTGTCACGAGCGATATCGGCGACGCGTCGGATGTCCATCCGGACAACAAGCAATTCACCGGCGAGCGTTCCGCCCTCGTCGCGCGCGAGGTGGTCTACAAGGAACCCGTTGTCGGCGTCGGCCCGCGCTACCGCGAGCACGCTGTCGAGGGCAGCGCCGTGCGCGTGAAGTTCAACAATGCGGGCGGCGGTCTTCTCATCGGGCAGGCTCCCTGGGTCGCGAAAACCGGGACCCCGCTGCCAACGGACAAACTCGTCGGATTTTTCATCGCCGGCGATGACAAGAAATGGGTCGAGGCCGATGCCGTCATCGAAGGCGACGCGGTGGTTCTCACTGCGGCGTCCGTTACCGCTCCGGTCGCTGTGCGCTATTCCTGGGCGAACACTCCCCGTGCCAATCTCTATAACAAAGAAGGCCTGCCCGCCGCCCCGTTCCGGACGGATGAATGGCCGCGTTGAATTCCATGAAAAAACTCGTCCTCACCCTCCTTGCCGTCCCGATGCTCGCCACCGCGGTCGCTGATGCCCCCAACCTCGCGGCCCTCATGAAGGAACCGCCTTCCGAACAAATCGTTTACGCCAAACGCGGTGAGACCGATCTCGTGCTCCACGTGTTCCGTCCGGCCGGTGCAAAGCCCGGTGAGAAGCGTCCGGCGATCATGTTCATTCACGGCGGTGGATGGATCGGTGGCACGCCCGACCTTTTCATGTCCCTGGCGAGATATTTCGCCGCGCGCGGCATGGTGGGGGTGAACATCTCCTACCGGCTCGCCAAGCCCGGCGAAACAACGGTCGCCGACTGCATCACGGACTGCCGCTCGGCCCTCCGCTACCTTCGCGCCCATGCGGCGGAACTCGGCATCGACCCCGACCGCATCGCCGTCGCGGGCGATTCTGCCGGCGGACACCTCGCCGCTGTGCTCGGCACCATGCCGGGCTTCGACGCGCCGGGTGAAGACGCTTCCGTCTCCGGCTTCGCGAACGCCATGGTCCTCTACAACCCGATTGTGGACATGACCGAGGACGATTGGATCCGGTTTGCCGTCGGTGGCCCCGCGCTGGCGGACCGCAAGAACACGCCGCGTCCCGCGGACGAGGCGTCTGTCGCCCTCGCGAAGTCGCTGTCCCCCTTGTTCTTTGTCGCACCCGGCCAGGCGCCTGCACTTCTCATCCACGGCAAGGGCGACCACGTCGTGAAGATCTCGCAGGCCGAACGCTTCGCCGAAGCCGCCAAGGCCGCCGGAAACCGCTGCGACTTCCTCCCGCTCGGAGAAGAGGTCGGGCACGCGTTCATCCTGCCGGACTACAAGTCGGATGAGCCCTTCGTCGTCGAGCAAATCCACGTGACCGACAGGTTCCTCAAATCCCTTGGCTGGATTGAGGGCGAACCGACGCTGGTCGTGTCGAATCCGCCCGCTTGGGAGCCCAAAAAGAAAAAGAAGTAATGCGGGGCGCCTTCGTTCTCCTCTTCGCGCTCGCCGCGCCGCTCCTTGCGGCCGAGTTCGCCCCGGTCTTCACGGCGAATGCCGTCCTCCAGCGGGACACGCCGGTCTCGATTTGGGGCACGGGGCGCGACGGCGAGAAAGTCACCGTCTCGATTCTCGACAAATCCGCCGAGGCGACTGTGACCAACGGACGCTGGACCGTGACGTTGCCTGCGTTGCCCGCGACGAATTCCACCACGCTGCGCCTGGTCGGGGATACGACGGTCGAGTTGCCGAATGTCGCCATCGGCGAGGTTTGGCTCCTCACCGGACAGTCGAACATGGAGTGGCGGCTCAACCAATGCAGTCCTCATTCCGACGCGATCCTCGCCTCGGCGGACAATCCGATGATCCGACAGATCAAGATCCCGCTCCGTCCGTATGCCGGGGATCCGTTGGCGAAGTTCGACTGGAAGGTTTTTGACAAAGCGTCGGCCCCGTTTTTCAGCGCGGTCGGCTACCATTTCGCCGAGATTCTCCAACAGAAGCTCGGCGTCGTGGTCGGCCTCGTGAATTGCAGCTTCGGCGGCACACCGATCCAGGCGTGGATGAGTCGCGAGGCGATCTCCGCGGCCGGTGGTGACAAATTGCTCGAGGATCACGACAAGAAAATGGCCGCCTTTCCCGACGCGGCGGCCTACGACGCGGCATGGCAGGCCTACGACACCGCCCGGCGGGCGTGGGAGGAACGCAAGAAAGCGGGCACACCGGAAACCGAACTCGGCCCCAAGCCCGCGGAACCCTACGGTTTCCGCACGAAGGGCCGCCCGGCCGGACTCCGCGAGTCGATGTTCGCGCTCATCACGCCCTACACCGCGCGTGGAGTGATCTGGTATCAGGGTGAAAACAACGCGGGACAGAAGGATTATGCGGCCATGTTGGAAAAACTCATCGCGGAAATGCGCAAAGACTGGGCCGCCCCGTCGCTGCCGTTCTTGATCGGACAGATCTCTTCACCCACGAATGCCTTCCCCGATGAACAGGATGCCTATGCGGTGATACGCGAGGCCCAGCGCCAGGTCGGAGTGAGCGATCCGAATGCCGGCTTCGTTGTCACGCTCGACTATGGCGAGAAGGGGAATGTGCATCCTATCCAGAAACAACCCGTCGGTGAACGCTTTGCCCGCCTCGCCCAGGCCCGCGTGTATGGCGTTCAATGCATCGCCTCACAAAGCCCGAGCGCGTCCCGGGCCGTCGTCCGCGACGGGAAAGTCGTCGTCGATTTCCGCGATCTGCCGGGACGATTGGAGATTCGCGACGCATCACTTCCAACCCTCGAAGCCGCAGGCGCCGACGGAGTGTGGCAGCCTGCCGCCGGACGGCTTTCCGAGGATGGACGCCACCTCATCGTCACGCCCGCGGCAGGGTCCGCCCCGCCTGCGAAGATCCGTTACGCATGGCGGAACTTCTGCCCTCTCTCCCTTTACACCAACGAAGGGCTCCCCGTGAGTCCCTGGAACCTCTCTATTGATCCCCAACCATGAAGAAACTGCTCGTCACCCTCCTGCTGACCCCCGCGCTCCATGCCGGGACTGTCCTCCACGTCGCCCCGGATGGAAAGGACACCGGATCTGGAAAAGCCGATGCCCCGTTCCAAACCATCGAGCGGGCCCGCGATGAAATCCGGACCCTCAAAGCCAAGGGCTCGCCCGGTCCCGTCACCGTCGAACTCGCCCCCGGCACCTATCCCGTGGCGGAGACGATCACCTTTGGACCCGAGGACTCCGGTACCGAGGCCGCCCCGATCAGCTACCGCTCCGCATCGGGCCGCACCGCGGTCCTCAAGGGCGCGCGGACCATCCCGCTCTCCCAGTTCAAAAAAGTCACCGATCCGGAACTCGTCGCGCGCCTGGACGAATCGGCCCGGGGCAATGTCGTCGCGCTGTCGATCCAGGAAGCAGGCATCGACCATGGCGGGCCGTTCCCGCCCGTGTTCCGCGACCGTGGGGGAATCTTCGAGTTGTTCGATGCGAATGGCCGTCTGCCCCTCTCGCGGTGGCCGAACGAGGGCTACACAACCATGGGACCCGTGCTTTCCATGGGCGACAAAAACGCCGGAGGCGTGTTCCAGTTCAAGGACGACCGCGTGCTCCGCTGGCTGAAAAATCCCGACATCTGGCTCAAGGGGCAGTGGCGCGTGGGTTGGGAAGACCCCGCCATCCGCGTCCAGAGCATCGACGCCGGAAACCGCACGATCACCTTCGCCGCCGGGATCCCGAATGGCATCGGCTCGAAATACCACCGTCCGACCGATGGTTCGCCAATCGGTTCCGGCAAGGAACCGTGGGCCGCCATCAACCTGCTGGAGGAAATTGACAAGCCCGGCGAATGGGCGATCGATTTCTCAAGCGGCACGCTGTTCGTCTGGCCGCGAGAGGGGACAAGCGAACTCATCATCACCCAACTCGCCGCACCGCTCATCGCCGTGAAGGGTGCCTCGTGGCTGCGCTTTGAAAACCTCACGCTCGAACACTCGCTCGGCGACGGACTCGTGATGGAAGGGGTCGACCATTGCCTCGCGGCAGGTCTCACCGTGCGCAACATCGCCGGACGCGGCATCGTGCTCGACGGCACGAATTCCGGCGTCCTGAGCTGCGATGTGAACAACATCGGCGAGGGCGCGATCTATGTTGCGGGCGGCGATCGCAAGTCGCTGACGATGTCGAACAACTTCGTCATCAACAACCACGTTCATCACTACGGGCTCCTCAAGCGTCAATACTCCGCCGGAATCCACGTTGGCACGATGGACAACCCGGCGGGAGGCAACATGGTGCGCGATGCCCTCGGCATCCGGATCGCCCACAACGTCATGCACCACGCCCCGCGCGATGCCTTCCTCTACTCGGGCAACGACAACATCTACGAGTTCAACGAAATCTATTACTGCGGGTTCGATACGAAGGACACCGGGGCCTGGTATTCGTGGCTCGACTGGACGATGCGCGGCAACGTGATCCGCTACAACTTCGTCCATAACACCATCGGCGGAGTCAACCCCGACGACGGCGCTTCCGGCAACCTGGCTTATGGCAATGTCTTTGTCGGACCGAATGTCGGCGTCTGGATCGCCTCCGGCCCGGACAACATCACCCGCCACAACATTTTCGTGAAAGACCAAGGTCCGGTCTTCGCGATCGACGACAGGGGAGTCGGGCGCGGCTACGCCACAAACCCTCGGCTGATCAACCGGGTGAAGGAGTTGAATCCCACCGAAGAGCCGTGGAAGTCCGCCCATCCCGAACTCGCCACGATGCTCGAGAATCGCCCCGAGTTGCCGTGGCGCACGCAATTCGTCGAAAACCTCATTGTGCAAAAGGTCCCCGGACCCCTTGTGATGAACAAAATGTCGAAGGCCACGCAGGCTGTGGCGGGATTGCTCGAAGAGCGCGACAACCTCGTGGTGACCGAGGATCCTGGCTTTGTCGATGCGGCTGCCATGAACTTTGCCCTCAAGCCCGACTCCGAGGTCTTCTCGAAGATCCCGGGTTTCGAGCCGATCCCGTTCGAGCAGATCGGTCTCTATATCGATGGCTACCGGACCGTGCTGCCGACCGAGGAGGAACGCATGCGCGCGCCGAAATACAGCCCGTATCCGGAAGATCAGGACAAGGCGTTCGGGACCTGAGCGCCGCCTCAGGGAACGTGCATGACACGCTCGAGGGGCAGCCACTGCTGGCCCTCGGGCGTTCCCGCGAGGATCCGCTGGCAGGCATCCGTCAGCGGCCACCACTTGTCGCGCGTGACGGTGTCCTCCGCGATTGTCGCGAAGTCCGCCGCCGGATCGGTCCCCGCGTATTCCATGTGGCTCACGAGGTAGCGGCGATTCTCGATCGTCGCCACGTAGATGTTGTAGTTGCGGATGTTCGCGCGCCGGATGGCGGCAAGGACCTCCGGCCACACATTGGCATGGAGTTTGCGATATTCCTCCTCTTTTTCGGGGACGAGTTCGACCATCGCGCAATAAGTGCGCGGTGTCGTCGCGGGGTTTGTCGGACCGTGGATTGCGCTCATGGCAAGTGCATCACCTGTTCCATGGCGCGCCATTGCTCGCCGGCCGGAGTGCCCGGCAGCCGGATCTGGCATCCGTCCGTCAGCGGCCACCATTTGTCCCGCGTCACGGGATCCTTGGCGATGCTGGCAAAATCTTTCGCCGGATCCTTGCCCACGTATTCGAACGTGCTTACGAGATAGAGTCGGCGGTCGATCTCTGTCGTGTAGATGTTGAAGTTCCGGATGTTCGCCCGCTTGATGGCCGCGCGGACTTCGGGCCAGACATTGCTGTGCAGTTCGCGGTAGAGCTTTTCCTTTGCCGGATCGAGTCCAACAATCGATCCGTAATACGTTACTCCGTTTACCGGACCCGGCTTCGGGTTCGAGGGACCATGGATCGGTGCCACGTCGGGGAGGGTGCGTCCCGGAGGCACGGCCGGCTTTGCAACCGGTGGAGGAGTCGAACAAGCCGTGAGGAGAACGGCACACGGGAGGAGGAGGGATTTCATGGGGATCATGCGAAGAGATAATACAAAATCGCCATGCCCGCGAGCACAACGGCGGCCAGGAAGCGGTAATCACCGAGGCCGGGCCAACCCGGGGCCCGGAGGGGTTCGAGCGGAGATTTCCAGCAAACCGCGGCCGCGCGCGCTTCGGCCGAGGCGGGACGGATGAGACTCACGGCAACTTGGAAGATCACGCAGACGACGAGCAGATAAAACGCCATGAGCATGAACGGAACCTGCGCGAGCGGTTGATCGGGGACGAGCGAGTTGAAGGCGAAAACTAACGCGCCCAGCGCCGAACCCGCCCACAGCGTGAGTCGACCGGAAAGCGCGGTTGCGCCCGACCAGAACAACCCCACGACGAAGACGCACGTCACCGGCGGCGCGATATGGGCGATGATGGTGTTGAGTCCGTTAAAAAGGCTTTCGTAGCGGTTCAGCAGAGGGATCAGACTGATGGCAACAACGAGTGCCACGGCGGCGGCGATGCGACCGACGGTCACGAGCCGTTTGTCGGTCGCTCCCGGATGGAAGCGCTTGTAGAGGTCGAGGCTCACGAGCGAGGAGATCGAGTTCAGTGCGCCCGCGACCGTGCTCATCAAAGCAGCAAGGAGCGCCGCGACGATGAGTCCTCGGAGTCCGGCCGGGAGCAACTCGACGATCATCGCGGAGTAGACATTCTTCGTGTCGAGTTTGTCGCCGGTCATCAGGCTCGAGAGGTCCAATCCTCCGCGCTGGTGGAGGGCGAAGGCGAGAAGCCCGGGAAGAACAAAGAGAAACACCGGAAGAACTTTGAGCAGGGCGCAGAAGAGCGCCCCGCCCCGCGCATGGTTCTCGTCGCGGGCCCCCAGCACACGCTGGACGATCGTTTGGTCGGCGCACCAGTACCAGATGCCCAGCACCGGATAGCCCAGGAAAATGGCGAACCACGGCATGCCGCTCGGATCCCCCGCCGGCCGGAGCATGCTGAGTTTCTCGGGCGTGCCGGCTGTTTGCAGGGTTTCGACCAGAGGGGTCCAGCCGCCCAGGTGGAACCATGCCGCCGCCGTGATGACCGCGGCACCGAAGAGAAGCACGACCGTTTGCACAGTTTCCGTGAGCACCACGGCAAGGAGTCCGCCGACAATGGTGTAGAGACCGGTCAGGACGGCGATAACGACGATGGCTGTGTAGATGCTGCCGAGTTCGGGGAAAAGGAAACCCAACACCAACCCGCCGGTGAGGAAGGAAAAACCGATGTGGATTGTCACCGCCGAGACGATGGACAACACGGCGAGCCAGTCGCGGCAGGCGCGGTCGTAACGCCGTTCAAGGTAGTCCGGCAGGGTGGCGATGCGGGTGCGGATGTAAAACGGAGCGAAGAACAGCGCCAGCAACACCAGCGTGAAGGCCGCCATCCATTCGAAGTTGCCGTTGAGCAGTCCCGTGTCGAATCCGGACTGTGCCAAGCTCACGAGGTGGACACACGAGATGTTGGTCGCAAAGAGCGCCATGCCGATCACCGGCCAGCGGAGCGTCCCGCCGGCGAGGAAGTAGCTCTTCGAATCATCCGCCACGCCGGACTCCTTCAAGGCGTGTGAGCGGCCGCGCCGCGTACCGGCCCAGAGGCCGAGGGCGACTACGCCGATGAGGTAGACAACGATGACCGAGAGATCGATGGCATTCAGCATGAGGGGGGAAAAATCAGATCGCAGGATAGGCCGGGCTCCTCCGGAGTGCGATAGATTCCTCCCGAAACGGCGCAGGGATTTTCAAAATGCTCGCGAAGGTGTGGAATGTGCTCGAGGAACAGGGCCTCGTGCCCCATTCCGATGTGGTTGAACAGCACGAGATGCTGATGGATCTGCCCCATGTCGCCGACGTGCGGGACGACGGGAATCCCGAACTTGCGGCAGAGCAGACTCACAACCAAAAACTCGCTGACTCCCGCGACGCGAACGGCGTCGACCTGGATGAACCCCGCGCAGCGCGCTTGAAGGTAGTTTTTGAAAACCACGCGGTTCGGGACATGCTCGCCGAGCGCAAGCTTCACAGGCCGGATCGCCTCGGCAAGCGTCTTGTGGCCGAGCACGTCATCCGGGTGCGTGGGTTCCTCGATCCAGTAGGGATCGATTTCACGGAGGTCCGCACAGACACGCAGCGCCTTCGGGAGATTCCACTGCTGGTTGGCATCCACCATCACGCGCACGCCATCGCCCGCGGCCTCTCGCACAATCCGTGCACGGCGGATGTCGCGGTCGGAATCCGGCGAGCCGACCTTCAACTTCATGGCGGTGAATCCCTCGGCCACCGCGCGACGGCAGTTTTCCCGGACCTGTTCGTCGGAGTAGTTGAACCAGCCGACCGACGTGTCGTAGCCGGGGTAACCGGATTTCAGAATGCCCGCGCGGCCCGCGCGGTGGGGGAGCTCGCTTCGCAGGAGGGCCACGGCGTCTCCCGGGGTGAGTTCATCCTCGACGTAGGAGAAGTCCATCGTGGCAACGAGTTCCTCCGGCGTGAGGTCGAGCAGCAGCTTCCACAGCGGGACGCCGCGGGATTTTGCCCACAGGTCCCAACAGGCGTTCGTGACGGATGCGAGGGCGAGTTGGACGACCCCTTTGTGCGGACCGAGCCAGCGGAACTGCTGCTCGTCGGCGAGCGCGCGCTGGCGCTCGCCGAAGTTCGTCATGATTTCCCCGATGGGCAATCCGCGCAGGCTCTCGCCGTAAAAGCGCGCTGCCTCGCAGACAAGCTGGTTGCCTTCACCGAGGGTGAAAGCCAGCCCGCTGCCGGCGAGTCCGCTGTCGTCGCGGAGCAGCGTGACCGCGTAAGAGTAAACCGGATCCTTGTGAATGGCGTCGCTGCCATGCCCCGAGCCGATGGGGAAGCGCAGATCGTGAGTGGTGAGGGAGGTGATCATGGAGAAATCCGCGGAGGTGTGTCGGGAACGGGGCCTGACGAGCAGAGTCGCTCAGCGCCGATAGCCGATCTCGGCCCCGCCGCTCACGTGCATGATATGGCCGGTGACAAACCGTGCCTTGTCCGACAGAAGAAACACACACGCATCGGCAATCACGTCGCCTTCCGGGCAGTAGCCCAGCGGATGGATCTCGTCGAGGTAGCGGTTGATGCCGTCCGGATCGGGTTGCTCGGCCGCCCATTTCCTCAGCATGGGGGTCCATGTACCGGCCGGGCAGACAGCGTTCACGCGGATGCCGTGCCGCGCGTAATCGAGCGCCATGGATTTCGTCAGCGTGTTCATCCCGCCTTTTGTCGCCGTGTAGGCGGCGTGGATTTCCTGGCCGATGACACCGACGAGACTGGAGGTGTTCAGGATGCAGCCGCGCGAGGCCTTCAGGGCTTCGAAACCGGCCCGCGTGGTGTGGAGCACGCTCTTCAGATTGATGTCGAACAGCGCATCCCATTCCTCCTCCGTCGTCTCGTGGAGTGCTTTGCTCGGCGTGGCGATGCCCGCGTTGTTGTGGATCGCGTCGAGCCGGCCGAATTCCGTCAGAACTCTCGCGATGGCTTCGCCCACCTCGGCGGACTTCGAGACGTCGCAGCGGAAACCGAGATGGCCTTCGCCGAGTGTCCGGGCCTGCCGCGCGGCTTCATCGCCGCTTCGCGCCACCAAGGCGACACGGGCACCTTCTGCCGCGTAAGCCTTGGCGCAATCCCATCCGATTCCCGTCGAACCGCCTGTGAGGAAGATACACTTTCCGGGGAGGAGCATAAGTTGTATGACAACTCTCGAAAACGGCTTGGCGGACGTCAAGGGAAAAGCTAGGGAATCGGGCATGAAAGCACGCCATGCGTCGGGACGGCGCTCGGGGATGCTCGTGGAAGCACTCGAGCGGGAAATGCGCCGCGGGCGATTTGCCGCCGGCGATCGTCTCCCCTCCGAGGCCGAGCTCGGGGCCGAGTTTGGCGTGAGCCGGACCGTGGTCCGGGAGGCCTTGGGGGCGTTGAAGGCCCGGGGCATGCTTGTGAGCCGGCGCGGGAGCGGGACCTACATCGCAGAGCCGGACCACGCATCCATCCGTTCGTCGATGGCATGGTTCGCAGAGATGGAGCGGGATGCGGGGAGGTTCGTGGAGATGATGGACCTGCGCCTCCAGATCGAGACCTTCTGTGCGCGGCGCTTGGCGGGATCCGGCGGTGGACTTGAGGGAGTCCGGCAGCGCCTGAGGGAGATGGAATCGGCCGGAGCGGACCTTGCGAAGTTCGCGGACGCGGACATTGCTTTCCACCTTGCATTAATCGAGGCGAGCGGGCACCGGTTGTTTGCAGAGGTCGCGGGAGCGGTGCTGCCGGTGTTGGGCAAGAGATTTGCCCGGACCACGCACCGCGACATGCGAACGGCGAGGCGGGTTCTTCGCGAGCACCGTGTGATTTTCAGGGCACTCCAGTGCGGCGATGCCGAAGCTGCCGAGGCGGCGATGAGGAGCCACCTCGAAACATCGCGCGGGCAGTTTCTCGAAGCCCTTTCGCGCTCATCGCGAGAGGGTTTGCCGGCAAAGCCGGGTGCCGTTTAGCAGAATCAGTCTTTCGACTTCAGAGGCAGCCAGGCGAGCATGGCATGGGGCTTGAAGCCTTTGGATTGCTCGCCGGAAAGAACTTTTCCACCTGCCACTTCAAGGCGTTCCACGGAGGCTTTCCCCGAAAAATCGAGGCCCTTGAGGTCCACCCAGAAGATACTCGGGGAGGTGGCGGAGTCGAAGTAGTAGACAAGATTCTTGGAGTCCGCCACGGTCCGCCAGATTGTGGAGGCGATGTTCGGGGCGGATGGGGTTGTGATGCCGAGGGGGACACTCACGGCGCGGACGATGCCGAGCAGGCTCGCCATGGCCTGCACTTGGAATTGCTTGCCCGGGACGGCGTCGATGTATGCGGGGGCCGTGCTTTTCGGGATCGCCCCAACGAAGAACGAGGCGCGGGCGAACCGGTCTGCCGCGCGGGAGGTGCCGGGAAGGAAGACCGTGCCGCCGATGGACTGCCAGTAGGTGTTCAGGGCGAGTTGCTGGGTGAAGGTCGGGGAGTTCGTCATCACGGTGTATTCCGGGCCGTGGTGGACGACGAGTTTGCCGTCGACGTATTCAAAGATGGCCGAGTCACCGGTGGCATCGGAGATGGCGAGGTGGCCGTTGCCTGCAGCTCCGTTGGGAAGGGTGGGGGCGACGATGCGGAAGGGCTCCTTCGAGAGGGCGGCGACTGCCTCTTTCACCGAAGCGAAATTGTCCAGGACATACTGCGCCCAGAGGGCGATGT
>CAZKHB010000002.1:141054-204833 GCA_964552635.1 uncultured Chthoniobacterales bacterium
GCCTCTTTCACCGAAGCGAAATTGTCCAGGACATACTGCGCCCAGAGGGCGATGTTCAGACGCGGCTTGTCGCCGGGTTGACCGTAGTCGGACTCCACAAGGTAAAGGACATTCGCGGCGAGCCCTTTTTCGTTGAGGCCGTCCACCGTTGCCGCCTCATAGATCGAGGCTGCGACACTGCCGTATTTCGACTTCCATCGGATCGAGCCCTCCCCGGCCTCGCCGGTCCGTTCCATACCGCGGGGAAACATCCAGAGGTTCGTTCCCATGTCCTGGGCCCAATCCATCGATCGCCCGGTTAGCACAAGGTCTCCCTCACCGGTGAAAAGGACACGTGAACACGCAAGGGCTGGATGGATCAACAGGAGGGCGGAGAGGAGGAGGCAGGGGAGAACGTTCATGGTCGTCTTCCCTCGCTACGGTCGGGAGCTTCCGGGGTCAATGGTCAAAAGCCGGGTTCGCAGGAAGGAGGCTCCCGATGCTCAGCGTGCACGCACGGCTGTTACCGCAAACGGCAGCCAGCCGCTGGTCCAGGTGTGGCCCCACGAGGTGTCACGGACTTCGACGTGCGGGATGCCGGTGCCGCGGAGCTGCATGAGGAGGAGCTCGGTGCCAAGGCGTGGACCGGGGCCGCCGATGAGGACGGCGAGCGGGAGCTTTTCGGAGATGAGCCGGTCTTTGTGTGTATTCAGCAGCTTCTGGGGATCCATCGCATCGTAGTTCGCTCGGGTGCCGTAGCACTCGGCGAATCCCCATTTGTTCCACTGGAGATCATCCGGCACGCCATACCAATTCTCAAAGACTGCGGCGGCGCCGAACTTGTCCGGTTCGAGAAGGAACAATTGCAGCGCACCGAGTGCGGATTTGCTGAAGCCGATCAGCGCACGGCCCGCGGGCTTCGCGAGGGTCGGATACGTCCTGTCGATGAACGGCACAACAACCTCGGAGACATGCCGGTTCTGTCGCATTCTCGGATTTGTCGCGCTGTCCCCGAACCACGGAAGAACCGGAAACGACGGCACAACAAGGATGGCCTGATGACGGTTTGCGAGATCATCACGAAGGGCCTCCTCCAGGGGATGTCCCCAATCGCCCTTGGTCCCCGCATTCACCGGGAGCACGTAAATCACGGGATAGGCTCGCCCCGTCTCCATCGGACTCGGGAGCAGGACCTCGATCTTGTTTTCGCCGGGAAGAAACGGACTCTCGACAGTCCAGGATTCCGTGCCCGTCATGACGGGTTGGGGATCGCGGGTGATGACCGGCTCGGCGGCATGAACTGCCGTAGCCAGACAGAGAGCGAGCATCTGGGTTTTCATTGAAAGGAATCGGGGATGACCACATCGCCCCGTCGGCACTCCGGAGTGACCTGGCACTGCACGAGACGTCCGGCCCTCACCTGGCCTTCGACGGTTGTGTTTTGCGGCGCGTGGAGTTTGAAACGAACATCCCAGTCCCTCGGCCAGGCGGGCAGCAGGAAAATGGCGTTCCCATCGGATTGAAGCAGCATGTTTTGCAGCGCGGCCTGCACAACACCGCCGTGGCATTGCTCGGGCACCCAATCGTAGCCCGGACCCCAGAACGCGGGAAACCGCATGGGATAGGAGGCCTCGCGCAGGAGATCCACTCCCCGCAGACGGATTCGGTGAATGAGGTAGTCGCGTGCCTCTTCGGCACGGCCAAGGCCCGCAAGGAACAGTTCGTCCTGTCGCCAGTCAACGGCACCCCGAAATCGCCGGCGGTCCAACGCGGCGAGTCCGAGCGGAGCGGTTTCCTTCTCGAAGGACACCATGCGGAATGGCCAC
This sequence comes from uncultured Chthoniobacterales bacterium, assembly GCA_964552635.1. GTDB lineage: Bacteria > Verrucomicrobiota > Verrucomicrobiia > Chthoniobacterales > Terrimicrobiaceae > CAZKHB01. The sequence continues at coordinate 142,860 of CAZKHB010000002.1, forward strand.
ACGGCGTAGAGTTCGGGGACTTCGGAGTTCTTGAGCACGTCGAATCGCTCGGCGGGAGCGAGTTGGCGTATACCGTCGACTTCCATGACTGGAAGCACCGGCAATCTGGCTGCCAGCTTCGTGATCCATTCGCGATCCCCCTCGGGAAGTTGGCCCGCGTCCAATGCCAGCAGGCGTGCCGTCACCACGTGCAAGCCCGCGACCAACTCGGCAGGATTCACGGCCTCCCACCACGTCTCGAGCGACTGCGCGGGTTCGATGCGCATGCGACCGTCGGGACCATTGCCGTAGTAGCGATCGAGAAAACGCAACGCGGGAAGCGTGAAGGGAAGCACACGGTCGCGGAGAAAGTCCTCATCACCGCTGTGGGCGTGGGCATCGAGGAGGAGATGCGCGATTTCGAGCATGCCGACCCACTCGCGTTTGTGCCATCCGCTCTGCTGCAGCTTGTCTTCGCGCTCCCGCGCCGGGGGATCCCCGTAGCTCTCCGGGAAATTCGCTCCCCAGAAATAGACGCATTCGGGCATGTAGAGAGCGTCGCGGAATCCGAAGTGCCGCTCTGCGCGGAGCAACGAGACCTCGCGCACCGGACCGCAATACATGCGGATAAGAGGTTCGAGAACATCGCGGTCACCGGCGGCCAGCGCCCCGGCGTACATGAGGCGCGTGTTCTGCCACCAATAGCCCGGCCCCCAGCGCCGGTAGTCGGGGCCTCCCGGTTTGTCGGGCCACTCCATCGTGAAAATCGACCCGTTGAACTTGATTGGATGGGCCCCGCGGCCTCCGCAGGCTGTGATGAAGCGCTGGAGCGCCCATGCACGTCCGACCTCTTCGGCTGCCGCCGGATCGCTGCAAGCGGCTCCCGGTTCGACTGCGATATGGCTGCGCTTCCAGAAGGCGTGCCACCAGGCAACATGCTTCGTGCGCCGCTCGGCGATGGGGAGTAACTCGATCCGGCGGGCCTGTGCGACTACCGCGCGGCGCCACGCATCCGGAGTCGAGGGATGGAGTGTCAGAACATGGATATCGAACCGGAGCGAGGTCGCCGCTGTGGTGCCGAGTGTTCGGGCCGTTGCTTCCTGCTGTGAAGGTGTGCGAATCAAGGCGCCGAAAGTCCGGTGAAGAATTGGATCGGTCCATCCGGGCAGCCCCGCGAGATCCTGATGCTCCATGGTTTCGCGGGGTCCGTGCGAGCGGGCATTGTGGTGATACCAGCCGATTCCCTCCTCGGAAGGATCAAGCAGTGTGTCTGGCTCGACAAAGGTTGGCTGGCTTTGGTTGCCCGGAATCGTGTGGGAGAAATTCACATCGCTCATCTCGATCGAGGGAAGGGCCTCGCGCACGGTGCGCCAGAGTTCGATCGTCGCCGACGCCTGCACCGGTGTGGGACTCTGGATGTCCACGTGAATCACCGGATGGTTGGCATCCACCCACAGCCGGAGAATGGTGGCGGGCACCGGTTCGCCGGCCTTGGTGGTCTGAAAATGCACGAGCATTTCCGCCGTTGCGGTCGAAAGGGTCTGCCGGAAAATCTGCAATCCGGGAGCCGGCTCCAAACGCACCCGCACCCGCCCGACCTTTGCGAGGCGGGAGTTGTCCTCCCATGCATCGGTCTTTCCAATCGTGAAGACCAGATCGCCGGATTTCTCCACCCAGGCATTCAGGCCGATGTCGCCGTTGCCGAGTGGCATGGAGTCCGCCGGACCGTCTCCGGGAGTGTCCCAGATGACGAGTGGCGGCGAGTAGGCGCCGGATGTGTGTGCTTCGGGTTTTGTGCGGGGGTTCATGGGGTGAATCGATGTCAGATAATCAGTGTGTGGTAACGAAAGCTTCTCGCAACAACTGCAGCACGCGGCCCTCCTGGGGAGCGAGACGAGCGCGGAAGGGGCCGCTGCACGATGCAGGAGAGGCTTCGGAAGTGACGTCCCAGATGCGAGCTGGCCACGGGCACGGCACCTCGCGCTCCACTTCCGATGTGGTCCAGTTCAGGAGGAACACACGGCGTTCGTGGTCCGAGATGTCGAGCCATCCGATTTCGAGCTTATCATCCGGAAAGTGGGCGGAAGCACCGCTTGCGAGGGCAATCGCTTTCCGGATCTGACTCCATTCCGAGGGTCCGTATTCCACCACGCGGTCACCGGAGAGGAGCATGCCTCCTGATGCCAGGGTTGCGGTAAAGTGGAACGCCGCCTCTTCCGGAGTGAAGTGTTCAGAGTAGGGGACCATACCGTCCGCACTGACGAGGCCTTCCCCTCCGGAGTTCAAGGGGAGAACGAGGCAATCCGGATCGTTCCACCAAAGGCGGTCGTTCATCCAGTTCCTCAGCAGATTCTCGCGGGCCACGCGGGTGAATCCCGGGAAGCTGCGGGCGATATCATAGGACGTGCGCGAGGCGTGGATCGTCCCAAGCGAAGGCCAGTAGGCATGGTTGCAGCCCAGTAGCAGGGAATCTTCGCCCGTTCCGCGGCGGATCGCCTCCATACCTTTGCGATAAGCGGCCACGCTGGTCGCAGTCGTATCGCGGCGGTGACCGAAAGGGAGGGCTCCCCATGCATTGGCATCGAGCTTGAAGAACCGCACACCCCATGCCCGGAAGGTGGAGAAAACGTGCTCGAGATAGCCGCAGGCTTCGGGGTGGCTGCCGTCGAGCATGTACCAGGGACCCTGGCGCCAGCCTGCAAAGGTCAGTCCTTCACAGCCGAGTGGGCGTCCCTCGGCGTCCGTCACGAAAAAGTCCGGATGCTCCCGGAAAAGTCGTGACTCGGGCGAGGCGATGAATGGAGCGACCCAAAGAGCGGGTTCAAACCCTGCCTCGATGATGCGGTGGACCACTCGTTCCACGCCGCCCGGGAAAAGCGCTCCCGTTTCGAGCCAGTCTCCCATCCATGGTTGATATCCGTCGTCGATGAGGATGTGGCGCAGCTCCGGTGCATGCTGACGCAGCGTTTCGAGATTCGCCTCGATGATCTCGCAACTGATGTCCGGCCCGTAGCCATACCACGAACACCATCCGTTCGGAACCGAAGTCCACGGAAGACGCGGATGGCACTGAGCGATGGAAGACGCGAATGCAGCCATAACCGACGCCGCATCCGCCGCACGATGAAGCACGAGTTCTTCCAACTCCCACTCCTCGCCGGGCTGAATGACGATGCCTTCCATGTCCATGACGACGCGCAGGCGGGTCGGATTCAGGTGCAGGCGACCATTGAAGCGACGGCACGAAGCGAAGCCCACGAGTGTCACCTGTCCGTCCGACTCACGGAACCGTGCGTAGTTGTAAACCGTATGGAAGCCTTCTTCACCCCGAAGGCGGTAGTGGGACTCGTCGGTATAGGAGGGGTCGATCGGCTCCGGCTTTCCAACGCTGCCCCCCGTCGAACAGAACATGCTGAAGCCCTCTCCGTAGAGTTCCGTGTCCGGCGCGAACCCGTGTGGGGTGTCCAGTAAAACGACTTCGCGAATCGCAAGCGGAACGTCGCTGTGCGACACCACGCGGAATGTGAATCGGCCATCCCCATGCCCTTCGCAGAGGACGTCCACGTTCTTCAGGTGTTGCCCGTCCGTGCCAACAGCGAAAGGACTCAGACCGGAGGAAATCATGGCGATGAGTGGGGGGGTGTTCGACATGGAAAATCAGCAGGGGCTCACATCCCGGGGAAGCGACTGAGGGCAGGCAAAAGGACCCGGCAGGGTGTGGCCAGGAGGATGCGGCTCGCCGAAATAATCGTGTGGAAATTCCACGGGTTGTCCGTCCGCATCCTCAAACGGCAGCTCTGCTGCAGCGGCGAGTCCGAGCTTTTCCGCCGTGACAGTTTCGACAGAGGGCAAGGCGGCGAGTTCGGCGGCGAGTGTGGTTCCCGCCAGGCGAATCTCCGGATCCCTGCCGAAGAGCTGATGGCCTGCGCCCCGCGCCGCGCGGAAGAGTGCGTTGCCCGCGGCATGGAGTTCCCGGGCCGGTCGTGCATAGGCCCATAGGCCGTGAGCGACCCATTGGCTTTCCGAAAGCCCAGAGTGCCAGGGCCCGTCGAAAATGTTGTTGAAGAACCGGACGTCGAGATGCTGGAAATCCGGCACGCGGAGAAGCGCCGTCGAATGCGGGAGATGGCAGGGCGTGCGCCGTGTCTCCCTGGAAAGGGTGATGCCGCCCGCAAAGAGATTGTGGACGAATGCGGTTCCCTCTGACCAGTCGCGCAAATTCACTTCGGAGAGGAAGATGTTGTGATCCACAACGCAGGGACCGTGGTTCACCTCGAGGAAGAGATCGTCGCTGGTGTTGTCATGGAGCAGATTGCCGCGCACACGAGTGCCCTGGCTCATCCAATCGAGCCAGATGCCGCGCTCGGTATGGTGGACGTGATTGCCCGCGATGAGGGTGTCGATGGCCCCGTGGAATTTGATGCCTGCAATCTCCGCACCGCGGAAGCGCTGCTTGGTCCAGATGCGATGGATATGGTTGTTCTCGATCCGACTGAAGGCACTGCCGAGGCTGCCAACGATGCCGGCCTGTTCGCAGTCGGTGATCGTGTTCCGTCGAACGATGTGATGTCCGACGCTGCCGCGCTCCCAGCCGTTGCGAAGCGCACGGGCGATCGTTTCGTTGTATCCATCGGCACTGTTCTGCGAGGTGTTGTCAAATGCGTCGCCGTACTTCCCGAGGGTGATTCCGCAGCAGAGAGAGTGACTGACGATGTTGTCTTCGATGATCCAGCCGCGGGACCAGTTCGTGCCCACGAGGCCGATTTGCTCGGCCGTTGGTGGAGCCCAGGGAGTCGCTGCATGCCGCATGCGAAAACCGCGCACGGTGACGTAGTTGACGCCGGGATGTGAGGGATAAAAGACGGATTGCCGGACTGTGACTTCGATATCCTCAAGGTTGGGATCGAAGTCCCTGCACTGGATCCGCAGAAGAGTCCCTCCATCGGCGGTCGTGGCATGCCAGAGCGGCCTTGGTTCCCGCGCATTCCGGACCTCATCGAGCGACTCCGCCTCGTCGAACCACATCTCATCGTGGAAGACCGAGGCGAGATGATGCGTGCGCCCTATCCCGCAGAACCAATCGCCTGAAAGGACACGTGTGAAGGGATTGAAGTCTCCAAAGACCGCGTCCGGGATGAGTGTGCTCCAGACCTGCCCGCCCTCGTGACTCCATTCCTTGATGACTTCCGATCCTCGAATCTCGACAGGCCCGTCTCCTGCGGGCTGAAACGTGATGCGGTGGGCGTCATCCGTGCCCCCGTGGGGTGGATTCACCCGTTCACGATAGAGGCCGGCGTGAACAAGAACTGTATCGCCCGGCCTGGCACGGCAGGCCGCCTCGTGGATCGAGGCCAGCGGGTCGCTCTCGGTTCCGCTGGCACTGCTGCGGCCATGCTTTGCTACGTGGAGTGTCGTGGTCATTTTGTGATGAGGATTTGCTGCGTTACGATGTCCGAGGTTCGCACTTTGGGCTCACTCGGTCGCCCCCAGTTCCATGCCCCGACTGTCACTGCAACGGGGAATTTCGCACGGGGTGGGACCGGGGTGAGTTCCAGTTGCCCGTTGCGAATCACCGCCGGGCCGGAGAGCACAGTGAACTCGACAGGAAGGCCGGCGTCGGACACGGCGCGCAATGGCACTGGGGCGCTTCCGCGTTTGATTTCACCCACCGGATCGAACGTGATTTTCTGGGCCGGTCCCTCCTTGTTTTCTTGAAGCCGCACCATTGCGGGTTGAACGGCAGGCCGGAAGCCGCTGCCGCCGTCACTGCGTGCGATCAAGTACGCGGCTGCGCCGGTTTTCCACGTCCGATCCAAGGCGATCCGGAACTTCCCGTCCGGTGTGGGTGCAAAAGGCCCGCAGATCCATTCGACTTTAGGTGCCGAAGGTGGGACAGCGAGAGGCTCCCCGGCCGCGAGGAATCCCTCGGGAATGGTCGGGAGAAACGCCGCATCCACATCGAACACGCCGTCCGTGGTGACGCTGATCTCGGTGACGGAGTTGAAACTGAATGGATTGACCGTGCAGCCTTCCCCGGCGACGAACCCCGGAAGCGAGGTGGCAGCCTGCCAATCGGTCCGCGAGAGCTTTTGTGCGTTCACCGCAAGGCTCTCGGTAAAAAACCACGCGCCCTTGCGCTGCTCGGGAGTGGCCTCCGAGTACGCAACGGGACGTTCATCCGGCAGGCCGGGAAGCGGCAGGGTTGCCACCCATCCGGCGTTCAAATCCACGGGAACCAACCCGTCCGGTCCCAATCGGACCTGCACGGCGGCATTGATGTACTCCCCGAAGTATTCGGCCATGGCGTCTGAGCAAAAGAAATGCCCGGTCCCGGGTTCGATCACGATACTCAGCGGCCACCGTGCCCCCTCGCGCGTGCGTCCCCAGTTGGTGATACTGTCGGATGCGGAGTCCCAGCTTTTCCGGATGTCGTTTGCTTTCTGGCCCCACTCTTGCCCGGTGCCGAGTGTCCAAAGCAGGGGGACATCCCTGTTCTTTGGCGGATACTGCGGATTCTTCACGCAGATGCCGGCGATGGTGCGTTCCGGGCGTTGTTCGATAAGCCCGACGACCATCAGCAGGTGGCCTGACTCGCCGATCGGAAGCCACGGGGCGGTCGCGATTTCGTCATAGCCCGACACTTTGGCCAGGCCTTCCAGGAGTTGCTCAAGGAAAGCCACCTGAACATCCTCACGGCCTTTGTATTCCTTGGCAAAATTCCAGAAAGTCGGGACCGACCAAACGAGCCCGAGGTTGTTTTTGCGGCACGCCTCCCGGATCGCCTCGTGTCCGACCAGCATATGTTCCGGAACATTGGTGCAAAGGATCAGCATCCCTTTCACGCGTTCGCAGGTCTCAGGAACCCATAGATAAACCGTGGCTTTGCGGGGAGGAAGCCCATCCGGCGGCGTCGACTCGGCCGAGAAAGCGAACTGGAAAACCTGGCTCTCCGGGCTGCGGGGTTGGGCGGTCGATAGTGGAACGAGCGCGGCAAGGATGATGATAAGGAGTTTCATTGCTGGGAAATGGGTTCGTTTTGTTGGCTCACGGTGACTGTGAACTGTCCGGACGCGACCTGTCCGAGCGTGTCGGTTGCCGTCGCGTGCACGGTATGGACGCCTTCGGGGAAGACCGTGCCGGGAGGTGCGCTGAAGAGAGTCTTGAGAGGCGTGCCTGCCTCGTCTCTTGCGGGTGCCCCGAAATCCACCACCGCGCCGGGCTTGCCGTTGAAGGTTCTCGATTCCTCCGATGCCACCGCTGTGATGTTGGGAGGAAGTCCGAGTTCCGGCGGCTTCCCGCCGGTGCGTGTCCGGGTAAACGCCGTGATGCGCGTCCGGGCGTCGGGATTCGCCACATCGAAGGTGATGCGGTCGGTGAATCCGTTTCTCAGATCGATTGTGAGAACCGAGCGGTCAGCATTCCATGAGGTGGTCGGAAGCTCCTGCCCGGCGCGGTGGGGAAAAAGGAGAACCTTGAACCCGGGCGAGTCCACTTTCTCTCTTGTGATCAAGAGTCGGTTGCTGCGGACATAAGTGTAGCGCTTGCTGTTGTTGTCCACTCCGATGTCGAGGCGGTCGTCACCGTCGAGACGGCGCTCGTGAAGGATCGGAGGTTGGGTCGCGGGGGATTGGCATCCCAGTTCGCGAACAAGGAGTCGGGGCCCGTGATCCCCATCGGGTTCGTGATACAGAATCGCCTCGGTGGAGGTCGCCCCGTCCTGCATGCGGAGTGTCTCGACCGCACCGCGTCCGAAGGCCGGGAGGTTCCACCGGTAGTCCCTGGGCCCGCCGCCCTTGGCGCGGATGTCGTCGACCACGATTACGTATGGGCGCTCACCGCGGACCGTGAACACCGTGCGAAACGCGTAGTCGACCGGATTGTAGGCCGTGTTGCCGACCTTCAAAGTTCTGTCGTCCGTGGCGGGATTGTAGTCGGGCAGCATTTGCTCCTGCGCGTCTCCGTAGAAGAAATCCGCCATCCGCTCCCCGGTGTCCACAGACGGGCGGTCCCTCTCGAATGCGTAGGTGTAGGGTGCCCGGGCATCCCCTGCGAAAAGTGTCCACCTTCCGGCGGGGTCATCCACGACTTCGAGAAACCGGCCCGGAGGTGTCGGGAACTGGTTCCGTTCGGGCGTGATCGTTCCGGCACTCGGGCTTTGTCCGATGTAGCCACCGGTCGATGACTCCTGCGGAAGCGAGGGATCCCGGATCAGCACAGTTGCCGCGGCCTCGTTGATCGTCACATGGTAGCCGGGCGGTGTGCTCCAGGGGCGGCCAAGAGCATAGAGCGAGAAATTGTTTGCTTCGGCATGCATGTGTCCCTGCACGTCGGGACGGCACTCGAAATACAGTGCAAGATCCTCCTCATCCCACGAGTTCCGCGTCGTGGCGGCTCCGCGAAACGGATCGAAGTGTGTGAGGGCGAGGTTTTTCTCCGTGGCCAGATCGGCGAATCTCCGGCTCGCACGGTCGACGTGGAAAAGCGCGGTATAGAAGTCGATCGACACCTCGTTCCGGAAGGCCGGATACACGGCGTCCATCAGTGCATCGTCCGGGTACATGTAACGCGCCAGATAGCGCCCGGCGTAGCCGCCGATGCCGTTCCCGAAGCCCATTCCGTCGTGGTGATCCCAGAGCACGGGAGCTTCTCCGGGAGTTTCCGGGTGCAGGTTGTTCAAGACATGGAACGAAGCTTGGTAGAGGTTCGTCGTGACAAACCCATTCTGCCCGCGCCGTGCCAATGCGAGCATGGCGGGCCCGGAGTTCCCGGCACTTGCCTCGAAGTAGGCGTGATGGTTGAGCGGCGAACCCCATGGCGTGACGAAGAATTCGGAATACCAGCGCATCATCCGATACAGGTTCCACAGCGTTGCAGGAGATGCGTGGGTCCACGCGCCCGGTCCCTCGGCGGGTGGTGCCGTTGGAATGGTCATCGCCACGACGTCCGGACTCACATCCTTTTCCTCACCCTCGATCGCGAGCGCCGGAAGAATCACCGGATCCGAGAGGTTCGGGAAATCTCCGTTGGCGAAATACTTCTCGGGCGTCGGGCGGGCACCGCGTTCGATGCCGCCGCCGCCGGTGTTATAGTAACCATAGCCAATGGTGTAGAGATAATCGCGAAGGTCGTTTCGCTGGGCCGGGGTCATCCCGTCGTAGAGAATGTCGTAGGCGACCGCCATGGCCGGAGCCGAGACGGTTTCGTTGGCAATTCCGAGGCGGCGGCGGGTGAGCTCCGCACGGCCTGCCGCGGCAGCGACCTTTGCAAGATGGGCAATGCGATCCGGATCGGATACCGTGCCTGCGGAGGGATCATCCGCGAGCCACTGGAGGTAGCCTGCCACAACAAGGGCGTCCGGCAGGTGATTGGCCGGATCGCGCCCCGGATACTTGCGATCCGAGAACACACGCGCTGTCTCCACCGACTCCCGATAAAAGCTGTCGGTGAACCCTTCGTCCGCCCATGCGGAAAGGGCTTCGGCGTAGATGCGCAGGGTGCCGTCGGGACTGTCGAAGTTTTTGTCGAGCGCCTGGCGGAGGCGATCAAGCGCGGCGGATACCTCGACCGAGGAAGACGCTTTCGCGGAGAGCTCCGGCCAGTCGGCGTCCGTAAAGAGCAGACGCGGGTGCGAGTAGGGGCCGGGGTCCGGCCAGAGCTGTCGCACTGCAGAAGGCGGGGCGATACCCGGATGCGTGCCGATTTGCTGCACGGGGTTGAGCCCATCCAGTCTGTCCCAAACGTTGACCCAGACTTGTGATTTGGCAGTGGTGGAATTGTCGGTGGCGGTGAGCAGGAGTTGGTAGATGCCGCGCTCGGGGAAATCCACCGTGACCTGCGGACCGGAATCCCCGCGCAGCACCGGCGCCGTCTTTGCGGCACGGATGTGCTGCGTCTTCACATCCGCGGGAGGGACGGCCGTCCATGTGAACTGCGTCGGCTGGAAGCCGAAGGCCTCCGCACTGAGGGTGGCCGTGACGGGCCCTTCCGCAGGAAGCGCAAGGATGGGACGGTGGAGACCGGATGAGGCCTCAGGGCCACCGGGTGTGACTTTGACGCGGACAGCAGGCTCGTTTCCAGAAACAGAAAACGAAGCGGCCGCGAATGCGAGGAGACAGAAAAGCGAGGTGGAATGTCGGCCGGGGAGGAACACGGGTCAGGGTGAGGTGAGTCGGAGCCGCAGGAAGCGTCTCGATGTGGCGAGGGCTGCAAGGTCGGCGGAGTCGGTTACCGTGACGACCTCGCCGACGGAGCCGGGATTCGTAACCACATGCGTCCACCTTATGAGATCATCGGAGCTCTCGACGACATAGCTCACGTCGGCGCGGGCGCGGAGGAACGAAAGCGAAAGCCGGTTCGAGACGAAGGCCGCCACCGGTGCGGCACCCGACTGGGCGGATGTCGGCAGGGAGTCGAGTGCATACTCAACAAAGTTGGCAAGGCCGTCGCCGTCGGGATCGAAGGTGTCCGAGGCATTGCCGCTGCTCAGCGTTGTCCCGAAGTGAACCTGGCGCCATGCGGGGAGCCCGCTCGGGGGCGGGAAGACCGGTCCGTTGTCCCCGGTGAATGTGACATTGTCGATCATGGCGAAAGCTTCGGAAGCCGCTGTCCGAGCAGCGATGGCTATGCCTGCGAAATGCGAATTGCCGGAGAACGTATTGGCGCTGGTCGAGCCGACAGAGGTCCAGACAGCCCCGTCGTCCGAGACAAAAGCGCTGTAGTTCGTCCCCGAGCGGGTCAGGCGGATCCACTCGGGGGCGGCCCGTCCACCAAGGGTGCTGACGGTCATGGTCCCGTTGACGCTCGTCTTTCGGCCGAAGGCCGCGCTGCCGCTGCCGAGCAGATAGACAAACGACTGCCGGGCCCCGGGCAAGAGGCTCTCGCGGAACATCAGCCCAACTTTCGCGGACGTGTCGCCCGGATTCCCGAACGAGCGTACCCGCGCTGTGAGCGTTCCGTTTCCGGTCCATGGAAGCCAGAGGAAAGTGAATGCTTCCGTGGCGCCGTTGGCGATGTCGCCGTTGCGATCGGACAAATGGAAAGCCCCCGCTGAGATCGAAGCGCCCCCGGGCAATCCGCCGGAAATCGAGCCAAGAGTTTGCAGTGTCCACGGCGCGGCAGGCGGAACGAATGCGACGACGGGCGAATCGGCTCCGGTCGTTTCCATTGCCTGTGCGGCGACCGTGTAATACGCCGGGCCGCCGGTCGCGTCTGCGAATGTCGTCGTGGTGATGTTGGCAGCAATCGTCGTGAACGGACCGAGCGGCGATGTCGCTCGCCTCACTGTGTAGGCTGTCGCTCCCGGAACCGCCGCCCATGACAGGCTCGCGCGGTTGTCAGGCCCTGCCAGCGTAATGACTGAAGACAGCGCCGGAGCCGGGGCGTCCGGCCTCACATGCACAAGGAACGAACCGGTTGCCGTGTTGCCGGTTGCATCCGCCACGGACACCGTGACCGGCGTCGTACCGACGGGAAAAGCAAAACCCGAAGGCGGATTCACTTTCGGCACCAGAGAATTGCCCGATGAATCCGTGGCATTGATCGTGAAGTTGACCGGCGTCGGCACCCCAACGGACGAGGCCGTGATGTCGCCCGGGAGACTCAGTGTCGGTGCATTGGCCCCGCCGCGTGCGAATGATGCCACGCGCGTGCGCCCATCCGGTTGCCGGACGAGCCGAAAGACATCCGATGGACCGCCGGGCGGCGTGATGGTGAGCATGCCTGTGGAGGGATCGTAACTCGTCACCGGCAGGGCCTCGCCGGAAAGGTGCGGGTAGAGCAGAACCTTGAAATCCGGCGCGGTGGTATTCGTCCGGGTGATCTGGATCCGCCTCGCGGCGACAGGACCCGAACCGTAGTCGAGCGGCGTGGAATCGAGTGCGATCGGTCCCGGTGCCGTTCCCTTGCCCTCGAGCACACGCACGAGGAGGCGGGGTCCGGAGGCGGTGTCGTTCGTGGTATGGAAAAACACGGCATCGGTCGCGGTGGCGCCGGGTTGGATCGCCATGTCCACCACGCCACGATTTGTGACCGTGTTTGCCGACCACGTGTAGGTACGGGCGGTCTCGTCCTTTTGGATGTCGTCCAGCACGAGCACATAAGGTCTTGTGCCGCGCAGGACGAGCACGCTGCGGAACGCGCGTTGGACCGGATTGAACAGCGTCGATTCCGCCCGGATGACGCGGTCTGCCCACGTGTTGTCGCCGATCTCGGCGGTCGGGAAAGCGAATCCGGGATACGCCAGATCCCGCCACCGCCACGGAGTCGCGATACTCCCGGCCGGCACGCGCGTGGGATCGCTGTAATCCATGTTCGCCCAGCTGTAAGTGTAGGACGGTCGCGCGTCCCCGGCGAACAATGAGAAAAGCGGCTGGTCCACATTTTCAAGGAACCTGCCGGGCAGCGGGGGCCACTTCGTTACCTGCGGGAGCCCGGCCGCAGCGAGCGAAGTGAGCGATGTGGTTGCCTGCCCGATGCCGTCGATGAGAACGGTCGATTTCAGGTCGTTCGCCGTGTAGTGGTAGCCGTGGCCGCCGATCCATTCGCGGCCGAGCGCAAAAAGCGTGAAATGATTTCGCACCGCATGGCTGTGGCCGAGGGCAAACGAATCGAAGCGGTTCTCGAAATCCACCTGCAACGCATCGGAGTCCCAGGTGGAACGCGCCACGCCGAATCCACGCTGCGGCGAGAAAACGTGCAGCGGCATCGGCTTCGCGGCATTCACCGCAGCGAAAGTCGTCATTCCAGCCATCGGCGCGCGGGCCCAGATCGCGGTGAGGAGTGGCTGGTTTCCCGCCAGTCGGGAAATGCCCTGCCGCGTGACGTGGTCGATGACTGGATCATCGGGGTAGGCCGCCTTCAGAATCGCATAGTAGGAACTCGTGCCCGGTCCATTGCCCCATCCCGGCCCGTCATTCGCGCCATACATGAAACCGGAGTCGTCGGGCGCCATCTGGGAAAAGAACTCCTGCACGGATTGGTAGAACCGTGTGGTGGCAAAGAAGTTCTCGCCCCGCCGTGAAAGCGCCCATGTGGTGAGTGACGCGATGTGCATTCCGAAACCGAAGTATCCGGGTCCCTCGCGATTGAAGCCGTCGGCGGTCACGCCCCACTTGGTCAGAAATCTCCGTGCCGCGCGCCGGTTGGTGTCGAGAAGTGCGGCGTCGAAGCCGGGCTCGCCCTCGATGGCGAGCGCGCCAAGGATGAGGTGCTGGTGGTAGGTTCGCCAATTTGTCGAGAAAGCGTAGTCCGGTTCTGTGGCGCCGTAGACGGTGCGTCCGGCAATCATGCGGGCGATCGCCTGCCGCACGACCGCCCGCTGGCTTTCGCTCATGGAGTCGTAGAGGAGGTCGTAGCAGAACGCGAGATCGCTGTAGAAATCCGGCGCGAGCCCGCCCTCGTTCGCCCACCACGTATTGTGATTCGCCGCTGCCGCGGCGAGCGCAGTGCCGAGCTCGCGCAACCTCGGCGAGCCTGTTTCCGTGTCGAGCCAGGCGACATAGGATGCTGCGGCGAGCAATCCGTAAAGGCCGGAACTGGCGTGCCCGGTCATGGCATCCGGGGAAGCCGTGCCGGAGCGAATCACCGAGCGCGTGTTGTAGGACGTGTCCCCGGTCTTCAAACGCGAAAAAGCCACGCCGAGTGCGTTGGACGGATTGTCCAACGTGGCGGCGACATTCGTTATGAGTCGGGCCTTAGCAGCAGATGCGACCGGATCCGTGGCTGCGGCGGATTGCAGCGCGGGACGGTCGGCGTCTGTGAAGAAAAGCCGCGGATGTTCGAATGGAGGCGGCGTCGCGGACAGCACGGCGACAGAGGTCGGCGTGGATGCGCCGGGCGTGGGCACGGCTGCCTGCAGCCAGACGTCTGACGTCGCGGTGAGCGAACCATCCGATGCCGTCGCACGGAGTTGGTAGATGCCCGGTGCGGAGAATGTGACATTCGTTGTTGCCGTCGCGGGATTCATGAAGGTTGCCGTGCCTGGACCCGCGACCTGACTCCATGAGCAACTCAATGGTCCGGGTAGTCCGTCATCCGACATCCTTGCCTCGACCGGCACGGCCGTGGCCGCACCATTCCATGCGAAGAATGCCCGAGGCGAAACGGCCTGCACACTCGGGGCGAGGTTCCCGGTGGATTGCACCGTCACATTGGTCGAGGAACTCAGAGCGCCGTCGGAAACAAGCAACCGGAACACATAGGTTCCGGGCGTATTCGCGGGGAGTGTGGCAGTTGTTGATGCCGTTGTCGTATTTCCGAACGCCGCCGTTCCCGGCCCGGACACCTGCGACCACTCGTAAGCAAGTGGCAATACCCCCGGAAGTCCGTCATCGGTTGCGCCGCCGGAAAGCGAGATCGCAAGCGTCGAGGGCCCGACCACGGGCGTCGGCGTGCTTGCGAAGACGGTGGGTGCTGTGTTTGTCGTTACCGATACCGAAACATCCGAGCTCGCGGTCACTGCGCCATCGGAGACGGTTACGCGGAAAATGTAGGTGCCCGTCTGCGGGAAACTGACATCGGTCAATGCGGCGGAGGGCGTTGTGAACGTCGCAGTTGCGGGCCCGGACACTTGTGTCCAAGCATAGGTGAGGGCTCCGGGTTGCCCGTCATCGCGCGCCGCAGCTGCAAGCGTGGTCCGGTTTGCCGGCCACGGAACCGGCGACCTGCTTACAGAGGCGGTCACTTCGGGCGAGAAGTTTGAGACGGAGCCTCCGGAGTAAAGCTGTGCGATTTCTGCCGCACTCAGGGCACGATTGAAGAAGGCGAATTGATCGTAGGCCCCGCGGGCTTGCGAGGCAGGGGTGCCGGAACTGGTGTCACGGGCGGCGAGGATGAGGTTCGACGAGGCGTTGGTAAAAGGAGTCTGGATCGCTTGCGACTGGGTCACGCGAAGCACGCCATCGACATAGAGTTTGGCATTCGACGTGGTGCTTGTGAAATCGAGTGTCGCGACACAGTGCCGCCATGTGCCGTCCAGGACGGTGAACGTCGCGTTGGTCGGGGAGGTCAGTTCAATGAGCGGGATATTGATGTCATTGCCGAAGCGGAACTTCAAATTGCCCCGCCCGAAGGAGCTTCCCGTAAGGACATCGATTGTCCCACCCAGTCCCAATGTGCGCAGATTGTTCTGTGCCGAACTCGTGTAGAGATAGCGAACCCAGAAAGCCACGGTGAGCCCATCGGTGCGGGCGATGTCGCCGAAGGAGCGCGTGACGGGATTCGAGGCGACGCGGATGTGGCTGTTCGCGTTGGTGAAATCCCAGGCATTTCCCTGCGCAGTGGTCGGCCCGGAGATCGAGAGCGGTGCGACCGTTCCCACAAGCGTGCCCGATGTGTTGCCTGTCGCGTCCGGCACCGCGGCACCGAGGGCGGGAACGCTGCCATTGAGATCGTAGCGCAGCGCGGCAGGCGAGACCCACGAAGGATTCACAACGACAAGTGCGGGCGCCGTCGCGACCGATCCTCCGGTGTTGCTGACGATCACGTCGTAACGACCGGTGTCGGCCGTGCTCAAGGACGAAAGAGTGAGCGACGCACCGGTCTGGCCCGGCAGAAGCACGCCGTTGTCGCGCCATTGGTAAACCAATCCCTCGCCGGTCGCGTTGACAGTGAGAGTCACGTTTCCGCCCGGGTTCACGATCACAGAGGTCGGCCCGGTGACAATCACCGGCGGCGGCAAGACAACGGCCAAGCGTGCCGTGCGACTTGTGCGGGTTCCGTCCGGATTTTGCAGTACCACATCGTAATCTCCGCTCGCGGAGTAAGCGACATTCGTCAACGTGAGCGAGGCCCCCGTTTCACCGGGCAAATCAGCTCCATCCTTTCTCCACTGGTATGCGATCGGCGCAGTGCCTGTGGCGGCCACCGAAAACGTGACCGAGCCATCGCGTGGCACGGACTGATCGAGCGGTTCCAATGTGATGGATGGGGGAGCAAGCAACCTTCCGTTGGTGAGAACAACGGAGTTCCCTGAGCGGACAAGAGTGAATCCATGCACGCCGCCCTCGGCAACCACGGTGCGGTCGAAGGCGACATTCGTGAATGCTCCGTCCAGCGTTCCATTGGAGGTCAGGATGACAAAAGTGTCCGCAGCGTTCGGCACAAACCCTCCCGTCAGACGCACGTTCAAGGAGCCGTTGAGCGTGGTTGCTCCGGTCACGGCAATCTGATCGTGCCGTCCGCTTGCATGCTGGAACGCCGTCGCCGCCGCATTGCCGCCGATGTCGATGTCGAGTCCGCCTCCGCGCTGAAGAAATCCGCCGGTGATCGCTGTGCGTCCCGCAGTCGCCGTGTCGCCGGGAGCGAGAAGGCCGCCGGACTGGACAAACACGCCGGAGGTGGAGGCATCCGGTGCGCGCAGTTGGGTGGCATTGATACTCCCCGCAGCGAGTGTGCCTCCTGTGAATTCAAAAATCTGCCGCGCTTCCGCATTCGCGCCGAGGATCCCGGTATTCGCTCCCGTGCCCGACACCACGAGACGACCGGTGCCGGAGAGTGTGAACCGAGTAGTGCCGCTGCCGGCCGTGTCGGAGCCAAGCACAAGCGCGCCGTCGGAGGCGTTGCCCAGCACGGCCAGAGTGCCTCCCGAGAGCGAGTAGGTCGTGTTCGCGCTTGAATTGCTGCCGAGGGAAAAGCTCGTGCCGAATCCCCCGCGGGAGACGGTGAAGTTTCCGCCCGATTGGACTCCGGTGAATGCAAAGCCTGCCAGCGCCGGGCCATTCTCTCCGCCGAGGCGGACACCGAACGAAGCCGTTGAAGGAACGGTGATGTTGCCGGAGGACATTGTCAGATTTGCGCCCGACGCCAGACTCAACCGGGAAGCCCCTGCGACCAGCGTGAGCGAGCCTCCATCGAGGAGAAGGTGTTGCTTGATTGCCCGTCCTGCATTCGCCGAGAAAAGCCCGCCCGAGAGACGAAGCGTCGTGCCTGTCGAGCCTCCCCAGCCCGAAGCACCATCCGATGCCGAGAGGGACGTGTTGCCGCGGGTCACGCGCACGGCTCCGGCCGAAAGGGCGAGCCCTCCCGCGAAGGTGTTGGAAGTCCCCGACAACTCGAGCGTGCCCGCCCCGAATTTCGAGACGAGGCGTGCCGTTGCGACGCTCACATTGCCTGAGAGGGTGAGGGTTCTGTTTGCGGCGATCGTCCAAGATTGGTTGGTCGAAATCGTGACCGGCGCTTCCACCGTTAGATTCCGTGTGGCCGATGCCAGGTCGAAGCCGCCGGATCCCACGCTCAGTGCTCCTGTCCCGGCGGTCAGGACGATGTCAACCGAGGGAGAGGTGACCCGCAGTGTGGCTGCCGAAAGCCCTGCCCCAACGGATGCGTTGCCCACCGAGTATGTGCCGCTCCACAGCGCCGTGTCTGCAGGGCCCGGAACACCGGTGGGAGACCAGGCAGCACTTTGATCCAGCGCGGTCGGGTTGTTCGCCTTCGTTAAAACCGCCTGAGCGTGCAGGTTGAGGCTTGCCAGCAAGCCGACCAGAAATATGGAAAGGCGCAACTTCACGGGGATTGCACGCGCAGGCGCAGGAAGCGTCGAGTGTTTGGCTGGGCGGTGAGATCGTAAGTGTCGTGGACGGTAACGGTTTCTCCGACGGCTCCCGGATTGGTGGCGATCGTGGTCCAGTCGGAAAGCGTGTTTGAGCCCTCAACGATGTAGTCCACATCCGGTCTGGCCCGCAAAAACTCGATGGCGAGGGTGTTCAAAGTGTGGGTTAACGCGGGCCGAGATGATGAGGCCGCCGAGGCCGGGTTCGTCCCAAGGGCATACTCCAGAAGGTTCTCCATCCCATCCCCGTCGTGGTCGGCTCGCCATCCGGCATTTCCCGAGGCCGTGAGGGTGCCGAAGTGATTGAAGCGCCAGATTTCCTGATCTGTTGCCAGGACAAGGTCGACATCACCCCCGGCACCGGCCGCATAGTCGACGTACCAGGTCCGCCCGTCCGCCGTGAATGGTTGAAGATGGGGCCGTCCGCCGAAGGTTCCAACAACCGGTGCTGCCGGATTTCCGGAGTTTCTCAAAACGCGGAATCGCGTTCCCGCGGGCAGGTCAGGTGCGGCGTCCAGCACGAGGCTGCCGCCGAGCGTGGCGGAGGATCCGGCACCGGTCAGAACAAGTCGCTGAAACGAAGTGGGGGAATCGATGCGCACCCGCAGGGTGGCACCTGCGGGCAGTGTGAGATTGCCGGAGAGGGAACCGGATGGCACCAGCGTTGCGTTCGATGCGACAGCGACGGACGAAGTCGTATGGCCTGCCAACACGAGCGTGCCATTGGCGACATCGATCGGGCCGTTGAACGTGCTGTTGCCGGCGAGCGTCAGTGTGCCGTTGCCGGTCTTTGTGAATCCTTCGGCACCGTTGATCGGGCCGACACTGGCGAGGGTGCCCGAGCGGAACGTGAGCGTTGTGATGGCGGCCGTGCCGTTTCCGCCGAGTGCGTTTCCGCCCAGGTCGAGAATCCCGCCATCAAGCGTGACCGTCGCGATCTTGTTTCCCGCTCCGGCGGTGGAGCCGGAGCGGATCGGACCCGTCATGGTGAGAGAGCCGCCCGTGATGGTGAGGCTTGCCTGCGATTGGCGCGTGCCGCTCGTTGGCGCGGTAGTCGTAAGAATTTCCCCAAGAACAATGTCGCCGCTCGTGATTGATCCGCCGGCAATGGTCAGGTTTCCCTGCGCCGCAGCGCCGGCACTGGTTACCGTCGATCGGTTTTGGGCCACCACAATTCCTCCACGGAAGATCGCGGTGTCGGAGGCTGTTGAGTTGGCTGAGCCGAGAACCATGGCCGCCCCATGCGTTTTTTGCGCCGAAGCCGGTGCCTGCGCGAGCACCACCGGAGCCAGCACGTCGAGTGTGCCACGATCCCAACGGAAAAGATCATTCGTCAACTGGGCCGGACTGCTGGAGCCGTTGCGGCGGCTGACAACGAGTTGATCAAGGAGAAGGTCCGCAGTCCCGCCGGAGACGTCGAAGGTGTTGCTTAGCGTCCGGCCGGTTGTCGAGTTGTTGTCGTTCAAGAAAACATTGGCGCGGCTTGTGCCGTCGGCGGCGCGAAGCCTTACGGAACCGACGGCCGGACCGAACGTCAGCGAGGCATCGGAGCGGTTATTCGCTCCGGGTCTTTGTCCGATGTAGACGTTGGTGATGTTGAGGGTATTGGATCCGGCTCCAAGTCGGAGGGAATGGGTGCCGCCGAGGTTGGCGTCGCCGACGAAGAAGTTGGATGCGGTGAGTGTGGAGTTTCCGGCGAGCAGGAGCGAGTCGCTCGTGTTCGAGTTGTAGACCCCGAGGAATAGACTTCCCGCTCCGGCATCCAACTGAAGCTCTGAAAGCCCGGTCAAATCAATGCGCGCAGCATTCCCGGTGCGGCTGCCGGCAACGGTGAAGTTTTTTCCACCGGTCTGGATCACAAGGCGACCGCCGCCTGCGGTTGTGAGCGATGTATTGCCGCTCAGCCCGGTGAGCGTGGCGGTATTCGTCCCGAGGATCACATCGCCTGTGAGGGAAAGAGTCCGACCGGCCGGAAGCACAAGGTGGTTCGCTCCGAGGCTCTGGAGTTTGAAGGATGCCCCGGCAAGGCTGAGATCGCTCGCGAGTTCAAGGGAGGAACCCGGAGCGGATCCCGCCGTTGGGCCAAACCACAGTGCGGACAAACCGGGGATCGCGCCGGTAAGGCGCGTCGAGCCGCCCCCAAGAAACAATCCGCCGCTCCATGAAATGTTGCCATCGAGTGTGAGCGAGGCATTGCCTGTCTTGGTGATGTTTCCCGAGCCGGCCAGACCGCCGCCGAGTGTGATGGCTTGTGCGGCATGGAAGGTGGTGTCGATGCCGTTGAGCGCGACCGGCGTGTTGAGAACGAGCGGGCGGTTGCCGGACGGTGCCCCGTTCGAGAGGGCTGCGGGTCCGTTCAACAGGAGGCGTCCGCCGCTGATGGTGGTCGCGGTGCCGTTGACGGACTGGGTCAGCATGGTCACGGCCGCCGTGCCATTGAGCGTCACGGTGTTCACGCCGCCGGTTTGGAAATGCACGGAGTCCAGCGTCCAGAACTTCTGCAAGACCCCGCTTCCTTCAGGCGCTTGGCTCCACCCCATGCTTTCCGAGATGTCCCACACGCCGTTTGCGGATTGGAGCCCGGGTGCCGCCGAGCCATCCCAGTACTTCGTCACTTGGGTGAGGCTTGCGGCGAGTTCCGCAGCCGGGCGCACGGCAATCGAACCCGTAGAATAGAGTTCCCGCGTGTCCCATGCGAGACCCGAAGCGAGTGGCGGCAACTCGATGCTCGTGAAGGCTCCGCTGTAGGAGGCCGAGCCGAAGAGCGTGAAACGGTCGCCTGCGATCAATGCCGGCCCGGCATTCTCGACGCGCAGCGCACCGCCGTAAACGAGCGCGGAGGCGCCCGCAAGCAACGGCGGAGTGGGGAGCGAGCGGTCAATGCGCAAGGACAGCGAGGCCGACGGTTCAAGGCGCACGGTGCGCTCAAGGCGGAGTGCCGCAGCACGATCGATTGTGCCGGAAATGACCACCGCCGCTCGGATGGTGCCATTTCCTGCCAGCGTGGCGGACGAGCCGATGGTCAGCGTTCCCGGCGAGTCGAGCACGCCTGTCACTTCCAAGGTATCCGTCAGGATGCTCGTGTTGCCGGTCCAAGTATTGAGTCCATCCAATACAAGCACTCCCGGGGAATTCTTCACGAGGCCGCCTCCTCCATTGATGGAAGCAACGTTTTTAAGTGCTCCCGAGACCATCGAGACGGTGTGGATCGGGAGTGCCGCCGAGCCGATGGCATGGCCGCCGAGGTCGAGTTCGCCCCCATCGAGAATCAGTCGCGCCGAACCGTCACTATTGTAGTTTCCCGCCGCAAGCCCGGCGATCGGCCCCCGCGTGATCGGTCCCGTCAACCGGAGGCTTCCGCCGGTGATCGTGAGCGTGCCCAACGTGTAGCCCGGATTCGCAGTCGTGAGGGAAATCGGCCCCGACACAACCGTGCCACCGGTGATGTTGAGGTCCGCCTCGGCGTTCTCGCCGTTCGTGCTGGAGCCCATGGAAATGCCTCCAGTGAAGAAGACCTGCCCGCCGCCAATCTCGACCACGGCGATGTTTTCCGACTTCCCGCTTTCCGCCGCGGCAAAAAAGGTCGGCCCGTCCACGCGCAGGACACCGGAATCGAAAAGGAAAAGGGAGGAACTTCGGGCGGCACCGGTCTGGTTGCGGCGGGAAAGATGCAACTCGCTCAGCCAGATATCGCAGGGCTGTCCGCGAAGATCCACCGTGGCCGAGGTGGACACGCTCGCCGCACTGGCGTTGCGGTCGATCTCAAGAAGTGCCGGTCCGTTCCCCGCCGTATTGCGGATCGTGAACGTGCCGTTGCCACCGCCGGCCAGCAGTGAGGTGGATTCGCCACGCGGTCCGGTCCCGCCCGCTGTCGCGCTCGATAGGGAGACGAAGTCCGCCCGGAGAAGCAAGCTGGCATCGGCAGGAAGAAGAAGTGTCGCCGGTTCGCTGCCGGTATTGTTGTCCGTGTCCCCGAGAACAAAACGGGAGGCCACAATCGTGGTCGGACCCGCACCGGAAAGGTCGAGGGTCGATGCACGGCGAATGACGAACGGTGCCGCCGGATTCTCGAAGCGGAATCCACCGCCGCCGCTGACCGCAAGGTGGCTGGATGAGATCCCGTTGTGCAGGCCGCCTTGAACGAACGTGCCATTAAGGGTGAGCGTTCGGCCCGCTGCGATTTCGAGTTGATTCCATGCTCCAGTCGTTTGGACGAGCAATCCCAACGCCGTGGTATTTCCACCAATGCTCAGCATCCCGCCTGATGTCGCGCCTGCGCTGGTTCCGAAGGTGAGCATGCGGAGCGCGTTCTGCGGGGCACCCAAGAAGAGCCGCCCACCGCCGAGGATGAGGTTGCCCGTGTAGGACGTCATCTGACCGAGCGAGAGACTTCCGTTGCCGGATTTCACCAGATTCCCCGCGCCGGCGAGGGATCCGCTCAGGGCCAGGGAGCCCGAGATCTCGAACGTCGTGTTCGCCGAAAGGGTGAGCGCATTCGCAACCGTGCTGTTGGAAGTTGCCGCCAGGGTCAGGCGCGGATTGGTTCCGGCGAATGTCACGGCATTACCGGTGAGGGTGACGTTTCTCCCGAGAAAACGGAGTTGGTTGAGTGTGAACACACCGCGGTCCTGCTGGCTTGCGATGTCGCTGCTCTGGTTATCGAAGTCCACGATCGTGGAATTCCCCGAGGTGGGAAGCCCCCGCGACGGCGGGAACCACGGAACCGTTCCCCAGGCGCCCGACGTTTCCGCGATGAAACTTGCAACGCTGACGGTGTGACCAAAGGCAGCCGAGTTGGAGCTTTCCCCCGCGATGTTTGTCGCCGAGACCGTGTAAAAGTAGCGAACGCCATGGACCGATGTGACATCCTCGAACGTCGTGCCGGTGACGCCTGTCGCAATCGTCGTGAAGGGACCCGTGCTCGCGGAACCGCGCTTCACATTGTATCCGGAAGCCCAAGGCACCGGGTTCCAAGTCAACGATGCGTAGCGATAGCCAGTGGTGACGCTGAGACCTGTCGGGGTCGAGGGCTGCGAGGCCGTTGCCGCCATCAGCGGACCACTCTCACCGCTTGATCCCCCCGGCCCGTCGGCGGCGATGACGTAATAATACGTCGTGCCGGCGACAGCCGTCGCATCGGTGTAGCTTATGCCGGCGACCGCGCTGGCAATCGTCGCATAGGGACCGGCGGAATCCGAGGAACGACGGATCGTATAACTTGCGGCACCGGCCACGGGATCCCAAGCCAGCGGGATCTGACCCGCCGTGAGTGTAAAGCGGAGGTTCCGCGGCACATCCGGCGGAGCAAGGGCTGGCGTACGAAAACTGGTCGCCGGGGTCCAAACCGTCCCCGACGCATTCACGGCACGGAAGCGGAACGTGTAGGATGTATTGGCCGAAAGCCCGGTGAGGTTGGCAAAAGCGTGATCCCCAGTCGGGTTCCCGAGATCCATGCTGTTCGCCCAGGCGGAGGGATTGGATGTTCCAGCATCCGAGGATCCCCAGAAAAGGGTCAGCGTCGCGGCAGGGGAGCCCGGATTCGTCAGTGTCACCGAGGCCGTTGCGGATGAGGGAGTCAGCCCAGTGGCTCCCGGAGCGGAGAGGCCCGGCAGCGGATCGGTCACCGGCAGGAGAGAGTCGCTGCGTGTCCAGTTTGTGACATCGAGCACAGTTTGTGCCCCTCCTCCGGTGAGTGTGGCATTCGCACCCCTTCGAGGTTGCGACATCCATGGGTTTTCCATCATGGGCCACGTGTCGTCGTAGACCACCGGGAGATCATTGACGAAGGCTGTCTTCAGGCCGGTGTTCGATTTGCTCGTGACTTGCAGACGGTCCCCCCGGCGCGTCGTGTAGAGGGCGGTCGTCGGGCTTGTGCGCGGATCCCGGGTGAGCGTCGTGTTGCCAAGGGCAGCCTGAAACGCGGTGAGTTGGGCGGCCGGTGTGGCCCCTGCGAACTCCTCCGGATGCGCCACCTCGATGGCCACGGCAAAGCGGTTGTTTGCGTGGTCGATCGTTGAGGTGAACCCGGTCGGATCGATCTTCGGAAAGCCCACCCCGCCCGCTGCGATCCGGATTTCCGAGTCCCCGGTACGCACGTTCGGCCACGGACAGTAGATCCCGCTGGCGGGATCCCAGGTGAACGGAATGTCGGAGGAGATCGCCACCATGACGGCCCCATAGTGGAGGAAGATGCGCGGGCGTCCGTCGGAAGGTGTCGAGGTTCCCGATTGGTTGATCATGGCGCTGTAGTTGCCGGGGATGTAGGCGAGCGCGTAGGGCGGATTGGTCGCGCGGTAACTCAGATCGAAAACCATCAACTGCGCGTCGCGATGCTGAAGGGTGGAGTAGTCGGCGTTTGCATTGCCCGGGGCGTTGGATGCGCGGACATCGCTCGGCGTGTCGACTGCGGGTCGCGTGACCCAAAGGTAACTCGACATCCCGCGCCAACGGAGTCCGTCGGGATACTGCTGGTCGCCTCCGCCACTGCCATCGTGCGAGAAAAATCCGAACTGGTCCTTGTAAACATAGGCCGTTTGGAATGCATCCGCACGATGCCGGGCTGTATAAATCGAGGTCCGCTCGGAGGCCGCGCGGAGAATCGGCACCGGCGGCACGTAATCCGACACCGCAGCCATCAAGATCTCCTGACCTTCTCCCGACCGTCCTCCCTCGCCGAACCAGAACCACAGTAGCCGGCCGAGACTCATGGCCGAGCCCGCAAGGGGATACGACCGGCCGCTCCACGTGGCGAGGTAACCGCCCGGCATCCACTGCGCGGCGAGTTGCGCGAGATGCGCATCGAAGGCGACCCGGGCCCGCGCTGCGAGCGGGGCATCGGCGGACCATTGCGCCAGCGAGAGGCTTGGCATGATGTTGTACCATCCATACGGCGAGGACGCATACTCCCCCGTGCCCTGGCGGGCTTCGAACTCCAACCGGGCCACGAGCGGTCCGTAGCCCTGGGGATCCGCATCGCGCCAGGCGTTGTCCGGAAAGATGAATGACGATTCGCCGAACTCCTGCGAACCGAGCGTGCGGATCGTCCAGGCGAGCTTGCTGAGGTTCGAGGTATTCGACCATCCGCGATAGTCGAACTTCCGCAGCGTTGCAATCAGGCGCTCGCGGGAGAGTTGGTCGATGTAGGCCTTGCGGCGGATGAAGAGGTCCATCGCGGGCCAAAGGTGGAAGGAGGATGTCGGCACCAGCGTTCCCGATGCCGTGGCTGCGGCGCGCGCTGTCAGGTCCGCCCGCGCCCGGACGAGATCGCCGGTGGCAAAGCGGGCCTGCACTGCCACCCATGGATTCGAGCTGGTGAGCAGACCGTCCATGTAGCTGTGCAGCGAAAACAACCGGCGGGTATGCAGAGCCTCAACCGTGGGCTCCGGCGTGGGAATCGCGCGGAGGTTGAGGGCGCTGAGATGAATCGCGCTCGAAGAGACGAAGTCGAGCCGCTGCGACGCAGCCGTGGCCCGAAACCTGCCCTGCATCCAGTGCCCCACTCCGCCTTCATAGGCGAGGTCGTCGAGGGACCGGCCGGGGTTTGCATTCAGAAACAACGAGCCGTTGATGCGTTGGATGCGTCCGCCGGCCGCAGCACGCGAGTCATTCGACCAAACCTGCACCAGATACCACTGGCCGGGTTGGAGATTGTTCAGAGTCAGCGACCCCGCGCGTCCGCCCGTCACTCCGCCGCGAAGAAGCGTCTGGTAAGAGACGGGCAGTGCGCTGAATGGCGCGGCGCTGGATCCGAATCCATCCGTGCCCGCGCTGGCGAAGCCCGCGATGGTGTCGGATGTCTGGTCCATGAAACGCGTGAAGGTGACGCCGTTGAGCGGCGTGGAAGGTGCGGAGGCACCGAAGGCGTAAGCGCGCACAGCGGCTCCCGTCGTTGCGACATCCTCCGGCCCCGTTGTTTCGCGCCACATTTCCCAATTCACCGCCGCCAGTGGCGCGGAGACGAGGCGGAGTTGATACGCCTGCAATGCCACCACGGGATTGCCGGTCAGTTGGATCGTTTGCGTCGTGGCATCGGCAGTGAATGTCCCGATCGCGTGTTGTCCGCGTCCGCCCGCGGTGTTGGTCGGATTCGCGTCGAGCTGCACCCACGGGTCCAGCGACCCCGGCGACTTGGCGCGCAGCGTTCCCAATCCGGACGCGTTGCCATCATGAAACCACAGTTGGATTTCGTAATGATGCCCGGGCAGGAGGTTGTTCAGCGTCAATGTGAGCGTCGTGCCGGAGCCATTGCCGGAGGTGGTTCGGTAATCATTCTGGCTCAGAAGCGATGCGTAGGCGCTGCTGATGCCGCCACCGGTCGGCAAAGAGCCTGTGGCGTAGTTCGCCGCATTCTGTCCGGTGAGAGTATCCGGTCCGGGGAAAGGCCCGAAACTCACGCCATTCACCGTCGGTGCCGAGGCTCCCGACTTCGCAAGGGCCCGAACAAGAATTCCATTTGTCGAAACATCCGCGTCCGACAAGATCGCGCGCGGACCGCCGCCCCAGGTGATCACTGCGGCGTGAACGCTGGCGGATGCCGCCAGCAGACAGGCGACAAAGGCGATTTTTGGTCGCTTGTTTGTTCTGGGGAGGACGGGACTCACGGTCTTGTGATGTTGAGGCGAAGGAATCTTTGTGGCGGGGAAGTGCCGGACACCTCCACTGGATCGGTCACGGTCACAGGGCCCGCAACGTTGGAGGCTCCCGTGGATTGCCACACGGGCGACCAGCTGCCAGCAGCGAGGGAATTGCTGCCTTCCACGCGGTAGGTGAGTGCAGGATCGGCGATACGGTCGAAGGTGATCTGGAGGAACTGTCCCGTGCCGTTGCCCGTGATGGTGAGAGGCAGATTCGGACGCGAGGTCGCCGCAACCGGCGTGGTGCCGAGGGCATACTCGGCGAGGTTGGAAAATCCATCCCCGTCCGCATCGAAGGAGTCGGAGGCATTTCCGGCGGCCGACATCGTTCCGAAATGCGTCTGCCGCCAGCTCTGCAACGGAGTGGCGATCTGGAAAGTCACCGTCGCTGTCGATTCAAGGCCCGTGAAGTGGCGTACGCCCACACGGGCAAGATCCGCCACGTCGCCGGCTGGAAGTGCCTGCGAGAAAAGTGCGGTGTCATCAAGGCGTCCGCCAAACCAGCGGGACACCGCCGTGGAAGCCGTGGAGGCCACGCCGCCGATGATGAGGTGTCCGCTTTGGTTGAGGGTCCAAGTCAGGTTCGTGCGAGTTCCGACGAGCGTGCCGTTCAGGAAGAACCGGAGTGTTCCGGTGTTGAGTCCTGTCCTCGTGAAGGTGACGGCCACGTGATGCCATGCCTGCGCGGCGACCGAAGCACTGGGCCGGAGTTGGGTGCTGGCCGCGTTGGCGGAGTTGTAGTGATCGAAGCGCAGTGCACCCGCATCGGCCACGTAGAGGTGAAACTCTTCGCCGGATCCGCCGAAGCCGTCACCGGAACCGATGTAAAGGATCGTGTCGAGTCCCGCGCTGGCGGAACGCCAGAACCATGTGGCGAAGGACCAGTCGGAATCGCTGAGATCATGGGTGGCAGGGGAAAGAAGCTGGCGGAGGCGAGCGGCATTCGTGCCGGATTTGTCGAGTTGGAGTGACCGCGTGCTGGAGGCAAGGACAGAAGGGACATCGGAGACAAGGCTGCGCGTGCCATTGCCGGCGACGGTGATGCCGCCGTTGAGTCCGTGACCCGAGATGTCCGGAACGGTATTGGTGGCGAGTTGGTCGGTCTCGTAATCGTAATGCCACACGAGGCGCGAGGGATCGATGCCCAAGGACCGGGCTGCGAAGCGGAAAGAGGCGGGCCCGGGGGTGTTTCCCGCAGTGAAACGCGCGGTGCGACCGTCGGGCAGAATGAGAGCGCTTCCTCCGGTTGCCTCGCGGACGAGAAAGGCTGGCGAGCCGGCACCGTCCGGAGTGGCGAGAGCGGAAAGGTCGACGTCCACCGACTGGCCGGGAATGACATTCGTGGCCGAAGCAGGCGGTGTGATGGAGGGAGCGGTCTGGATCGATCGGGTTCGGGCGGTAAAATCGAGCAATTCCCGCCGTGCCGAGGAACGCAAAACGAGCGGGCCGGTGGAGTCGAGGAAGGTCCACGGACTCTCCAGCACCGGCCAGGCATTGAAGTTGACTGGCGCGCCGTCGAGGCTCACCGGACGGCTGGCGGGATCAGCCGAAAGCGCAACCCGCAAGTCGTTTCCGTGTCGTGTGGTGTAGGTGGCAAAGGGGGGAGAACCGGCAGAGCTGGCAGGCCCCGGACGGGCAAGTACAGCGGCGCGGAAAGCGGCGAGCTGAGCGGAGGGGATTGTTCCCTCAAAGTCCGCAGGCCGCGCGGTTTCGAGGGCAACTGCAAAGCGGGTGCCAGGCAGGCGAAGCTCCGAGTCGCCGGGTGCGGGCGTTGTGGACGGCGAGGAGGGAGGGGTTTCCGGCGACCAGGTGAAGGGGTGCTCGGAACGCAGCGCGACGAGGACGGTTCCGTAGTGGAGAAAAATCTGACCCGAGGCGCTCTCGTTGATCGCAGCGAGGTGACCGCCGGGAATGTGAGCCAGCGCGTAGGGAAGTGGATCCCCGGCGGGGATGTTGAAGATGTGGAGGATGGCGTCGCGGGCGAGCGTTTCCTTGGCTTGGTCAGGATTCCGCCCGTGGGTTCCGGCCGTGCTGACGGTCGCGTCGTCCCGGACCGGTCGACCGAGCCAGAGCAGACTGTTGCGGGCGGGATCGGTTCCGGTCCAACTCACACCGCCCGGGTGGGAATCGGCTCCGCCGGCCGCCGTCGGGCCGTCGGTGAACAGAGCGTAGTCGGAATCGATCCAGGCGGAGCGGTGCGCTCCGGCGAGAAGCGAACGGCTGGCAAATGCGGCCGAGCGATCGGACGCGGCGAGTTCGAGAAGTGGCGATACCGTCGGATGGAAGGCCGCGGCGAGAAAGGCGGCTTCATTTTGCACAGGCGGGAGAGGCCCGCCGAAGTGAAACCAGAAAAGACCATTCGAGCCGGTGGGACGCTGGCCGACGAGGTCCGGGAACGCACGGTCGGGCAATACAGCCAGGTGCCCGCGCAGCCAGACAGGAGCATGTTGGGCAAGCCCCGCTTCGTAGGCGAGGGCGGCGCCGTCGCGGATGGTTGTGGTGGTGGCGAGTTGGGCGACACTCAGCATCGGCAGGAGATGTTGCCAGATGTAGGGACGCGAGGCGTGGTCGGGGAAGCCGGTGCGGGCGACGCTGGTGACGCGGTTGCTGATCTCGCTCGCGGCCGCGACATCTCCGGAGCGCCAGAAGTTGGCGATGCCGAGCGAGGTGAATGCGGAGGATCCGAACGCTTGATTGCCGAGGTAGCGGGCCACGGCCCCCGCGGCCCTGTGGTGGGGCAGGGTGGCATTCTGATAGAGGGTGTAGCGTGTGAGGGCGGTGCGAAGATTGTTGATGGTCGTCGTGTCGAGGCGTGAGCTGTGGCGAAT
Organism: uncultured Chthoniobacterales bacterium; assembly: GCA_964552635.1. GTDB lineage: Bacteria > Verrucomicrobiota > Verrucomicrobiia > Chthoniobacterales > Terrimicrobiaceae > CAZKHB01. Next base: position 171,845 of record CAZKHB010000002.1, read on the forward strand.
GGCAAGGTCGGCGGCGAGCCAGAGCGGCACGGTGTCGTCGAGGGTGGGTGAGGAGGTGACTTTCGCGGCGAGTGCCGCCGCACGGCTTGCCACCAAAGCACGGCCGGCTTCGTCATCGCCCCGGGCGAAAGCGGCGAGGCCGAGGAGGAGGGGCTCGGCGGAACCGGGAGAAGCAGCGGCCTCGGCAAGGAGACGCTCGCGACGCTCCGCAACGGACGTGGCGGCAGGAAATGTGACGACGCGAAGCTCTCCATGGGATGCTAGACGCGAGCGGTCCCAAGCCAGATCGCCCGTCAGGAAGGGAAGGTCGAAGGAAGCAAAGCTGCCGGAAACCATGGAAGCGGAAAAAAGCGTGAGGACGTCACCGGGGGCAAGCGGATCCCCATCCGCCCTGACCACGAGCCGACCGCCCAGTTGGAGTGTCCCCGACACTTGGAGGCGACCCGAACTCACATTCGAGCCCGACTTCGAGACGTGGAAGTTGAGGGAAGCCGTGGGAGCAAACTCAGCCGAGGGGACGCTGAGGACGCCGGATGGAGAAACACGGCCCGCCACGCTGAGCGGCGCCGCGAGGTTTCCGGCCCCGGAAAGCGTGCCAGCCGCGCCGACGGCGACAGGAACGGAAGCGGGAATGGACGTCGAGAGCACCAGATTTCCCGAGGCAATAGTGAGGGTCGCGTTGCCGGAGTCGGGTCCGGTCACCGGTCCGGAGAGAGTCACATTTGCAGTCGCGGCCACCGCGGACGGCCAAAGCACGGCGAGCGGTGTGGAGAGAACGGTCGGAGCCGAGGCCCCAAGCGTGCCGCCGAGGAGCAGCAGGGGCACCCCGCCGAGATCGAAGCCGGCGAGGTCGAGGCTGTTGTCCGGAGGGACGGCAGTGTGGCCGGCGATGGCGGCCTGTTGCTGACGGCGGACGATCGCCAGATTGTCGCGCTGCCATTGGAAAATCGAGGGTACGGCGGGAGTCGGACGCGACGGAGTGGTGGCGGGAACGGAAGTGGACTGTGTGTTGCCCGAGTCGCGGGCGAGGCTGACGCCCGGACCCGCGAAGCTGACCAGCGGGGCATTCACGCCGAAAAATGCGTTGTTCACCAACTCGATGCCGACCGAGTCCGCGCCGAGGGCGACGGCGGGCGACATCCGGCGACGGAGGATAAACACATTGCCCTCGATGATGTGGTCGAAGCTTTTCTCCTGCGCATACACGGCACGGCCGTTGACCGATCCGTTGCCGACATCGAACCGGTTGTGGAGAATGAGCCAACCCTCGTTACCGCCGAGCATGTGGAGTCCGTCGAGCCGGCCGATGACGTCGTTGTTGTAAACGACGTTGCGCGGTCCCTGCGGTCCGTGGGCGCTGCTTGAGGGGCCGGAGGCATAAAAGGCGTGGCCGTAGGAACCGTTGGTTCCGCGGGCGTCAATAATGTTGTTTTCGAAAAGATTCTCCAGGGTCCAACCGGCATGCCACTGGGCATCGGTGCGAAGGAAACGCCCGTTGCGGATGACATTGCCCGAGGCGTTCCATTGAAGGTTGGGGCCGTGGCGGACGTCTGTTGCCGAGATGTTTTCCATCAGGCTGTCCCATGTGCGGTCAAAGCCCACGTAAGCGGTGCCGCCTCCCCCCTTGAAGAGGGAACTGATGAAGGTGCAGTCGCGGACTTCCACGTGCTTGGAAAGCAGAAAGTAGGCGGGGTGGCGGCCGGGGTTCTCAACTGTGACGCCCCGCATCCATGCCCCCCACGCGAACGAAGTCGTGATCCCGCTGGTCCAGACATCGTCGATCGCATGCCAGAGGGTCAGGGGATCGACGGGCCCGGGAGCAGGTTGGCCGGGGACAACGACTTGTTCGAGGGCGAGGTCCTCGACGCCGACGCCGGAGATGGTCTGGATGCGCCGCACGAAAGCCCCGTCGGTCACGAGGAAGTCGTGGCGCAGAGGTTGGTTCAACGTGATCTCCTGACCCGAGACGGCGACGACCTCGTGGAAGTTCTGGGCTTGGATGTTCCATGTGGGCGTATGTCCGACAAGTTCGCGCCAGCGGGTGCTCGCGGGGGCCTCGATCGAGAGACGCTGTCCGACGTTGAAGCCATGGCCGGCGGGCAAACGGATTGTGCGACGACCACGAAGGCCGTCGGCGGCGAGAAGTATGGGATTTGAGGTGTTGCCCCGGCCGATGAAGTTGATGGCGGCCAACTGTTGCGGAAAGCTCTCAAACGGGCCGTTGGCGATGATGTTGAGCGTGATCGACCGCTCGATCCGGGCACCATTGGAGTACTCCGCGACACCGGTCACCGTGCGGACGCCCGTGCCAAGCTGGCTTGTGACTGTGCCCGCACTGATGCGGAGTGAAAAGGTATTGCCCCAGTGATCCGCTCTGACCCGTCGGCTGAACGTCACGGCCGTGGGATCGCTGACCGGACCCGAGCGGAGTTCGAGGGCCACCAGATCCCTCGGGTTGGCTTGGATTTCGATGAGTGCGCTGGGGCCGATGGTCTGCCCGGGTTGGAGGCGGAAAAAGATCAATTCGCCCGCAGGCACGCGATAGGTGAAAAGAAGACGTGTCTTGTCCGCACCTTCCCCGCGAAGGACGACATCGTTGGCGGAAATGAAGACGGGCGATTCAAGGTTGAAGGTGCCCTCGGGAAGCTGGATTGCGCCTCCTCCCGCTGCGCCGACCTCTGCAGCAGCTTGTTCGATGAGTGTCGAAATGTTCTGGCCGGGCGAGACCGAAAGCGTCCGAACAACGGGGATACTTGGAATTCCCCCCGGGACTCCTGCGTAGGTGAAGTCGGGAAAGACCTTTCCACTCGGGCCCACGACATCGGCTTCGGTAAGGCGACTTCTGTCAAACGGCGCGATCTTGTAGGTGCCGGGCCAAGGGGCTTGGTTGGCAAGCAGAGGTGCTGCCGCCGTCAGAAAGAGCTGGATGCCAAGCGTTCCGCGCAGGAGGCGTGAGAGAAAACGTGGAAGAACGACCGACTGCTGCACTCGCGCGGCGGGCGGACCCAGACACTCGACGGGGGGAATCGAGGTCATGGATTCGTGATGTTGAGGCGCAGGAAACGCCGCGGCGGAGTGCCGCTGGAAATGTCGAGCGGATCGGTCACCGTGACGGATCCCGGGACATTGGCGGTGCCGGTGGATTGCCAGACGGGCGACCAACTGCCGGCAGCCAGGGTATTGCTGGCCTCGACGCGGTAAGTGAGCGCAGGGTCGGCGATGCGGTTGAAGGTGATCTGGAGGAAGCTCTCGGTGCCATTGCCGGTGATCGTCAGGGGCATGGCCGGACGCGAAGCGGCGGCGACCGGCGTGGTGCCAAGCGCGTATTCGGCCAAATTGGAAAACCCATCGCTGTCCGCATCGAAGGAATCCGAGGCGTTTCCCGTGGCGAACGTTGTTCCGAAATGCGTGTGCCGCCACGCATCAATCGGTTTGAAGAAGCTGATGTTGTCAAACGTCGCGGTGGCGGTCGTGTTGCCGGTGCGGGGTGCGACGACGAATCCGACGCTGAGCGTGGAGCCGGACATCGCGTTGCTTCGCGAGGAAAGCTCCGTCCAAGTGGTGCCGTTGTTGGAGTAGGAGAGCGTGAACGTATCTCCCTGACGGACCATGCGGATCCACTCGGGGATGCCGACACCGGGCGCAGAGCCGCTGAAGAAAGTCGTGTTGGTTGTGGAGCCGTTGGTCGCGGTCTTGTGCTGGAAGTTCACCGACCCGCTGCGCAGGAGGTGAATCGTGCTGTAACGCGAACCGGCAGTGGTGGTCTCGCGGAAGATCAGACCCGCCTTGGCCGAGGCATCGGTCGAGGTGAACGATGCCAGCCGTGCGGTGAAAATGCCGTCCCCCTGCCACGGCATGGAAAGGTAGGTGTTCGAGTCGCTCGTCCCGGTCCACAGGTCGGCCGTGGCTCCGCCTGCCGTGGTCCCGCCCGCGCCAACGATACGGATCGAATCAGCCGAAAGGATCTCAACCGTGCCGGGTGTGACGCCCGCCCCCGGATTGATTTGCTGGATCTGAGAGGGACCGGGAAACACCGTGACGGTGAAGGATTTGCTCCAGACCTGATTGTTCGTGTCCGTCGCCGTAACGTTCACCGTGGTCGTACCCACGGGGAAAAGCGAACCGGAGGGCGGTGTCGCGGTGGCCGGCACGTCGTTGCCAAACCCATCGGTGCTGGCCCCCACCTCGAAGTTCACAATGGCCCCCTGGGAGGTTCCACTGACCGTCATGTTGCCGGGCGTGGAAATGACGAGCCCGGTGATGGTCATGTTGCCAGCCACCGGAGTGGAAGCGTAGGCCGGATCGTCGATCCATGCGGTGATGGGATACGTGCCGGGCAGGATGCCTTGTCCGTGAATCGAGACGCGCGTGGCAAGGCCCGGCGGATTCGTGGTCACCGTGGGGTTCTGGACGGCTCCGGTGTAGGTGCGCGTGAGGTTGCCGAGGGTGAGGGTGGCATTGGCGCGGCCAACGCTGATCAGAGCCAGGCGCGATCCGAAGAACGTGGGGTCCGCGACGACGGCTTTGGCAGCATATTGACCGGGTGTCGTCGGGAACGCGGGTGAGCCATCGTAGGTGATGACCGGCGGGATCGATGGCTGGGTCGATGTGGCGGTAACGGGATTGGCCGCTGTCGCGTTGTTCGTGTTGTTCAGCGTGACGGTGACCGCATTGCCGGTGGTGATGAGGAGTTGGCCGGCGGCTGAGGCGGAGTAAACGGGGTCATCAAGGGTGGCATTGACGGAGTAAAAGCCGGGGGCTGTCGGGAGTTCGGCCGAGCCGTTGTAGGTGACCGTGATTGGCGAGGTCAGGCCCTCGACGGGGAGCACGCCGCGGACGGGCACGGGGACGTCGCTGGCCGTGTAGACGGTGCTGTTGTCAAAATCGGAGATGTAGGACTTCCGCACGATCATCGGCGCGAGTTGACGCGAGGCGGGGACCATGGGAACGGGCGAGGCACCTTGCCCGCGCACGTCAATCGTGATGGTGCGGTTCGGGTCCACTTCGAGCGCCATCGCGAGAGGGATCTTGGGTGCGCCTGTCGGGCGGACCGTGAGTGTCATCGGCTTGGTGGTCGTGCCGTCGATGTTTCGCGCGGAAAGGGTCAGGTTGAAGTTTGTGTCGGTTGCGACCGCGGGAAGCGTCCCGGAGATGAGGCCGGTCGTCGCATTGACGCTGACGCCGGCCGGGAGGCCCGTGACCGCGAAGTTTGGCGAGCGCGTGGCGGGAACGATGTTCGACACAGGCAACTGATAGGACCACGCCGTGCCGGATGAGGCGTGGAGTTGGTCGGGCGTGCGAAAGATTGGCGGGTAGTTGATGCGCTCCGGCGGGTCGGCTTCGTAACGGTGGGGATTGCGTGCGGCGGCGAGGCGGGTATTGAGCTGATTCTCGTAAAGCGAACGGACGGGCATGCGCGTTCCTCTGAACCATTGCTCGGCCTTGTCGATGTGCGGTGCGGCGTAAGCAAAGGAACCCGTGGAAAGGGAGTTTCGCCATGTCGGGGCACCCCCGGAGGAATTCGTGGTGCCGAAGGACCAGTTCGGCGTGAATGGCATGTTCTCAAACGTGAGCGTGCCGACCACGCAGTTCCACGCGACGGAGGATGCGGCGGGACGCTCCAGTTTCACTTGGAGGATGCCGTCGGTGATGTTGTCCCACAGGCCGCCGTTATTCCAATCGAGGTGGGCGCCGGATTCGTTGTAGCTGCCGATGCCGACGCCGTCGACGAAGACGACGGGGCCGGGGACGGCGGGCCAGCTTGAGACGAACGAGTGGCGGCCATAGCGGGAGATGGCGTTGGAAACAAGGCCGAGCTCGCCCGAAAGGAGGAAACTGTAGCGGCGTGCGCCGATGAGCCGCGAGATGCCGTCGAGATACTGCGAGCGGTTGACGGTGATCTTGCGTGTGTTGTTGCTGACGAAGGCGATCGAGTAGGAGAAGTAGCGGGCGGTGCAGTTGTGTACGAAGCCGTCCTCCACGTGATTGAAGAAAACGGCGTTGGCGGCATGCGTCTCGTCAGTGTCGTGGGCGTAGGTGCTCTCGAAGTAGATGTTCGATACGCCGACGTTCGTGATGTTGTTGAACGCCGTGACCCGGACGATGTAGCCGCGCCCCCACGCCGGATCGAGCGGAGTCGTGATCGGGGCGTCGAGGGTAATGGAGTTCGGGGTGACAGCAGTGATGACCCGGTTCGCGGTGACGGCGGGATCGAGGTCGGTGGTGGCGTCGGTTTTGAACAGGCTGGCCTTCTGCCAAGCCACCGAGCCGGGCCAGCGGACTTGGATGCGCTGGCCGACGGTGAATGCATGGCCTGTGACCGGAATAACGTTCGTGCCCGTCGGAACGTAGACCGCATCGACCAGCGTGCGCGCTGTCGCGTTCACCGAGTTCGAGCTGCCCAAGAAGGTGAGAAGCGGCGCACGTGGGAGGGTGCTGCCCCCGTTTTCGTTGATGGTCCCGCGAGCATAAACCCGCGTGCCGGTCAGCGGATGGTCACCCTCCCCGCGGATGACAACGCCGGAGGTGCGGACAACGAGGCGATTGATCGAGTGGACATCCCAGCGTCCGGCTTTGAGCAGGAGGGCACCGCGGAAACCGTTCACCAGCGGCCGGGCGGAAATGAAATCGATCGCGGCCTGAATGCGGTCGGTCTGATCTCCCGAGCCCGGGGAGAGCGTGACGACGACAGGAACCTGATAGCCACCGGGGGCGTCAGGGAGTGGTGTGTTGCCATAATTCCAACCAACCGTCGAAAAATCCGGGATGCGGTCTCCATTGGGGTTTGGCAAGTAAGTGATGGTTTGGTTTGCCCCGATACTCAGGGGAAGAGAGAACTGAGGGGTCTGCCCGGCAAGAGGGTTTATCGAGACAAACCCTGCGCAGGCGGCAACGCATGCCACTGTCGCTCTCCTCCAACCGGCAATTTGCCCACCAGTTCCTCTCATGGCGTGGTAATGCGGAGGCGGAGGAAGCGGCGCTGATGTGACGAGGCACCGAGATCGATCGAATCGGTGACGGTGACGACTTGTCCGACTTTGCCCGGATTGCTTGCGATGGTCTGCCAGGAACCCGAACTCAAGTCACCGGAGGCCTCAACGAGGTAGTTCACGTCGGCCTTGGCACGGAGGAACGTGAGTTGCAACCTGTTCGAAACCACTTGCGCGGACGGATTCGCCGCCGATACGGAGGAGTTCGGGAGCGTGTCGAGCGCATACTCAGCCAGATTGCGGACCCCGTCGCCATCCGGGTCTGCGGAATCGGCGGCGTTTCCGGAGTTGAGCGTCGTACCGAAGAACTGTTGGCGCCAGCCCTGCAGCCCGGTGAGTGGCAGAGATGCGACTTCCGCAGAAGCCGGGCCTTCACCGACATCGTTCGATGCCGTGACGACGTAGTAGAACGTGAAGCCACCAAGTGCAGTCGAGTCTGTGTAGTTCGAGGAAGAAAATCCGGCAGCCACTGTTGTGTACGGGCCGCCTGAGGAGGCTGCCCGTTTGACGGAATATGTCGTTGCGCCGGGGACCGGATTCCACGAGAGGGCAACGGAGTTCGTTCCCGGTGTGGCCGATGGTCCGCTCGGGGCAGCCGGCAATCCAAGAAAGCTGATATTGTCGAAAGTGGCCGTGGCGGTCGTGTTGCCGGTGCGGGGTGCGACGACGAATCCGACGCTGAGCGTGGAGCCGGACATCGCGTTGCTTCGCGAGGAAAGCTCCGTCCAAGTGGTGCCGTTGTTGGAGTAGGAGAGCGTGAACGTATCTCCCTGACGGACCATGCGGATCCACTCGGGGATGCCGACACCGGGCGCAGAGCCGCTGAAGAAAGTCGTGTTGGTTGTGGAGCCGTTGGTCGCGGTCTTGTGCTGGAAGTTCACCGACCCGCTGCGCAGGAGGTGAATCGTGCTGTAACGCGAACCGGCAGTGGTGGTCTCGCGGAAGATCAGACCCGCCTTGGCCGAGGCATCGGTCGAGGTGAACGATGCCAGCCGTGCGGTGAAAATGCCGTCCCCCTGCCACGGCATGGAAAGGTAGGTGTTCGAGTCGCTCGTCCCGGTCCACAGGTCGGCCGTGGCTCCGCCTGCCGTGGTCCCGCCCGCGCCAACGATACGGATCGAATCAGCCGAAAGGATCTCAACCGTGCCGGGTGTGACGCCCGCCCCCGGATTGATTTGCTGGATCTGAGAGGGACCGGGAAACACCGTGACGGTGAAGGATTTGCTCCAGACCTGATTGTTCGTGTCCGTCGCCGTAACGTTCACCGTGGTCGTACCCACGGGGAAAAGCGAACCGGAGGGCGGTGTCGCGGTGGCCGGCACGTCGTTGCCAAACCCATCGGTGCTGGCCCCCACCTCGAAGTTCACAATGGCCCCCTGGGAGGTTCCACTGACCGTCATGTTGCCGGGCGTGGAAATGACGAGCCCGGTGATGGTCATGTTGCCAGCCACCGGAGTGGAAGCGTAGGCCGGATCGTCGATCCATGCGGTGATGGGATACGTGCCGGGCAGGATGCCTTGTCCGTGAATCGAGACGCGCGTGGCAAGGCCCGGCGGATTCGTGGTCACCGTGGGGTTCTGGACGGCTCCGGTGTAGGTGCGCGTGAGGTTGCCGAGGGTGAGGGTGGCATTGGCGCGGCCAACGCTGATCAGGGCGATGCGGGAGCCGAAGAAGTCAGGGTTCGCGACGACGGCCTTGGCGGTGTATTGGCCCGGCACGGTCGGAAACGTCGGCGATCCATCGTAGGTGATGACCGGGGGAATCGACGGCTGGGTCGAGGTCGCCGTCACCGGGTTTGCCGCTGTGGGCGCCGTGGTGTTGCCGAGGGTCACCGTCACGGCTCCTGCATTGGTAATGAGAAGCTGCCCCGAGGCGCTGGCCTCGTAAATCGGATCCTCAAGCGTGGCGACCACGTTGTAAACTCCCGCCGCCGTCGGCAGCGTCGCCGAACCATTGTAGGTGATGTTGACCGGTGAGGTCAGGCCCTCGATGGGGAGCACGCCGCGGACCGGCACCGGGACGTCGGCGAGGGCGTAGGCTGTGCCGTTCATGTCGGATGTGTAGGACTTCCTCACGATCATCGGCGCGAGGAGCCGCGAGGCGGGGACCATGGGAACCGGGATTGGTGTGGTGATCTGTGAACGGACGCCACCGATCAGCAAAGGTGTCGTGCGATTCATGTCCACCTCAAGGCTCATGGCGAGGGGGATTTTCGGCGAACCCGCCGGGCGGACGGTGAGCGTCATCGGCTTGGTTGTTGTCCCGTCCTGATTGCGTGCCGTGAGTGTGAGGTTGTAACTGGTCTCTGAGGTGACGGTCGGCGCGGTGCCGGAAATCAAGCCTGTGGTCGCGTTGATCGAGCTTCCGGCTGGCAGTCCGGCTGCGGTGAAGTTCGGCGTCGTGAGGTAGGGCGCGAGGTTTGATGCCGGGACCTGATACGACCAGGGGGTTCCCGACTGGACGACGAGTTGCGACGGCGATGAGATCGTCGGTGGCAGGTTCACGCGTACTGGAAGATTCGCTTGGTGGGTGTGCGGGTTCTTTGCGGCACGGAGGCGCGCCTCCAGCTGTGCCGCATACAGCGAACGCACGGGCATACGTGTGCCATTCGACCAGACCTCCGCTTTGCCAAGGAGACTGGAGGAAACACCCGTCGAGTTGCGCCATCCGGCGGGCCCGCCGCTCGTATTTGTGGTGCCGAACGACCAGTTCGGCGAAAGCGGCATGTTCTCGAAAGTGATCGTGTTGGTCACGACGTTCCATGCCACACAAAAGGCGGAGGGACGTTCGAGTTTCACCTGAAGACCGACACTTGCGCTGAGCTCCGAGATATTGTCCCAGAGACCCCCGTTGTTCCAATCGGCGTGCGATCCGGACTCGCTGAACGAGCGGGTGGAAACTCCGTCAACAAAGACGTTTGGCCCCGGGGCCGCAGGCCAGTTGATGATGAAGGTGTGGCGTCCATTGCGGCCGATGTTGTTGCTCACGAGGCCCATCTCGCCGGTCAAAACAAAGCTGTAGCGCCGTCCTCCCTGAATGATCGAAATGCTGTCGTGAAGTTGAGAGCGGTTGATCGTGATTTTGCGGGTGGAGGTGTTGACGTAGGCGATCGAGTAGGCGAAATGCCGCGCCGTGCATGCATTCACGAATCCGTCCTCGACCTCGGTGAAATCGAGCGCGTTCCACACATGGTTCTCGTCCGTGTCGTTGGCGTAGGTGCTCTCGAAATAGATGTCCGAGACACCGACGTTGGTGATGTAGTTGAAGGCCGTCACCGGCACGACATAGCCCCGGCCCCACGCCGGATCGAGGGGCGACGTAATCGGCGCATCGAGTGTGATCGAATTGGCCGTGACCGCCGTCACGATGCGGTTGAATGTGATCGCCGGATCCCGGTCCGATGTCGCCGCGGTATTGTAAAAGCTCGCTTTCTGCCAGGCCACCGAACCCGGCCAGCGGACTTGGATGCGCTGGCCGACCGTGAAGGGATGTCCGGTGATGGGAATCACGTTCGTTCCGCCGGGGATGTAAACGTTGTCGACGAGTGTGCGAGTGGATCCCGCTGTGAGGCCTCCCCCGTCAAAAGCAATAAGTCGCGAGTTCCGGGTATTTCCACTTTGGTTTTCGTTCGTGGTGCCGATGGCGTAAAGGCGGGTCCCGGTGAACGGGTGGTCGCCCTCACCACGAATCACGACGCCCGAGGCGGTGACCCGAATGCGGTTGACCGAATGGATTTCCCAGCGCCCCGCCTTGAGAAGCACGGCGCCGCGGAAGCCGTTGATCAGCGGACGTCCGGAAATCCAGTCAATCGCCGCCTGGATCCGGTCGGTTTGGTCGCCGGTGCCCGGCTCAAGCGTGACGAGAACGGGAACGTCGTATCCGCCGGGCTCTCCGGGGACGGGCGTGTTGCCGTAGTTGAATCCGACGGTTGAAAAATCCGGGATGCGGTCACCGTTCGGGTTGGATCCGATGCTGATTGTTCCGTTTGGATTGATCGTGACTGGATTTGGAAACTGCGGCGTTTGGGCACCAACGGGTGTTGCAACGCCGGAGATGACGACACCAATGCAGCCGAGGATCCAGCGAACGGCTGGATGCTCTAGGCGGAACGGTGTGCGGATTGATGATCGGAGGTTCATGGCGCGGTAATTCGAAGGCGAATAAAGCGCCCTTGATTCGAAGTGCTGGGAAGTTCGACACTGTCGATTGCAGTGACGTTCGATCCGACGGTTCCCGGGTTCGTCGCAATCGTCTGCCACGAGCCGGGCGCGAGATTGCTGGATCCCTCCACGACATACGTCACGTCGGATCTGGCCCGAAGGAAGGAAAGCTGCAGCCGGTTGGACACCACTTGGGAAGTCGGATTCGTTCCGGACGCTGCGGAATTCGGCAAGGTATCAAGGGCGTATTCCACAAGATTCGAAAGACCGTCCCCGTCGAAATCGAAACTATCGGCTGCAGGGCCTGCATTCGCAGAGCTCCCGAAATGCGTCTGCCTCCATGATTCGAGGGGAGTGAGCGCGGGTTGGTAGGCGGAAAGAACGACCGAGTTCCCGGATTGGCTTACGAGAAAGCTCCCTTCGCCCCCCTCGGTGGTGAGACGCGCGCCGAAAGCGACGTTCGAGAAGCTTCCACTCAACCCGCCGCTCGCTGTCAGAATCGTGAAGTTCGCAGAATTCGCAGGGACGAATCCACCCGTGAGACGGACGCGCAGGAGTCCGGCGAGCTGTGTCGTGCCGCTGACGCTCAAAAAGTCGTGCTGCCCGGTTTGGAATGCGGTCGCCTGGGTTGTGCCGGCAACGTCGATGCCAATCGTGCTGTTCGCGCCAAATGTGGCATTGCCCGTTAGGCTTGTGCGGCCTGCGACACCGGAGTCCCCCGGCGCAACGGTTCCTCCGGAGACCGCGAAGGTCCCATTGGCGGCGTCACCGGCTCCGGACCGGAGGTTTGTGAAATTGATCACGGATGCCGCGAGGATGCCGCCCGTCATGGAAAAAACCTGCCGTGCTCCCGTTTGGCCGCCACTGATTGTGCCGGGAACAACCAGTTTTCCGCCGCCGAGGGCGAAGGTCGATGTTCCGTTGCCGCCGGTATCCGCGCCGATTTGGAGGGCGTTCGAGGCTGTGCTTGTGACGCTGAAATTTCCGCCCGTCAGGGTGTAGGAGGGGCTTCTTGTGGCGGTGGTGTCATTTCCGCCGACGTTGCAGAACGAGGCGAGCAGCGTTCCCCCGGACTGTGTGGCGACCACATTCTGGGCCCCGGCCTGGGTGGCGCTGCCCGAGCCACCCACGCGAAACCCGAACGATGTAACCTTTGAAACATCGACGGTTCCGCCTGTGAGTTGGAACGTCTGATTGGCCGCCGCAATTTGATAGCGGGCGGCGGCGCCGGAAACGGTGAACACTCCACCCTCGACGCGGATGTTCGTGGCGTCGGTGTTCCCGGAGAGTGCGTTGTAGGTCACGTTGCCATTTCTCACAACGATGGTGAATCCCGCGGTGTTGCTCGCGAACGAAAGGTTCGCCGAGGAAGCGGCATCGATGAGGACCCGCGATCCCGAGGCGCCGGTCAGGGAGGTGAAGGCATTCGAGGATCCCGCAGGGAAATTCGCGGCGGTGAACGTGATATTGTCAGCGCCCTGATTCACACGGAACGTTCCATTCGACGAGACGAATGCCCCGGGAACGGGCGTCGCGGACCCGGTGCCGTTGAAGCTGAGTGTGCCATTCCCGGTGAATGCCAAAGTCGTCGAAGGCGAGATCGCAGAAAGCGGCTGTGCGATGACCACCGTGCGCCCGGTGGGAATGGTCCATGTCTGGTTCGCCGCCAGCAGAATGGGGGCGTTGATCGCGAGGTTTTGCGTGGCCTGGGAAAGATCCATGCCGCCGGCGCCGAGGGTCAGATTGCCCGAGCCGGCTTCGATGGAAACGGAGGTGGACGGGGCGAGGATGCGCAGTGTTCCCGCTTGCAGGCCTGTTCCGACCGAGACGGTTGCGTTGGCGTAAGTTCCATTCCACGAGACGGTGTCGGCGAGCGTTGGAATGGCTGCGGGTGCCCAACTCGATGCCTGGTCAAGAGCGGTCGTGTTATTGGCCTTGAGAAAGGTTCCGGCAACCGGCGTGCCATTGGCCGCGGGAGTGGGGTCCGACTCGCTGGCGTCGACCGACGATGTCACCGAGTAAAAGTAGTTTGTCCCTGCGGACAACGCGGTGTCCACATAGCTGGTGCCCGTCACGTTTGTGGCCACGATGCTGAACGGCCCCCCGGACGCGGTAGCCCGGCGGATTGTATAGGTGGAAACACCGGGCGCGGCAGTCCATGCGAGTGTGTTCGTGGTGAACCCCGGGGTGACGGTGAGGTTTCCCGGCACGGGAATCGCGGGGGTGCTGAGAGAAATCTCGGCAGAGTTGGCTGACTCCAGCGCGGCCCCGACGGAACTCACCACATAATGGTAGGTCGTTCCCGGAACCAGACCGGCATCGACATGGGTCGCGGATGTCAGGTTACCCGCAATCGTCGTGTAGGGACCGCCCGAGGCCGTGGAGCGCTTGACGCGGTAGGTTGCCGCCTGGGGCACCGCCGTCCACGTGAGGTTTGCCGAGGTGAACGTCGCATTGCCCGCAAGGCCCGCAGGAACCGGGGGGGCTGCATCCGGCACAGTCGCCGTGGCGCTCGCAAATCCGGAAATTCCCGCAGCTCCGACCGCCGAGACCCGGTAGTCGTAAGAAACCCCTGCCGCAACGGTCGTGTCGGTGAAATTGCTCGTATTCGCTGCCAGCGAACCGGTGACAAGCGTCCATTGCGCAAACCCAGCCGGACTCCGTTCCACACGGTAGCCGGTCTCGTTGTTGGCGGCGTCGGTCCACGCAAGGCGCACTTGATAGTCGGCGGGATACGACACCGCGAGTCCGGTCGGCGCGGCGGGCACGGATCCCGTCCGCGCGGCAAAGCCGGTGGGCGACCAGAAGCCGAGCGTGCCATTGGTTCCGATGGCCGCAACGCGGTAGTAGTAGGCGCTCGAGTTGGAAGCCGTGAAGTCGGTATGCGCGGGATTCGTGCCCGCGCTGCTGCTGGTCGCCGTGAGGCTGGTCCAGCCCACATTCGGCACCTCGGCGAGTGTGGTGAATCCGGAATCCGGTGAGGTCGATCGCTGAACCGAGTAGCCGAGTGCGCCGTGGATCGGCGCCCAGCTCACGAAGCGCTGTCCGTTCGACGGGGCCGTGACCGAGATCGCGGGCGGGGCCGCCTGCGGGCCGTTCGATCCAACCACCCGAATCTCGTCCACGACAGCCGTGCCGACGGGCTGGCCGGAAGTGATCGCCGAGTTCGAAATCAGAAGCTGGTAATTGCCCGACGGCAACGCATTGACCAGCGCCGTCTCCACGCTGCTCCAGAGGCCCTGCAGGACCATCGGAATGTTTTCCGCGTAGGGCGTGGAGCTGTCCGCCGAGACCAACTGCACACCCGGGTAGGTCGTTTGGAGGTTGTTCGCAAACCGGTTGAACGTCAGTTGAAATCCCGTGCCATTGAGCACAAGCCGCACATCCTCGCCGCGGAACGAGCGCGTCTTGCCTGCGAAATCCGGCGCCGCCGTGTCGCCCCAGAAGGTTTTTTCGTTCGTGGTGCCGAGTGCCATCGGATGCGTCGCCGCATGTTCCCAGGTGGCCAGTGTCTGACGGGTTCCGCTGACGGAAACGACCTCCGCGCGGTAGGGCGCGCCGTAGCACCAGTAGATGTGAAAGCCCGGGCGCGAGGTCACGTTGCCGGTCGATCCCTCGGCGACAATGTGCAGGCCGATCTGCTGGTTTTGTCCTGAAGTCGTGGCGTCCTGCGACCGAAGCCGCGCGTCGAGGAGAATGCCGGAGTTGTTCTTCCAAGCGAACGCATCGTTCGCGCGGGCCAGCGCGCCGTCGCCGGCGAGACGCAGGACGCCGTGGCTCACGGAATTGTAGGAATACGCCGTCTCACTCACGTTCCCGCTCACGGCGGTGAATCCGGAACCGGCGACGGTTTTGCCCGCCTGGACGTTTGCGGCGAGGTTCGCGTTCTCAAAGCGGTCCCAAATCACATCCACATGCGGGTGGTAAAGAAAGCGGACCGCATCCTTGTAGCTGTCGCCGACTTCATCCGAGTGCCCGCCGGGACGGACAATGGCCCGGGCGACGTTTCCGTGGTTGAGATGCCCCCAACGGTAGATCGCGAGATTCTCCGCGCGGCGAAAATCGCCCGTCTGCGTCATGAGTGCCGTGCGGAACGCGGCGGGCAGGACGACCGACGAACCACTGCCGACTTCGTAGTTGTCGTCGAGATTGCCGGAGTTCGTCCCCGCGCATTCCCAGCCCGGAATCGTGCCCGGGATGCTCGACCCCACGCGCCCGATGAAGCCGCGGAAAAAATCATGCCGCAAATACCCGAGACTGCTCGCGGTGCGGCCGCCCCCCGAGAGCCCCGAGACGTAAATGCGCGAGGGATCGATGTTGTAAAGCTGCGTCATGCGGAACGCGCCCATGATCGCGACGCCCATACGGAGGTTGGTGGACTGGGAGTTCCCGATGCCTTGTCCACCGATCCAGATGATGTCGTGCGCATCCAGCGCCTCCGCGTACGAGGAAGGGAAGGTGTGCGCGTCCCCGGCATCGATGTAGGTGATGAGGCCGTATTTTTTCGTCGTATCGGTTGCGTTGTAGCCGAGTGGCAGGCGCACGACATACTGCCGTGTGGCGAGGTCGGAATTCGTGTAGCTGATCTCGCCGGTGGCAATCGACGTATTGAAGTTCGTGAGGGTCGTCACCTGGTTGAGGGTCAGCGTGGCGGGCACCCCCGGCGAGAGCCCGAGCGGGTTCTGGGCCTGCAGAGGCTCCGCAATCGCGAAGCTGGCGGCTGTCGCGAGAAAGACAATGCGCAGGATCATCCGGGGGAGAGACATGAACGAGGGGCAATCAGATCCGAGTCTAAAGCACAGCAAGGTTGCACGCAACAGAATGCCATTTGTTGCAGAAAGAAACTCAGCAACTCGTTCCGGTGCACCTCGCAATAATCAGACTGCTAGTTGCCGGCGCTGCCCAAGGATCGGAACCACTGACTGACATCTTCGGGGGAGAGCACGCGATTGAAGACGCGAATTTCCCCGATCGAGCCAGGATGGCCCGAGAAAAAGTCGAAGGAATCCGTGCTCAGCGTGTCGCTTCCTTCCGTGCGGGCGACCTCGCGTCCATTCAAGTAGACGCGGGTCTCGGTCTCATCGGCCGCGACGACCACATGGTTCCAAACGCCGGGTTCGAGGCGTTCCTTCGCGGACACGCGGGTTGAGCGGGAGGCCGCCACTTGGAGCGTGCCTTTGCCGAGACGTGCCGAGGCGGTGCGATAGGATTTCCCGAAAGGTGTCAGACCGTCTTTTCCGAAAATCTGGCCGTCCACCGTGTCGCTTTTGAACCACACCCCGACTGTCATGGCATTCTCACGCATCAGCATTTTCGAAATGGCGACACCCGCGAGGTTCGGCCCGCGGTAGACGTTCCGATCAAGGCCGCTCGCCAGAGAGGCCCCGCCATCCAGACGGTGGACCGAGAGAGCCGGAGGGTTTTTCTCCGGGCGCCCTGAGGGGTTGATCCATACCAAGGACTGTTCGTCGAGCGTGGTGCGCCCCGTCTTTCCATCCCAGCCATCGAATCGGGCGGAGGCGATGAGCCCCTCGCGAGGCGAATCCACCAGGCGCACATCGACGCGGGTTCGGGCTTGCGGTGCGCCCTCCGGCGGGAAGACGGCTGCGGTCACAACCGCAGAGCGGTCGAGACGAAGCTTGCCATCGGCAACCGGCGAGGCGGCTGTCGGCTCGCTCCCGTCGAGCGTGTAGCGCACTGTGCCGGACCGGCCCTTGGGGAGATTCACCGAAAAATCCGTGGGACCGTAGATTTCAACCACCGAGGAATCCTTCCCGGCCGTCGCTGGACGGATGCTGAGTTTGGATTCCCTCGAGAGCGACGCCGCGGTGAGCGGTAACGTCTGCCCGTCCGGATAGGTGACCGTGCCCTCGGCTTCGCTGGCTCCGAGGCGGATGGACACACTGTGCCAACCTTTTTTGAGACCGATCTCCCCGGTCGTACGTCGTCCTGCCACCCCGCGCTGGACGACGACTTGGTCGCCGACCCGGAGCTGGTTTTGGTAAGCGCCGCGAAGGTCGGAGAGATGCTCCCGGCTTGTGCTCCGCGCGGGCATGTCAAAACGATAGATGCCATCCTCCGGTGCGAAGAACCAACCGTTGTAGGAGCGAACGAGTCCGGGCCGGATGTTGGTGTCAAAGCGGTCCGCCTGCTGCACGCGTACGGGAGTCTCCTTGTCCACGTCAAGGAAGGAAGGCTCCCGCAGCATGCCCTCTCTGCCGTAGGTGGCGAGGAGTGTGCCGGGTTCGAGCCATGCGGGAGGAGATCCTGCTTCCAGCCAGACGATTTCCGGACGGGCAGCGTCTTTGGCTTCGGAGTTGGTGCCGCGCAAGGCGGCGACGGGCACGGGAGCGGACTCCCCGCCGTCACGCGAGACACTGACCGCAAACGGCATCTCATCCAGCGTCGTGATGTTCCAGAAAAGCGGGTCGGTCACGACAAGATCCAAGGTGTGCCAACCGGCGCCAAGAACGGCTTCCCCGCTGCGAATGGCCTGGTTTTGGTGGAAAACACCCTTGGAGGACACTGCGGTCTGCCCACCGACGGTCAAGACCACGGGGCCACAGGAATTGATGGCGAAACGGTAGACCCCCGGCTGCTCCGCATGGAACCATCCGCTGAATCGGAAAAAGCCTTTCGCTTGTTCGGGTGTCGGGCGGGTCGGCGCCGCAAAGGGCAGCACGAAACCGGGCGTGAGGGCCGAAATCAAGGGCGTTTCGCGCCCGAGGTCCGGCAACATCACTTTATCCGCGTCAAAAAATCCCTTGTCGTCCCATTTCACGGTTTTCACCTGGTAAACTCGCGCAAGGAGTCCGGGCACGGTCCCGGCGGGAGGCTCGGAGGTGCCTTTTGCCGCGGCCACTGGCACGAAATCCGCCTTCAGCAAAGCCCCCTCGACCGGACCCGCCGTCCACCCGGGATCGATGAGGCGGGCGTTCAGTCGCGTCTTTGCGTCGATGCGCAGGGGCTTCTCGTAGCGCGGCGACTTCGCGGAGGGCTCACTGCCGTCCAATGTGTAGGCGATGAACGCGGGTGGCACCGGACGCTCCAGCACGGCGGTGACGGAGCCGTCGAAGGGGAACGAGGGAATCTCTCCCTCGCGCCGCGTCGTGCGCAAATCGGCGGGATTGAATTCGGAACCTCTGACGGTGAGCACGGGGGCGGCGGGTCGGGCCTCGCTGCGTGCGACCTCTTCGCCATTGCGCGAGACAGAAAACACCGTGCGCCCCCCTTCAGAGGAGTGGAAGCGGTAGGTATCCGTGACATCTCCAATTGTGACAGTGAGCTCGGTGCGGTCGTCGTTCCACTTCGTCACGGGCATCGGGTCGCCCTGACGGTGCGGGTAGAGGAGGATGCGGAACTCGGGAGATTTCGAAATGGCAGGCACGGTGACGAGGCCGAGACCGGTGTAGGCAGCCTGCGGTTCCACATGCAGCTTCCGGTAACTTGGAGCCGGGAATCCGTAGGGCGAGTTCCGCCAGAGGGTCCGAACGAGGAGCAACGGATCCCCCTTGGTGATCGTGGCCCGGTTGGTTTTCGGATCCCGCGGCGTTGAGGCCTTGCCGAGCAGGAGATCGGTCTCGCGCCCCCCTCCGGGAGGAACGGATTGGAAGAGAATCTCTGCCGTGCGCGTGTCGAGGAGGTCGATGCCCTCGGGGGTGGTCATATTCCATTCGTAGAGGTGTTCCTGGTCATCCTTTTTCGCGTCGTCGAGGATGAGGACATACGGGTTCTTGCCGCGCGCCAGGTAAACCGTGCGGTAGGCTTTCTCGACCGGATTGAAGACGCGATAGTCCTCCACGAGCCGGGTCTCCCCGCTCCAGGGACCGTAGTCCGTATGGGCGTAGCCGTCGTTCCATTTCACAGTGCCCGGATGGAAGGCAACCTGATGGTCGCGGGTGAGGTCGAAGTTCCCCTCTGCAAACGGACGGTAGTATCCGGTCTGCGCCGACGGGAAGTCGAGCGGATGCACCTGCATGACCTTCGCGTACGAGTAGCCCATCTTCCCGTCGCCCGCCGCAATCACTCCGGCCGGTGTTTCCTCGACACCGAGCCAGACGCCGGGAACAGGAGGCCAATCGACTCCCTTGCCATCGATTGTGAGCATGTTCTGAAGGAAGGTGGCTTTCACGGCGAGCATGTCGGAGTCACGGCCCCAGTTGATACCGTCCGCCCAGAGGGCGAACCGGTTGTTTTCCGAACCCTCGTGTCCTCCGTAGTAGAAGTCCTGCTTCTGGGTGAAGCCGAGTTGGATGTCGTCTTTCTCCCAGGAATTTCTGGTGATCATGTAGCCGCGCTGGTCGTCCTTCCAGGTCAACGGGAGTTTGAGGGAGTCGATGAGGGCCTGGTTGGTCCAGTCGAGAGGCTTCCCGTCCTTGTCGCGAAGACCGTCTTCGGCGAAGAGGAGGAGCAGTTCGTTCGAGATGCCGACGGGAGCCGGCCAGCGTTCCTTGGGATCGAGCAGGAAGGGGTGCGTGGTGAATGTCGCGCTGTGGAGCCAGTCGTAGCCGCGGTTCTCGGGATGGAAATACCGCATCATCCAGATGACGGGAAAAGCCGAGGCGCGCATCTCCTCGCGGATTTGCCACCGACCGTTCTCCCAATGTGCGGCGTGCTCGAAGAAGTTCATCTTGGACCGCCAGCGGGAATGCTTGAGCAGGTCGGGATTGCGACGGGCGAGGGCGACATACATCGACGTGTTCATCCAGCCCTTGATGGACTCGTAGCACATGCCGTCCGGGCTGAGATACCACGTCAGCATGGCTTTCGCCTTGCGGATCGAGAGGTCGCGCACCCGGGGGTCCACATCCGGTCTGCCCTCGACCAGCAGCACGAGCCGCAGATAATCCATCCCGAAACCCGAGTGGTTGTTGATGAGGAAATGCTCGGGGTAGGTGAGGTAGTTCGAGATGCGGCCGTTGGTGATACGGACGATGAGTTTTTCGGTCTGCTCGCGCTCGGCGGGCGTCATCCACTTGTGGAGGTAGTCGTAGTCTGCCAGGGCCCAGATTTCGGTGGGTTGGTCGGGATCCCCGGCTGCCACCATGGAGCGCTCGAGATTCCAGATGTTGTCACGGTCGACCTGCTCCTCGATGCGGGGCATCTTCTTTTCCAGGGAGCGGACTTTTTCCATGAGGCCGTCGGCGAGTTGGCGGCCGAGCGTGGCATTGCCGGTGACAAGGGCATTGAAGGGAGTGGGATCGTTTTTGAACCGCTCCCAGAGCCCTCGGAACGAGGCGGGCGCCTTGTCGCCAAGGGCGATCTTTTTCTGGATCTCCTCGACGTCGGTCGGCGTGAGCATCACGCGGGGGAAAACGCCCGGAGGCGGTGCGGGGGCGAGTCGCGACGCTGCGAACTCGGGATCCTCAAAGCTCACGTCGACGGCCGGCGGCGGCGCGGGCCAGAAATCTCCCTTCAGGGCGTCTTCCGCAGGCAGGATCGCACGGGGTTTCCATTTCGGATGCTCGTAGAATTCCGGGGTTGTGGTCTCGTTGGCCATCTGGCCGGAGGCGGCGGGCGGGATGGCGAGAAGCGTGGCAAGGAGGAATCGGCGCATGGGTGAAAAAGGGGGTGTTCCCGGAAGCGAGGGCTCAGGGGAGAGGGGGCGGCGGTTCCTGATCAACCTTCGCGAGCACGGTGCCATTGCGGGCGACCTGCACATGCGTCTTGCCGCCGCCACCTTTGGTGAAGCGGATTTCATCTGTCTGGTCGTCAGGAAAACGCACTGTCACAGCCGTCCGGTCGGCATTCCACTTTGTTTCGGGCAGGGGATCCCCGAGGCGGTGCGGATAGAGCAGCACCTTGAAATCCGGGGAAGGGGATTGGCTCGGAATCACCAAGCGACGAACGCGCGGATACTTCTTCGGGTTGTTCTGATTCGGGCGTTCCACAATCTCAGGTGCGATGGGCTCTCCGTTGCGGTTCAGCACGCGCACAAGCAACATGGGTTCGCCTTCCGTCACGTTCACAGATCCTTCGGGCACACCCGGCAAAGCTTCCGCGGGACGCTTTGCGGTCTGGTTGGGGTCCGACCCCCAGAGCAGGATGTCGGTCTGGCCGTCCGCCATCTGGTCGAGTTTCAACATCTGCACGTCATATTCAAGGAGGAGTCCCCAATCGTAACGCGCCGGGTCGTCATTTTTTTGGATGTCGTCGACTACGAGGATGTAGGGGTGCTGGCCGCGGATGAGGCCGGCTGTGCGGAAGGCGCGCTGAACGGGAAGATACGGGGCGCGGACCATGGGGGAGAGCGCTCCGCTGGGCAGAATCCAGTCGCCCAATTCGAAGAGAGGGCGGTTCAAGTAAGCGTAAGGGTGCTTCGTAAGCGCGAAGTCATTCGGCGTCTGCATCACCGGTTCGAAGCCCGGGGGGATCTCAACGCGGTTGTTGGTGATGTCTTCCTTGGTGTAGAAACCACCGCGCTTCTGGAGTCTGCGCCATGTCCAATCCCATGCATACTTCGCGTCCCCGACGGCGAAGGTCGCCATGGGCTCGTCGACATGGGCGATCATGCGCCCGGGGACCGTGCGATCCTGGCTGGCGCCATCAATGACGACCAGGCTGTTCTCGTCGGATTTGAAGTTGGCATACCCGTTCGGCGACCACACACGGCCCGCCCCGGCGACCATGATGCCGTTGCGGTCGGCAAACGGGTGCCCGCCATTCGCTCCGCGGGTGTGGAGGTTCAACATCGTGGCATTCGGATCCCAACCAGTCCGCGTCATCAGGAGCGAGCGCTCGCCGCAGAAAAATGTGTTGCCGAGGCCGAGTTTGGCGGGGTCGTTGTTGGCTGGGTCGAAATCCTCCGCGAACACGGCAGCGTAGAGCAGGGCGTTGTAGTAGCCGTCGGGGCGGTGAGGGATGTTCTCGTAGTTTTCGCCGATGGACTTGCGATAGACAAAGTCCACCACCTTGTCGTCGGGGAAGGCGTATTTGAAGCCCATGGCATCCATCGGCGCGAATCCTGCCGAGGCCGCGCGGCTCCCGCCGAGGAGGTCGTATTTGTGGAATCCGGTGAGCATCGGATTCAGGCTGTGCGGAAGGAATCTCCCGGCGTAAGCCCGGAGGTAGGGGTGAGCTGCGAGGTTCTCGAAGCCGTAGTCGTTCTGGCGTGCGGCGAACAGCAACACGCCATCCATCCCGACCTGGTTCTTTGCCTCTCCTTCAAAGGTGGCTCCGCTCGGAAACCATCCGTAGGTGAGGAGATTCCGCCACCCGCGGAACATGCCACGGACCTTGAGGTCGTTGAAGCCGGGCTGTCCCTCGATGGCGAGCACTTGGTAGAGCCAGTAGGAAAAGGTGGCCCAGTTGCTGCGTGACGTCTCGGCGGTGTTGAACGTGCCGTAGTTGTCGTGAGACCATGTCGTGTTGCGGAGCTCTTCTTCGATGGCCTGGCGCTGGTCCTTGGTGAGGTCGTTGAATAGGAAATCGTAGGAGAAGGCGAGCTGGAAAGTCCCTGCCGGCTGGTCGATGGGCGGGAGAGGGACGTTTGGTGTTTTCGCCTGCTTGGCAGCCCGCTCGGCGTCGCGCTTGGCCTGTGTGATGCGCAGAGCGGTGGTGACAGCCCCGGCCACCTTCCTCGCTCCCTCGCGGTCCTCTTCGATCAGGCACCGGAAGGCCTCCAACGGGAAGACATTCCAGTAGAACGCGGGGAAATCCTCCGCTGTGCCGTCTGCCAGCGAGTCATAAATCGCGGCCGCGGCCGGGTTGTCGCGATAACTCGGCACGCCCTGCTGGGGGTTTTTCGGAAGACCGAGCCGGAAAAGATCGACCCTTCCGCGCAGGCCTTGGAAGCCCCCGTTGAAACGGTCGGGTTTCGCATACTCGGCGGTGTCGTCGTAAGTGCCCTTCATGGCCTCCGTCCACGAGAGGATGTTTTTCCAGGCCTCTTGGCCGGCTTTCGTTTCCTTGACCCTCCGCCGGACATCCGCGAGTTGGTCGGGACCGAAGAGAATGCGGGGATGCATTCCCGCAGGCGGGGCCTGCGGCACGGTCGCGACGCCCTGCGGATCCATCTTCACAGGCCGTGTGCCGAAATCGAAAAACGGTGCCTGCCCCCAGATCGGGTAGACCCAGTTTCCCTGGGCATCCTTGTAATCGCTGTAGGACTCGGCCGGCTTTTCCCGGAAGGGAGAGGCGGAAACCGGGTATTTGCCCTGGGGAGGTTCGGCTGCCGACGCGTGGCACGCGAGGAAAACGCATCCTGCCACCAGGCTGCGGGCTGCGAAGCCCAGCACGGGTTGGCGGTTGCGGGTCGAGAAACAGGGTGTCATGGCTTTTTCGCGCCGGGACTCCCATACCCGCTGCTCGAAAGGGCCGAAACCTGCTCCGGAGTGAATGGGACGTCGAAGACCGCGAGCTGCGCAATGCGGTGGTTCGGGACGTCCGTGAGTTCTCCGCCGTCCGTGCGGCGCCCCGTGTCGCCGATCTGCACCTGTTGGTTGGGATCCGGCGGGGCGTTCAATTCCTTCCGCGCGACTTCGATGCCATCGACATAGACGATCATGTTCGTCCCGTCATAGACAACGACCACATGCTGGAGCCCGCCTTGGGTGGCCGAGCGCGGGGGCGTGCCCAGTGTGTTCCATTCCCCGCCTGTGCTGATCGCAAAAAAGCCATGACTGCTTGTGCGCAGACTGAATCCCTTGGGGCTCCCCGAGCGGATGATTTCCCCGTAACCCTTGGGCGGGAACGACTCAACAAGCACGGAGACAGTGAAGGGGGAACCGAAGAGCGTCCGCCCGTCCTGATCGAACACGATCGCTCCGCCCGTTCCGTCGAAAACGAGTGCTTCACCGTCGCTTGTGACCGTTCCTTCGATTTTGCCATGACTTCCAGCCGGAATATCGGTCTCCAACACGCCGTCCCCGACCTTCGTTCCACTGACGAAAAAGACCGGCTCCGGAAGGGCCTCGGCTGCCAGAGTCGGGCGCAGGGGCGAGGCCGCGAGGGCAAGTGCTGCAAAAATACGGAGAAGAGGGGAGTGTTTCATTCGGGGTGGGATGAGGAAAGCGTCGTTGGAGGGGAACGTCGTTGACGGGAATCAATACAACAAAAAACAAACCTGTAAAGTTGTGTTGCGCAACGTTCAGGATTGGAGATTGTTTTTGCCGCGATGCTCTCCCGTTTCTCGCTCCCGCTCTGCATTCTTTTTGGTGTTGCCCTGCCCTTGGCTGCGCAGACGGTGACGATTTCCGCACCGGTATCGCCAGCTCTTGAGGCAGGCGTTTTTCCCGGGGCTTTCCGCCTGCAGCGCACGGGGGACGTGAGCGCGCCCTTGGTGGTGCACCTTGTCTATTCCGGCAATGCGACCTCGGATGCGGATTATCTTCCGCTGCCCTCGTCGGTGACGATCCCCGCAGGCAATGCAACCGTGGATCTCGCTGTGGATCCGCTCAACGACCCTGATGTCGAATCTCTGCCTGAAAACGTTGTGGCCACCGTGGTTGTCGGTGCAGGCTATGCGGTCGGATCCCCCGCCTCGGCCTCTGTGGCCATCACGAGCGATGAAACACTCACCCAAGTCTCTCCTTTCTTGCATACCGTTGCGCAGGTTTCGCCGACATCGCTTCGCGTCGAATGGACCGACAATTTCGACAACGAGACCCGCTTCCGCCTCCAGCGTGCCCCGGCAGGGACGTCTTCTTGGACCAGTACCGACCTGCCGCCGAACACGACCTCCCACACCGTAACGGGCCTCACCGAGGGCGTTGCCTACGATTTTCGCGTTCAGGCCTCCACGAGCGCGAATACGACCCACTCGCCGCAGTCCGCAGTCGTTCGCCAGATCGCTCTCGCTCCCTCCACGCAGCCGCCAGCCACCTTTGAGCAATGGCGGCGTGTGACGGGCCTCACCGGCACCCGTCGTGCCGTGCAGGGACGAACGACGGATGATCCGGATACCGACGGCAAGCCGAACCTCATCGAGTATCTGCTCGGCAGCAACCCCCTCGCGCCGGATTCCTCGGGCCTCGCTTTCGGCACGGCTCCCGGCGGCGGCTTGGAAATCGCCTGGCCGGCGGCGGATGCGGCGCGGCTGGATGCCTCGCTGGCGCTTCAGGAAACCGGGAACCTTACCGCTGCCTGGCAAGCGTCCCCGCTTCCGGTCAGCACGGCGAATGGCACCCGCAAAGTCACGGAGACCCGCGGAGGAGACGCGCGTTTCTATCGCTTGGCGGGCTCGCCGGCTGTTTCCACGACACCCTCATCGACCATCACCTGCTGGGGAGACAGCCTCACGGGCAACCCGGGCACCTACGCCGAGCTTCTCCGCTCCGGCACCGTCCTTGGCAACCGCACCGTGCGCAACTGCGGCATCGGCGGCGACATTTCCCAGCAAATTCGGGACCGCATGGTCGGGCTCACCATCACGGAACCATTCGCCCCCGCCTCGGGCAACGCGACGGCTTTCAACCGCATCGTCGCCTCTCGAACGCTCCACACGCGGATCATGATGCCTTCTTCCTACCGGGGGCAGTTTGCAACGTATTCGGCCACCCTCGCCAACGTGTCCCGCGTGGAGTTTTTCAACTTCGGACAGAAGATCGGCGAGTCCTCCACTCCGCTTTCGACGAGTGTGACGGTAAACATCACCGCGAATGCCACGCGCTTCGTGGCGCCGGGCAACCCGTTTGAGAACGGCATGGTCGTCCACTTCCCCTCCGGCACGCTTCCGTCGCCGCTGGTGGTCGGCAAGACGTATTTTGTCCGCGACCGCGATGCCGGCGGGTTCTCGCTGGTGGAAGGCGATGTGCAGACGAGCGTCACCGCCAACAGCACCGTGCCCTCCGCACGTTTCGTCTCCGCGGGTCATCCCTTCCAGAACGGGGATACCGCATGGTTTCCTTCCGCTCCTCCCGGACTCCTGAGCAACACGCTCTACTTCGTGCGGGATGCCGATGCCGGAGGCTTCTCGCTTGCAAACTCTGCAAACGGCACGGCCATCCCGATGGTTTACAACTCCACCGTCCCGATTCGTGGCCGAGTGGCGACCACGCCGGTGGCGCTGACTGGCAACATCACCGCGCCTGCCACGGTGCGCGGCCCGTTCGTGCTGAATTGGTCCCACCCCGGCGGCCCCGTCTCGCTTTCCCTGCGCACACACACGGACCGCGACGCCGACACCTTCATCTTCTGGATGGGCCGAAACAACGGAACGCGTCCCCATGAGACGCTGGCCCACCTGCGCGACGCTATTGAGCAGATCAAAGCCATGAACGGGCGCTTCCTGATCCTTTCGGTCACAAATGGTGGAAACGAGTATTACACCCTCACCGGTGCCCCGTATTACTACCCCGTTCTCCACATCAACACGCTCCTTCGCCAGGAATTCCCCGACAACTTCGTGGACATCCGCTCCGCACTTCTCCGCGCGGCCTCGTCATCCACGCAGGATCAGACAGACCGCGCGAATGACATTCCGCCGTCCAGCCTGCGTGGGGATGCTGTCCACTTCAACGCTGCCGGACAGCAGATCATCGCCAACGTCGTCGCCGCCGAGCTCGCGCGCCGCGGGTGGTGACCACCCGGCGAAACGCGCTGCACATCCCCTCCGGGGCTTGGCGAGGTTGGTTTCTCGCTTCGAGCACCTCGCTGCCCTTCGCGCAGCGGTGCCTGCAAAGCTGCGCGAGATTCGTCGTGGCTGTTCCCTTGGAGGGGCGTCCGTTGCCGAACTCCGCGACGATGGTCGCCCGTGAGTTTCGTTTTGGATTGCTCTGCGGTTGGTCCTTGGATTTTTGAAGAAGAGTCCACCCCGCAGACGAACCGGCTCTTGGACGGGTTGGCGTCCGGCGAGACGGTCTGGGTGCCGGCGCTTTGGCACCTGGAACTCGCGAACGTCCTGCTCGGTGCCCAGCGGTGGGGGCGCATCAGCCGCGCCGTCGCGGAATCTTTTCTTGTCCAATTGGGGCTGCTGGACATTCGTGTGGATGACTAGGCCATCTCCCGCGCATGGGGCAGGACACTCGATCTTGCGCGGCAATACCAGCTTTCCAGCTACGACGCAGCCTGTCTCGAAGTTTCCCTTCGCCGGAGTCTGCCGCTGGCAACGCTGGATCAAGCTCTCGCGGCGGCGGCGACGGCTGCCCGCGTGAAGCTCCGCCTTCCCGTTCGCAAGGTCCGGCGCTGAGGGGCACGGTGGCGTCTACTTCGTGGGGATGGGTGCGCCGTTGGCGAGGGCGCTGATCTGCTCCGGGGTGAGGGCCTCCGTGAACACAGCCACTTCCTCAAGCCGGTAAAGCGGGACATCGGCCAACTCGCCGCCATCCGTTGTGCGGAAGACGCCGCCGATCTTGATCGCATTCTTCGCAGCAGGCGTCCCGCCGATCTCGCCTTTGGCGGCAGCGACGCCATCCACGTAGATCGTCGCCTCGATGCCGTCGAAGACCACGGCGATGTTTTGTGTGGAGCCGGGAAGGATGGCTTTGGGAGTAATGAGGTTGCGCCAGTGTCCCGATCCTCCCGCGCTGATCGCCACGCCACCGTGGGCGTGGAGGGCGACCCCGAAGCCGACCGGAGCATTCGCGTCGAGGATGGTGCCGTGGCCATTAAGTTGGTGGGGCTCCAAGCGTGCCGTGACGGTGAACTTGTCGCCGAAGAGAGCAGCTGCATCGAACGGGATCTCGATCGTGCCGCCGCCCTCACTGAAAACGATTCCATCCGCTCCGCCGGTGACGCTGCCTGTCGCCTCGCCGAAAGTTCCCTCCGGAAGGGTGAGGGGAACGCGACTGCCGCTGAACTCGGTGGCGCGGAGCAGGAACTGCGGCACCGGAAGGGTTTCCGCAAGGAGGGGCATTACACAGGAGACGGCAACAAGAAGGCGAAGGAGAAGTGTTTTCATTTGTCAGGGTTCACTGGGCCGGGATCGGTGCGCCATTCGCGATGGCGGAGATTTGTTCAGGAGTCAGAACCTCGCTGAAGACAGCCACCTCTTCGAGACGGTAGAGTGCACGGTCTGTCACGGTGCCCGCGTCGGTTTTGCGTCCCATGCTTCCGATCTCGATCAACTGGCCCGCAGCCGGTGCGGCATTCAACTCGTCTTTTGCGGATTCCACGCCGTCAACATAGATGGTGGCGAACGCTCCATCGAATGTCACAGCGACGCTTTGGACGGCCCCCGTTTTGACCGCTTTCGGCGCGACGACCTTGGTCCACTGTCCCGCCCCGCCCGCGCTGACGGCGTAATGTCCATGGGCGTGGAGCACCAAGCCGAAGCCAACGGGGGCTCCGGCATTCAGGATGCTGCCATGGCCGTCGAGTCCGTGCGGTTCGATGCGGGCCACAATGGTGAACGTGCTGCCGAAGAGCATTGCGGCATCAAAGGGAATATCGATGAGGCCCGGTTCTTCGCCGAAGACGAACCCGTTGTTCTCGAAAGTGACCGTTCCATTCACTGTGCCCGTCGCGCCAGAGGGGACAGTCAGACGGACCTGCTGGCCCTCGACCGGCCCTGCGCGGAAGAGGAACTGCGGAACGGGGAGCGTGTCCGCGGCTTGCAAGACCGCAGTGGCAAAAACGGCGAACAGCGCGGCGGAGAGGAGCTTGCCTGTCATGGGGGGAAGGGCCGTATCAGGGTAGGGGGATTTGTGCCCCGGCAGCGAGGGCTTTGATTTGCTCGGGCGTCAGAACTTGCGTGAAAACCGCAACCTCCTCAAGACGATAGGCCGGCACATCGACGACTTCTCCTCCGTCCGTTGTCCGGCCCTTGCTGCCCAAAACGATCGAGTCCTTTGCTTTGGGCACAGCAATGAACTCGCCGCGGCCGGATTCCTCGCCATCGACATAAATCACGACCCCGGTGCCGTCGCAGGTGACAGCGATGTTTTGCACGGCGCCCGTTTGGAGGGTGTTCGGGGAGGAGAGGACTTTATTCCATTGCGCCGCACCTCCCCCGCTGACCGAGTAACGACGCTGGTGATGGATCAAAAGACAGAAGCCGAACGGCTGGTTGGCATCGAGGATGTTCCCGTAGCCCCTGACCTGCTGCGGTTCGATCCGGGCGGTGACCGTGAAGGGTGCCCCGAAGAGCGTCGCGGCATCGAAGGGGATCGTGATTGTCGCTCCGTCGCCGGAGAAAACGAGTCCCCCGCTTTCCTCGCTGACACCACCTTCCACTTGACCCACGGTGCCCGCGGGAAGCGTCAACTCCAGCGAGCCATCCTTGATCGGTGCGGGACGGACGAGAAGCTCCGGCACCGGCAGGTCGGCGGCAGAGGCGAAACCGAGAGTGAGCCAAAAGGTGAGCAGGGAGCGGAGGATCATGGGATATCAGGTGGCGGGTTCAGCTTTAAGATCTTCGTCTTTCACCCGGCTGGAGACAAGATTCCACACCGTCAGGCCGGTGAGGTCTTTCTGCGGTCCGGGCAGCACAAGGCTCGCGAGATAGCCGACCACGACGCAGCTCAGGGTGATCAGAGAACCAAGCCCGGCGTAGTGGATGGGCACCTCCGTGGTTTGGAGGAAGTAGGCGACAAAAAACGCTGTGACCACGCCGACGATTGCGCCGTTCTGGTTTGCCCGACGGGTCATCATTCCGAGGATGAACACCCCGCCGAAGCCCCCGCCGAGCAGCGCCATGATGCGCATCATGGTTTCCCAAAGGGTCGGCAGGGGAGCACTCAACAGCCAGACGGCGATCGCTGTGCCGATCGCGCCCGCCGCCAGCGTGGTGATTTGCATCACGCGCATGAGCTCCGTGCTCCCGGCCTGCGGGCGGAAGCGTTTGTAGAAATCCTCCGCCACCAACACCGAGCAGCTGTTCACGCTTGACGAGATTGTGGACATCGATGCGGCGAAGAGCGTCGCCAGCAGGAGTCCGCTGATGCCCCACGGCACTTTGTTCACAATGAACAGCGGGACCATCTGGTCATTCTTCATCACCGGGCTGAGGTATTCCGGGCTCGTCTTGTAGAAAGCGAAGAGGAAAATCCCGACCGCTCCCGCGACGAAGGCCACGAGCACTGCGTTGAAGCCGGTAAGATAGGCGAACTTCCTCACGTCCGCCATCGGCGTCGCCAGTACCCGTTGGGCCGTCGCCTGGTCGCTTGCAAAGGTCATGAAGCCGAGAATCGCCCCGAGGAGCGAATACCAGATCATGGGGAGCGTGAGATCCGGTTCCGTGATCATCAGCCGGAACTTCTCCGCCTCGGTTCCCAGTCTCCAGACTTCCGGCAGGCCTCCCGGCACGTTGCCAAGGGCAAGAAGACCGATGAGGAGGAACCCTACGATCATGAGCAAACCCTGGAAAACGTCCGTCCACACCACGGCCTCGAATCCTCCCGCTGCCGAATACAGCGTGGTCAGGATGCCCATCGCCAGCACCGAGTAGAAGGGATTGATCCCGGTCATCGAGGAGATCGCCAGTGCAGGAAGCATCACGACGACCCCGATGCGGCCGAACATCTGGATAATGATGCCATTGAAACTGCCGAACAGGCGCAGGATCTTGCCGAAGCGCCGGTCGAGATACTCGAAGGCGGAGGTGACATTCAGCCGCCGAAGCATCGGATACGTCAGAAAAGCCCCGATCAACGTCCCCGGGATGATGAACACCGCCGGAAACGTGTGCACCAGGCTCGTGCACGCGATGAGAGCCGGGATGGCCATGAAGCTGATCGTGCTTACTCCGGTTGCCGTGCTGGAGATTGCCGCCGCCCACCATTTGACCTTCCGATTTCCCAAGGCGAACTCGTCCGCCCCAGTCTGCTTGCGCGAAAACCAGAACCCGATCAAGGCCGTGACGAGAAAGTAAGCGCCGATAACAATCCAATCGGCGAAGACGACAGTTTTTGTGGACTGCGGGAAGCGGAATTCCGTCACAGGCACACTCTCGCCATTCGCCAAACGTCCACCTGCCCACAGACACGCATCCTCGCCCCACTGGACTGTCGTGCCGCCAAATGCAGGCTGGGCCAGCTTTGCCACCTCGACCCATGTATCGGTGGGCGAATGGAATGCCCAGACACCGTCAACCGCCTCGACCGGCATCCCCCCGGCGAGAAACGTCTCCAGCGTTCCGGTCGCACGGTTTCCGCCGAGGAAAAGCATGTGAGCCTGGCCTGTCTTCGCGTACGCGGCGTCGGCCAGGGGGGAGGGCATGGGTTGCCGTCTCTGCCAGCCCGGGTTTACCTGCCCGTCCCGCGCGACCCTCGCAAACCCCCACGTGTCCCCCGAGGGCACCATGCGTCCGTCCGCTTCGAGCACATACCCGCCCGCGACCACAACTTCGTTGTGCGTCTCCCGGGCCAAGGGAGCCACACGAGCTCCCATCGGAAGGTCCGGCAGAGGCCGCCACTGCGCATCAGCGCGGCCAAGTTCGAGTTCCCAGGCCTCCGCGAGCGCTTTTCCCTCCCGCAAACCACCAAAAACCGTCAGAAAATACCGGGTCCCGCTCCGGTGCACCGCTACGCCCGGACTCGCCACAGGCGAGGGGAGGTTCGGCAGGGCCTTCTCTTCCAGTTTTCCACCCCGCCACGCCAACTCCCGCGCAGCGGTCGTCGCGCCTGCCGGACCGACCCCGCCCACGGCGTAGATTTTTCCAGCGTGGGGATCCGCCCCCGCAAAGGCGATCGGCTCGGACAATTCCGCAGTGGATTCGTGGAAGACCCCGTCCGCCCCCCGCTCCAGCACCGCTACCCGGCGCGTCGGGGTCGGGGACATTCCCCCGACTTGGAAAAAAACGCCGTCCACACCCGCCAGCGCCGCCCCGGGCATCTCCTGAGAAAACGTTCCGCCGGGCTGGCTCACCTTCACATCCACCGCAAGCCCATCCCCGGCCCCTCCCAAAAACACGAGAACGGCAAAAACACATGCGAACGAACGACCAAAGGCGGCCAAGGGGTGGAGCTTCATGAGGGGGAGGTCCATCACTTACCGAGAACCGCAATAGAACGCAAAGGAAAACAAGAAATGCCGCAATCAGCCGAAATCCACCATCAAGCCCAAGAAGAAATTGAAGACAAAACCACCTCTCCTGCCTCCCTCCTTCATCGTTCAAGCTCCCATAGCGGGACAGGCATCCTGCCTGTCAGATTCTTGATTCGGATCGCAGCCGCCCTCCGCACGACTCCGGCGGACCCGCCCCCGCGCCACATCCGTCGCGCCTTTCCCAATCCTGAAAATTGATTCGGCGGTGCCTCATCCCTGCGGGGCGGCCTGCGGCCGTCTACCTTTGCTACCGCTCCGGTTCGGTCAAGCCTGTCTGAAATTCTGAAAACTCCGTGAATTCCCAAAATTCTGTCTAAAAACCCCTTAATCGGACCCGCTCGCTTGCGTGAGTCTCCCCCTCTGGCACTGTGTGGACGCATTCCTCCGCCCTTGTTGCCGCATGCAGTTGCTCCTGTTGCGCTCTTATTATTGCATAAAGCTGCATTCCTTTCTGTGAAATTCAGCATTTTTCCAGCAGAAAGTTCTTGCCGCAATCGATTGCGAACATCTTAACTCCGACTGATACTTTGGGGAAAATCACTGCACACATAGCCATGCCTACTCAACGGACAATTTGGGGAAGTCTTTTCAACCTGCTTGCGCTTCTGATTCTGCTGGCGCCTTCGAACTCTTTCGCAGTTGAACGCGTCTGGCTTGGTGACAATAGCACGGACATCCGAGCTGCGAACAACTGGGTGGGTGGGGTAGCGCCCGCGGGCAACGTGGATTCGATGACCTTCAACGCGGCGGGCACCGCGGGTGCCAACTTGGTGAATCCTCTGGTCGGGAACAACACGCAGTTTGTGGGCAACTTCACAGCTGGGCAGGGAGCTGTTCAGTTCAACAACTCCGGGACGTCCTACACCTTGAATGGCTCGAGCATCCGTTTGGGAGACGGCGGCGTCTGGAATCAGAGCA
>CAZKHB010000003.1:0-60621 GCA_964552635.1 uncultured Chthoniobacterales bacterium
GAGCCTTCGGGAATCTCAAACACGCGCTCGACGTAGCAGCGTCCGGTCTCGGTGAAGAACATGAGGTAATCATGCGTTGTCGCGGTGAAGAGGTACTCGACGAAGTCGCTGTCCTCCTCGTTCTCAGCCTCGCGCGCCGTCATACCGATGACGCCCTTGCCGCCTCGGCGCTGGGCGCGGAAGGCGCTCACGAGCGTACGCTTGATGAACCCGTTGTGAGTGAGCGTGACGATGACGCCCTCATTCGCAATGAGATCTTCAATCGCAATTTCGCCCTCGGCGGGCACAATCTGGGTGCGTCGCGGTGAGGCGTATTTCTTTTGGAGTTCGCGGAGCTCGTCCTTGATGATCGTCAGCACGCGCTTTTCCTTCGCGAGGATGTCGAGGAGGTCCTTGATGGTGGCGATAAGAGCATCGTATTCGCCCTTGATCGTCTCCCGTTCGAGACCCGTGAGCTGGTAGAGGCGGAGGTCAAGGATGTGCCCGACCTGTTTCTCCGAGAAACGGTAGTGACCGTCTGCCACTCGCGCTTCGCTGCGGATCAGAATGCCGAGTTTCTCCACGGCGGAACGGCTCCAGGAGAGGGCGAGAAGCTTTGCCTTGGCGTCGTCACGGTCGCGCGAATCGCGGATGATGCGGATGAAGTCATCGAGGTTTGCGAGCGCGATGAGGTAGCCTTCGAGTTTCTCGGCCTCAACCTCGGCCTCGTTGAGAAGGAAGCGTGTGCGGCGCAGCACGACTTCCCGCCGATGCTCGATGTAGCAGGTGATGGCTTCTTTGAGCGAGAGGAGCTTCGGCTTGCCGTGGTCGATGGCCAGCATGTTCACGCTGAACGACGACTCGAGGGCCGTGTGCTTGAAAAGGTTGTTGATGATCACCTTCGGGTTCCCGTCGCGCTTGAGGTCGACGACCACCCGGGTGTCTTCCGCGCTCTCGTCGCGCACGTCGCTGATGCCCGTGAGCACTTTCTCGTTCACGAGATCGGCGATGCGCTTCACAAGCTCCGCGCGGTTCACGTTGTAGGGGATCTCGGTGATGATGATCGCTTCGCGGTTTCCCTTGCCCTCCTCGACAGCCACGCGTCCGCGCACACGGACCTGGCCCCGGCCGGTCTCGAAATACTGCCGGATTCCGGTGCTGCCTTGGATGAGACAGCCCGTCGGGAAATCCGGACCCTGAATAAACTGCATGAGTCCCTCGATCGTGATGTCGGGGTTGTCGATCTGGGCGCAGATGCCGTCGATGCACTCACCAAGGTTGTGTGGCGGGATGTTCGTCGCCATGCCGACGGCGATGCCGGTGCCGCCGTTGACGAGGAGGTTTGGGAACGCCGCAGGGAAGACGGTTGGCTCCTCGCGGGTCTCGTCGTAGTTCGGTGTGAAGTCGACGGTGCCCTTGTCCATGTCCGTCATCAGGGCGGCGCCGAGATGCTGGAGGCGGGCCTCGGTGTATCGCATCGAGGCCGGAGGATCGCCTTCGACCGAGCCGAAGTTGCCCTGACCGTCCACCAGCAACTCGCGCATGGCCCAGGGTTGCGCCATGTGCACGAGGGTGGGGTAGATCGCCTGATCTCCGTGCGGATGGTAGTTACCCATCGTCTCGCCGACGATCTTCGCGCATTTCAGATGTTTGCGGTTCGGCTGGATGCCGAGTTCGTTCATCGCGAAAAGGATGCGGCGCTGCGAGGGCTTCAATCCGTCCCGCGCATCGGGCAGGGCACGCGAGATGATCACGGACATCGAGTAGTCGAGGAACGACCTCGACATTTCCTCGGCGACATTCACCGGTTCGACTTTTTCGTTTTGCGTATACATGGGTCAGGAAAGGGTTTCAGGAAAAACAGGGATGCCGAGGCGACCGGCCGCGGTGCGCATGCTGAGGGTGTCCCCGATGCCGACGATTACGATCATCGCCTGAAGCACCGTGGAAGAGAGCAAAACTCGCCGCTGGGTGGTCATTTTTTCATCGAGCCTCAGTGCAGCCACACGGTCAAACGTCCAATCGGGCGTTCAGGGCATTATCCTCGATGAATTGGCGACGTGGCTCGACGATGTCGCCCATGAGGATCGTGAACATGCGATCCGCGTCGACAGCATTGGTTTCGTTGAGGTCGACCTTGAGCAGACGGCGCTTCTCAGGGTTCATCGTGGTCTCGAAAAGCTGCTTCGGGTTCATTTCACCGAGACCTTTGAAGCGTTGAATGGTCATTCCCTTTTTGCCGATCTCGATGACTTTTGCGAGGATCTCCGGGATGGCGAAAATCTGGTGCTTCACGGCCTTGTCTCCGTCGCCTTCGACAAGTTCGTAGAGGGGTTCGTCCTGATCCGAGAAATGCTCGACCTCAAGGCCCTTCTTGGCGAGTTCACCGATGAGTTTCTGCACCGCGTGGGATTCGTGCAACTCGACGAGTCGGGCCCGGCGGCGGCTGGAGGCGTCGTCTTTCTTGCCACGGGTCCCCGCAGCGGGTTCCGAGATCTCTTCGGCAGATTCGGACTCGAAGAGGGCGAGATCGCGGTTCTCCTCGTGGAATTCGCGCACTTCTTTCTCGCCCGGGAAATACGTGACCCATTCCTCGTTCCCCTCGCGCACTTTCACGAGGTAGGTCGGCAGGGCACCGGTTTTCGGATCGCGCTCACGCAGGTATTCCTCGAAGTCGCCTCCGTGACGGCGGACGACATCGCTGAACTTCGCCAGGCGCTCGAGCAGTTCCAGAATGTCCCGGAGTTGGGAGGCGGAAAACACCTTGCCGTCCGAGAGGTGGCGGAGCTTGACCTCCTCCGCCCCGAGCGAGATGAGAATGCGGTTCAGGGCCGCGTCGTCATCGACGTATTCCTCGCGCTTCTTGCGCTTGATCAGATAGAGCGGCGGACAGGCGATGTAGATTTTCCCCTGCCGCACCAACTCAGGCATCTGGCGATAGAAGAATGTCAGCAGGAGCGTGCGGATGTGCGAGCCGTCCACGTCCGCATCGGTCATGATAATGATGCGTCCGTAGCGGAGCTTCGCGATATTGAAGGCTCCCTCTTGGTCGCCCGCACCAATGCCGGTGCCGATGGCGGTGATGAGGGTCTGGATCTCCGTGTTCTGCAGCACTTTGTCGAGTCGGGCCTTCTCGACGTTGATGATCTTGCCCTTGATGGGGAGGATCGCCTGGTAGCGACGGTCGCGTCCCTGCTTGGCCGAGCCGCCGGCGGAGTCGCCCTCAACCACGTAAATCTCGGTGAGGCTCGGGTCGCGCTCCGAGCAATCCGCCAGCTTGCCGGGGAGTCCTCCGCCGGTGAGCGCGCCTTTGCGCACGGTTTCACGGGCTTTGCGGGCGGCCTCGCGGGCGCGGGCGGCAGTGAGACCTTTCTCGACAATCTTCTTCGCGACGGCGGGGTTCTGGTCGAAGAACGTCATCAAACCTTCGTAAGTGATCGAACTCACGATGCCCTCCACCTCGGGGGTGACGAGCTTCACCTTTGTCTGCGACTCGAAGCCGGGGTTCGGGTGTTTGATGGCCAGCACGCAGATCAGGCCCTCGCGGACATCGTCACCGCTGATCGCGGGGTCCTTCTCCTTCACGAGGCTGTTTTGTTTTGCGTATTGGTTGATCGTCCGGGTGAGAGCTGTCCGGAATCCCGTCGAGTGCGTTCCGCCATCCGGGTTCGGGATCGCGTTGGTGAAGCACAGGATCTGGTCGTTGTAGCTGTCGTTGTATTGCAGTACGACGTCCACGTACATGTCATCGGTGATTTCGGTCTGATCCTTGTTCTTGAAGGTGACCGGGCGCTTGCCGGCGAGCACGATCGGCTTCGGGTGGAGGAGTTGTTTGTTCTCGCCGAGTTGGCGCACAAACTCCTCGATGCCGAGTTTGTAGAAATACTTTTCGTGCCGTTCCGAGTCGCCGCGTTCGTCGGCGAGATTGATCTCAAGGCCGGGGTTCAGGAAGGCAAGTTCACGGAGACGGGCGGCCAGTTTGGCGAACTGGAACTCGGTCGTGATCGTGAAGATCGTCGGATCCGGCTGGAAGGTGATGAGCGTGCCTGTGTGCTTCTTGTTTTTGACCTCGCCGATAACGGTCAACTTCTGCGTGGTCACGCCGCGCTCGAAGGCCATGTGATAGACCTTGCCGTCGCGCGTCACCTCGACTTTGAACCAATCCGAGAGCGCGTTCACGCACTTCGCGCCCACGCCATGGAGACCGCCGGAGTATTTGTAGGCACCCTGACCGAACTTGCCGCCCGCGTGGAGGTTCGTGAGCACAAGCTCCAAGGCCGGGATTTTGAATTTCGGGTGGATATCCACCGGAATGCCACGGCCGTTGTCCTGAATGGAGCAGGAACCATCGACGTGGATTGTGACGTCGATCTTTGTGCAGTGGCCGGCAAGGTGTTCGTCGATCGAGTTGTCGAGCACCTCGAAGACGCAGTGATGGAGACCCCGCTCGTCCGTGGGTCCGATATACATTCCCGGGCGCTGCCGGACGCCGGCGAGGCCCTCGAGTTTGTCGATTTTGGAGGCGTCGTAAACTTGCTTGTTGGCTTCGGGATTCAAATCGTCTGACATCGGAAAAAGAGTTGGTTCGGGAGGAGTCGCCCGGTTTCTGGAAGTCTAGGTGCTGGGAACCTTGAGCCGCAACAACTTTCTCCCGAGCGAACCCTTAAAATGCACATTATATAGAACCACGAAAGAATCCACTCCACAATATGTTGAAAGACCCTCAGATTTCCTCCTCTCCCTGGCAACGCGTTGCTGCGGTGCTCGGATTGGTGGTCATTTTGGGTGTGGCGATGGCAGCGTTTTGTGCGGGTGCCGGGCGGGTTTTTCATGGGGGGGCGGTCTATTTCGTCGACGGTGATTGCTACAATCGGATGGTGCGTGTCGAGCGCGTGGCAGCGGCTCCTTTGACGCCGCTGCGGTTCCATGAGTTTGAAAACTATCCTGCGGGAGTCACTCCGCACACGACGGCACCGCTCGACTATGCGATTCTTGCGGTGGCAACACTTCTTCGCCCTTTTTCCGCCGATGCGCTCTCTCTCGCGGGTGCGGTGATCTCGCCGCTTTTCGGTTTGTTGCTGCTTGTGTTTCTCTGGTTGTGGGCGGCACGGATGAGAATCCCTTGGCGCGGGGCGATGCTTCTTCTTCTTGCCGCGTCACCCATGACGGCGCACGCGTTCGCGATTGGTCGTCCGGATCACCAATCCCTCATCGTGCTGCTCCTGGGCATCGCCTTGGCAGCGGAAGTCGCACTTTGGCGCGGAGGTGGCACGGGATGGCGATTCGCCTCGGCGGCGGCGTGGGGACTCGGACTCTGGGTTTCGCTCTTTGAGCCGTTGATCCTTCTCGGCGCCGTTGCTCTGGCCCGCCTGTTCCGGCCAAAGCATTCCTCCCCACACGACAGGCGGCCGCTCGCAATGTTCGCGGCGATTGTCTTTCTGGGGTTCCTCTGGGACGGCTGGCGTGCGGGTGCGGTGGATCCGGCCTTCGGACGCTGGGCGGCGACGATAGGGGAGTTGGGACATGGATCGCTGGCGGTCTGGTGGGAGTGGACAGGGGGCCTCTGTGCTCTGGTGCCGTTGTTCCTGCTCATCCGTGGGCTGCGGTCCGGCGATCCCGAGTTGCGGCTCTGGGGAGTGCTGCTCGTTGTCACGGCAGGGCTTTCCCTCTGGCATTTGCGCTGGGGTTATTTTTTCGTGCTGGTCCTTGCGCTGGCACTCCCATGGGCTTTCGCCGTCATCCGTCGCCGCCGATTCGCACTGCCGATCTTTCTCGCCGCATTCTGGCCGATCGCAGGAGTCTGGGATACCCGTCTCGACACGGGAACGCCTGCTGCACAGGCTGCGCGCGAGCACTTGGCCGACGAGGTTCTCCTGCGCGAGGCGGCAGGCGTGTTGAAGGACAGACCGCGCGGTGGCGTTCTGGCTCCGTGGTGGTTGAGTCCGGCTGTCGTCTGGTGGTCCGGCCAGCCCTGTCTCGGAGGCACAGCGCACCAGAGCCTTCCCGGGACGATGGATGGTGCGCGATTCTATCTCGAGACCGATCCCGCCGCAGCGCAGGCTCTGCTCGCAGCGCGGAAGGTGCGCTACATCATTGCCTATGAGCCGGAGCGCGTTCTTTCGAATGCTGAAAAACTGACCGGCACGGAGGCCGCCACGCGTGGAACGATGGCCGAAGTTCTCTACCATCACCCCGCCCGAGCCCCGGCCTTTCTGCGCCAGATTTCTGCGAACAGATTTTTCCGTGTCTATGAGGTCTCAGCGGACGGCGAGAAGGAAGAGAAGCTGTCCGGTTCCTTGCGACGGCCCGCGGACGATGAGGGGAACGCCCCGGGCGAGCCAAACGTCCGCTGAGAGCAGGATATCGTTCTTGTGGAAAAACGTAGTTCGTAGCCGGTAGCGCGCGGTTTCCCGCTCCAACACATCGACCCGAACGAGAAACTCACGGCTTGTGAGCAGCCATGTGGTATCCGTGAGAGGTTCGCGAGTGTCGTCGAGCAGGGCGAAAGTGCCCATGCCGAAAACTTGCCGCAATGTCGGAGCGAAGGCCTCAAGTTTTCGCGGAAGCGGCTTTGCTCCGGCCGCCCCGTTCTGAGCAAGAACGAGTCCGCTCCAAAGCTCATCCCCGGCCTGCGCGGTGCAGACGATGGCCAGGAATGCGGCGGCAAGGAAACGTCTCATCGGGCCTCCACCTCGACAGGACGGAGTCCTTCGGTCCAAATCACAACCGCATCTTCCCGCGAAACGCCCCATGCGTTCATTTCCCGACCAGTCTCGATCTGCACGACCTCACTTCGGAAAGCTTCTTCCGGCGGTGGACGCCATTGTGCCGGCAGGGCGAAGAACCAGAGGCCTGCTGCGGAAAGCACAAGAGCGAGCCCCGTAACGATCAGACCGCGGTGGCGGGGCGATTCCACCTCAACCGTGACGGCGACGCCATTCGGAGCGGTATTCGCTCATCAGAGAAACGATGCGATCCCGGATGCGGAAGATCATCCGGCGAACTGTCCCAAGCTGGCGCGGCGCGAGAAGCCCGAGCTCACCCAGCCTCGCAGCGGCATCGAGTGAATCGTTGGCTGCCTTCAGTGCACGTTTCAGATAGGCGATCGTCATGCCAATCTCGGCGCTGTCTTCGCCGCAGAGGGCCGCAGCCAGCTTCGCGCCGCAGACGGCCGAGCGTGTCGCGAGCTTCACCGCTTCCGGATGATCCCGCATCGCCTCGTTGCCCTCGATCCATTTGTTGATCCATCGGTGGAGGCTCAAAGTATCCTTGTAGACAGGCGAACGCGAGAAGGCCTCGAACTGCTCGTCCCCCTCGTCGTCGGCTTCCTCGACGACCTGCTCGCAGAGGAGGCCGGCCTCTTCCTCGAAGCCTGCATCGTCCGCATGCGTATCCCATCCCATTTCTTTCGCGATCAACTCGTCGCGGTTCGGGTGGTCCATGTATTTTTCGAGAAGCTCGAAATACCTCTCCGCAGTGCGGTCCTGTTCCTGAAGGAACTGCTCCCACTTGTATTCGTCCCAGACCTCCCCCTCGGAAAAATCCTCGTCGTCGTCGCGCGGCATCCGGTTTCCGTTAATTCACCGCGTGCCGCACTGCAAAGGATTTTTCCGCGTTCTCTCGACGTGGATCAAAAAACACGCACAGTTTCCGGCATGCATGTCGTGGTTCTTTCTGGTGCGGGACTGAGCGCTGCAAGCGGATTGAAGACGTTCCGGGACAATGGCGGGCTGTGGGAATCCCACCGCATCGAGGATGTCGCGACTCCTGAGGCTTGGGAGGCGGACAGGGCGCTCGTGCTGCGGTTCTACAACGACCGGCGACGGGCTCTTCTGGCTGCCGAGCCGAACGCAGGACACCGGACGATCGCGAATTGGGAGCGCGAGTTTGATGTGTCGGTTGTGACCCAAAATGTGGACGACTTGCACGAGCGTGCGGGCTCGACCCGAGTCCTCCATCTGCACGGCGAACTCCGGAAGGCGCGTTCTACGCGGGACCCGGCTCGCGTGGTTCCGGTCGAAGGCTGGGAACTCCGTGAGGGCGATCTGTGCGAACTCGGTTCCCAACTCCGTCCGCACATCGTCTGGTTCGGCGAATCGGTGGACTTGATGCCGGAAGCGGAGCGTCTGGTCGAAAGCGCCGATGCGGTTGTGGTGGTCGGCACGTCGCTTCAGGTGTATCCCGCGGCGGGCCTTCTGTGGTCCGCTCCGCAGGAGAGTTTGAAAATTCTTGTCGATCCGCGCCCGGCGGAGGTTTTTCGAACGGTCGAGGTGGTGGCTGCGACGGCGGAAGAGGGATTGCCACTCGTGACGGAGCGGCTCAGGGCGTTTGCGGCGGGGCGTCGTTAGCGGTCTCTCTCGCGACTTGCAGGCGGAGCTGGCCGCAGGCGGCAGCGATATCGTGGCCTTTCTCGCGGCGCAGCGTGGCATCCGCCCCGGCATGCCGCACGGTGCGGAGAAAGGCCTCCTGACGATCCTCCTCGGGCCGCACCCAGTCGAGTCCGGTGACGGTGTTGTAGGGGATGAGATTGATTTTCGCGCCGAGCCGCCGGGCATGGCCGGCGAGGAGCCGTGCCTGCTCGAGTGCGTCGTTCACATCACGGATGAGGATGTACTCGAGCGTGATCTTCTGGCGTTTCGCCGCCACGTAATCCGCGCAGGCGGCGAGAAGTTCCTCCAGGGGATACTTCCGGTTTACGGGCATGATGCGGCCCCGAACCTCGTCGGTTGCACCATGGAGCGAGATCGCGAGACGGATTTGGAGAGGCTGGGCGGCAAGATCGCGGATGCGCGGTACGAGCCCGGACGTCGAGACCGTCATATGGCGCGCACCGAGGCCGACACCCCACGGCGCATTGAGAATGCCGATGGCGCGCAGGAGATTCTCGTAGTTTGCCATGGGCTCACCCATGCCCATAAAAACGATGTTGTTGATCTTCTCCCCGCTCAAGGCTTCGACTTGAAGAAACTGGTCGACAATCTCGCCGGCCGTGAGGTTCCGTTTCCAACCGTCCAACCCGCTCGCGCAGAATTTGCAGCCGTAGGCGCACCCGACCTGGCTGGAGATACAAATGGTCCGGCGGTCCGACGCCTCGCCGTACAATGCCGGTGACGCGGGGATGAGCACGCTCTCGACCATCTGGCCGTCGGCGAGACGGAAAAGATACTTTCGTGTGGTGTCACTCGAGCCGGAGACCCGCACCTGCGTGAGGGACAGGGGAGGGAACTCGCTTTCCAGCTTCGCCCGCAAGCCGGCCGGCAGGTCGGTCATGGCCTCCCACGACCTCACGCGTTTGCGGAAAATCCAATCCAGGATCTGCTTCGCGCGAAAACGCGGTTCCCCCACGGCGCTCAGCCGGGCTTCCCAATCGTCGCGCGTGAGGGAGAGGACATCCACTGCCCCAGCAAAGCAGACGGTGGACGGACTGCAAGGCCGCGTCAGCCCTTCTTGTTGAGCGCCGCCGTGAACCAGTCGACAGCCGGTGCCTGAGCGGGTCGCGGGCGGCCCGCATCGCGGGAAGGTCGCTGATCCCCGCCGCGCGGACGGGCGGTCTCGGGTTTGCTTTTCATCGAGAGGGCGATGCGTTTCCTGGCCAGGTCGACTTCCACAACGGTGACAGACACCTTCTGGCCCACCTTCACGACATCGGCGGGATTCTTCACGAACTGGTCGGAGAGCTGACTGATGTGGACCAGTCCGTCCTGGTGGACCCCCACATCGACGAAAGCACCAAAGGCCGTCACGTTGGTCACCACCCCGGGGAGCTTCATGCCGGGCTGGAGGTGTTCGATTTTGTCCACTCCCTCGGCGAATTTGAAGACCTCGAACTTCTGGCGCGGATCCCGGCCCGGCTTGGCGAGTTCCTGCAGGATGTCCTTCAATGTGGGAAGTCCCACCTCATCGGTCACGTAACGCTCGGGTTTGATCTGGTCACGCCGGGCCTTGTCGCGGAGGAGATCGGCAACCGTGCACTGGAGATCGTCCGCGATGCGGTCCACGAGCCCATAGCGCTCGGGGTGGACGGCACTTGCGTCGAGTGGGTGGCTGCCGTCGCGGATGCGCAGGAAGCCTGCCGCCTGTTCGAAGGCCTTCGGACCGAGGCCGGCAACTTTGAGAAGTTCTTGGCGGGAGCGGAACGGCCCGTTCTTGTCACGG
This sequence comes from uncultured Chthoniobacterales bacterium, assembly GCA_964552635.1. Lineage (GTDB taxonomy): Bacteria > Verrucomicrobiota > Verrucomicrobiia > Chthoniobacterales > Terrimicrobiaceae > CAZKHB01. Next base: position 10,135 of record CAZKHB010000003.1, read on the forward strand.
TGCTCGACGATGCCGGCCGCCACGCGGGCATTCAGGCCCGAGACATAAGTCAGCAGGTGCTTGCTGGCAGTGTTCAACTCCACTCCGACGTTGTTCACGCAGGAGACGACCGTGTCGTCGAGCGAGCGCTTCAGGGCCGGTTGGTCGACATCGTGCTGATACTGGCCGACGCCGATGGATTTCGGATCGATCTTGACCAACTCTGCAAGGGGATCCATCAAGCGACGTCCGATCGAAACAGCACCGCGGACGGTGAGGTCGAGGTCGGGGAATTCCTCTCGGGCCACTTCCGATGCCGAGTAAATCGATGCGCCGGATTCGTTCACCACCACGACCGGGATCGCCCCCGGGAGTCCGCACTTCGCAATGAACGCCTCGGTCTCGCGCGACGCTGTGCCATTGCCGATCGCAATGGCCTCGATCTGGAACTTCTTTACGACGGAATGCAGAAACTCTGCGGCCTCTGCTTGTTCGCGAGCGCTCTTTTCCGGATAGATGACGTCGTTGTAGAGGAGCTTGCCCTGACGGTTGAGCACGGCAACTTTGCAGCCGGTCCGGAATCCGGGATCAATCGCCAGCGTGTTCTTCTGTCCGAGCGGCGATGCAAGCAACAGTTCGCGCAGATTCTCGGCAAAGACCCGGATCGCCTCCTCGTCGGCTTTCTTCTTGTAGAACATGCGGGCCTCCGCCTCCATCGCGAAGCCGAGCAGACGTTTGTAGGAATCCTCCACTGCGAGGCGGACCTGCTGCGAGGCGGGGGAAGTGCCTTTGACAAAAAGCCCGCTCAGGATCGACAGCGCTTCGTCCTCCGGGGGCGTGAGGCGCGAAAAAAGAAATCCCTCGGCCTCACCGCGGCGGATGGCGAGGATGCGGTGCGAGGGGGCGGTGGCAGCGGGTTCGCTCCAGTCAAAGTAGTCCTTGAATTTCGCTCCCTCTTCTTCTTTGCCGAAGGCGACCTTGGATTTGATAACGCCCTTTTCGAGGTAGAGCGCACGCAGCTTCGCGCGGGCGGTGGCGTCGTCGTTCACGCGCTCGGCAAGGATATCGCGAGCCCCCGCGAGGGCGGCGTCTGCATCCGGGACTTCTTTCTCGGCATCCACGAAGGCCGCGGCCTCTGCAGCCGGATTGGTCGAGGGATTCTGCGCCCAGAGAATCTCCGCAAGCGGCTCGAGTCCGCGTTCCCTCGCAATGATTGCGCGGGTGCGTTTCTTCGGGCGGAAGGGAAGGTAAATGTCCTCGAGGGCGGCGAGGGTTTCGGCAGATCCGACCTTGGCACGGAGGTCCTCGGTGAGCAGCTTGCGTTCCTCGAGCGAGGACAGAATCGATTCCCGCCGTTTGTCGAGTTCGCCGAGTTGCTCCAGGCGGTCGCGGATCGCGGTGATCTGGACCTCGTCGAGCTCCCCGGTGCGCTCCTTGCGGTAGCGTGCGATGAACGGCACCGTCCCGCCTTCTTCGAGAAGAACGGCCGTCGCGGCGACCTGGCGGGGTTGGAGTCCGAGTTCCTTGGTGATTTTGAGAACGTGCTGCTCGATCATGAGGGAAAGGCGGTGCATGATGCGCATTCGCGCGGGCGAGTCAATCGCCTCTTCCGCGACTTTCGCGACCTGCTTGCGCGGGCGGCTTTCCCGTGGAATGCTCCCGCGCATGGCAACTGAGATTCTTCCCGGCGACATGGCGCCCGACTTCACTGCGACGGCCGTCGGCGGCGAGTATGGTGACGGCAAAACCATCCGTCTTTCCGATCTTCGCGGACGCACTGTCGTCCTCTATTTTTATCCCAAAGATGACACGCCGGGCTGCACCACGCAGGCGTGCGCGTTAAGGGACCGCTACAGCCACCTGAAGGAGCATGATGCCGTCGTTTTCGGGGTGAGCACCGACTCCGCCGCGAGTCATAGGAAATTCATCGAGAAGTTCGATCTCCCGTTTCCGCTGTTGAGCGACGAAGACAAGAAGGTTGTCACCGCCTACGGGGTCTGGGTCGAGAAAAGCATGTATGGCAAGAAATACATGGGCACGGAGCGCTCGACGTTCGTCATTCGGCCCGATGGCCGGGTGAAGTCTGTCTTCCGAAAGGTCAAACCCGGCGAGCACACGGAGATGGTGCTCAACGATCTCGCGCACTTTGAACCGTGACTCGTTGCTCGCGGTCTACGACCGCTTCACCGGGCTTGTAGAGAAACTGCCCGGCGGACTCCAAAAGCCGATCCTGAGGGAGCTCGTGCCCATCCGCGAACTCTTCCTTGAGCAGAGGCCGTCGCGACTCATGATCGTGGGCAATGGATCGGCGTCCGCGCAGGAAATTCTCGGCACCATGGGAGCCAAGGGGCTCGTCACCGGCGAGTCCGATCACGGGTGGCGGCGCTACAGCATCGCCGGACTCGGTGCCGTCGACATCCTCGATGCGCGTGCTGCCAGTCCTGAGGATTTCGTAGAGAACGGCGTCCGGTTCTTCGAGCCCGATGCGGTGCTTTTTTACGGGCCCGATTCCGGCACATCCGATTGGGCGGCTGCTGTGGGGCGCTGCCGCCTGTGCGCGTCGTCCATCGTCGCGGTTGCTGCGGCGCCGTCGGATGTCTTCCGCTTGCAGGCCGGCCTCGCCGCCGAGGGCTCCATTGCACGCCGTGTGACGAAGGTGCTCTCGCCGGATGACCTGCATCTGGACGAGGCGCTCTGCGCCGCAATGCCGCGTCCGGGGCAGTTGGAGTTCGCGCGACTCACAGGCGCTCGCCGTGCCCAGGCCCATATCGCGGGGTCTCTCCTGAAATCTTTCAGCGCGGTGTGCGGAGTCATCGGCGCTCAGCCGATCCCGCTGGCCGACATGCCGGTTCTTACCACGCTTCAGACACTTATGGTCGGGCTTGTGATCCACACCACGGGTCGCCCATTCAGCGCACGGCTTGTCGCCGAGTTTCTCGGTGCTCTTGGGTTTAACATCGGGGCCGGATTCGTCTTCCGCGAGGGAGCCCGTGCTTTGGCAAGGGTTGTCCCCGTTTGGGGGCAGGCCGTCTCCGGATTCATCGCAGGTGCCGGAACTTACGCCATCGGCCGGGCTGCCATTGCCTATTTCATCGAGGAATCCCCCATCCACGAGACGCGCCGCATTTTCCGTCGCTGGCTGCCCGCCCGCCGGGACAATCCCGAGCTTCCACCGCCTTCAGGGCAGTGATTGCTGCTCGACGAGGATGTCCGTTTCGTGGCAGTTTCCTCGCGGGTCCTGATGGCATGAACATCTATCGATTTTTCACCCGCTCCCTGTTGGGCGTCCTGTGTGCTTCGGGCTTTCTTTTTTCTCATGGCGTCCTGCTTGGGCAATCGACCTCGATGAATCCGGCTGACCTGTTCGGGAAGTGGAAAGTCGAGTCCGGGGAGGGATACTCGCGATCCTCACGAACCTTCGAGTTTTTCCCTGACGGAACAGTAATCGAGACTTCAACCCATGTATCGGAATCCCGGGAAACGGAAACCAACTACAAGAAGAAGTGGAGCGCGGGGGCGGACAGCATCCTTATTCTGACGCCCGGGGCGGATGGGAGAGAGGGACAGTCCATATCCATTCCCCTGCCATTCGATCCCCTGCGCATGCAGATTGTCGAAACCTGGGAGTCTCCGACATCGACACGCACCACGCGGATGACCGCCACGCGTGTTGGACCTTCCTCACCGTCCTCACCGCCAACCGTCCGCACCCAAACCCCAGCACCGACAACTCCTCCGAAGATCGAGGTGAGTGTCGTGCCCTCTGTCAAGTCAAGCCGTGAGAGTTACATGAAAGTCGAGAGGATCAGTCTCAAGGTGACTCTCAGAAACCAAAGCCTCCGGTCGTCCACCGGACCACTGAAGGTCTCTTACTGGGTTTTTGGAAAAAGCGATGACAATATCAACCTCTTCTGGACCTTCCTTTCCGGTGGGTTTGACTGCAACCTCGGCAGTGACGGCGTGACGCGTGCTACAGAACATACCAGCCAGATCTACACGAACCGGTTTTACGATTCCGTGCGAGTCATCAGCGGATCCGATCACTTCGAGTATGATGGGTGGATCGTCCGCGTCACCGATGCAGCCGGAAACCTTGTTGCCGTGAAGGCCAGCAAGCCGCAATGGGAGAAACTTGCCAGCCAATTTGCGGGGCTCGAGCAAAACCGGGGTTACGATCTCGGGCTCAACGCCGTCCAAGGCTCCGTGGGACCTCCCCGCTATAATTGAGCGTCAGAATACCAGCCTCTCTCTCGCGTGCGTGAATGCGGGACCCAAGTGGGTCAAGACATCGCTGGCGCACAGGGATTCCTGAGAGGCCCCTGTGCGTATGGCGAGTTCGGCGGCGTGACCGCAGACCCAGGCCCCGTACCGCGCGGAATTGTCCACTGACAAGCCGGCCCCGATCAGCGCGGCGCAAACGCCGGTAAGCACATCACCCATACCTCCGCCGGCCATTCCGGGGTGCCCGGTGGTATTGAAGGCCGTCGGTGCACCGGCGCGGCCGATGACCGTGCGTGAGCCCTTGAGCAGGAGGCTGACTGGGTAGCGGGCAACAAAGTCTTCCAGCCATTGCCGCCGCGAACGTCCGGCACAGGGGAAGAGCCTCTCCATTTCGCCGGGGTGGGGTGTAAGCAGGCGTGGGCCGGGTGGATTCTCGAGAAGATCGAGCCCCGAGGCAGCCAGTGCATTCAAGGCATCCGCATCCACAACACACGGCACGTCGATCCGCCTCAAGAGATCACGTACTTCGGCATCATGCGAGCGTCCGAGTCCGGGGCCGATCGCAATGGCGTCCAATGGGGCGTCCAAGATCTTATCGACGGAGGCGAGCGGCTGGACCATGACCTCGGGCACAGCACTCGCAGCGATTATCGGGTAAATCTCGCGCGGCACAGCCAAAGTGACAAGACCGGCTCCGGCGCGGACCGCAGCCTCCGAGCACAGCCGGGCGGCCCCGGTGAAGCCTTTGGAGCCTGCCACAATGAGCACACGTCCTGCCTGCCCTTTGTGAGTCTCGAACGGGCGCGGCGGCAAAAGTCCCTGCAGGGCGGCGGGCGTGAGCACGAGTGCCGTATCCGCTCCGCTGGGCATTGGGAGATCGAGCGGCACGACGGCAAGGCGGCCGACACAGCGCGTGGCGGCATCCGCCAGAAGCCCCGTTTTCACAAAGCCCATCGTGACTGTCGCATCCGCTTCCACACAGCATGCGGCAGGGGTGCCGGAGTCCGCATCGAGGCCGCTTGGAACATCCGCGGCGATCACGGCAGCCCCGTTCACAGCGCGGAGGGTCTCGATCTCACGGATGGCCTCCGCAGCGTCTCCTGAGGGTTCGCCCCGCGTGCCGATTCCCAACACACCGTCGAGAACCACGATGCGATCCACACCGCGGCGCGGACGCGTCTCCGGAAGGCTTTCCGATTGTCTGCGGGTGAGGGGAGCCATCGGCGAGCCTGCGAGTCGGACCTCAAAGCTCCACCCGGCATCCGCGAGGTGGCGTGCGGCGACAAGCACGTCTCCACCATTGTGACCCTTCCCGGCAAACACCACGGCATGGCCCGGGACGGGGAAAAGTTGGCGCACAAAAGCGGCCAAGCTCGCTCCGGCGATTTCCATCAGATCTTCCGCGCGCACCCCGCGGGCGAAAGCCGTTTGCTCGGCCTCGACCATCTGGGCGCGGGAGACGATCATGCGCTGAAAAGGTCCTTGAGGCGCTCGTAAAAGCTCTTGTGGAGAGGGCTGTTCTCCTCACCGCACAGTTCGGCAAATTGCTTGAGAGCTTCTCTCTGCTCGTGGTTCAGGCGTGTCGGGACCTCAACCTGCACGCGTGTGAGAATGTCGCCACGCGCGCTGCTTTGCAGGCCGGGTATGCCTTCTCCACGGATCCGGAACACCGTCCCGCCCTGAGTTCCGGCGGGAATCTTCAAGTTTGCGGAACCTTTGAGAGTCGGCACCTTCACCTCGCCCCCGAGGGCGGCCGTAGTGAAGGGAAGCGGGACTTCGCAGTGCAGGTCCATCCCTTCGCGAACAAAGACATCATGCTCCTTCAGGTGGATGACCACGTAGAGGTCGCCAGAGGGGCCGCCCCGCACACCGGCCTCGCCACCGCCCGAACTCCGAAGGCGTGACCCCTCGTCGATGCCTGCGGGGATCTTGAGTTTGACACGGGAGGTCTCCTCCACGCGGCCCTCGCCATGGCAGGCGCGGCAGGGCTTTTCCACAATGCGTCCGCCCCCGTGGCACTGCGGGCAGGTCTGTGCGACCTGGAAAAAGCCGCGGGAGGCAATCACCTGACCTCGCCCGCGGCATGTTGGGCACGTGACCACGCGCGAGCCCTCCTGCGCTCCGGTGCCTTCGCAATTCCGGCAGGCGTCGAGTTTGCGGATCTCGATCTCTTTCTCGGCACCGAATGCGGCTTCTTCCAGGGTAATCTGGAGATCGTAACGAAGGTCCGATCCGCGCTGCCGACCGGACTGGTCGGCTCCCCCGCCTCCCCCGAAAATATGGTCGAAAATCCCACCCGATCCGCCGGAGGACCCGAAAACTTCACGGAAAAGGTCGAACGGATCGTGGAATCCTCCACCGCGGGAGCCCATTCCACCTTGCGCGAAGGCCGCGTGGCCGTAGCGGTCGTAGGCGGCCCGCTTCTCGGGATCCATCAAAACATCGTAGGCTTCGCCGAGTTCTTTGAAATTCTCCTCCGCCTCGGCATCACCCGGGTTTTTGTCCGGATGGTATTTGACCGCGAGCTTGCGATAAGAGCGTTTGATCTCCTCCGAAGTGGAGGTGCGCTCGACGGAGAGAACTTCGTAGTAACAGCGCTTCACCGTCATTCCACGGATCCCTTGGAGACCGTGACAGTGGAGGCCCGGAGGAGGCGGTCGCGCAACTTGTAGCCGCGCCGGAGTTGTCGCACGATATGGCCCTCGGGAACTTCCGCGTGGGCTTCGTGGGCGACGGCTTCGTGGCGCGAGGGGTCGAAGGCCTCGCCTTCGGCCGGAATGGTTTCGACGCCGTGGTCGCGCAGGAAGTCCTGCAGTTGCTTCTGCACCATGGCCATACCTTGGGCGATTGCAGCGGCGTCGGTCGCCGACTTGGCGGCCTCGAGGCCGAGCTCGAAATTGTCGAGCACTGGGAGCAGCTTCTCGAGAAGGTTTGCGTTGGCGTATTTGATGGCCTCGTCCTTCTCACGGAGGGCTCGCTTGCGGGAGTTGTCGTAGTCGGCCAGCGCGCGGAGGTAGAGGTCCTTGTACTTCGCAGCCTCGGCGGCGGGATCCTCCGGCGGTGCGGGGGCTGCCTCGACGGGTGGCTCGGTGGCGGTTTTCGGTTCCTCGTTCGTTTCGTTCATGTTTTCGCTATGGCGATGAGAGTGATGTCGTCGTGTTGCGGATAGCTTCCGACGAAAGTGCGGACCTGTTCGGCCACGTGGCCGACCACCTGAGCGGCACCGCGGGGGGCGCTTTCGCTGAGGCCCTGCACGAGACGGGGCATTCCAAATTCATCCCCTTCGTGGTCCAGCGCCTCGGTCGCTCCGTCGGTGTAGAGCAACAGGCAGTCGCCGGGTTCCAGCCGGAAGCTGAAGTCCGCGCAGACTCTATTGAACACCTCTCCGCTGTCAATCCCGAGTGCCATGCCTTTCGGGCTCAGTTTCTCGACATCACCTGTTGCGGCGCGGAAGAGCAGCGGGGCGTCGTGGCCGGCGCGGGCGAGCGTGACCGTGCCGGTGGCGGGCTCGATGATGAGATACGCCATGCTGATGAACATATCCTCCTTAATGTCCGGGTAGAGCTGGGAGTTCACGCGGCGGAGGACCTCGGAGGCGGAGGTTTTGCCGGGGGCCTCACTGCGCAGCACGCTCCGGCACATCGCCATGATGAGGGAGGCGGGAACGCCTTTGCCGGAAACGTCCGCAATGGCGACGCCGAACCGCGTGTCGTCCATCCGGATGTAATCAAAATAGTCCCCGCTCACCTGCCGTGCCGGAATGTTGATGCCTGCAAGGTCATAGCCGGTGATCTCGGGCGGTGAGGATGGCAGGAGAATGCGTTGAATCTCTCGGGCGATCTCGAGATCGTGATCGAGGCGCTTTTTTTCTCCGGCCTCGAGGTAAACCACTTCGTTGTAGAGAGCGAAAGCTCCCTGCTCCGCGATGGTCCGGAACACTTTGAGGTCCGCCTCGGTGAAGGCGGTGCTGGAAGCGCCGTTCACCAGACACAGAACGCCGAGAATTTTACGGCGGTAAACGAGCGGGCCGACAAGGGCGGACGTGGGGGCGAGATCCGCGGGAAGCGGTGATTGGAGAATCACACCATTCAGCGCAACGTTTTCGCCCGTCTCCCAGCATTCCCCGATGATGCCTTCCCCGCGGGCGACGGAATGGAGCCGCAAAAAACTCTCGAGAGCGATGGCCGAGGTGGCGGATTGATCCAAGATCGTGGACGGGACTTCGACCAAGGGGGCGCAGCCCTTCGAAACGAAAGCCGGGGCGAGGAGGGCATCATTCTTGTCCACCAAATACAGGGCGCCCCCTTGGGCCTCCAGAATGCGGAGGGCACTCTCGACGATGAGCCGGTGAAGTTCCGAGCTGCGAATCCCTTCCGAGAAGGCCTCGCCGAGCGAGTGGAGGAAGTCGAAAACGCGGTCTTCCTCGACCTCGATCTCCGCCCTGCGGCGCTCCAGATCTGTGATGCGCTTGGTAAAGGCATTGATCACGACCAACAGGGCGACGAATGTTCCCGAGAACAGCGCCAAATATATGTAGGTCCACATCAGCTTTTCCGACTATCCCCCAAGGCTCCCCTGTCGATCAAGACCCTTCGTCAGTCTTCGGATGCCGAGGTGTTCCCAAGCTCCTGCCTCAGGTACTCGATGACATCCTTGAACTTCACGGCATTCGTGGAGTCTGCCTGAACGAGGGCTTCATGGGCGGAGAGCACGGCTGCCTTCTGGTCTGACTCGTCGGTGTCGGGGCTTGCCGCCTCGCGGAGCCCTTCGGGTGCCGGCGCGACACTGCCGGCTTCCACAACGAAGAGTTGGTCCAGACCGAGATTTTCGAGGAGCCCGGCATTGCGGGGATTCACATTGATGGCCCGGAGGGTGCCATGGCCCAGTTCCCGGAGGCGCAGAGCCACACCGGCCAAGGTGCCCATGAAGGTGGAATCCATCAATTCGCACCCTGCCAGATCCACAACGAATTCGCGGCTGCCGCGCTGGATCATTTGCTTCACGAATTCCTTCACACCGGGGCTGTTCTGGAACGTTCCCCGGCCGTCGACTTTGATCCAGACGGTGGCGCCGGAACTTCCGACGAGGATGGACGAGGGGGCTTTCACAGGGTGGGGAAACTTATCGGCGGGGTAGGGTCGAAGTCAAACGACGGCTAGCGCCACATGAACGACTGCCGGAGCGCAACGATGCGTCCGTCCACTATGAGGAGGGCGCGCCATTGCGTGACGCGGCCGTTTTCGAGATACTCGTCCCCGACGACCTCGAAGGTCGATTTGCGCGATCCCCGCACACCCGGGTAATAGAGTTCTTTTGCCAGGACATGGTTGGCGAGGCCGGCTTGGCGGTACTCGAAGCGAACGGTCACATCCGCCTCGCGGCTCGCTCGCCAGAAGAAGTTGAAGATCGTTCCGTTGCGCTGGTTGAGCTCGGTCGAGTCGATGGCTCCCCATGTGCGGTAGGCACGGTTGAAAATGGCCGCTTCGCTCGTCGTGGTGGGCGGAATCTCGCGCGAGTCGAAGAACGACTGCTGGACCTTGCGGAACTGGAAGTCGGAGTCGAGCGCGAGCGGAAGCACGTTCGCGCGCTCGAGCTGGGTGGGCGGAGCGTCCGGCGCCGCGCAGCCAGCGAGGACCAGTGCGGCCAACGCGGTAAAAATCAAGCGAATCATCGGGCGCAGTGAATCCGGTTTGCGGGGTGAAGTCAATTTCCCCGCCAGCCGCAGTTCTTGACGAGGCCGCTCCAGCCTCTGCTAGGGTGAGGTCGGAATGACCTCGAACGAAATTTTTTCCCGCCTCGCGCCGGAATCGTCCGCCGCATTGTGTGAGTGGCTGATGGAGCATGACCGCACAGCATACAAGGCGGCGATCGGCCTGCTGGCCTCACGGCGGAAGCTCCGGCCGGTGTTTGTCGAGCGCAAGCCGCGCGACGAGCGCCATCGCTGGATGGCTGAGGCGCTCTCCAAGCCCTCCGCGGCCGACTTGGCGACGGAGCTCCTCCAAGCCTGGGTGCTCGGGGCCCACAGAGACATGGTCTGCAGTTTTCTTGACGAACTCGGGATATCCCACGACGGGCAGGGCCTTCTCGAAACCCTTCCGCCGGAGCCTCCCGCCGAGCGTGTGGATGCCGCTGTTCAAAAAATCCGCGCGGAGTTTCCGGCGGATGCCACCTTTGTGTATCTTGAGCTCTTTGCCTCGATGGACATTGCCGACTGGCCTCACTTGAAAGGCCTGCTGGCCGAAACGCCATGCCCCGTCACAGCGTAAGCCCCTTCGAGCAGTCGCTCTCCGCGGCGATCGAGACGTTTGAGAGCCTGAGACCTCTTCAGCCCCTCGTCGAAGAGACGGCGGCCCTCGTGCTCGCGGCGCTCAGAGCGGGGGGAAAGTTGCTTTTCTGTGGCAATGGAGGCAGCGCTGCCGATGCTTCCCACATCGCCACGGAGTTCGCTTGCCGCTTTTCGGGTGACCGGCGGCCGTATCCGGCGATTTCGTTCTCCGCAGACGGCGGACTCCTGACTGCGATTGGGAATGATTATTCCTTCCAAGATCTCTTCGCTCGACAGGTGCGGGCGTTTGGCAAGCCGGGCGATGTGATGGTCGCGCTCACAACGAGCGGGAAATCGCGCAACGTGCTCTCCGCGCTCGAGGAAGCCCGGCGTATCGGAATCAAGACGGTCGTCTTTCTCGGCAAGGGCGGTGGATTCACAAAGGGAGCGGCCGACATCGAGATCATCGTTCCGGGCACCGTTACTGCAAGAATCCAGGAGGCGCACAAGTTCCTGCTCCACGTTGTCTGCGAGTTGGTCGAGCCGGGACTCGAGAAGGAATGACGACCCTCTTCGCCGCGATGTCCGCGGTGCTCGGAGCGATCGTCGGCTCGTTCCTGAATGCCTGTATCCACCGCATGCCGCGGGGGATTGGTCTGGCCAATCCCAAGCGTTCGTTCTGTCCCTCCTGCCAGCGACTCATTCCATGGTACGAAAACCTCCCTGTCGTGAGTTGGATCGCGCTGCGCGGGAAATGTTCCGGGTGCGGGTGCCGGATTTCGCCGCGTTATCTTTTCGTCGAAGTCTTCGTGGCCGGGTTGTTCTTTTTTGCTTGGCAGAAATTCGGCTGGCCTCTCGCTCCGGTCTACTGGATTTTTCTTTCGCTGCTGGTCGTGGCCACCTTCATCGACATCGAGCACTTCATCATTCCCGACGAGATCACCTGGGGCGGGACCGCAGCCGGCATTCTGCTCTCGCCGGTTGTCCCCGCACTGATGGGTGTCGACACGTGGTGGTTGGCGCTCGGCTTGTCCGCCGCTGGCGCGGCGCTCGGATTCGGATTACTCTGGCTTGTCGTGGAACTCGGCAAGGTCGCCTTCGGGCGGAAGGCGGTGCATTTCGACGGGGCGCAGGATTTCGAGTGGATACGCGACGGTGACCGTGCGGATCTCCGGATCGGTGACGATGTCCTGCGGTGGGAGGATGTGTTCTCAAGGGAGTCCGATGTGCTGCGGTGCTCGGGCGTCTCCGATCTGGTCTTCGACGGACAACCGGTCGAGGCGGCGGAGGCGAGGTTTTGGTTCAACCGCATTGAAGCCGGATCACAAACTGTCGAGCTCGACAGCCTCGCATGCATTACCGGCAAGCTCCGTTGCGTGACGATTCCGCGCGAGGCGATGGGGTTCGGTGACGTCAAGTTCATCGCCTGCATCGGGGCATTCCTCGGATGGCAGGCTGTGCTTTTCACGCTGCTCGTATCCTCCGTCATCGGCATGTTCGCCGCGCTGGGCGGGGTTTTTCTTTCCCGTGACAAATCCGGGGCGCGTCTGCCATTCGGTCCGTTCCTTGCCCTCGCGGCGGGGATTTGGGTGTTCGCCGGTCCCGCACTTGTCGGTTGGTATTTCTCTTTCTTCGGGGCATCGTGGCTCCGCTGACCCGCATGGCAAAAAAAATTCCGTTCCCGCAACTCATCCGGCAATTCTGGAAACCTTATTTCCGTCTGGCGGTCTATCTGAAGCCCTACAAGCAGCGTTTCGCGCTTGGTCTGCTCTTCGGAATCCTCGCGGGCGTCCTCAATGGCGTTATCCCGCTCGTCATCAAAAAGGTCGGCGAGACCCTCATGCCGGGCGGTTCCGGAGCCGACATGTCGAAAATGCTTTCCGCCGGCACGAATCTGGACGGTGGACCCGGAATCCACAGCGTCATTTGGGTGAGTTTGCTCATTCCCGCGGTGATGGTCACGCGGGGGATTTTCTCGTATCTGAACAACTACTGTCTGGCATGGGTGAGCCTGCGAGTGCTTCGCGACGTCCGTTCCCAGCTCTTCGCCCACCTCATGTCGCAGTCGCTCGACTTCTTCAACCGTGCGAAGTCCGGCAAACTCATCTCGCGTGTGCTCAATGACACCCGCATGGCGCAGAATGCCCTGACCTCCATCGCCGGTGATGTGATCAAAGACCCGATCGCTGTGATCTCAGGCGTCGGGGTGCTCGTGATTCTCGATTGGAAGTTCAGCCTGACCACGCTTGTCCTTTTCCCCATCTGCATCCTTCCGGTGATGATCTTCGGCAAGAAAGTGCGCGAAGCCGGGAAAGCCGAGGAAAACGAAGCCGGGCAGATGGCGGTGATTCTTCAGGAGACGTTTGCAGGCATCCGGGTCATCAAATCCTTCGCCCGTGAAGAATACCAGTCGGACGAATTCCGGAAGTCGTCGGAGATCCAGTGCCGGAACAGTCTGCGCGTCCGCAAGAGCATCGATATCGTGCAACCGCTCATCGAATCGGTCTCTGCATTCGGCGTCGTGCTCGCCGTGATCTATGTGAGTGTTTTCGACATCAGCTTCATGAAGTTCGCCGCACTGTGTGCGGGCATCTTCCTCCTCTACAACCCCGTGAAGTCGTTGAGCAAAATTCCGATGCTCATGCAGAAGTGTATGGCCTCGGCCACGAACATCTTCGATCTCCTGGAGTCCACTCCCACCGTCAAAGACAAGCCGGATGCGGTGGTTCTCGGTCGGGGCGAGGGGCGCATCGAACTCTCGGGGGTGAGCTTTACCTACGGTCCGGACAAAGCCGCGGTGCAGGACATCACGCTCATGGTGGAGCCGGGCAAAAAGTATGCCCTGGTCGGCGCCAGCGGGGCGGGCAAGAGCACGCTGCTCTCGTTGATCCTTCGCTTCTACGATCCGCAAAAGGGCGTGATCCGCTTCGATGGCCACGACCTGCGTGATGTGGCACAGCGTTCGCTCCGCGAGCAGATCGGAGTGGTCACGCAGGAGACCTTCCTTTTCCACGACACCATCTACGAAAACATCCGCTACGGACGCCTGGATGCCACGCGCGAAGAAATCATCGAGGCGGCAAAGCTCGCATTCGCTCACGACTTTATCGAGGCTCAGCCGGATGGTTATGAAACCATTGTGGGCGACAAGGGGTGCCTGCTCTCCGGAGGCCAGCAACAACGCCTCGCAATCGCAAGGGCTCTTCTCAAAAATGCACCCGTCCTTCTGCTCGACGAGGCGACTTCGGCTCTCGACTCTGAATCCGAGCGCATGATCCAAGCCGCTCTGGAACGGCTGGCCGAGGGAAGGACCGTGATCGCCATCGCGCACCGGCTTTCGACAATTCTCAAGTCCGATTGTATCGTCGTGATGGACAACGGCCGGGTGGCTGCCACGGGTACCCATCAAGAACTGCTGGCTTCATCGGCCCTGTACCGCAAGCTGTACGAACTCCAGTTCCATCACTCCTCGGAATGAAGCTCCAAGATTGGATGATCCCTTCCGATCTGGCTCCCGGTGACGCGAAGAGCCTTGAGAGGGATTGGTCCGATGTCGAACTGCACCGCGTGGAAGATGCAGGGAGCCCGACCTTTGACATGGCTTTTCGAGCGCTGTGGGCCGAGTTCGGCGCAGCCGGCGAGGTTGAGCAGAGCTGCGTGTTGGCGGAAAGGATGCGGTGGGATCCTGCGGTTTTGCGGGATGGATGTGCCTTGCGCTACCGGCTCATGCTGGTGACCTGCCGCGGGGAATTCGCCGCGGTGCGCGACCATACCGCCATCGTGCTTGAGGGCGAGCCGGGGGCCGTTGTCCACCTTTCCCACAACCTCGTGGCCCCCGCGTGGCGCCGGAGCGGGCTCGCCGGTTGGCTTCGTGCATTGCCAGTCACCACTGGTCGCAGTGTCTTGAAGGCGCAAGGTCGCAGCGCGGAATCCCCCATCACTCTCGTCGGTGAAATGGAGCACCCCGATTCTGCGCAGCCCGCCACCCTGGTGAGACTCCTCGCCTACGAACGGGCTGGATATCGCAAGGTCGATCCGACCCGTGTGCCGTATCTCCAGCCGGATTTCCGCCCGTTTGAACAGATCGATGCTTCCGGCGGTCCACAGCCGCTTCCCCTTACGCTTGTCGTCCGGCGTGTCGGGCGTGAGACGGAGGATTCGATCACGGGATCCGAAGTGCGACGCATCGTCCGATCGCTCTACCGCATGTATGGCTTTGCCTTCCGCGAGGCGGATATGCGGTGCGTTCTCAGATCCCTTGACGCCTACCCAGGCGATCAGGAAAGGATTCCACTTCTGCTGCCGACATGGACGCGTTGACTCTGTACCACGACCCCGGGTTTGCGGCTCCTCTGGGCGAGCACATCATGCCGATCCGCAAATTCGCCCTCGTTGCCGAGGTCGTTCGACGCGAGTTTCCCGGCATCCGTATCGAGAGCCCGGCTCCGGTGACATGGGACGACTTGCGGAGGGTTCATGCCGAGGCCTACATCCAAGCGGTCCGCAGCGGCGAGCCAAGGCAGCTTGCCGAGTCCCAGAAGTTCCCGTGGACTCCGCAGCTTTTTCCGAGCGTTCTTTTGACCAACGGTGCCGTGCTTGCGGCAGTGCGCACGGCATTGTGCCGCGGCACCGCCGGAGCACTGGCCAGCGGGTTTCACCATGCTTGCGAAGACCACGGGGAGGGCTTCTGCACCTTCAACGGATTGGTCGTGGCCCTCGAAGCCCTGCGCGCCGGCGGCGAGATACGAACTGCGGCCGTCCTCGACATGGATCTCCACTATGGCAACGGCACCGCAGGTCTCGCCGCCAGGCGGCCGTGGATGCGCGCGCTCTCTCTGTATGGAAACGACTATGCAGACAACGTGGCCTACCGCGACGTCAGCACGTTGCGGCATTCCGACGGGCCGAACCACCGCTCGCTCGCGCTCGCGCCCACCGGAGGCGACGATCGGGACATGATGTTCGCCGCGATGGAAGCCACGCTGCCTTGGCTGGTCGAGGGGGAGAAGCCGGACGTTCTCCTTTACCAGGCCGGTGCGGACCCTTTGCAGGACGACCCGTATTCTCCGCTCAAGCTCGACCACACCGCCCTGCTCGAGCGCGATCGGCGTGTCTTCCGCTTCGCAGCTCAGGCGGGAGTCCCTGTGGCGTGGGTGCTGGCAGGAGGCTACACGCCGGACGTCTCCAAAGTCGTTGCGGTGCATGCGAACACGGTGCGGGCATGGATCGAGATGTTTGGCACTTCTTGCACTTGAGATTGGTCGCCTTCCGCGTAGGATGCCTTTCCCGCCGGCGGGGTCCGGCGGGACGCTTGAGTTCATGAAAATCTACATCGACGGCCAGTTTTACGACAAAGAGAATGCACGCATCTCCGTGTTCGACCACGGACTTCTTTACGGGGACGGCGTCTTCGAGGGGATCCGATTCTACAAGGGCAGGGTTTTTCGCCTCGAGGAGCACATCGCCCGTCTCTATGATTCGGCGCAGGCGATCTGCCTCAGAGTCGGGTTGACGCCCCAGGAAATGACGGAAGCCGTAATCGAAACGATCCGGCAGAACGGATTGGAGGATGGCTACGTCCGCCTCGTGGTCACCCGCGGAAGCGGTGACCTCGGTCTCAACCCCGCGCTCTGCCCGCGCGCAACGGTGTTCATCATCGCCTCAAAGATCACGCTCTACTCGCCCCAGTGTTACGAAAACGGTCTCACCATCGTGACCTGCGCCACCCGTCGCATTCCGCACGGTGCGCTCTCGCCGATGGTGAAGTCGCTCAACTACCTGAACAACGTGCTTGCGAAAATCGAGGCCCAGCAGGCCGGCGCAGGCGAGGGACTCATGCTCAACGAGCAGGGGTATGTCGCGGAGTGTACGGGCGACAATATTTTCATCGTGAAGAACGGGCGCATCTCGACGCCGCCGATTTCCTCCGGGGCTCTCGCCGGGGTCACGCGCGCCGTCGTTTTCGAACTTGCCGCCGAGATGGGGTTCGCGATCTCGGAACCCCAGATGACACGGTACGACATCTTCACGGCAGACGAGTGCTTCCTTACAGGCACCGCAGCCGAGGTGATTCCGGCTGTGAAGCTGGATTCCCGCATCATCGGCTCCGGGCAACCCGGTCCCGTGACACGGAGTCTGATCGAGAAGTTCCACCAGTTGACAGCAACCTCCGGCACGTTGATTCGTTAGGCGTGATGCAGTGTGATGTCTGCCAGTCCAAAGAAGCCACGGTCTTTCTGACCCAGATCGTCGACGGCAAGATGCAGAAGGTGAACCTCTGCGAGGCCTGTTCGAAGGAAAAGGGAGTGAACGATCCGACAGGATTCGCGCTGGCGGATCTCCTGCTCGGTTTGGGCGCGGCGCAAGATCTTGAAAAATCGCCCGGATCGCTGAAGTGTCCGGTCTGCGGTTTCACGCAGGCGGACTTCAAAAAGACAGGGCGTCTCGGCTGCAGCCGTTGTTATCATGTTTTCGCCGAGGGCCTGCAGGGTCTTCTGCGCAACATGCACAAGGGAACTGCCCACACCGGGAAGTCGCCCAAGGCCTTCCGTGTGGAGCGGGAAATGGGAGCCATATTGAGGGACTTGCAAAGCTCGTTGGCCGAGGCTGTCGAGGCGGAGGAGTACGAGCGGGCAGCCGATCTTCGCGACAAAATCCGGCAACTCGAGACAGACGGAGCAAGATGAAATTCTCCAAGATCATCGCAAGCTCCGGCGAGTGGCTCTCCGGCGATGGTCCCCACCGCCAGATCGTTGTGAGCAGCCGTGTGCGTTTGGCTCGCAATCTCCGCGAGAAGCCGTTTCCCGGCTGGGCCAAAAAGGCCGAGCGCATCGAGGTGATGAAGCTCGTGAAAGAGGCCGTTGAGCATTTGCCCGAGATGGAAGTTTGCTACTCGGAAAATCTTGAGGCCCTGTCCCCGCTCGAGAAGCAGATCCTTGTCGAGCGCCATCTCATCAGTCGCGAGCACGCTGCGAAGGGGGTCGGAAGCGCCGTGGTGATGAACGAGCCTCAGACGCTCAGCGTCATGATCAATGAGGAGGACCACCTCCGCATGCAGGCGATTTGTACGGGGCTCCAATTGGAGAAGGTTTTTTCGATGATCGACCGCGTCGATTCCTCGCTCGAGGGGCTTCTCGATTTCGCATTCGATGCCGACCTTGGATACCTCACCGCGTGCCCAACGAATGTGGGCACGGGAATGCGTGCCTCGGCGATGCTCCACCTCCCGGGGCTCGTCATGGGCGATCAGATCAACAAGATCATCAACTCCGTGAACAAAATCGGCTTGGCCGTCCGCGGGCTACACGGGGAGGGGAGTGAGGCAATGGGAAATCTTTTCCAAGTCTCGAACCAGACGACCTTGGGCGAGGCCGAAGAGGAAATCATTGGCCGCCTCAACCGAGTAATCGAGCAAATCCTTGAGCACGAGCGCAATGCCCGCGCCCTGCTGGCCCAGCGAAAATCCGTCACTCTGCACGACCAGATCGGGCGTGCCTACGGCATCCTCTTGAACGCCTATTCGATGAGTTCCAAGGAGGCGTTGAATCTTCTCTCCGTGATCAAACTCGGGATCGACCTCGGGGTTTTCCCGGAGTCCCACCGCTTTCCGATCGACGAACTCTTCATCGAGACCCAACCCGCCCACCTCCAGAAGGGGGCCCGCACACAAAAAATGTCCGCCGAAGAAAGGGACACCTTGCGTGCGGCGCTGATTCGCGCAAAATTGGTGCAAGTCCCGCCGCCCGACATGGCCGGTTTGAATCCCGGCCCGGACGGTTCCGGAGACGCAGAACATGATGAATAACTTCACACCACGCGCCCAGCAGGTTCTCGCACTGGCCCGAAAAGAGGCCGACCGGTTCAACCACAACTACGTTGGCACGGAGCACCTTTTGCTCGGCCTGATCAAGTTGGGCCAGGGAGTCGCGGTCAACGTCCTTCAAAAGATGGGCCTTGATCTCGAGACCGTGCGCATGGAGGTGGAGAAACAAGTGGGCTCGGGGCCCGAGACCAAGATGGTCGGGAACATCCCCTACACGCCCCGTGTGAAAAAGGTTCTCGCCCTGGCCGGGAAGGAAGCCAAGAGCTTGCAGCACTCCTACGTTGGCACCGAACACATCCTGCTCGGCCTCCTGCGCGAGGGCGAGGGCGTTGCCGCACGGGTGTTGAAGAACCTCGAGGTGGATATCGAGCGCACCCGCAACGAAATCCTGAAGGAACTCGATCCCAATTTTGCGCCGCAGGAAGAGGGCGAACCCGTCGGAGGAGAGCCCGGAAATGGCGGCGGAAAAAAGGACGGGAAGACACCCGCCCTCCGCGCATTCGGTCGTGATCTGACCGAGTCTGCCAAGAAGGCTGAACTCGACCCTGTCATCGGGCGCGCCGACGAGATCGAGCGTGTTATTCAGATTCTCTGCCGCCGCACCAAGAACAATCCCGTTCTCATCGGCGAGGCCGGCGTCGGCAAGACCGCAATCGCCGAGGGGCTTGCCCAGGAGATTATCGCCGGCAACGTGCCGGAGATTCTTCGGGAGAAGAAGGTCATCACACTGGACCTTGCCCTCATGGTCGCCGGAACGAAATACCGCGGCCAGTTCGAGGAGCGTATCAAAGCCGTGATGGATGAGATCCGACGCACGAAGAACGTCATTCTTTTCATCGATGAACTCCACACGATCGTGGGAGCCGGATCTGCCGAGGGGGCGATGGATGCCTCGAATATCATCAAACCCGCCCTCAGCCGGGGCGAACTCCAGTGCATTGGTGCGACAACTCTCAACGAATACCGAAAGTATATCGAAAAGGATGCCGCGCTGGAACGCCGGTTCCAAACTGTGAAGGTCGAGGCCCCTTCTGTTGAGGAGACGATTCTCATCTTAAAAGGAATCCGTCCGAAATACGAGGCGCACCACAAGGCGACCATTCTGGACGAAGCCATCGAGGCGGCTGCCAAACTCTCCGACCGCTACCTGACCGGACGTTTCCTCCCCGACAAGGCCATCGACGTGATGGATGAAGCCGGATCGCGGGCTCGCATCGCATCCATGACCCGTCCGCCGAACGTCAAGGACATCGAGGCCGAGATCGAACGGATCCGTGGGGAAAAGGAAGCCGCCATCAAGGCGCAGGACTTCGAGAAAGCCGCAGCCTTGCGCGACAACGAGAAGACAAGCAAGGAAAAGCTCGACGCGATCCTTAACGATTGGCGTGCCAACAAGGAAGAGAAGCAGGTTGTTGTCGGAGAGGACGAAATCATGCACGTCGTTTCGAAGTGGACCGGTGTGCCGCTTTCCCGCATGGAACAGCAGGAGACCGCCAAGCTTCTTGCGATGGAGTCGGAGTTGAAGGGGCGGGTGATCGGTCAGGACGAAGCCGTCGTTGCCATCAGCAAGGCCCTGCGTCGCTCGCGCGCGGATTTGAAAGATCCCCGCCGTCCGATCGGTTCCTTCATTTTCCTCGGTCCTACAGGTGTCGGAAAGACGTTCCTCGCACGCACACTCGCAGAGTTCATGTTCGGAGATGCGGATGCTCTCATCCAAATCGACATGAGCGAGTACATGGAGAAGTTCACCGCTTCGCGCCTTATCGGTTCGCCCCCGGGCTATGTCGGCTACGAAGAGGGCGGCCAGCTCAGCGAAGCGGTACGCCGCCGTCCCTACTCGGTTGTGCTTTTCGACGAGATCGAGAAAGCGCACCCGGACGTCATGCACCTTCTCCTTCAGATTCTTGAAGAGGGCAAGGTGACGGACTCCCTCGGGCGCAAAATCGACTTCCGCAACACGATCATCATCATGACGTCGAATGTCGGTGCCGAGTTGATCAAAAAGCAGACCACGCTCGGATTCGGTGCACCGAAGCTCGATGACAACTACGACACGATGCGTGACAAGATTCTCGAGGAGACCAAACGCGTCTTCAAACCCGAGTTCCTCAACCGCCTCGACGATATCATCGTCTTCCACACACTGACGAAGCCGGATCTCATCCGCATCGTCGACCTTGAGATCGGAAAAGTGGTCGAGCGGATCCGCACGAAAAACGTCCACCTCACGCTCGATGCCGCGGCGCAGGAGTTCCTCATCGAAAAAGGATACGATCCGACCTACGGAGCCCGCCCCATGCGGCGTGCGGTCGAGCGCTTCGTCGAGGATCCGATGGCCGAGGAAATTCTGCGGGGCCACATCAAGCCCGGCGACTCTGTGTCTGTGCGACGCGACGGCGACAAGTTGGCCTTCGACGTTGCCAGCGAGGCGAAGCCAGTCGGATCCGGAACACCCTGAGGCCGGTCCGGTTCCCCTCGGCTCCGCGCAACCTCCGGAGTTGCGCGCGTGCCGTCTTTCCCGCATACTGGCCAATTGTCCAATGACCATCGCAGATACACCGCAGTCCATCCCGGTTGAGAACCTCCGGGTGGCTGGCGTCACCCGCCTCATCACTCCGGCCCAGATCAAGGAACAACTTCCCGCCTCCGGAAGCACTCTCCGCCTCGTTGCGGAAGCGCGAGCCACATCGCGGGCGATTCTTCGCGGGGAGGACCACCGGCTGCTTGTCGTCGTGGGGCCTTGCTCGATCCACGACCCGGAGGCGGCCATCGATTACGCCCGGAGGCTTGCCGCCCTGAATGATCAGGTGAAGGACCGCTACTTCATCGTGATGCGCGTCTATTTCGAAAAACCCCGCACCACCGTGGGGTGGAAGGGCCTTATCAATGATCCGCACCTTGACGAGTCGTGCGACGTCGCCCACGGCATTGCCGTCGCCCGCCAGTTGCTGCTCGACATCGCGGAATGCGGCCTCCCTACGGCCACGGAGTTCCTGGATCCGATCATCCCGCAATACATCGCCGACCTGATCAGCTGGGCGGCAATCGGAGCGCGCACCACGGAGTCCCAGACGCACCGCGAAATGGCCAGCGGGCTTTCGATGCCCGTCGGCTTTAAAAATGGAACCGACGGCAGCGTGCAGACAGCGCTCGACGCGATGAAATCCGCCCGTGCCCCGCACAGTTTCCTCGGCATCGACCAGGATGGCGCCACCAGCATCATCAAAACGGCTGGAAATCCCGACAGCCACCTCGTCCTGCGCGGCGGGCGCTCCGGCGGAAACTATGGACCCGAACACGTCGCAGCCGCCTCGGAGGCTCTGAGGAAAGCGGGCCTCTTGCCGGCGGTGATGGTGGACTGTTCACACGCCAACTCGGGGAAAGATCCGCTCCGCCAACCCGACGTGTGGAAGAGCATCCTCTCCCAGCGGGGGAACGGCCGACGAGAGATCATTGGTGCCATGCTGGAGAGCAATATTGGGTTTGGCGCCCAGCCGGTTTCTTCCAGCCGTTCACAGCTCGCCTATGGCGTCTCCATAACCGACGCTTGCATGGACTGGGCCATGACCGAGGCACTCCTCAAGGCTTGAGGACCCTTTCGACGCTCCCTTTCGCGGCGATCGACTTTGAGAGCGCCGGCACGGCTGCGGGAAAAACCGACGAACCTGTGCAGGTGGGTGTGGTGTGGATGCAAGACGGAGTCATCGCGCCCGCATTTTCAAGCTACATTCGACCGACGCGCCCCGTGACGTGGAGTGCACGGGCTGTCCATGGCATCGACGACACTCTTCTCGCCGCAGCCCCGCCGTTGGCGGAACTCTGGCCCTCCCTGCGCGAGGTCCTGCGCGGACGGTGGATCGTTGCGCATGGTGCTGCGACGGAACGCCGATTTCTGCGTGCCTTCCCGCTGCATGATTTCGGGCCCTGGGTGGATTCGTTGGCGCTCGTGCGCCGGGTTTTCCCGACTCTCCCGTCGCATGCTCTTGGTGAGGCGGTGCGTGCACTCGGTCTTGAGAACTCCCCGGAGTTGCGAGTGCCCGATTTCCGCTGGCATGACGCATCGAGCGATGCCGCGGCGTCGCTTGTGCTCGTGCGGCATATTGTCGAAAAACTTTCCCTCGGGGACCAACCGCCGGAAGTCCTGCGCGATCTTGACGGTTCTCGGTGAGGAAGAAATCTCAGCGACGGTTTTTCAGATAGCGGGCCAAAACAAGCGGAAGGCGCAGCGCATCCCAGTAGCGTGGCCCGAAGCGCTTCGGGTCACTCAGAATTCGCCAGAACCATCCGAGGTAAACGCGGTCGACCCATCGGGGGATGTGCGCCTGGCCGCCGCTGAAGAAGAAGATCGCGGCCCCGGTGCAAAGGATGGACGGGCATTTCTCCAGATGGGCACGCAAGCGCAGGCCGAGTTTCTCCTGTCTCCCGCCGCTGATGCAGATAATGACCCATCTGGGTTCAAACTGGCGGATGAGCTCGACGAGCGCGGGATCCTCGAACGAGTCGTCATACTGCGGCGCGCGGTAGAACTCCATGCGAGCCAAATCGATCTGGATGCTCTCGAGGTAAGTACGGATGTAACCCTCGGGCTCTTCGCCGGGAACGACCCAGAGGATCCTGTCTTTTCCGATGGTGGGAACATGGTGTCCGGCGAAGAGTTTCTCGATGACTTGATGCCCCGAGATACGGGGCGGGCGTTTCTTGGCGGCCGCCGAGAGGAGGAGGGAGAGGTAGCCGCTGTCCATCACCGCGTAGTCCGCTTCGACATGCGCACGCCAGAGCCCGGGGTCCTCGAGAGCCGTGCAGAACGAGGGGGCGGAAGGCACCACGAGCAGTCCTCCCGTCCGATGCATGCGTTTGAGCAGCTCGCCACAAGAGCGGTTCCAAAACGGCACACCCATCACCCGGCGAAGGCACGCTTCGCGGTCTTCCAGCTGAGGTTCGATGGGTTCGTCGGTGGACATCATGCCAATTGGCTGACGGTCAACTTTCGTTGCGTAAACTGGCAGTTGTTGCGTAAACCGTCAAGACATCCCCATGGGGAATCCATTCCGAATCTTCTGTGCCGGAGGTTGTTCCTCAGGCGAGATCGAAGCGGTCGAGACTCATCACTTTGTTCCAGGCGGCGACAAAGTCGCGCAGGAATTTCGAGGAAGAATCCGAGCAGGCATAGACCTCGGCGAGGGAACGCAATTGCGAGTTTGAGCCGAACACGAGATCCACCCGCGTGGCGGTCCACCTCAAGTCTCCGGTCGCCCGGTCGCGGCCTTCGTATGTCGTTCGCGAGGCGGGTTTCCATACCGTGCCCATGTCGAGGAGGTTCACGAAGAAGTCGTTGGTTAGTCGCCCGGGTTGCCTCGTGAGAACGCCGTGAGGTGACCCTGCCGCGTTGGCGCCAAGAACGCGGAGACCGCCGATCAAGACTGTCATCTCGGGGGCGGTGAGGGTGAGGAGTTGCGCCTTGTCGACGAGCATTTCCTCGGCCGGCACCGTGTAATCCTTCTTCACGTAGTTCCGGAAGCCATCCGCTTCGGGCTCGAGAACCGAAAACGAGGCGACGTCGGTCTGCTCTTGCGAGGCATCCGTGCGGCCGGGGGTGAATGGTACCGTCAGGCTGTGGCCGGCGAGGCGTGCGGCTTCTTCAATTGCCGCGCAGCCGCCGAGTACGATGAGATCGGCCAACGAGACCCGCTTGCCCCCTGTGGCTGACGCGTGAAACTGAGCCTGCACCCCGGTGAGTTTCTCAAGAACAAGCCCGAGGCGGGCGGGATCGTTCACTTCCCAGTCGCGCTGCGGTGCCAGCCGGATACGGGCGCCGTTGGCCCCGCCCCGACGGTCCGATCCCCGGAAAGTCGAGGCCGACGCCCACGCGGTGAAGACAAGGTCGGCGACGGAAAGGCCGGTAGCCAGGACGGAGGCCTTCAGCGCGGAGATGTCGGCACTGTCGATCAACGGATGAGTGGCGGCAGGGATGGGGTCCTGCCAGATCAATTCCTCGGCAGGCACATCCGGTCCGAGATAGCGCGAGCGGGGGCCCATGTCGCGGTGCGTGAGTTTGAACCATGCCCGGGCGAAAGCGTCTGCAAACTCCGAGGGATTCTCAAGAAAACGGCGGGAGATCTTCTCGTAGACAGGATCGAAACGCAGCGAGAGATCGGTTGTGAGCATCGTTGGCAGATGCCTTTTGGAGGAGTCTGCCGCATCCGGCACGTCGGCGGTGGCATTCTTGGCCACCCACTGATGGGCACCGGCCGGGCTCTTGGTGAGTTCCCAGTCGTATTTGAAGAGATTCTCAAGGTAGAGGTTCGTCCAGCGTGTGGGTTCCTGGGTCCATGTCACCTCCAGTCCGCTGGTGATCGTGTCGCCGCCTTTTCCGGAGCGGAAAGTGCTAATCCATCCGAGCCCTTGTTCCTCCAGCGGCGCTGCCTCCGGCTCGGGGCCGACGTGGCTGGCGTCCCCTGCACCGTGCGTTTTGCCGAAGGTGTGGCCACCGGCAATGAGAGCGACGGTTTCCTCGTCGTTCATCGCCATGCGCGCAAACGTTTCCCGGATGTCGCGTGCCGCGGCAACGGGGTCGGGGTTTCCATTCGGTCCTTCGGGATTCACGTAAATGAGCCCCATCTGGACTGCGGCGAGCGGGTTTTCCAGTTCGCGGTCGCCCGTGTAACGTTTGTCCTCAAGCCACTTTCCTTCGGAGCCCCAATAAATATCCTGTTCGGGTTCCCAGATGTCCGCGCGTCCACCGGCGAATCCGAACGTTTTGAAGCCCATCGATTCCAGGGCGACGTTGCCTGCGAGAATCATGAGATCAGCCCACGAAATCTTTCGGCCGTATTTCTGTTTGATGGGCCAGAGCAAGCGGCGGGCCTTGTCGAGATTGCCGTTATCTGGCCAGCTGTTGAGTGGCGCAAACCTCTGGCTCCCGCGGCTTCCGCCGCCGCGACCGTCCGCTGTGCGGTAGGTGCCTGCACTGTGCCATGCCATGCGGATGAAGAGTGGCCCGTAGTGTCCGAAGTCGGCCGGCCACCAATCTTGGGAGTCCGTCATCAACGCGGTCAGGTCTTTCTTCAGCGCATTGAGATCCAGACTCTGAAACTCCGCGGCGTAGTCGAAGTTGGGATCCATCGGATCCGAGAGCGAGGAATGCTGGTGCAGAACAGCCAGGTTGATTTGGTTCGGCCACCAGTCGGCATTGGTCGTTCCGGTTCCTGAGGCGCGGTGGAAGGGGCATTGGGATTCTGTGGACATGGGGCGTAGGAGATATCAACACACAGCATACGCCTGTCGGGACGGTGGTGCGACTCCGGAATCAGAAAAATCTCTTCACCGAGCAGTCGGGGGGATTTGTCTTGCTTACCCCGCCGGGGTAGGTCAGCGTGACGATCGTTGGATCTGAACTTCAGCAAGTTCATTGCACGGTAAATTGTCAGGTGGGTTCGCCCGGTGGTGATTTGAAACCCGGTTCACGGGAACGGCTCTGTAGCTCGTCGATTGATAGTCCATCACCACAAACATGAAACTCTACGTAGGAAATCTTTCCTTCCAGACTACCGAAAACGACCTCGAAGACCTCTTTGCCCAGCATGGCACCGTCAAAGACACGATGCTCATGATGGATCGCACGACCGGCCGCTCCCGCGGATTCGGCTTCGTCACGATGAGCACCGCGGCCGAAGGCCAGGCTGCCATCTCTGCGACGAACGGCAAGCAGGTCGGTGGCCGCGCCCTCACCGTCAACGAGGCACGTCCGCGCGAAGACCGCCCGGCCCGCTCGTTCTCGGGATCGCGCCACTAATAATCTAGCGACCGCGCATCGGGGAGACCCGGTGCGCGGTTCACTTTTTTCCAATGGCTGTCAACGATACGATCGAAACCGAAGGCATCATCAAAGCCGTGCTTGCCGGAACCATGTTCCGCGTGCAACTGGCCAACGAGCACCTCGTGCTCGCCCACATCTCCGGAAAAATGCGCAAGCGTTTTATCCGCCTCACGCTTGGGGACCGCGTGAAGATCGAAATGTCCCCCTACGACCTCAACAAGGCGCGGATCGTTTACCGCCTTGCCTGAGTCACCACTCCGACGGACACTGTGTCCGTTGTGAGTCAGTCCGCTCCGAGCCGCCCAGGCAAATCCATCGCCTGTCCGCGGCTCGTGTGCATTGTCCTCGGGTTTCTGTTTGTTGTTGACGGAATCCTTTGCGCGGAGCCCGTTGCCCGGCGAGTGCCGGCGGCGGATGCACTTTTCCAGTCCGATCCGCGCTGGCTCGGCGGGGATGCTGCGCTGAGCGTTCCATTGGGCGATGGACGCATTCTTTGGCTTTTTGGAGATTCGTTTCTTGGCGACGGAAGCGCCCGCACGCGGGACGGAGCGGTGATGGTCCGCAATTCGATTGCAGTCCAGCACGGACTGGACGCGTCACGGGCGACCGTGACGTTTCACTGGAAGCGGGACGATAAGGGACCTTCATCGTTTTTTCCTGATCAGGGGGAGACCTGGTACTGGCCGGGTCATGGCATCGCGCTTGATGCGGATCGGGTTGTTGTCTTTTTGACCAAGGTTGGTTACGCGCCGGGCACGGCCCTTGGCTTCGAAGTTCTCGGCCACGCGCTCGCCGTTTTGGGGAACACCGCGTCGCCGGCCGGGGATTGGTCGGTCCGCGTCTTCAATGGCCCACTCGGGGGCCGCTTTGTTCCTGCTGCCGCCCTGATGCGGGATGGCGGCTATCTTGTTGGTCTGGCGGTCGCGCATGATGGCGGGCACGACGCGGCACTGGTTCGCTACACAGTGAAGGATCTTGCGCGGGGAGATGCGACGAAAGCGGAGTGGTGGAATGGCTCGTCCTGGGGAGCCGATGCGGCGAAGGCCGTGGTGGTGATCCCGGATGCCGGGGCGGAGGGTTCGCTCCACCGCGACAAGCGGAGCGGGCTCTACGTTCACACGGCCACGCTGGGGTTCGGCAACACGCAGATTGCTGTCCGCACTGCGCTGCAGCTCACTGGTCCCTGGTCGACTCCACAAGCGGTGTTCCGTCCTGAGGAGTCGGCCCAGCCGAACGCCTTCGTTTATGCCGCAAAAGCGCACCCTTCGCTCTCGGCAGACCAGACGCTGCTCGTGACCTATGTCGCGAATTCCTTCGATCCGGCCCGCCTTTTCGGAGAGGCCGGGATGCGACTCTACTGGCCCAGGTTCGTCGCGGTTTCCCTCAACGAAATTCTTCCACCGCCCACTCCTCAACCCGCGGCCAGCGCGCGGTAATGCGTGACCGACTCATCAAGCCCGGGCTCGGGTTCGGCACCCGGCAGGGCGAAATAGCATCCGAGATAGAGTGAGGGACAGTGGGGATGCCGTGAGAGTTCGCGGTAACTGGCCCACGCTGCTTCGTAGTCGCCGGCGGCATTCTGGATCGCCGCGGAGTCGAAGACGCCCGAGCGTTCGCCTGATGTGCCGGCTGCAAGAACCCGCCATCCGGCCTCCACGATTCGGAAGAGCCGGAGTCCGTATTCTGCCGAGCATTTCGCAAAGTCCCCGGTGGCGGGATCCGGCCAGTGGATGGTGTGGGCGAGATGGGAGATGCGTTCCCAGATGGCGACAGCCTCGGCCTTCTCCGCCAGCGCGGCGTCGAGTTGTCCGGTATCGGCCAAGTGCGCGAGCACGAGGCGCAGTTGTTCGCGGCCGCCGAGCCGGTCGTCGCGCATCCAAGCAGCGACGGGCAGCACGTCCTCGTTGAGCACACGGTCGAACGCCTCGCAGTAGCGCCCCTTGAGCACACCGCGGGCTGAGAGGAGGCAGAGTTCGCGGAAATGCTCCGCATCCTCCGGGCTCAGAGCAAGGCGTTCCCTCGCGTAGTTCATGAAGATCTCACTTTCGGTCCGGTTGGGGGACTGGATGCATCGCGCGAGCACGTAGGCATTCAGGTCCGGCCAGAGTTCGTTCGTGATGTAGGGACCATACCATCCCCCGCCGCGTGACCACGCGTAGACGCCGGTGATCATGTCATGGCGGAGCAGCTCCTTGAGACCAACGGGTTGGGCATTTTCCTCAAATCCCTCGAAGACACCGTTCATCACATAATTCGGGTAGGCACCCTTGCCTTCGTATTCGCGCTGGCACTGCACCTCGATGATCTGCGGATGGTGTCCGGCCAGCAGGCACTCGTTCACCCTTACGCGGCGCCAGAAATCCAATGCGGTATGCTTGATCGAGAAGGCGAGCTTCGGGTGGGGGGCGATGCGGTCGGTGACTTCAAGGTAGTGGTCGCGTCGGGCATGCAATTTGTCGGGGAAAATGTCCCACGTGCGGAAAAAAAGCTGCCGGTCGTGCTTCACGCAAATCTCGGCGCGAAGGAAATCCACCAGCGTGACGTAGGCCTCGACCTGTGCCGACGTCCACCGCGGCCCAGGATCCTTCCCTGTGAGGATTTCCTCGTAGAGGTAGTCTGGGGTCCAGCCGGGACCGATTTTGGGAATCGGGCCGTTCCCGGTGTGGTGCGGGGTGTCGAACAAGTATGTCTCGCCCACGCGCACGATGTAGCCATCGACCTGCGGAAAGCGGGCCGTGAGCTCTTCAAAGAGCACGCGGTGCAATTCGAGTGTGCGCGGCCGGTCGAGCAAGATGCGGCCGGTTTGTGGGTCGCAGATCTCCTCGCGGTAGTGTTCGACCACGCGTTTCGGGAGCACGAACAAATCGACGTGATAGTAGACCGTCAACCCTCGGGCCTTTGCCGCCGCGATTTCCCGTTCGATCCCGGGCGTGAAGGTGTCGAGCCACGCACGCTCGGGTGAACCCTCCGGGAAAAAATCCACTCCCGTTGCGGCAAAAGTGGCGACGCAGTTGATGTGCTTGAACACCTGCCCGTTGAAGCCGTAGTCGACGAGGTGGGCGGGACTGAGAAAGGCTGTCTGGAAAGGCGGCTCACCGGGGTTGTGGTGAACCATGTCGAGGATGTGCTTCATGGAGGATGGGAGAGGACGGAAAGGGAGGTTGAGGGCGGGAACCGCCCGGGAGAGTATTTTGGCAGAAGCTTGCGTGCGTTGCAACGGGAGGCGCAACGTTTCTCTCAATGTTTCGCCCGTTCGGCAAGCGGGTAGGCCATGGCATTCACTTCCCGCATCGCCTCAAGGAGGGGCCCATACGGGGTGTAGGCGCCATTGACGATTCCCTGGTTCGTGCCCGCGCTGTCGCGGTATTTGAACCAATGCCACCCGACTACGAAGGGAGAATCGAGCAACCCGAGCACAAAGTGCCGATAGAAGGCCCCGCGATCCTCCTGAGTGGGGACCAGCCAGCCCGCTCCGACCGTGTTGCTAAGTCCGGTGTCTTCCCCCTTGGCGTAGAACTCCGTGATGAGAATCGGCGCCCCGCTGTCTTCATTCCATGACGCAATCTGTGCGGGATTCGGGGTCCACACGTTGTAAACGTTCACGGACACGACGTCGACAAGGCCGCGTGCCGCTCGGAAAACCTCCCGGTTTCGCAAAATGCGTCCGTGGAACCGGCAGCCGAGGTAGAGATGGTTCGGAAGAACCGTGCTCAGTGCATCGTGAACCGACTGGAAATAGTGTCGCGAGAACGCCTCCAGATAGGCCGAGCGGTCCTCATCAGTCGGTTTTCCCAAACGTCCTCGTGCAGAGAGCCACTCCTCCGCATGGCGGTGCAAGGGCGCAAGCCCCGGATCCGTGGTGTCCAACGTGAGGGCTTTGTCGAGCAGGTCGGCGTGAAAGGGCAGCTCGTTGTCGGAGAACACCCCGACGAGCGCCGCATCGCCGGCTACGGCCGCCAACCGGCGCACGGCGTAACGTTTGCACCATTCGGGAAAATCCGCATGGAACACGGGCGGCACGTCGCCGACGAATCCGATGTGCCCGGTGGCTTTCTTTGTGAGATCCAGCGTGCGCGCGAACTCTCCCACGAAGTTCAGTGAGAGTGTGTAGGGCAGGGGATTCGCCCCCACCGCCTCACGATCTGTCCATCCTCCGAAGCCGTTGAATCCTTTGGAAACCAGAAGATCCCGCGTGAAAGCGGCCCACTCCTCGCGCGAAGCAAAGCGGCTCGGCCCCGTGTCATCACGGTCGCGGTCGTAAATGCCGGCCACGGCGATGTGCAGGAAAAGATGTCCATCCGGATCGACAAACCACCACCTTCCCCCCGGCGATTTCCAGGTTTGGAAAAACCCGGTCGCCTTGCCGCTACGCCGGTCCGCGCGGCCGCCCCAGCGGCTGAGTGGCACTGGAGCAAGATCACCCGGCAATGTACGCACCTCGCGTTCCTTCCACTTGCTGTCGCCGGGATCGTGTTTCGTGGGAACCGTCGAGGAACTCCAAGCCGGGCAGGTCAGGAACATAAGGAACAAGGACAAGAAACCCGTTCGCATGAGTTAGGAATCCTTCAGTTTCTTCCGTGGCGACATGCCGGACCACCTTCGGTAGGCGACTGAGAAAGTGAATGGAAGATAGCCCACAGCCTCAGCCACCGAGGCAACGGTAATCCTCCCGGTTTGTAAAAGTGTGTCCGCGCGACGCATGCGCAGGTGGTTGAGATGTGCCATTGGACTCCGGCCCACCTCCGCGTGGCAGATGCGGCGCAAGTGCTCGATGGATAACCCTGCGGTCTTCGCCAGCTCAGGCAGTGTCCAATTATGCGCCAGTCGGGAATCGACCCTCTCCCAGAGCAGCGCGAGACGACCTCCTTTCGCGTCACCCTCCGCAGTCGATCTCCAGTAGGCATTGATCAGCTCAATCCAGCGAGCGATGAATGCGCCGTCGCAAGGTCCGTCTGTTTCCCGGTACAGACCTTCGATGGCAGAGCAAAGCGCATAGGCGTGACCGCAAAGCGTGTGACGACTTTCTTTCGAAGACCAATCGAGCCAGTGAGGCGGCCGGTCGTACAGAGTCCATACGAAGTGCCACTTGCGACCGGGAACGGCCTTGTAGGCATGCGAGCCTCCTCGCGGGCAGAGATAAGCATCTCCGGCACGGCAGATTCTCCAGTTGCCCTCCACAAGAACTTTTCCGCACCCACCGACGCATGCCAAAACGAACCCGCGGTCCGCGCAGGCTGTGGACATCGAGTACGGCGGATGTGCGTTGGACACTCCCAAAAGCGCCATGCCGAGCACATCAACGCCTTCGCATCGCGCGGTTCGAACGATCCGCTCGCGCGTGCGGCCGCCCAGAACGTGAACTTCTTGCAGTGGAGAAGTTGACATGAACGAAGTCTAGAGAAGCCGATCACGAACGCAAACTTCCATGGGGATCTGGCGAAGGTCGATGTGGTTACAGCCCATTGTGCAGGCCTTCAGGCATCTCCATAGTTGGAGTTGTGCCTGCTGCTTTCTCCAATCCGGTCGTGCCCGGCTTTTACCCCGATCCGAGCATCTGCCGCGTGGGGGAGGACTATTACCTGGTCAACTCCAGTTTCGAGTATTTCCCCGGCGTGCCCGTTTTCCACAGCCGGGATCTGGTGAACTGGCGGCAGATCGGACACGCACTCACCCGGCCGGAGCAACTCCACCTGCACAGGGCCAAATGCTCGGATGCGATCGGCGCACCCACCCTGCGGTATCACCACGGGCGCTTCTACATGATCACGTGCAACGGGGTGACGGGCCGAAATTTTTATGTCTCCACAGAGGATCCCGCGGGGGAGTGGTCGGATCCTGTCATCGTGGATCAACGGGGCATTGATCCGTCCCTGCATTTCGACGAAGACGGCCGGGTTTTCCTGACCACGAATGGGACCGGCTGGAGCCCCGTGCGCGGGCTCTATCAATGTGAAATCGATATCGAAACAGGCCGTCAACTCACTCCAACACGGTTGATCTGGACCGGAACCGGGGGCAGCTATCCCGAGGCCCCGCATCTCTTCCGTCGTGGCGGATGTTATTACCTGCTCGTTGCCGAGGGCGGCACATCCGAATGTCACATGGTGACGATCGCCCGCTCTGCCGGGCCTTACGGTCCCTTCGAGTCCTGTCCCGCGAATCCCATCCTTTCCCACCGCAGCCTCATGAATCCGATCCAGGCCACAGGGCACGCGGATTTTGTGGAAGACCACCTCGGGAATTGGTGGGCGGTCTTTCTCGGTATCCGATACGCCAGCGGCTTTTTTCACAATCTGGGAAGAGAGACCTATCTCGCCCCGGTTGACTGGACGGACGATGGGTGGCCGGTGGTGAATGGCGGCCTCCCCATCCGCGTTGAGATGCAGGTGGAAAACGGAATACCGCCGCACCCATGGGCCCCCTCTCCGCTTCGGGACGACTTTGATGCACCCACATTGGCCTTGCCATGGGTCTTTCTCCGAAATCCGAATCCCGGGGACTGCTCGCTGACCGACAAGACGGGTTTTCTGCGCCTGCGGTGTTCCCCGGTCACACTCAACGATCTCGCGAGTCCTGCTTTCATCGCGCGCCGTCAGCAGCACTTCGATTGCACCGCAACCTGCCAGTTGGAGTTCCACCCGGCCCACGATAACGAGGAGGCGGGATTGACCGTCCTCATTTCCAATGACCACCACTGTGAGATCTTCCTCACACAGCGCGATGGTTTGCGCGTCGTCATCGTTCGTCGGACCATTGGCGACTTGAGCAGCGAGGTTGCGCGGGCCGAGGTTTCTCATGGGACGACGCGGCTGGCCATACGGGCGGACAGGGAGAATTATTCCTTCGAGCTTGTTGGCGACCGGAGTCCATCCCGCATTCTTGCCCGCTCTCCGGTCCGCTACCTTTCAACCGAAGTCGCAGGAGGGTTCACAGGAGCCATGCTCGGCCTCTACGCGACCTGCAACGGCGGGGCCAGCTCCAACAGCGCACTCTTCGACTGGTTCGAATACACCCCCCGGTAACGGATCCACCCTCTCCATGAAAACACAAAACACATTTGTCTATTCCAACCCCCATCTGGACACCGAACCGGGGATTGTGCGCGACCCCTTTATTGTGAGGGTTGGGGAACTCTACTACCTCACCGGAACGCTGCGCCCCATCTGGGCGGGACCCAATCCCGGAGTGCCCTTGTGGTCCTCCACGGATCTTCTCGAATGGAAGAATCTGGGTTTGCTTATCGACAGGCAGAACGTGCCGGAGGACGCATGGTATCGTGACCGCTTCTGGGCTCCGGAGATCCACCAGTCGGGTGGGGACTTTTACCTCACTGTCAACTGCCGCAATGAAACGACCCGCCACAAGCATGGCATTTCCATCTGGCACGCCACCAAAGTCACGGGTCCTTACAGGCTCTTGAATCCCGACCGGCCGTTCCCTCCGGCGGAGGAGCAATTCTACCCGGAGAATCCGGAAGTAACCCAGAAATACATCTCGAACGATGCCAGCCTGTTCACCGACACCGATGGTAGGCATTACATTTTCTGGTCATGCCACCACGGGATCTGGCAGGCGGAGATTGAACTGCCGTCCTGTCGGCTCGTGGGCCAAAAGTCTTTGGCGATCCGCTCGAGCGCAGACGGTTGGGACACGAAGATCGAGGGACCGGTCCTTTTCCGCGAGGGCCGCTTTATCTATCTCTTCTTTTCCAGCTTCACGCGCGATTACGACATCGGGGTCGCACGCTCCGAATCGATCCGCGGACCCTGGGTGCAGCAACCCAACAACCCGATCATCTCGCCACGCCCACCGCTCACCCATGTCGGCCACAACGGGGTTTTCCCGGGGCCGGACGGACGTTGGTGGATCAGTTACATCATGCAGTTCAACGGAAAGGATTCCCCCGAGCGCCTTGCCTACGATCCCATTTGGTTCAATACCGAAGGGTGGATCGAATCAGATGCGCCAACGCTTGGAACCCGGGTTGTTGAAGTCGGGCGGCAATAGCCGGAACGCTGCACGATGAAGGCTTCCCCTTCCGTTGTTGTCTGCTTCATTCTTGCCGCAGCCCATGCGGCTCTGGTTGCGGGGGAACCCCTCAAGGCGCCGCCGCAAGACGAAGGCTTGCCCTATACCCGCAGCGCGCGGGCGTCGGCCCTCCGCAGCATCAACGAGTATGTTGCTGTCTTTGCCTCGCCGACCTACGGAAGCCGCTATGCCTATGTTCAGGGCTTCAAGACAAGACTCGACGAGGCGGACGTGTTGGGCGGGAAAGCGCTGCGCCGTGAGGGGGTGCTTTACGTCCCGGCATCCTTCATCGGCGTCCTCGCGCTTCCGAATGTCCGGCCCTTCCCGGCGCCGGAGTACCTGCGCGACAAGTGGGTGTATGCACTCCCCCGCAGTGAAGTGAACCTACCCGGCACGGTCCGGACCTTGCAGGTGAAGGGGCGGCGTTATGTGGCATTCGCCGACGCCGCCAAAGCTCTCGGGCTGGATGTGTATGAGAACCCGAGGGGTCTTGCGCTGGCCGCCCGCAAGCGAGTCGATTTCCAGGACAGCGATGCTTCCCTGATCGACCGTATTGTCACCCTCTTCGACACGCCGGACGAACTCGCCGATCCCGGTATCGCGACGGCTGCCGTTCCGACACTGAGGGCTCAAGGGCGATGGACGGACCATGTTTCGGTGAAGCCCGAACAGCTTGCATTGCTGGACGGTCCGCAGACCGAATGGGCGATGACACCCCATTCCCTCTACAGCGAGGAGGGATTCAACAGGGCACTGTTGGGTTCTGCGGTTCCCGCCCCGGGCATCTATCCCCGACTTTTGTTCAGCGAAAAGGACGTGCCGATGCTTCGCGAGCGGATGCGCACGAGCAAGCTCGGCCAGCGGACCTTAATCCAGTGGGAGGTGCTTTTCCGGAAAACATGGTGGGATCCCGGCACAAGTGACGGCGCGATTTTCTTGAAACTCGCGGATGACAAGCAGTTCCGTGATCTCCAGTGGCCGGATGTGGACGCTTCCTCCGGAAACGGCCTGACGCGGACGCTTTTTGCCGGGCAGAAACCGGGCATCCGCAATTCGCATGTCAATTACAACACGAATTCCCTGGTGACCATGGCCCTCTACTGCCTGCTGACAGACAACAATGAGCGGGGCCCGCAGGTCGCGGCGGCGATTTGCAATTATTACCGCCTCATCGAGCCGATCATCGATGAAATCAACGCACGATCCGACAGCGAGTTCGGTGTCGGTCCGGATGCGGCCAACTGGGCGGAGACCGCGTGGCGGGGCATGCATGGCACCGTCGCCCATATGGACCTCGCATTCGCCCTTGATTTTGCCGGCAAATGGATGAGTCCCTCGCAAAAGGACACCATGCGTCGAATCATCGCGAAGGCCACTTACGGTCGCCGCGACAACATGCAGGCAGCCCCCGGACGCGTCCAGGACATCAACCATATGACCTGGCACCTGACCAACTTCCTGGCTGCATCGGCTATCGAGGGACTCGAGGGCTGCGATCCCGAGGTGCTTGAGTCGGGCCGTCGTGCCGCCGAAGCGTTCTGCGAGTGGGGTATCGACAAGTATGGGCAGATCTTTGAGAGCAACGGGAAAAATGGAGGCGGCATCCAGTTCCAAATCCTGACGATGAACGTTCTCGCCCGGCGCGGATTGAATCTCTGGGCCCATCCACACTGGCGCAAGCTTCCTGAGGCCCAGGCCCTGTGCACCTCACCGGATGGCAAAGCAACCCTCAGCAGCGGGACGTATGGCGGCACGGCATTCTCTCGGCAAGCCCTCCAGATCTTTCATGCATTTTACCCGGACAATAAAGCCGCCGAATGGCTTCTCACGGTCAGCGGCGAGTTCGACGCCGAAGGGTTCGATCCGGAGACCTATCGGGCCCAATTGGAGAAGTCGATCGCAGGCGTGCGGCTGCCCAGTCCGACAAACCCGGGGTTTGTGTTCGCGGGCATCTACGATTCCGACTGGGATCCGATCTCGCGGGCGTCGGCCGGGCTGCCACTCACCTTCAACGACGATGTCCACGGGATTCTTTCCGCCTACAGTGATTCCACACCCGACGCCGCGTGGTTGTGTCTCCATGTCCGCTCGAATCAGTACATCGGATCCGGTCACCATCACGCCGATGTTGGCATGTTCTATTTCTCCGGACGCGGGGTGAATTGGATTACGGAGTCTCCCTTCGATCAGGCCTATGACGGCAAGTATCACAACCTCGTTTTGGTCGATGGCTTGGCCCAACCGGACGGGCTTCCGGCGCGCGGAGACTATATCGGCGCCACCACAGCGGATGCAGCTGCATTCGGATCGGTGAACATGACCCGGTCTTACAGTTGGAAGTGGATGAACCAGATCATCCAGTGGAACACCGCGTCGAATGAGCCGCCGGCAGGTGGACCCACTTCCTGGTATCCCGAACCCGCAAAGTGGGAACTCGAAACAGATGATCCCTTGCCACTGGCCGTTTACAAGGGGACCCAACACAACAAATCACGTCCCTGGTGGCCGACCTATGTGTTTTCCAACTGGCTGCCCGTTCTGAGAAGTCCGTTCAACCCCGTCAGGCATGCTTTCCGCACCGCGGGTTTGGTCAGGGGAAAAGTCCCGTACGGTCTGGTGGTCGACGACATCAAAAAAGACGACGCGGAGCGCTTGTATCAATGGACGGCCATGACCGGTGTGAAGCTGATCGCCATTCCGCAAGCAGATCCCGGCGACCTGCTTCTGGCGCGGGAAGCGGATGTGGTCGAGGGCAGGGTGCGGGAAGGGTCTCCTCTGCTCCTCGTCCGCGTCTTTGACGATGCCGGGACGGTGGGCGCGCGACTGGAAACCGCGACCGACGGACCGTTGGACAAAAAGAGCGGCAAACCTCGGAGCTATGACCGCATCGTGGCCGAGCGCCGCGCTCGCGAGGCCCGCTTCAAGACGCTTCTCATTCCGATGGCTCAAGGCGAACCCGCTCCAACAACAGCTTGGGAACCCAGGACAGGCCGACTCACTGTGACAACTTCCGAAGCAAAAGACGAATTCCAGTTCACTCCGACACCAGAGGGTCGCACACGCTTCGTGATGAAGCGCAAAGAAGTGCCGATACTCGAGTCGAAATAGCCTCCCTCATTCCTAACGGATCCTTCCCCATGAAATCCCGTCTGATTCCGTTGATTGCTTATTCTGTGATCGCGGCTCTCCCCTGCGCTGCCGAGGATGTTTCCTCACTTGCCGTGCCGTGGCCGCCCCCGAAGTCGCCGGTGGACTCCCCTTTTGCCGGCAAGACGGCGGTTTCTTACAGCAGCTACAGCCTGGATGGGCAACGCGTCCATCCGCTCTGGGGTTCGATCCAGCCGGAGGACTTTGGTCCGCGCGATGCGGAGTTGAAATTCGACTTCCGCGGCATGCGCAAGGTCCAACAGGTGCCGGCGCCGGGAGTGCACCCGCGCATCCTTTGCACCCCCGGTGATCTTCCCGACATCCGGCGCCGCCTGCGCGAAACCCGCGCGGGACAGGAAGCGTGGAAAAACCTGCTCTGCTATTCCAACCTGCTGCGCGGCGTTTACGACCCGAACGCCGATTACGCCCGGTCGCCGACTCCGATCATGAACAACGGCGTGCCCAGCCGCGTGCCCCTTACACGCATGGGCGTGATGTCGCGGAACGAGGTCGCCCGCGCCCGCTACGACGCGCTGATCAACGGCGATCTCGGCAAGGAAGCCGGCCCGCTGTGGAATGTTTTTGCACTGGAGGCGTTCCGCTGCTGGATCGAGGACGATGCGGCGGCCGCACGGAACCTCGCGGCCGCAGTCTGCACGGCTCTGAAGATTGATCAGGCCAGACGCGCCAGCCTGCTTGAAGAGAAGCCGGCGCCCGTCACCCAGCCGGTCTCCGGCATCCAACTCGCCTATGTTTACGACTTCCTCCACGGCTACCTCAACGAAGAACAACGCCGTGCCATCCATGCCGAACTCGCGAACGGGACGTGGATTCACGACAACTACGGGACCTTCAACGAAGCCACCACCTCGCGCAGCAACTGGGCGACCTTCTCCTATTGGCTGATCCAGGTTCTCGCCATCGAGGGTGAGCCCGGCTTCAATGACCTGAAAGTCAGGGGCATGTATCGCGGATGGCGCAACCTGCTGACCTATGGTTGGTTTCCGTCCGGCGCAACCTTTGAGGGCGAGGGCAAGAACCAGCTCGGCATGGATGGCATCCTGGCCTTCGCCATGCGTTCGGAGGCCTACGGCTTCAAGAATCTCGCCGGTCACCCGCATTTGCTGGCCTATGCCCGGGAATTCATTCCCAAGAGCCTCAACCCCACACGTGACGGCTTCATCAAATACGACCTACTCGGCGGAGCCCGCGCGAAACCGCCGATTCATGACCTTGTCGGCCTGAAATACCTTTTCCCCAACGACAAGATCATCGACTGGGCCTACCGCTATGCGGTGGGGGACAACTACGAGAACGTTCCAAACCGCGCGGAAAACGGCGTTTACGACGCCGCCCTGGGAGGCGGGTATCTCAATCCGTTGCTGTATTTTTTGATCTTCGCCACCGATTTTGATCCGGCCAACAACGACCCCGCCGCCTTCAAGCTTTCCAACACCTTCTTCTGCGGCGAGCGGGCGCTGATGATGACGCGCAGCGGCTGGGAAAAGACTGCGCTCATGCTCAATCTCCACGTCCGGCAGGCGAGCACGGGGCACCCCTTCGCCGACAGGAACTCCATCATGGTCGCCGGTGCCGGCCGCGTTTGGTCCCCCATCGCCGGATGGGGCGCCGATGCGGACAAGAACATCAACAACAGTGTCGTTGTCATTGATGACCAGCCCCAGGCCAACTTCATCGCCGGCCGTCTGGTGGATTTTTGGGACGAGCCGCTCGCAACATTTGCCGTGGGCGATGCGAAGTATGCCTGGGATTGGTCCTGGAAAGCCTTGGATCCCCGCGGGCGCGGCGGCATCTACACGATCGACGACGTCCGCAACAACCGTGTGCGTCTCGATGGCGGGTGGGAACTCGAACCCCACAGCGTGAATGACTTCAGCTTCCTCAAGCGGGACTTCGATTACCTGAACCGCCCCCTCGGTGAGCAACCGAGCTGGAACCTCGTGAAGGGGGCGATTCGCCCCGTGGGCCGCCAGCCGAACTATCCCGTGCAGCGCGCTTTCCGCACGGCCGGGCTTGTGCGCGGCACGCATCCCTACGCACTGGTCGTCGATGACATCCAGAAAGACGAACAGAACCGCACTTACACGTGGTATCTCACGCTTGAACCTGATGTGCAGATCGTTTCGATGAACCGCCGCAACGCCCGGGAGATGGACCTCATCCTCACCGGGGATGATCCCGACCAAAACTCTCCCTCAGGAAGCGAGCAAATACCTTTGCCGCCCGTGAGAGCTGCCTCGGCCACGGTGCCCAAGGGTCAACCCATGCTTCTTCTGCGTTTCCTTGACTACAGGGGCGAGATTTTCACCGAGGGGACGAAAGCGCTGACAATCCTGGAAGACCCGCTACCTGAAAAACCCAAGTCGGGCACAGTGCGCATCCGCCGCCTGGCCGTTCCCGTGCAGGCCGTGAGTCCCGAATTCAAAG
The DNA here is from genome assembly GCA_964552635.1 of uncultured Chthoniobacterales bacterium. Taxonomy (GTDB): domain Bacteria; phylum Verrucomicrobiota; class Verrucomicrobiia; order Chthoniobacterales; family Terrimicrobiaceae; genus CAZKHB01. The sequence goes on from CAZKHB010000003.1 coordinate 49,861, forward strand.
TGCTTGTCTACCCTTACCGGCAGGGTGAGGCGGTGCCTGAGACGCAGTGGAATGAAGAATCCGTTGTGATGCGAATCGAAGGCCAGGAGGATCAAATCGAGTTTCTGAGTCGCGAAGATGGCAGGACGCCCGTGCGCATCAGCCGAGAAGGGAAGACCTTGATATCCACAGCCCGCCGGACGCATCTGGAGCCTTGAATCGAGCAGACGTTGGAGAAGAAAAGCGCAAGATTCCTCTCTCGGAAGCGGGGCTGCCCTTTCGGATTCACATCGACTCAGCGCGTGTTCTTTGGTGGCTGGGATGTTGAGTTCTGGCTCGACGCCCGTTGTTCAAGGAAGGTCGGGAAGTTCCGCCAACCGCTTTCGTGATCGGTGGCATCCGGACTGGTGACAACGAGCACATGACTCCGGGGTGGGATCTTCACAGCCGCTCCCTCGGGCGGGATGGGCTCTCTGCCGGGTTCGTCGCCGCGAGGGAAGTGCATACTCGAGCGCACTCCGTTCGAGAGGGCGGGGGAGATGTCGACCTCCAGCGCGGTGTCGGACGTGTTGTGCCAGACGCTGTAGGTTTTTGTCCCCACCGTGGCGAGGAGGGCGCGCCAGCCTTCACCTGCGAGGCGCCGAACGTTGGCGTCTTCCTTCACCCATTCCGGACGCACCTCCACAACAAAATAGCGGGCATCCGCCGGAGTGAAAAGGCGAGGCGTGGGAGAAGGCGGGGCATCTCTCAGAATGATCTCGGTGGCATTCTTTGGCGTGTCGCGGAGCATTCCGGCGGGGCCGGTGGTTTGATTCGTGAAGTTTGTCGCATGGACCTTGGCGACCAACTCGCCATAAGCAAAGCGGTCGGGAGCGGAGGAGGTGAGTTCCTTCGGGCGGAGATTGCCCGAGCGGCCGTAACCGAAGCGGATGCGACCGTCCACCGCATGGGCGCTCTGTTCGCCTTGGGGAGCGACTTCCACGAGACCGATCACGCGGTCGGGTAGAACGATCCACTCCTGCGAAGCGGTCCACGGCCACGGCGCCGTTGCTTGCGCGTGGGACGTGCTTTGCAGTTTGTAGGTCGTGCCCAGGGAGGCGAACTCGCGTCCGGTGGCCACCGAGGTGCGCTCATCCCGCGTCAGGTAGGCCCAATCGAGCCACTCCTCGCCTTTGTCCGTTTTGACCTGCACCTTCGGATAAACAGCCATCAGGATCGCGTCGATCGGTCCGGGGCGGCTGTGGTCCTCATCCACGACCAACCCGCCCACGAAAGTCAGTTTCCCCGGCGCGTCCCCGACACCGTCCGAAGCCGGAGTGGGATCGTGGTTTCGCCCGTTCATTGCCGTAGCAAACCTTCCGTAGCGCGCGCGGGCCCCCTGAATGTTTCTGTCGTAGACAAGAAAGTCGGTCGGCACCGGCCGCGGCTCGACGCCCGGTGTGAAAAACGTGGCGTCGATGATATCGGGAGGCACTCCGCGTTGTTTGTTCGAGAGATCGGTGATGTAGCGTTCGTGGGGATCCCGAGTAAGGGCGATGACGGGTTCGCCACCGTGGCCGGGGAGTCCATTCCACATCCATTTCCAGTCGGGAGCCGTGAAATACTCGCTCACCGCCCCGTCCGCGATGCTGATCGCTGTGTAGTCTTTGCTGCCCGCAATGAGTTCATAAACGCCGGTGTCGCCGGTGATAAACGAATAATCCACCAAGAGGCTGATCACCGCGCTGTGGTAGTTCGCCACCTCATTGTAGTCGGTGATGTAATGGAAGGCGCCGTCCGGGAGGAGGTTCCGGCTCTGGAGTTTCACCGTCTTTGTCGCGAGCGTTTGCAGGTTCTCGTCGCCGAGATACTTGCCGATACTCAGCATCGTGTTTGCGATCCCGATGTGGTGATTGCAAAAGCGGCCCTCCGGAAGGGGATAGAGCTTGTAGCCGTTCGTGTAGACATCGAGCCAAATCTTGCCGGCGCGCTGCATCGCCGCATCCCAGTCCCGCTTCTGGGTGGGAAGCAACACATCGGGATACACCTCCAGCGTCTGCCGCACCGCTGCGAATGCCGGATTCGCAGCAAAGAAGTCATTGATCGGTTCCTCGTATTTCTTGGAGTGCAGCCGATAGGCGGTCAGGTAAAGATTCGCGCGGCGCAGCAGACGCTTCAACGCCTCCGGATTGTCTTTCAGCGGACTCTCCGGATGGGCGCCCAGCCAGAAATAGCGGAGCATGTCGCTGCCAACTGTGCGCGTGCCGCTCGGACCGCCCGTCGCGGTGAACGGATTCCTCTCCGGCGTGACCACGGGAAGCGCGGTATCCGGCTTGGCCGTCTCGCGATCGAACCAACGCCGCAGTGAGTCCAGATAGGGATTCGGTTCCCGACTGCGCAGCGGGGGCAGGAATGAGAAGCCCCCCTCCGGCGGTGTAGCCCTCGTCACCGGGCGGCTCGTCGCCGCGAGGATCTCCGCAGCCAACGCGGTGCTCCCCTCCGTGTCACCACGCTCTCGTCGAAGCGCAACTTCCTCGACGGCCACCTCAAGCGCCGCCTTCCGGAGCGCCATGTCCGGACTCTCCGAAGACATCGCAGCGACCGCAGCAGCCAATTCCGCGTCGTCCGCATGAGCAGGGCACGCAATCCAAAGACTCATCATCAAAACGGACAACAAAGCTCCAAAGAAGCGGGGGGAATCCATACCCCACGCATCATGCCGCCTCTCATGTGCGAGACCCATCACAAAATCTCGCAGAACGAGCGCGCGTCCACCGAAGTCGCACGAAGGGGGGCTCCCGCCTGTGTTCGAAACACAGAAAGAGGCGGGGAGGAGCCGTGCCTCCTCGCCTCTGGAACGAGCGGCCCAAGAGGCCGCCTTTGGCCCGCGAATTTGCGCCTCGCGCACACAGGCCTCAGGGTTCGATCAGCACAAGTTCGGAAAAATAGCCGCGGTAGTAGCCTCGATCCCGTGCCAAGAGTCTGCCGGCGTGGCAAGCTGCGTGTGCTCCGATAAGGAAGTCGGGCAGCACATGTCCCAGCTTCTCCCGCCGGGTGAGATACCGGCGATGTATTTCACCGGCCGCGAGGGCGGATTCCAGCGTCGAAGGGACAAACAGGATTCCCCACTCTTGGAGAAACGCGTTCATCTCTTCGGGCTTCAAAGCTGGCGCTACCTCTGCGAGCACGCATTCGCCGATCACGAGTGGCCCCACGGTCAAGGCCTTCCGCAAGGCCGCTTCGGAGCGATCTGCCCAAGCCGGATCATCCGTCAAAACGTCGAGAATGACGCTCGTATCCAGCGCAGTTCTCATTCGCCGTCTCGCACTGCAGCCAGATAGCTGTCCACAGACATCGAGCCCGGCAACCGCCCCCGACCGCGCCACTTGGAGATCGGATTCTCCTCCAGCACCTTCCGCACAACGATCCGTCCGTCCTCCTCTGCAAAGTCCAGCACCGAGCCCGCCATCAACCCCATCCCGTCACGAATCGCTTTCGGAATCGTCACCTGACCCTTCTCGGACAAAATCGCATTCATACCCAATTAGTAGGTATTCTTACTTTTAAGGTCAACCTCCTCCTGTGCCCCCTTCTCATTGGCACAGGCGCGCATCCTCCACAGCCGCACGAAGGTGGACCCCACCCCTCTAAAGCAACAAACAGGCACGATGCCTGTCCCCCGTTTTCCCCTCTGGCCAATTTCTTCCCCGCTCCGGTTCTGTCTAAAATCCCCCCAAATCTGGTGCGGTCCCTCCCTTGCTTGGCTTTTGTTGCTTGCCAGAGACGCGGGTGTCCGACGAGTCTCCGCGGCGTGAGCACTCGATGCGCTGGGGTCTGGGTTTGTGTAGTGGCCGTGATGCTGTTTTCCGGGTGTGGAAAGCCCGCACCGGAGGTTGTGCAGGCCCCGCCGCCTGAGGCCCCGGGGGCGTCTCCGGTTCCAATGAGCGAAGCGCAGCAGACCGCGAGAACCGAGTTGGCTCAAGGCATTGATGCCCAGCTCGGCCGTCGCTACGAGAACGCGCTTGTCCATTTCGAGAAAGCTCAATCGCTCGATCCCTCTTTGCGCGGGGTGACTTATCAACGGGCGGTCACGTTCATGAATTTGGGCCGCGAGAAGGACTCCGAGACCGAGGCCTACAAAAGCATTGCGGCGGGCGAGCAGGTCGCGCAGGCCTACAATCTCATCGGGACCATGGCGGCCCGCAGGCAGGACTTTCCCGTTGCCCTCTGGGCATTCGGCAAGGCTCAGGAGGCTGAGCCGGCGGATCCCATGGCTTTCTACAATGCAAGTGAAGCCCTTCGCAATGAGGGGCGCACGGCGGAGGCCATCGAGCAGCTGCGGGCCGCGATTCAGCGCAATCCCGGCGAGCCCCTTTTCGCGATGAAATTGCGCCTGGCGCGGGTCGAGGCGGGCGAGGGGAGTCTTCTTATTCCCGAGGTTTCCGAGCAACTGAAAATTGATCCGCCCGCCGGCGACTGGCTGCTGACGGCGGGGGCAATCAGTCTTGCCAACGGGCGCTACGACGAAGCCGCAGGCGTGCTCGCGCGGGCCAAGGACGCCATGCAGCCAATCCTGTTTGTCGGGATTCTGCGGGAAGATCCCTTCTTCAAGAAATTCGCCGACCGGCCGGAGTTGCAGGCGTTCTACGATGCCACGATCTCCGTGAAAGCGGTGCCTGCGGCGACGCCCTGAGGCAATGGGTCGGGACGTTGCGATCTGGCTCGCAGCCCTCGCCGGGGCCGTTGTCATGATTGCCCTTTCCGCGTGGTCCATTGAGACCACTTGGATCCGCCCCTCTGTCGAGATTCCCGCAAGCGGGGCGGCAGGGCGCACCCAATGGGGAGGAATGATTCCCGAATTGAGGAATCCCCCGAAGATCACTCTCGACAACGATCCCTACTACTGGGTCTCGTATGCACGCGAGATGGCCGCCACGGGGGCGTTCCGTATCCGGCACACGGATCTGGACAACACCCCCTACGGCCGCGACGTGCATTGGAACTCCGGGTTCAGTTGGTGGCTTGTGGCCTGCGGTTATGTCACGGCGTGGTTCACGGGCGAGACACTTCGCGACGCGATCTACTCGGGCTCGGTTTGGGCAAACCCTGTGTTTCTTCTCCTCTTCCTCATCGCCTTCGGGGGATGGATTTGGAAACGCCTTGGTGCCGGAGTGGCTGCCGGATTTTTTCTCCTTTTCCCGGCCCTCCCCGCTCTCATGTGGGACTTTGGCTATGGTCGGGCGGACCACCACGGCATGCACAATGCCGCGGCTTTCGGCCTTCTCCTCTCGCTGACTTTTGCCGGCTGCGGATGGGTCTCGCGGCGCGGGAGCATTCCCTTTCCGGGACCCGAGGCGGCACGGTTTGCCATCATGGTCTCCGGAGTGTTCGGCGGGATCGGGCTCTGGGTCGGCGCCACCCAGCAGGTTTTTCTCCTCACCGGGGCCGGTCTCGGACTCTTTGCGGGCGTGGTTCTTTCGGGCTTTGTGCGCCCGCAGGATCCGGTCTTCACCCCCAGTCTCTTGCGGCTTTGGGGCCGTACGGGTTGCGTGGCCGCGCTGGTGTTTTATGCGCTGGAGTATCTTCCCTCCCATGCGGCGATGCGGCTGGAGGTGAACCATCCGCTTTACGCCTTTGCATGGCTCGCGGCATCCGAGATTCTGGCTTCTCTCGCCACGTGTTTGCGGGACCGACGTGCCCCCTCAGGGAAGGAATCCCTCCTTCTCGCGGCGGCTGCCGTCGTTGTCCTTCTTCCGGCGGTGGCCCTCGTATTTGGTCCGTCGGATTGGCATGCGTGGCGCAATCCCTTCATGCGCCGCCAGCACGACTTCATCAATGAATTCGAGCCGTTCTCACATGCCCTCGGGGCCGGACCGCTTACGGTCCTTTTCTCCCGCTTCGGCCTGTTGCCCCTGCTGCCGCTGGCGACTGTGGCGCTGCTGGCCGTTCCACGGATTCCTGCGCCCCGCAAGGCGCTCGTCCTCCCGCCGCTCTTCGCAGTGTTCCTTACCGTCGCCATGATGTTTCAACAGGTGCGGTGGGCGGGCTTGGTCTCTGTTTGCCTCGTCGTCCTCGCCCTGGCCTTCGTCGCCGTTCTCCTTCCGACGCTGGCGGGTTGGCGTCCGCTCTGGCGGCGCGTTGCGATCGGGGCGCTCGCCGCTTTTCTCGTCGTGCCAAACCTCGCGGCCTTCGGCATCGCGTTTGCGGAGAACCGTGCCCGGGCTGCCTCCGGAGCCCTCGATCCCTACTTGGCGTGGATTATTGCCAGTCGGGACGTCGCCTTCAACCTGAAGCGTATCGCCGCGCGGGAACCCGTGCGTGTGATGTCCGGCCCCGGCCAAACCCCCGCCCTCCACTTCTTCGGCGGCATCCCTGGCACCGGCGCTCTCTACTGGGAAAACATCGACGGGGTGCGCGAGACGGCCGAGTTTTTCTCCGATCCCGGCGACGAGGCCGCCCGCCGCATCGCTCGCGAACGCGGTATCACCCATGTCGTTATCGAGCAATCCCCCTCCATGGCCGAGCAATCCTGCACCATCTTCTTTGGAGGCAAACTCTCGGAGGACCAGATCACGTCCTCCTTGGCCTGGCGGCTGGCAAGCCCCCTCGGCAAGGTGCCTCCATGGCTCGAACCCGTGCCCTACTACGGCTCCCCAATGGCCGCCAATTTCCAGATGCGGATTTACCGCGTGCGCCCCGATAGGTTGTAGAGGAGCAGCTCTCCCACACAACAGGGACACTTTCCGTTGTGTGACGAAATCGTTACAAAGAGGCAGTTGTTGGCACCGGAGTTGCTGGCATCCTCCCCTCAAGACCGGGCTGCACCCCCCACCAGCTCGTCTCGACCGGGTCGTATGGTTGTCGCGGTGTTCTACCGGTGGGGGCGGGCAGGTTAGCGGTGCAGCAGGGTCGGAAACCCAATACCTGCTGCCATGACCACACAAAACCGAATCCGCTCGAAGTTCCTCGCACGAATTCCCGCTGCCCTCGCTGTCCCAGTTCTTTTACTGGCAGGCGCAGTCGCTGCTCAGGCGCAGTATCAGGTGACTTCGCTGGGCTCGGCCGTGGTGGAGAATTTTAATGGGATGCAGGTGCCCACCGGAACGATTACGGCGATTAATTTCAATGCCGCACTGGGAGACACTACCCAAGGCCAGCGCAATGCGGCTTGGGTGCTTTCGTCAACAGCTGGCCGTGGCAATGATAATGGAAGTGGCTCGCCTGGCGGAGGCTGGACTGCTTATGCGAATGTCAATACTTCTGCGAACAAGGCTCTCGGGCAACTCGGTAACGGAAGTTACCCCGGCGGAAATGCAACCGCAACTTTCGTTAATGCCACAGGATCCACAGTAACGTCGTTCGTTCTGTCCTACACCGGCGAGCAATGGCGAGCGAATTCCGGACCGGGTTCCATCACAGTTCAATACTCCGTGAATGGCGGCACGTTCACTAACTTGGCCACCTCGACCTTCAATCTGAATATCGTCAATGCTACCAACATACTCAACACAACGACCAGCGCCGGTGCTCTCAACGGCGATGCGAGCGGCAACAGGACAACAGGCCTTGGCGCTACTGTTAACAGCCTGAGCTTAAGCAACGGTCAGAACGTTCAGTTTCGTTTTCTCTATACCGTCGGATCTAGCAGCAAGGCTGTAGCAATCGACGACATTTCCGTTACCTTCGATGGTGCGGCCCCTCCGCCAGCCGTAGGCAATTTCTGGGTTGGCAGTGACGAAACCCTTGGCGGTTCGGGAACTTGGGTTGCGAGCGGCGGTACGGCTTGGCGGACGACAAACACGGATGGAGCTGGCGGTGCCTTTGATGCAGCCCAGCCAGCCAACTTCGGCGGCGCGACAGCAGGGACGGTGACGGTGAGCGGCACAGTTGCCCCTCAAGAAGGGATCAACTTCAACACCACAGGCTACACCGTCACGGGCGGAACCATCAACCTCGCCGGTAGCGCCTCGGCGAATAACACGATCTCGACCGGCTCGGCAGTCACGGCGACGATCAACAGCGAACTGACCGGAACGACAGGAATGACGAAGTCGGGCAGTGGAACTCTCAACCTCGGCGGCGTCAATACCTACTCCGGAAACACCATCGTCTCTGCCGGTGTCCTTGCGGTGAGCAACGCCTCAGCCCTCGGTGCCAGCGGTTCGGCAAATCGCACGATCGTCTCCAGCGGTGCAGGACTTGAGGTTTCGGGTGGTGTCAACATCGCCTCGGAGGAATTCACGATCTCCGGCACAGGAATCAGCAGCGGAGGGGCAATCCGCAGCACGTCGGGTGACAACACACTGGGCGGCGACATTCTCCTCGGTGCTGCAGCGCGGGTGAACACCGACGCCGGTTCTCTGACTCTCGGAGGCAATGTCACGAACGGCGGATTCCTCCTCACAGTCGGAGGCAGCGGATCCACCACCATGTCCGGCAACATCAGCGGCGGCGGCGGTCTCACCAAAGACGGCTCCGGGACGCTCGTCTTGTCCGGAGCAAGTGATTACACGGGAATTACAACTGTTAGCAACGGCGTTCTTAACGTCCGTAACTCCTCTGCTCTGGGAACGGTAGCCGGATCCACGACCGTTGCCTCCGGTGCCGCCCTTGAGCTCCAGGGCGGTATCGCAGTGGGAACTGAGGGGCTTAGCATTGTGGGCACGGGCGTTTCGAATGGCGGTGCCGTTCGGAACATCTCGGGAACAAACACCTTTGCGGGCGCTGTCACGATGTCCGGTGCCTCCCGCATCAACTCGGATTCCGGAACGCTCGGTTTCACGGGCACGGTTTCCATGGGTTCGTCCATTCTCACCGTCGGTGGAGCAGGGGCGACTTACTTCTCGGGAGCACTTTCGAGCGGCAACCTCACGGTTGAGAGTGGCTCGGTGACGCTGAACGGAACTGCCGCGAATACCTATACAGGAACGACCTCCCTCACGGGCGGCGATTTGACTCTGGCCAAGACAGCTGGCACGAACGCCGTGGCCGGAAACCTCTCGGTCTCTGGAGGAACGGTCCGACTCGGCGCATCCGACCAAATCGCCAACTCCTCAGCCGTCACCGTTTCTGGCGGATCGATCGACCTCGGAGGCTACAGCGAAGGGGTAGGGGCCGTCGTGATCTCCGGCGGGGCCTCCATCGGCAACGGCACATTCTCCGGAGCCAACTACACCCTCAGCGGATCAACGATCTCCGCCAACCTCACCGGCAGTGGCGCAATGAGTGTCACAGCCGGAACGAACACGCTTTCCGGGAACAGCTCGGCTTACAGCGGCGCGGTCACCGTAGCAGGCGGGACGCTCAACGTTGCAGCAGACAACGCGCTGGGCAGTGGAGATGTCAGCCTGCGCGGTGGAGCCACGCTCGACGCGACTGGAGCTTCAGTGATCGCAAACAACATCACGATCAACGCAACATCGGTGAGTGCCTCCCAAAACTTTAACTCAATGGGAACGAGTGCCTCGGCATCCGTCCCCACGGGGTGGGTTGCGTCGACAGCCGGTAATGGAAACTCGGGAAACTACACGACACTTACAAGATCCACTACAACAGAGGCGGCGAGCAGTGGCAGTCCGACTGCGGGAGGGTTCTATAACTGGGGCAACGGTTCTGACACAACTGATCGTTCGGTGGGCTTCATGACTTCAGGAAGCTATGCCAACCCGAACTCAATCATGTATCGGTATGAGAATACTTCGGGTGCCACCATCTCGAGCTTGGATTTGGCCTTCGATTACGAGCGTTACCGCATCAATACATCTGCGGCGAATGTAACCTTCTTTACATCAACAGATGGCAATGCATGGACGGCTCGAACGGCAGGCGATAGCGGGGCATTCTCAACTGGTTCGAGCGCTTACAACTTCACGAGTGGGACCGTGGTCAGTGCCAACTTCACATTGAGCGGTCTTTCTGTTGCCAATGGATCCTCGCTCTACTTCCGGTGGCTCTTCGACACCACAGGTACAAGCTCGCAGGGTATCGGGCTCGACAACTTCAGGATGTCGTTCAGTGACTCGACGCCCGCAACGTTGGGTTCGAGCCTTGAGGACTCCGCAGTGCTCTACACGGGGGCGATTGCAGTAAACTCCGCCGCAAATCTGCTCGCTGGCAGTGGCACAACAGTCAGCTTCAATGGGAGCATCAGCGGCAACGGCTCGATCACCAAGACCGGTAGTGGTGTTGTGGCTCTCAACGCTGCAAACACGTTGGCAGGAAACGCGACGGTGAGCGCAGGCACCCTCCGCCTCGGAGCCGCCAATGCCCTCGGCAACATCACGAGCGTCACGGTCAACAGCACCGCGACCTTGGAAGTCGCCGTATCCGGCTCCGTCCGCGACGCCGCCGCTGTCACCCTCGCCGGCGGAACAATCCTTCGCGGTGACGGTGTCAGCGAAGCCTTCGGCGCCCTCACGCTGTCGGCAAACTCGACCATCGACTTTGGTTCAGGTGCCACAGGGAATCTGACTTTCGCCTCCTTGACGCCCGCTGGTTTTGTCCTCTCGCTAACCAACTTTACCATCGGCAATGCACTGCGTTTCGAGACCGGTTCGTTCAGCGCCAGCAACTTCAACTTCAATGGATTCGACTATAGGACCTCCGCGTTCGGTGATGGGTTTGCCATCACTGCGATCCCCGAACCGACCGTAATCCTCCCGATCCTGGCCTTCATCGGCCTGTTCCTCTGGGGTGAGCGCAAGCGCCTGCCGAATCAAATCCGCAAGCGCCTCCGCAAGTTCGGCCTCGCCCGGACCTAAGAGGTTGGACAGGATTAACAGGATTAACAGGATTAACAGGATT